>JAFGLM010000009.1 GCA_016928055.1 Gammaproteobacteria bacterium
AGGTTGGTTTGCTATCTTTCAATAACAAGTCAACCTGATACGCCGCTTTTATTCAACCCCCTAAACACCAGATTCGGTTATAACTCCACGCACGCAGTCAAATTGCTTAGTTGACTACATTAACGAAAACATTGCCGAAGATATTACGCTTGAATCGCTTAGCTCGTTAACCCATTACAGCAGCTATCATTTTGCGCATCTATTTAAAAAATCTTTTGGCATCGCCCCACATCAATATCTGATTAAGTGTCGAATCGAAAAAGCCAAGCAATTATTAAAAGATACAAATATGAATATTGCCCAGATTACGTTGGAAATCGGCTATGAAAATCAAAGCCACTTCACTAAATTATTCAAGCAAATGGTCGGTGTTACACCAGGCGCCTACCGGAGCCGAATTTAGTATTTAAATCCAAACCTCAGGGTCAATCTGCTCAATATTCGCAAGAATACAACAATTTGCGCAATTTCTACCAAGACGCAGACTCACGAAATTTATATAGTCGCCCCCAGCCACAACAAGTGTGGTTTTTACCACTAAAAACTAAATAGTGAGTAATTCTGAGTGGACACTGGATGCCGGGCTAAACCTTAATTTATTCTTTTACGATGCTTTAGGCGGGACGTAAAATGAAGCCTGAGAAGATTAAATCTTATCGCGAAGAATTAAAAAAAGCAGTTGCGATATTCGGATCGCAGCGCCAATTTGCTGAGGAAATTAATACCTACATTAGTTTAAAAAAACTCAACGCAAAAAAGGTCTGCCAGCAGACTATTTCCAACTGGATACACAGAGACAAAAAGATTGCACGCGATTACCCACCCGTAATAGAAGCCATCACCAACCGTGTGGTTCGCGCTTCAACACTAAGAGGCGACGGAAAAACAAAATCATAAGAAACCTGAATCAATTCTCCTGCAAGGCGGTAATGCGTGCCCTCATTGGAGGTATCTCATCAGGATCAATATGGACGTCCAGAATAACCGGTTGTCGAGCCTTTAAGATTTTATTGATATCCAGTTTTTTCAGATCATCCGGCTTTTCGATAAGGTAGCCTTTGATGCCAATAGACTCCGCATATTTACAGAAATCCACTTTCGGTAATTCGTATCCAATCGCTTCTGCGTTAGCCAGCTTCTGGCCGTGCTTAACCAGGCCGAGAGCTGAATCATTTAAAATAACGTAAATAATATTTAAACCATGTTGTTTGGCTACCGTTATTTCCTGCCCGCACATTAACCAACTGCCATCGCCTACGATACAAACAACCGGATTATCAGGTCTGGCCAACGCAACACCTACGGATGCTCCGATAGACCAACCCATCGAGGAAAACTCCATACTGGACTGAAAGAGATTGGTTCGTCTCTCGCGTTCACCGGAAATACGCCGGTCTTTTGGATGTAAATAATGGACTGTCCAACACATGCTGGCTCCCGGGTCGGCCAGATAAATGGTGCTGGAAGGAAATAATTCCGGTAACTCGGTTAACAAACGCTGCGGCTTGATTGGCTTCGCATTCGATAAACATTCCTGCGGCTGGTCCAGCTCAAAATGCCTTTGCAGGTTTTTTTCTGCAGCCCTAAAATTTTCCAGATAAATTTTATTACTACCACCTACAGAAAAAACTTTCTTAACATTGTCTGCACGATACATCTGTTCCAGCAAACGACCAAAGACTGATGCAATATTTCCCCGGATATGCATTTTAGCCATCGGTGAGCGGGCAAATCGAAATTCATGCTCTTCTATGTGAACCAGTCTATCTGTTAAATAAGAATGAATGTCGCGTCCATTATTAATACGCTCACTCAGACTGGTACCAATGGCCACTATCAGATCAACAGCAGGATCGGATATGGTTTGCATGGCATCTTTATGCCCGGCATAACCGATAACACCCCGATACATGGGGTGGTAGGGACTAACCAGACCCTTTCCATTCGGAGTGGTAATGATCAGAGCCTGCAGTATTCCCGCAACCTGCAACACCGATGCAACGCCTTCAGTACAGGCATCACCGATTACAAACAGGGGTTTTTTTGAATTAACCAATAAGTCATATAAACGATCAACGGCCGTTTCATCCGTTAATGATGATTTGTCTAACAATTCACCGATTTGATAGGAGGTTTTGCTGATTTCTGCCGGACGACGCAAAATATCAACCGGTATACTGATGTGGGAAGGGGTCTGTGTATATATCGCCTGCATCAAAGCGGCCACCAGCTTACGTTCGAACTGGTCAGGATGAGAAATCAGACTGTTGTAACCGGTGCAATGTTGAAACATGCCAACAGTGTTAACAGCCGTATCGGAAGATTCCTGTAAGGCGCCACGGCCAAACTTGCTGAGTGCCGTTTGCGCGGTAATTACCAGCATCGGCACATTATTTTCATAAGCGGATGCCACGCCGGTTAATAAGTTGGTTGCTCCCGGGCCGGTTGTTGAGCAACAGACAGCCAGCTTACCTGAGTTGCTGAAATAACCGTGTGCCATAAAAGCAGCACCGGTTTCATGTCGGGATACTATTGCGCGCGGACCGCCACGACGTTCACTTCTGGCAAGCGCGTTGTAAAGAGGTTCAATAGCACCGCCGGGTACGCCAAATACAAATTCAACACCAAGCTGTTCCAGATAGAGAATCAGCAAATCACCCAGTTCCAGTTTGGGTTTAATTAAAGACAGTAACTCCAGGTGAATCCGGCCCTGCGTAGCAGCATCCATGGTGAAAACCTCGTTGCCTAATAAGATTATTATCAGGCAGTGTAATAACGTACGAATTACGATGTTACAAGCGGCCACAACACCGTCTAGTCGTAGGCTTTATCCTACAAAAATCCTTGCAGTTCTAAAGGCTGGCTTTTAAATCGACAAATCGATTGCTTACTGGATTACTCGGGAATCTCTTTCCCAAAAGAATAAAAATTGTGTACCCTAACGCCCAATTTTTTAAAGCATAATAGCGCCCCGCTCTATCCATTGATTATTCTCATTTATTAAAGGGTATTTATGGCTCAGTATGTTTACACCATGTCCGGCGTTGGTAAAGTTGTCCCGCCACAACGGGAAATTCTCAAGAATATTTCATTGAATTTTTTTCCCGGTTCCAAAATCGGGGTGTTGGGCTATAACGGTGCGGGCAAATCCACGCTACTGAACATAATGGCAGGCGTTGACACCGAACATCTGGGTGAAGCACGGCCACAACCCGGTATCCGGATCGGGCATCTGGCGCAGGAACCCCGTCTGGATGAATCAAAAAACGTAAGAGGCAACGTTGAAGAAGGCATCAGTGAATTAAAAACCCTGGTTGATCGCTTTAATGAACTCAGCATGAAGTTTGCCGAGCCCATGAGCGACGACGAGATGAACGAGCTGATGGTCGAACAGGGCAATTTACAGGACGCAATTGAAGCCGCCGATGCCTGGGAACTGGACCGTAAGCTGGAAATTGCCGCCGACGCTTTGCGCCTGCCGGACTGGCAAGCCGATGTCAGCAAACTTTCCGGCGGTGAACGCCGTCGTGTGGCGCTGTGTCGTTTACTGCTATCCAATCCTGACATGCTGGTATTGGATGAACCCACCAACCATCTCGACGCGGAATCGGTAGCCTGGCTGGAACGCTATCTGCAGGATTTTAAAGGCACCGTTATCGCGGTCACGCACGATCGCTACTTTCTGGATAACGTCGCCGGCTGGATTCTGGAGCTGGACCGGGGCTATGGCATTCCCTGGCAAGGCAATTACTCTTCCTGGTTGGAGCAAAAAGAACAACGTCTGCAACAGGAAGAAAAACAGGAATCCGCTCGGCGTAAAGCGATGGAGTCCGAACTGGAATGGGTGCGCAGCAATCCGAAGGGACGGCATGCGAAAAGCAAGGCACGTTTAAAACGTTTCTCTGAACTCTCATCAACCGATTATCAAAAACGCAGCGAAACCAAGGACCTGTATATTCCGCCGGGTCCTCGCCTGGGTGATAAGGTTATTGAATTCAAGCATGTCCGCAAAGCCTACGGCGAGCAACTGTTATATGAAGACCTGAACTTCCTCTTGCCACCCGGTGGGATTGTCGGTGTGATCGGACCGAACGGATCGGGTAAAACCACCCTGTTCCGTTTAATTACCGGCCAGGAACAGATCGATAGCGGCGAAATTGCTATCGGCGAAACCGTTGAGATTGCTTATGTCGATCAAAGCCGCGATGCACTGAATAACAAAAAAACGGTTTGGGAAGAAATCGCCGACGGCCAGGACATTATTCAGGTGGGCAAATACGAAACCCCATCACGCGCTTATGTCGGGCGTTTTAATTTTAAAGGCAGCGACCAGCAAAAACGCGTTGGTGATTTATCCGGTGGCGAACGCAATCGCGTGCATTTAGCCAAGCTGCTACGCAGCGGTGGAAATCTTCTGTTACTTGATGAACCCACGAATGATCTCGACGTTGAAACCCTGCGTGCACTCGAAGAAGCATTGCTCGATTTTCCGGGCTGCGCGGTAGTGACCTCGCATGATCGATGGTTTCTCGATCGTATCGCAACCCATATTCTAGCGTTTGAAGGCGACAGCCAGGTGGTCTGGTTTGAAGGTAACTATGCCGACTACGCCGCCGACTACAAACGTCGCAAGGGCGTCGATGCCGAACAACCGCATAGGATTAGATACAAAAAAATCTCTTAGCTTTCACTAAATACTATGAACACACACGGACGTGCTGTTCTATGTTTAGTTTTTTTTGTCTACCGCATGTTGACTATTTGCATTCTTTGACTCGAATAACGCATTCAGCGAAAAAGGATACTCCTTTAACATCGAATTGTGCTTTTTAGTAAAAGACTTAAAGTCAATACCATCGTAATTTTCCAATATACCGGTATAGTTATTGATGTTCTCAGCAGTAATTTCATAAATCGGCATATTTACTCGAGCACCACCTGATACCGCAAAATCAATTCCATGATGATAGTCATAAAGCATTATCAGTGCCCAACCACCATCAAATATTTGCCCTCCAAAACTGGCGGTCACTTCACCCTGTCTTATCAATGAGATATTTTCAGGTTTCCAATCAAAGCCCCCAATCACGAAGTCCTTCCCTGCCTGTAATCCTTTTTTCCTGGCTGCATCAATCGCACCCATAGCCATCTCATCACTTACTGACCAAATGACATCAATGGATTGATGTCGTTCGAGTGCATCGAGTGTTAACCTATAGGCAGAATCGCGCAACCAACCTCCAAGCGCGACTTCAAGCAATACGACAGAAGCCTCCTCTGCCACGAGTTGCTTCAGGCCATCAACCCTTTCTATACTAACAGCGTCATCGCTGTAAGCACCGATACCGAAAATTGTAATTTTTTTATCCCTGTCTTTTATGCTCATTTTTTTAACATGAGCTATTAATCTCTCTGCTAACTGGTAGCCCGCATTTCTATTCTCTGTAACCAACTCAGCAATCCAGTTTCGGTGTTTACTTCTAGGAAACCCAATAATTTGATGTTCATCTAACAAAAAATTAGAATTGAAAGTCAGTATTTTTATGTTTTTCTTATCAGCTTCCTGCAGTAACTGCTTGCTAATAATGCCCCAGCGTCCCATTAGTATATATTCTGGTCGTCGTTCAGAATTTACAACCTGATCAAAGACCCGCTTATAGCTAATATCGTTGGATTTGACGAATCTGGTTTCTAAATTGATATCCAAATCATCCGCAACTGCATGCATAAAAGCCGCTGTATCACGCCAAAAAGGAATATCTTCAGAGTTCGGAAATATACACGCTACTGTAATTTTTTGTTGTGCAGATACCGCCATGGACTGAATAAACAGGAAAAGTACCAGCAACAAAAATCGCACCGGCGCAAACACTCTTACCTTAAACAAAGCATGCTTCATATGCAAAATACCAAAAAGATGAGATTACATAGTTAGTAGCGGCAAAAGGCAACAATGCTTTATGACAGTTTTGTGCTTCTTATTAACACCTAAGGAGATATACGCAGGGATATTATTAGAAATTGGTGATGACCCGGATGCAACCTCAATCGAAATTCATCTGGCCGTCAGAATATTTACGCAAGCCATTTTCTCGCATTCTGGAACAACCGCATCCATGGACTGTCTTCTTCCCATTCCGGCGGATGCCAGGACATCTGCACAGGTCTGAAAACCCGCTCCGGATGCGGCATCATAATGGTAAAGCGTCCATCCCGATTGCTTAAACCGGTAATGCCATCGACAGATCCATTTGGATTAAACGGATAGGTTTTTGCGACCTCTCCGAAGTTATCGATAAAGCGCAGCGCTAGTAAATCTTCCGGGATTTCACAATCAAAATGTGCACGCCCTTCTCCATGTGATACCACCACGGGAATGCGTGAACCCGCCATACCCGCCAACAGGATGGAAGGTGAATCCAGAATTTCAGTCATAATAAATCGCGCTTCAAATTGCTCGGATTCATTGCGAATAAAATGTGGCCAGTGTTCCGCACCCGGAATCAGGTCGCGCAGGTGCGCCATCATCTGACAGCCGTTACAGACACCTAAACCAAAGGTATTTTCTCTATTAAAAAACACTTTAAATTGTTCGCGTAACTCATTGTTAAATAAGATGGATTTAGCCCATCCTCCGCCAGCCCCGAGAACATCACCGTAGGAAAATCCACCGCAAGCCGCCAGCCCCTGAAAATCTTTCAGATCAGTGCGCCCCGATTGCAAATCACTCATATGCACGTCGATGGCATTAAATCCGGCACGTCGAAACGCCGCCGCCATTTCCATTTGTCCGTTCACGCCCTGCTCGCGCAGTATCGCAACTTTGGGTTTTACGCCACTATTGATAAACGGTGCCGCAATATTGTCGCCTGGCTCAAAATTGAGCTCGGCATGCAATCCCGGATCATTAATTCTCAGGATCGCATCAAATTCCTGTTGAGCAGTTTTTGGATTATCACGCATCGCTTGCATATGCCGGGTCGTTTCGCTCCATATCTGCTGTAAAACAACGCGCCGTTCCTTATAAAGCTCCTGCCCGTCAGCGTGGATGCTCACCACATCTTTGTCGTTCAGCTCACCAATACGGTGGGTAATTGAATCCAGGCCGGCTTCTTTCAAGATCTGCATCACTTTGGCCCGCGAATTAAAACGGGTTTGAATGACCACACCCAGTTCTTCATTAAACAAGGCAGCAATAGCATCCTGTCCCAGATCGCCAACATTCACGGTAATGCCGGTATGGCCGGCGAAGGCCATTTCGCACAGCGTGACAAACAAGCCGCCATCGGAACGGTCGTGGTAGGCCAGCACTAAATCCTGTTCGCGTAGGCGGTTCAGCGCCTGTGTAAAGCGTTTGAAACCCTCGATATCATCCAAATCAGGCGTTTCCTGACCGATCTGCCGATAAACCTGCGTCAGGCAGGAAGCACCCAGCCGGTTCTGACCGCGGCCCAGATCGATCAGCAGCAAATCTGTTTTATCATCAGATATCTGTAGTTGCGGTGTTAAGCTGCGACGCACATCACGCACCGGTGCGAACGCAGAAATAATCAGCGACAGCGGCGAGGTCATCACACGCTGTTCACCCGCTTCTTCCCAACGTGTCTGCATCGACATGGAATCCTTACCAACCGGAATAGCGATGCCCAGTTGCGGGCACAGCTCATCACCCACCGCTTTGACGGTGTCGTACAGAGCCGCATCTTCACCCGGAGCGCCGGCAGCAGCCATCCAGTTAGCCGACAACTTAATGTCGCCCAGCCGTGGAATATCGGCCGCCAGAATATTGGTAATCGCTTCACCGACGACCATGCGACCGGAGGCGGCCGGGTTCAGCAAAGCGATCGGCGTGCGTTCTCCCATCGCCAGCGCTTCACCGCTGTAACCTTCGTAATCCGAACAACTCACACCGACATCGGCCACCGGCACCTGCCATGGGCCCACCATTTGATCACGAGTAATTAAACCCGTCACCGAACGGTCACCGATAGTGATTAAAAAAGTTTTATTGGCGACCGCCGGCAAACGCAAAATGCGCTCGGCGGCATCTTTAATGCTGATCTGGCCGGTATCAAACGTCTCAGCGGAAACGGGCTGATGTTGAACATCGCGATGCATCTTCGGTGCTTTACCCAGCAGTACTTCCAGTGGCAGATCAATCGGGGCGTTATTAAATAATCGATCATTAAGATGCAGAGTCTGTTCAGCGGTAGCCTGACCTAAAACGGCAAACGGACAACGCTCACGCTCGCACATCGCTTTAAAGCGAGCCAGATCGGCGTCATTGACCGCCAGCACATAACGCTCCTGCGACTCATTACACCAGATTTCCATCGGTGACATGCCGGGCTCATCATTTGGCACTTCGCGCAGTTCCAGGTTGCCGCCCACACCACCGTCATGCAGCAGTTCTGGAATCGCATTGGATAGCCCACCCGCGCCAACATCATGCAAAGACAGAATCGGGCTCATTTCACCCAACGCTGCGCATTGGTCGATAACACCCTGGCAACGGCGCTCCATTTCGGCGTTTTCGCGTTGAACCGACGCAAAATCCAGTGACTCAGAACTGGCACCGGCCGCCATTGACGACGCCGCACCGCCTCCCAGGCCAATCAACATGGCCGGGCCGCCGAGCACAATAATATGCGCCCCGGCCGGTATCGGTAATTTGGTAACCAGTTGCGGGCGAATATTGCCCAGGCCGCCGGCCACCATAATCGGTTTGTGATAGCCGCGCAGCTGACCATTCACCCTTTCTTCGTAGCTGCGAAAATAACCGGCGATATTGGGCCGGCCAAATTCATTATTAAACGCTGCCGCACCGATCGGGCCTTCCAGCATGATATCCAGCGCCGAGGCGATATGGGACGGCTTGCCAAAATCCTCTTCCCACGGCTGTTCAAAACCGGGAATTCGTAAATTTGATACCGAAAATCCGCATAAGCCTGCTTTGGCACGCGAACCCCGGCCGGTAGCTGCTTCGTCACGAATTTCACCGCCGGAACCCGTGGCAGCACCCGGAAACGGCGAGATCGCCGTTGGATGATTATGCGTTTCCACCTTCATCAGAATATGCGCAGGCTCAGGGATGGTTTGATATTCATTCGTAACCGGATCAATGATCAGACGCATTGAATCGGGCCCTTCCATAACCGCGGCATTATCTTTGTAAGCGGTGACCACGCCATCCGGGCTGGCTTTAAACGACTGTTTGATCATGCCAAACAGGGATTGCGCCTGTTCGATCCCATCAATCGTCCAGCCGGCGTTAAAGATCTTGTGCCGACAATGTTCAGAGTTCGCCTGCGCAAACATCATCAATTCGACATCGGTTGGATTGCGTTTCAGTGCTGCAAAGTTCTGGCACAGGTAGTCGATTTCATCGTCTGCCAGTGCCAGACCCAACTCGATATTGGCTTGCTCCAGCGCGCTGCGGCCTTTTTCCAACACATTAACCGCTTGCACCGGCGCCGGATCAGCATGCTCAAACAGCACCTTTGCAGTGGTTTCATCCGGCAGTACCGCCTGCGTCATACGATCATGTAAAGCATGGATAACGCTTGTTTGGTCGGTATCGGAAAGCGTTTGAGGAAATGTGAGCGTGTAAGCGATGCCGCGTTCAATGCGACGTACTGTATTCAATCCACAGTGATGCAGGATATCAGTCGCTTTTGATGACCAGGGTGAAATCGTTCCCGGTCTTGGCACCACGATATAACGTTGCCCGGGAAGAGTTTCTTCCTTAACCGCTAGCCCTTCATTCACCAGTTGTTGCACTACATCCCGTTGCGATGGACTTAAATCCGATTCGATATCCAGGAAATAGACGAAATGGGCATCAAGATCCTCAACTGCGGCGCCGGTACGGCGGATTTTATCGAGTAATTTTTCTTGTCTGAATTCAGATAGGGCTGGTGCACCGTGCAGGTGTTGCATTTTCACACTTTATTTTGGGAGGGAACGGGAAAACCAAGAGCTACCCATTTTAATCGATCATGCACAGACGCGAAAGCCGGATAAACGGTCTTTCATTTCTATACATTTCATTGAAATAATTGCATAATGCAATCGTTTCTACTTTGATTTCATTATGCAAGTATTCTGAAATGGTTGCTAAAAACGAACACGCTAATCGCTCCGGCTGCCCCATCGCCTGCGCCTTGGATATATTCGGTGATCACTGGGCCTTGCTGGTTATACGCGATCTGGCCTTTTTTGATCGGCACGAATACAAAGATTTTTTACATTCGGAAGAAAGTATTTCCAGCAATATTCTTTCTGATCGACTGAAGAAGCTCGAAGCATATTCCATAATTTCCTCCCTTCCCCACCCCGACAGTCAACGCCGGAAACTTTATTACCTGACCAATAAAGGTAAAGATCTGATACCGGTTCTGGTGAGCATTTCTCGCTGGTCTGAACAAGATCTCGGCAAAGTCGTTAAGATTCCACCTGCGAGTCGCAAAATGCTGGTCAATAATCCAGACGCGTTAGTCCAGGAAACACTAAAACAAATTGAACAGTGGGAAAAATCGGTGGGACTTTAAGCGATCGTCGCTGAACCAATAGAATCCAAAACCACCTAATGGCCTTTGACCGTGCTAATATTAACCGTCCAGTTTTGGGGGCGACCCGGCTTCGACGGGAATAATGAAGCCCCAGGTGCATGCCGAGGCGCAGAGGACCTCGTAAATCCAGCTGCAAAACTCATAGTTGCCAACGAAGACAACTACGCTCTAGCTGCTTAATACCCAGTGTAGAGCCGTCCGCCTGACGTGTGCTTGTGCACTCAGTTCACGGGCGTCATTCTCACAAGATCGCGATGAAGCGCTCCCGGCGTGGATTCGTTAAAACCTATCCGGGATCGTTAATCGTCTTCCCCGCCTGTTGGGTAGCGATTAATTAAATTAATAACGGGATAAGCATGTAGTACCGAAGGCGGAGTATTTTCGGACGCGGGTTCGATTCCCGCCGCCTCCACCAATCAAAAACCCCTGCCCGGTTCCGGTCAGGGGTTTTTTTCGGAATTCGTTTGTAAAGTGTGTGACGTAAAACGACATAATTTATAAGCCTATCTAGTCGCAAACCCTAAATTGCAATAAGCAGTCAGCCAGTCCAAAATCCAGGTTAGAATTCTGGATTGAATAATGGGTATCAAAAAGAAAATATCGTCACCGGATAAATCACTGACGGACGCGATTCTCGAAAGCATTTCTGATGGCGTCTTCACTGTGGATGAGAACTGGCGCATCACCTCTTTTAACCGGGCCGCGGAAGTGATTACCGGTGTCTCACGGGAGGAAGCCCTGAACCGCCACTGCTCAGACGTGTTCCGTTCCAGCATGTGCGAAGCGGATTGCGCCTTACGCGAAACCCTGACCAGCGGCAAGCCGGTGATCGGTAAATCCGGCTATATCGTCAATGCAGATGGCAATCGAATACCTATCAGCCTGTCCACTGCGGTGTTAAAAGACAAACATGGAAAAATACTGGGCGGCGCCGAAACCTTTCGCGATCTTTCAGAAATTGATGCATTAAGAAAAGAATTACAGGGCCGTTTTAGTATCGGAGATCTGATCAGCAGCAGTCCAGCGATGCAAAAGCTCTTTGAAGTGTTGCCCGCCATTGCTGCCAGCCCCAGCACGGTAACCATTCTGGGTGAAACCGGTACCGGCAAGGAGTTAATGGCGCGAACCATACATAATCTCAGCCCGCGGCAAAAAGGCCCGTTCATCGCCGTCAATTGCAGCGCTCTGCCTGACACGTTACTGGAATCGGAACTGTTCGGTTATAAAGCCGGAGCCTTTACCGGCGCCAATAAAAACAAACTCGGCCGCTTCGCTCTGGCAAAAGGCGGCACCCTGTTTCTGGATGAAATCGGAGACATCAGCCCGGCCCTACAAGTTAAATTGTTGCGGGTCTTGCAGGAAAAAACCTACGAACCATTGGGTTCGACGCATTCGGAAACAGCGGACGCCCGCATTATCGTTGCGACCAATCAGAATCTGGCAAAACTAACCAGGCACGGCAATTTCCGTGAAGATCTGTATTACCGTATTAATGTCGTACGTGTCGAACTGCCTCCTCTCCGGCAGCGCAAGGAAGATATACCGTTATTGGTGCAGCAATTTATCAGGCGTTTCAACGTATTACAGAATAAATCGATTGAAGGTATTTCAAACAAAGCGTTTTCGCTGCTGATGGCACATGATTGGCACGGCAATGTACGTGAGCTGGAAAACGTTATCGAGCGATCCTTTATCCTCTGCAATACAGGCCAGATTGATATCGGTCATCTGCCGGATGAATTAACCGCTCAACACTCACCCGCATCTTCCTCTTCTGATATCCAGTCCGCCCATCAACTTATCGATGCGCAGTCTATCCGGGCAGCGCTGGCACGACATAACAATAATCGCAGTGCCGCAGCCAGAGAACTGGGCATTCATAAAACCACCCTATTCCGTCGTATCAAGAAACTCGGTATTGAATTACCGGAAAAAGACGGTCGTACGCAATCCAAAGAGTAGCGTCAACGCATTCCATTTTCAGCTATTGAGTAGCGTTTTAGCTACTCTGTCTCTCCTTGCTTTGGCAATATTTTTTATATTTTTCAAACAGTTATCTTATATTTTCAAGTTAAAAATAGCTGGCATATGTCGTGCTCTATTCAAGACATGAAACTATCCTTTACACGCAAAATATGAAAGTCGCATTTGTTTACTGTGACGATCGGATTGCGCCGGTATTTGATGTCGCACAACAGGTTTGCCTGGTCGAAATGACAGCTGGAAAGATAGCAGGCAAAACCACGGAAGCACTGCCCAATGCATCACTTATGCAAAAGGCCCGGCGATTATCGGAACTCAATATTGAAGTGCTGATATGCGGTGCAATCTCCAGACCGCTCTACGACATGGTCAACGCGTACGGAATTCAGATTATTTCGTTTATCGCGGGCAGGCTGGATGAGATTGTCGATGCCTGGATCGCCGGAAAACTGGATGCCAACGTTTATGCCATGCCTGGTTGTTGCCGCGGCCGACGAGCTGGAAATAAAAACCGCAGGCAAAACTTTGTTGGAAAAGGATCAATGCGCCGCAATCAAGTAGCTGATGCAGTTGATTATTGCGTTTGCATAAAGTGTGGTCATCGTCAACCACATCAACGTGGTCTGCGGTGTTGCGAGCAATTCTGCTCCCTGTGCGGACACGCTATGACCAGCGAATAGTGACGAATGTTTATTTGATATTTAGGAGGAACAGAATTATGCCAAGAGGTGACAGAACAGGACCAACAGGAATGGGTGCAAGAACAGGTCGAGGAGCCGGTTATTGTGCCGGACTTGAAACAGCCGGCTATGAAAACCTTGCCGGAGGACGTGGAAATTTCGGCGGTGGACGCCGTCGAGGTCGGAGATTTTACGGAATCAACCAGCAAGCATTTCGACGCGGAAATTTTATTGGCCTGCGTTCGACCAAATCCGATTAAGCATAATGAATATTGTGGAGAGAAAATGAAAATTGCATTTACTACCGCCGGTGACAATTTGTCGGCAAAACTTGACAGCCGTTTTGGCAGAGCGCCAAAGTTCCTGATTTACGATCTGGACGCCGACAAATTTGAAATTATCGATAACAAACAAAATTTGAATGCAGCACAGGGTGCCGGTATTCAGTCGGCAGAAACGGTTATTCGCTCCGGGGCAAAAATTTTACTCACCGGAGACTGCGGCCCTAAAGCCTGCCACGTCTTGAACAGTGCCGGTATCAAAATATTCATAACAACTGCAGAGAGTATTACCGATGCGCTTGCACAATATCGATCCGGCAGACTGAGCGAGGCGGACACTCGTGGCGTTAAAGGTTACTGGGCATAGCATCGAAAGAAGTTTTAAATGAAAATTTCACTTGATTGTATTCCCTGTTTTATAAGACAAGCTCTTGATGCGGCCAGACTGGTAACGCCGGACGAGGAAATGCATCGTGCGTTACTGCGCGATGTACTTAAATGGTCCAGTGAAATAGATCTGAATCAGCCACCGATTATTCTGGCACAGCGCATACATCGGCACATTCGCAAAATTACTGGTATTGAAGACCCCTACTTTACCGCCAAAAGCCGTTTCAATGATTTGGCAATGAACATGATACCGGAGCTTAGCGATAAAATTTCAAATTCATCTGATCCCTTGATGTTGGCTGTTCGTCTGGCAATCGCCGGTAATGTTATTGATATGGGTGTCAATAGCACAATCACTGAAAACGATATCCGCCTTTCAGTTAACCGGTCTTTGACGGAATGCTTTCAGGCGAACGAACAGGAATTCAGAAATGCCGTGTCACAAGCAGGTTCGATTCTGTACCTGGCAGACAACGCCGGTGAGATCGTATTCGATCGCCTGCTAATAGAACAGTTGCCTGTTGACAAAGTAACCTTGGCCGTTCGCGGGGCACCCATCCTCAACGACGCAACGAGAACCGATGCGCTGACTGCCGGACTGGATAAGATGGTGAGAATAATAGATAACGGTTCGGACGCACCCGGTACCTTATTGAACGATTGCAGCGAGGAGTTTCTTCGACACTACCATGACGCCGACATGATTATCGCCAAAGGCCAGGGTAATTATGAATCGCTAAGCGATGATGAAGCACGCGAGATATTTTTCCTGTTTAAGGTCAAATGTCCTGTTATATCCGACCATATCGGTTACCCGCTAGGTAACTATATTCTTGCTCGATCCCACGAATCACAAACAGTGTTGAAAGCTTCGTAGCGATACCGATGAACTCGCAACTTAGAAAAGCCGGCCTTATAGCTCATGAACTACGTAAGCATGTTCCTTTTACGGCATTTGGCAGCTTGATTGGAATCGCCATCGTATTTCTCACCATTCGTTTTAAATTGCCAAAAGAATTTTCAATAACACTATTCTGGACGCTTCATCCACTGCATGTCTTGTTAAGCGCATTGGTCACAACAGCTGTTTATCGACTGCATTCAAACAGCAGCCTTTGCCACGCAATTTTGGTCGGTTACATTGGCTCCGTTGGAATCGCCACGTTAAGCGATTCCATTGTCCCTTTTGCAGGTGAATGGTTGCTGGATTTACCCAACCGCGGTCTGCATATCGGCTTTATTGAAAAGTGGTGGCTGATCAATCCGCTTGCATTTGTCGGAATAGCGGTCGGCTATTGGTTTCCAAAAACAACTTTTCCCCATTTTGGTCACGTTTTACTGAGTGTGTGGGCGTCGTTATTTCATATCACTATGGCGCTTGGCACCGATATGAGTATCGGCATGTTGTTTTCCATAGGCCTGTTCCTGTTTCTGGCGGTATGGTTACCCTGTTGCACCAGCGACATCGTATTTCCGCTGCTCTGGATCAGAACAGACACACTCGCCAAACGGTAGTAACGAATGAATATTGTCATTGCATCAGGTAAAGGCGGCACCGGTAAAACAACGCTGGCGTTAAATCTTGCCAGAATGATTGATACTGATGTGCAGCTTTTAGACTGCGATGTTGAGGAACCGAATGACCATCTGTTTTTTGATGTCGAATTACAAAAACAGGAAGACGTCAATATTTTGATTCCACAAATCGACGTTACGCGCTGTGACCAATGCGGTGAATGCAGTGAAATTTGTCAGTTTAATGCCATCGCCATGCTGGAAGACCGACCATTACTCTTTCCGGAGTTATGTCATGGTTGTGGCGGCTGCACGATGATATGCCCGAGAAACGCTATTTCGGAAATTAAAAAACAAGTCGGTATCATAGAGAACCTAACATCAGGCAATATCCATCTGATTCAGGGTCGTCTTGATATCGGCTCCATGATGGCACCCACGGTTATACGCGCGGTTAAGGCAAACCTGAACGGCAATATGATTTCAATTCTCGATGCTCCACCGGGAACAGCGTGTCCCGTTGTAGCAACCATAAAAGATACGGATTTCGTCGTGTTAGTTACCGAACCGACTCCTTTTGGATTACATGATCTGGTTCTGGCGGTGAATATGGTGCAAGCACTTGGAGTGCCTTTTGCTGTGGTCATCAATCGCGCTGGAATCGGTGACGATGACGTCAAATCCTTTTGTGACGAAGCCAATATTCCAGTCTTAATCGAGATCCCGGATGATCGGCGCATTGCCGAGGCGTATTCACGGGGTGAGCTGATTATTGATGCGCTGCCGGAATATAAAAATCTTTTTCAAACTCTATACAACAAAATTCTGGAACAGATACAAGCATGAAAGAACTTGTGGTCATCAGCGGCAAAGGCGGCACCGGTAAAACCAGTCTGGCCGCATCATTTGCGATTCTGGCCGGCCAAGCTGTCATTGCCGACTGTGATGTTGACGCATCCGATTTACATCTTTTACTTCGCCCGGATATTAAAAGTCGCCATGATTTTATCAGCGGGCATGAAGCCGTTATCTGTCAGGATGAATGTTCCGGTTGCGGTATTTGCCTGGATTATTGCCGCTTCGATGCGATTAAACTGGATGATTCCAAAGATAGCGATGGAATGTTTTATATTGATAAATTTTCCTGTGAAGGTTGTGGTGTCTGTGTGCGTTTTTGTCCTGAACTGGCCATCGATTTTCCCGATAACCTGTGTGGTGAGTGGATGATATCAGAAACGCGCTGCGGACCCATGGTCCATGCACAACTTGGCGTCGCTGCCGAAAATTCGGGAAAACTGGTTTCAATGGTGCGACGCGAAGCTCTCAAGATTGCGCAGCAACAGAATAAAGAATTGATTATCGTTGACGGTCCGCCGGGCATCGGTTGTCCGGTCATCGCTTCCATTACTGGTGCCAGTCAGCTTCTGGTTGTCACAGAACCCAGCGTATCCGGCGAAAGTGATCTGCAACGGGTACTCGAGTTGGCACAACACTTCAACATACCTACAGCGATCTGTATTAATAAATGGGATATCAACCCGGAGATGTCTGATCGTATTGAAAAAGGTGCTTTGCTTGCCGGCGCAAGCCTGGCAGGACGCATCCGATATGATCGCGATGTCACACAGGCACAGTTGCAGGAGAAAGCGGTGGTGGAAACTGATGCAGCCAGCAACGAAGATATCCATATAGTATGGGAACACGTTAAAGCAGCGCTGTACCAAAGAGCTGTTTCCGAAAACTAATGGTAACGCCGGCTCAAAAACGGGATCGTAAAACAGCCTGCATTTGCTGTAATGGTGAATTGAATCTTAAGAACCAAATAAAGCTGCTTGCCTCGGCATCGGATCTTCTGATAGCTGCCGACGGCGGAGTAAAACACCTCGCCTCAATGAACTTGAAACCATACGCAATTATCGGCGACATGGATTCCTTGAGCGAAGATCCCTGGAAAAATGACCAAAATATTAAGCGAATTAAATTCTCGCGGGACAAAGACCGGTCCGACACTGAATTGGCGATCGAGTGGGCTTTTGCGCAAGGAGCCACGCACATATTATTGCTCGCAGGAACAGGCGGTCGCTTTGACCATACGCTCGGTAACTGTGCACTGCTGATTAAATATCCCAACCTTCTGGCAATGTGGGATAACGGTTTTATTATTCGGGCAGTAGCAGCGGGACAACACGTGATAATTCGCGTTTTTTCTAAAGCGTTGATATCAATTATTCCCCTGGCCGAGCATACACGAGTCAAAACAACGGGCCTGCAATACAACTTGAGTGACGTAACACTTGACTATGCGACTCATGGACTCAGCAATTTTGCCGTCGATGAAAAATGCTCAATTACGGTTAACCGAGGGGTAATAATGCTCTGCGTGGAGGGAGGTGATGCATGGCCAAATTAACATCCCGCCCCAGGAGTGCCTTTGATTTCGGCCCGCTGGCTGAAGATTATGAAAACTGGTACAGCACAGCTGATGGTCAGGAAAATGATCGCATTCAGCAACACGATGTACTCGAATTAATCAATCGCGCGTCCCCCGGTGATCGACTGCTGGATGTGGGATGTGGCACTGGTCATTGGAGCGGTTTTTTTCGATCTCTTGGTTATAAAGTCCACGGTATCGATATTTCGGAAAAAATGATACGCGTAGCAAAAAAAAATGTGCCAGAGTGCACGTTCGAAATTGCCAACGCATGCAACTTGCCGTATGAGGACGCATCATTCGAAATCGTCGCGTCGATGGCGATGTTGGAATTTACAATGGCACCCATCATCGCGCTACGGGAAATGGCTCGTTGCATCAAACCGGGCGGGAACCTGCTGATCGGTACGCTTAACCGGCTCGCCCCGTTGAACCAGGGCCGAATTTCCAGAGGTGATGAGCCCTATGCATCCGGACATCTTTTCTCGCCGCATGAGTTGCATAAGCTGCTTTCTATGTGGGGACAAACTCGCATGCTCGCGTCCTTACCAACGACAATGCAGTCGAATCAATCCCAAAGTGTTACTTATCAGCAAGAAACTCTGGACGGCCCATTTATGGTCGCGGTGATGCAGCGATGATCATTCAGGTGGAAGTAAGCGTTTATCCGCTCGAGACCGATGCGTTAAGAGAAACAATTGACACATTTATTAACAGGGTGTCGCAGCACGGATTGAACGTTAATAAAGGGGCCATGAGCACGATACTTTCGGGCGATGATTCCGTTATGTTTACCGCACTTAATGCGGCTTTTGTTCAGATAGCCAACGACAATAAGGTGGTCATGGTTCTCAAAATATCTAACGCTTGTCCGTCATGCGATGCCGCATCACCTGAAACTAATACACACCATTCAACCAAGTAAGAAACAAGGATATAAAATGAAAATAGCAATTCCCCTGGCGAATAATCAATTAACGCTGCACTTTGGTCATTGCGAACAATTTGCTTTGCTTGATATCGATCCTGATAATAAATCGATTGTTAGTCGCAATGATATTGATGCTCCACCACATGAACCCGGCTTATTACCACCCTGGCTGGCTGAACGCGGTGTTAAACTTGTTATCGCAGGTGGTATAGGTCAAAGAGCCATCAATTTATTTGTCCAACAGGGGATTGAAGTGATTGTCGGCGCACCCGTTGAGACGCCGGAAAAGCTGGTTACGGATTATATGTCCGGGTCTTTACTTGCCGGCACAAACGCCTGTGATCATTGATGATTGGATAGTGCAGCCATGCCGGATCAATTAACCATAACTGTTCTTGTTGATAATAAGCCCGGCGAAGGTTTAACCGCCGAACATGGTTTGTCATTGTGGGTCGAGTTTCAGGGAACACGCATTTTATTCGATACCGGTCAGGGTCCTGCTCTGGAAGACAATGCGCATAAACTGGGTATCAACCTGCACGGTGCAGATGCTTTGATTTTGAGTCATGGCCATTATGACCACACGGGTGGTATCGCTCATGTTCTGCGATGTAACGATAAAATTGATGTTTATTGCCATCCCGGCATATTGAAACAACGTTACAGCCTTCACGACGGTGTGCCCAAACCAATCCAGATGCCTGATGAATCTTTAGCAATGATCAACACACATGCTGAGGACATATTTCATTGGGTAACTGGAAAAACCATGCTCAATAGTCGTATCGGCATAACAGGGCCAATACCTCGTGAAACGAGTTTTGAAGACACCGGCGGGGCATTCTATCTGGATAAGGAAATACAACACAAAGACCTTATTGAAGATGAATTGGCACTATGGATTGACAGTAATGAAGGTTTGGTTGTTTTTACAGGCTGCGGCCATGCCGGTATCATCAATACGCTTAACTATATTTGCAGACTAACCGGTCGCACGGATATTTATGCAGTGATTGGGGGATTTCATCTTATAAAAGCCAGTGAACAACGCCTCGAAAAAACCATTTCAGCTTTTGAATCATTTTCAATAAAAAACATTATCCCCTGCCACTGTACCGGTGAGCATGCTACAAATTTGCTTACAAAGCATCTTGGGCAGGATGTTTTGCAGTGTCAATCCGGGCATGTTTATAGATTTTAATAGCATACAAAAAAGCCACCCAATTTTGGGTGGCTTTCTGTTTCCTAAACAGTTCTAAAGAACTTTATGCTGCAGCGCCTTCTACCTGCGCATCAGACTTTGAGTACTCCTGACGTTTCTTTTTAATATTCATCATCATTAACAACGAAACGATAAAAGCAATCAAAAAGAAGCCCGCAAAGATATACAGAGTGCCTGAATAGCTGTCGGTTGCTTCTCGCACTCGCGCTACGATGGTAGGACCAACAACACCGGCAGCCGCCCATGCCGTTAACGTATAACCATGAACAGCACCCAACTCCCTGGTGCCAAACAGATCACCCAAGAAAGCAGGCACTGAAGAAAAGCCGCCGCCATAGCAGGTCAAAATCAGGAAGATAAGACCCTGGAACATCACAACGCTGGTTGAGTTTGTCAGCAAGTAGAAAGCGATAATCTGAATAACAAAGAAGGTTGTATAAGTGACCGGGCGGCCTATGACATCAGATAAAGATGCCCAGGAAATACGTCCGATACCGTTAAACAAACCCATCAAACCAACCATGGTCGCCGCCTGAATCGGCGTCATACCAACCACTTCCTGTGCCATGGGTGATGCAACAGAGATCACCGCAATACCGCAGGTGATATTTATAAATAACATAACCCACATATAATAAAATCGCTTGGTAGTCAGAGCCTGGTTTGCGGTCATCTGTATAAGATCATTATTCTTAATAACCTTACCACCACATTTTCCATCCACAGAAAAACCTTTTGGCAACCAGCCTTTTTCCGGTGGATCAAGATAAAGTGCTGAAGAAAATATAAGCGTAAAATAAACAGCACCTAAAATGTAAAAGGTATTTGCTACACCGACAACACCAAATAATCTTGCCATAATCGGGCCAAAGATCAGCGATGCAAAACCAAAACCCATAATGGCCATACCGGTTGCCAGGCCGCGGCGATCAGGAAACCATTTCACCAGGGTCGATACCGGTGTAATGTAACCAACACCCAAACCAATACCGCCACAGACACCGTAGGTCAGGATAAACATTGGCAGGGAGCCAATAGTTACGGCAACACCGGAACCCATAATCCCGATACCGTAAAACGCGGCACACATCATGCCTGACTTGCGAGGTCCATATTTTTCAACAAACCATCCAAGAAACGCTGCCGACAGACCCAAAAAGAAAATAGCCGTACTAAATGCAACGACAACATCGGCTTTGTTCCAACCTAATAGCTGGTTCAGCGGATTGGTCATAACACTATAGGCGTATACAGAACCAATGGAGATATGAATTCCCACGGCTGAGGCGGCAATAAGCCATCTATTTTTCGTTTTCAAAACACAGTCCTTCTATTATCAAGTGTTGATCAAAAGTATTTTTACATAATTAAACGACCACTAGATGGCCGCTTTTTTCAAATATTTTTTTTGCTACATCCATTCCCGCTTTAGTTGGTGGCTCAACCGATTTAAGTTGATACTCGTATCCCAATTCAGCCCACTTATACTCACCCATTTTATGAAAAGGCAATATTTCAATGCGTTCTATATTGCTCATAGGTTTTAAATACTCACTCAAACCTTCCATATTCTGCTCATCATCCGTCAGTCCAGGCACCAAAACATAACGTATCCAGGTAGGTTTATTTTGTTCCTGCAATAACTCTGCAAACGCCAGACACTTATCGATTTTTTTTGTAGTGACTTTTTTATACGTTTCCCTATCCCATGACTTTATATCCAACATCACCAGATCGGTGTACGGTAAAACTTTATTCGCTTTCTTGGGACCAGCATGCCCACTTGTATCCAATGTTGTGTGCATGTTGTAACGTTCTTTAACACCCTGGAATAGTTCACCAACAAACTTAGCCTGCACCAGAGGCTCACCACCACTGACTGTCAGACCTCCTTTTGCTTTATTCAGGAACTGATGGTAAGTGCCGATCTCATCCAGTAAGTCTTCAACAGTGCGTTGTTTGCCATCTACTAATTTTCCTGTATCCGGGTTATGGCAATACAGACATCGAAGAGGACATCCCGTTGTAAAAACCACAAAGCGGATGCCTGGTCCATCAACAGTGCCGCAGCTATCTACGGAATGGATATATCCAATACGAGATGCTGTGGCGCTGGGCATTTCTTTTATTTAAGGTTAATTCCCGAAAAACTCACTTACATCATCAGTTCGTGGAATGTCCTGTTGATAACATCCATTTGCTGCTCGCGTGTAAGCTTAATGAAGTTTACTGCGTAACCGGAAACCCGGATTGTAAGTTGCGGATACTTCTCCGGATGCTCCATTGCATCTATCAACGTTTCCTTTTCAAAAACATTTACATTAATGTGATGACCACCATCACCAAAATAGGCGTCGAGTAAGCCGCTTAAGTTGCTTACCTGGTCAATCGGTGTACGACCTAATGCCTTTGGAATGATTGAGAAGGTATAGCTGATGCCATCTTGAGAATGTTGGTATGGAAGTTTCGCAACAGACTTCATTGAAGCAACTGCTCCCTTGGTATCGCGACCATGCATTGGGTTTGCACCCGGCGCAAAAGGTTCGCCTGCTTTCCGGCCATCAGGTGTATTGCCCGTCTTCTTGCCATATACAACATTCGAAGTAATCGTCAGCAGTGACTGTGTAGGGACAGCATCGCGATATGTTTTGCAGCAACGGACTTTATCCATAAAACGCTTAACCAGATCCTGCGCAATGTCATCAACAGCTGCATCATTATTACCGAAAGCCGGGAAATCACCTTCGATTACATAGTCAGTTGCCAGACCTGAGTGTTCGTCGCGAATAACTTTAACTTTCGCGTATTTAATTGCAGACAATGCATCGGCTACAACAGATAGACCGGCAATACCGCAAGCCATAGTGCGTAACACATCTTTATCATGCAGTGCCATTTCAATCTTTTCGTAGCAATATTTGTCATGCATGTAATGGATAACATTAAGAGTCCTGACATAGGTCTGCGCCAACCAGGTCATCATACGATCGAATTTACCCATCACTTCATCGTAATCCAGCACATCACCCGTAATCGGCGCAAATCCTGGAGCAACCTGCATGCCGGTCATTTCGTCAACTCCGCCATTGATGGCATATAGCATGGTTTTAGCCAGGTTAACGCGAGCTCCGAAGAACTGCATTTGTTTGCCGATGCGCATAGCGGATACACAGCAGGCGATGCCATAATCGTCGCCCCAGTAAGGACGCATTAAGGTATCGTTTTCATACTGGATTGAACTGGTTTCAATGGAAACCTTTGCGCAAAAATCTTTAAAACCTTTAGGAAGATCTTCATCCCATAGTACAGTCAGGTTAGGCTCTGGAGCCGGACCTAAATTGTAAAGGGTCTGTAAGAAACGAAAGCTGGTTTTGCTTACCATGGAGTTGCCGTCCATGCCCATACCACCAAGACACTCAGTAACCCAGGTTGGATCGCCTGAGAACAGCTTATTGTAATCAGGGGTGCGTGCAAAACGAACCATGCGTAACTTCATGACCAGGTGGTCAATCATTTCCTGGGCTTCCACTTCTTCAAGAAGACCCGCTTCAATATCTCTTTGGATATAGATATCCAGGAAGGTCGATACACGGCCTAGAGACATCGCTGCGCCGTTTTGCTCTTTAACAGCGGCCAGATAGCCAAAATATGTCCACTGAATCGCTTCCTGCGCACTTTCTGCAGGCCGGCTAATGTCAAACCCGTAGCTGGTGGCCATTGTTTTCAGATCCTGCAGTGCTCTAATCTGTTCGCTCTGCTCTTCGCGCAGGCGAATGGTGCTCTCGTCGAATACGCCGGTCGTGCCATTCTTGTCTTTGGTTTTTTCTTCGATCAGTCTATCAACGCCATAAAGCGCCACACGGCGATAATCACCAATGATGCGGCCGCGGCCGTAGGCATCCGGGAGACCGGTAACGACGCCGGCACTACGTGCTGCACGAATTTCGGAGTCATAAACGTCAAAAACGCCATCATTGTGCGTTTTACGATATTTAAAGATTTCATCAACTTTGGGAGAGACTTTGCGCTCGCCGAAGGACTCGACTGCAGACTTGGCGACTCGATAACCGCCGAATGGCATAAATGCGCGTTTAAGGGGTTTATCTGTCTGTAGGCCGACAATGGTTTCTATGGCCTTATCCAGGTATCCCGGATCGTGTGAGACGATCGTCGAGACAACTTCTGTATCGGCGTCTAAAACGCCTTCGTTCTTTATTTCTTCAGCTAATAAAGCAGAAAGCTGCTCCATGAGCTTTTGAGTATTTGAGGTTGGACCTGCTAAAAATGATTCATCGCCCGTATAGGGTACATAGTTGCGTTGAATAAAATCTCGTAAATTGATTTCCTTTTCCCAAACTCCTCCAACAAACGGTTTTCTATCGAACTCTACAGGTTTAATTACGGCAGACACTTGTCTCTCCTTCTATGAAACGCAGTTTTGTCAACGCACAAAAAGACCAACCGAGGTCACTATTTTGTAAACAGCGACCACCAGATTGATATAAGCAATTTACCGGCTATATCGACTTCAGACACACAGCGGTCTTTGGGGTACCACTAAAACGTGTTTGATGCTGGTCAGTTCCAATTAATCAATATTAAATTCACCATTGATCGACGCGTAATATAGCTAACCCGGCCAAACGCTTATATACGCAATGCCCTAAAATTGTGGCATCATAACTAGATAAATATGCATAGGTGAATTTCAATTTACTTAGCGCGGAAAAAACAGGCACTTTTATGCTTTTTGAATATACACTAACCGGAACTAGGTGGTTTTTACAAAGTTATATTGGTAATTACCTAGGCCCCGGATCTTGCCCGAGAACGTTATCCTTATATTGTTTATGCGAGGAAACCTTTTCTATCTGTTTTATACGGCCCCTGAAAAGATGAATGAACCAATACATCAAAAATGCCGCCAGCATGGCCGGCATTAATTCATAAACATAGTCTGAGATAAAAGTATAGTGACAGAAAAGATAAGCGATTACGCCACTCAGCATTATTGTTATGCACTGTGATTCTGACGGTAAACGGCCAAATTTATAGATCATCATCAGCGGCGCAAATGCTGCAGCCAATAAGCCCCAGGATAATAGCACCAGTTGAAATACACTTTTATTACCAAACAACGCAATACCCAACGCAACAACAACTACGGTAACTGTGGCTAATTTGGTAGCGCCGTAACTTGATGGATTATCCGGACGAAAGTCCCGCGATATTGCTGCAGAACAACTTAATACCAGAGAATCCGCTGTCGACATAGTGGCGGCGAACAAACCGGCCAATACCAATCCTACCAGCGCATCAGGCATCATTTTAATCGCCATGGTTGGTAACGCCAGTTCACTATCGAACTCTGCAGTGTTGGTAATGACAATACGTGCCAGCAATCCTACAACAATAGTGGCCCCATAAAACATCGTAAACCAGCTGTAGTAATAAAACCGCACTCGATTCATCAACTTTGAATCACTCACAGCCATATAACGGATCATAATGTGCGGTTGTCCCACTACACCGAAGCCTGCAAAAACCCAACCTAGTACAAAAAGACTCGCGGAAAAAAAAGTGCTTCCCGGTGGAAACCAACCCATATAGCCGTCTTTTACATTATGCAACTCTGCAAGCATTGCACTCCAGCCGCCTATGTGCCGTATCGTCAGCCACATTAACAACGGCATAGCGATGATCATAACAAAAGATTGCGCGGCATCTGTCCAGATTGATGCCCGTATTCCGCCGGCAAAACTATAAATTAAAACGATAATCGCGCCAATCCAGGCACCGGTTGATAAATCCCATCCCAATAAAACATGCAGCGCCTTACTGCCGGCATTTAATTGCGCAGCGGAATATGATCCCAGAAAAATTAACACGAGGATTCCGGATATAAATCGCAGTTTTTTATAATACTGTCCCCACCAACGACTTATTAAGCCGCTAAATGAGTGCAAGTCGTATTTCTCTGCCGCCTCCCGAATTGAACGCCATAAAAACAGTGATCCAATGAAATCACCGACGATCCATCCAACCATGAGCCATATGGATGAAAGACCGTTCATGTAAGTAAAACCAATCATTCCCGTAAACATGTAACCGCTATTGTTTGTTGCGACAGCGGACAATGACGCAAGCCACGGGCTGATACTCTGATCAGCAAGAAAATAGTCAGTAGTGCTGCGTTTGCTTACCAATAGAGATAACGCACCAATCACCACGAATACCAGCAAAAAAAACAGGAAACTGATAAGAACCATTTATAAGAAGCCTTATTGTAGTCGGTTTAGCACGCAGCCAGGCACACGGTAACAATCCGTCCCAATGAAGTGCTCTCTTTTTTATTTAGCAAGCAACAGTCGAAGTTTGAGCGACACATATAGCAGGCCCATGATCGTGTATTTCGATCATACATTTATGCAAACTTTTCGTCGCTCTCTTATAATCCTCACAATCGACAACAAATTGCATATCCACCTGCCTCATGGACTGATGCATCGCCAGAACACTAATACCCGAGTTCGCCAATGCCGAAACAGTTTTTGCCAGAATTCCCGGGATTTTCATATCGCTACCAATGGCCGATACAATCGAAACTTTTCGCAAACTTAATTCGCACTCGGGATAATCCTGCTCCAGCGTACTCTGTATCCTTTTGATTGTTTTTGAATTACCCGCAAGATAATGAGTGATGGTGTTCGCATTTGTATCAACGGTAATAATTGTCGCTTTAAACCGTCCAATAACGCTTAGTATTTTCCGACAATATTCAGCGCTGTTTCCAACCATATCCTGATCAAATACCTCCAGTGCATACACGTTTTCACGGCCGGCGATAATTTCCACCCTTGGCGTTTCACTGACATAGTCACCTGTTATCAATGTGCCATGGTGATCTGGCTCGTAGGTATTCATCACTCTTAGCGGGATTCCACTGCGTCGCAAACCTTTTGCGGCGCGGGGATGGATAGCCTCCATACCCAGATTTGCCAACTGATCTGCAACATCATAGTTGGTACGGCCGATTGGGACCGCATTTCCAGGTCCGACGATTTTGGGGTCAGCACTGCTAAGATGGTATTCTTTATAAATGATCGCTTCGTCTGCCTGTGTTAATACGGCAAGTCGGCTGAAGGTCATTTCGCTGTATCCTCGATCAAAAGCAGCCATCAATCCATCGACGCAATGCGCATAACCTGTCACAACAGGCAGTTCTTTCGATAAATCAATGCCTTCAAACTCCTGTTTTATACGTTCATCCAGAGATAAATGCTTTTCAGCATCCCAACCGGTCAGGTCAACATAACGCGAATTCAGGCCTTCATTTTTCAGCAAAAATGCCATATTCCACGCGCTATGTGCCTCACCCAGACTCGCCAACATTTCACGGACCGTTAACAGGTGCACATCCATCGCAAAGTGTCCGTGCTGACACAGACGTTCAAGATCTGTTAGACACTGACGGGTATCCTGCAACCGATTTAATATAAAAGCGTCTGCCTCTTTACGCTGACTGACCACTGAAAACAGCCTTTTATTAATACCCAGCATTTCCTGTTCGACTTTATTCAATGCATAAAGCCAGGCATTGCCCTCTTCAGCGTCGGCAAATAAGGCATAAACACCCGGTTCTCCGGATTTTTTATGTTCTAACAGCAGATCAGTAATGCCGCCATACGCCGATACCACAAATGCACGGTGATACATATCTGACTGTTTTTTACCCCGAAAAATGATATTATTTTTTATCGCAGCATAATCATTCATTGAAGTGCCGCCAATTTTTGCAACCGTATGAGTCATTATTCTCCTTCCATAAAACTGAATGTATCTTTTTCTTGTCCTGGAAATCGAGTTAACTAGTCCATAACACGTTCAGATTTAATCTCATATGAACCATCTTTGTCATGGGTCTCTTTCCCAATAAGGGGCGGGTTAAACACGCATGCCATTTTCATTTCTGTTGTTGCACGAAGAATATGTTTGTCATGACGATCCAGTATATAAATCGTTCCTTCAGTAATTGGGAATTTATTTCCATTAGCCAGATCTTCAAGCTCTCCTTCTCCAGAAATACAGTACACGGATTCAAGATGATTTTTATAATGCATCTTTAATCTGGCATTTTTATAAATAGTGGTAATGTGAAAAGAAAAACCCATTTTGTCGTTTTCGAGCAGTAACCTTGTACTCTCCCACATTTCCGTTACAATCCGTCTTTCGGATTTCTCCGCCTGCTGCAGTGTTCTTACTATCATTATCGTCTCTTCATTTTTTAAATTATTTAGCTGCTACCTGCGGACTAAAAAAATCCTGTTCTTCAGGGATTGAATCTTCCTTGGCACAAATCTCCTTGACACTTTCCTCGATTATGTCCAATCCAAGTTTCAGATTTTCATCTTTTATTATCAAAGGGCACAGGATTTTAATCACATGATCATCGGCTCCGCTGGTTTCTATTATTAGCCCTTTGGCAAATGCGACCTTGGTAATCTTCCCCGCCAGCTCGCCACTGACACAATTAATCCCATGAAACATACCTCGACCGCGAGTTGTAAAATTTCCCTCACCGTATAAATCAACAATTCTGTTCAAACGCTGCTCAATGTATTTTCCTTTACGGCCAACCTCGTCTGAGAACTTTTTATCGGACCAATAGTAATTTATGGCTTCTGTTGCCGTAACGAAAGCGAAGTTGTTACCGCGAAAAGTGCCATTGTGTTCACCAGGCTTCCATTGATCCAGCACAGGTTTCATCAACACCACAGCAAAAGGCAGGCCGTAACCGCCCAAGGACTTCGAAAGAGTAACTATATCAGGATAGATTCCCGCGTCTTCAAAACTGAAAAATGTCCCGGTGCGGCCACAGCCCGCCTGAATATCATCAATAATCAATAACACATCATGCCGCTTGCAGACTTCCGCCAGGTTTAATAACCAGTCACGGCTCGCAACATTGATACCACCTTCACCCTGCACTGTTTCGACAATAACAGCAGCCGGCAAATCAACGCCGCTGCTCGAATCTGATAACACTTTATCCAGATAGGCTGTAGTATCAATATCGTCGCCAAGATACCCATCGTAGGGCATGCGGCTGCTACCACTTAAACTGACGCCAGCGGCACCGCGGTGATGCGAATTCCCGGTTGCAGAAAGTGATCCCAGTGTGACACCATGAAACCCATTGGTGAAGGAAACAATGTTTTCACGACCCTTAACATTGCGTGCGATTTTTATAGCAGCTTCAACGGCGTTGGTCCCCGTTGGCCCGGTAAATTGAACAATGTATTCCAAATCTCGTGGTTTCAGAATTTTCTCGTTCAGCACTTCCAGAAATTTTTGTTTGGCCGCAGTGTGCAAATCCAGACCATGAGTTATCCCGTCACTATAAATATATTCAAGTAACTTTTCTTTAAAGTACGGATTGTTGTGTCCATAATTTAAAGTACCGGCGCCGGCAAGAAAATCAAGATACCGATTTCCTTCGATATCATAAAGAAATTCACCTTGTGCTTTGTTAAAAATGCGAGGGAATGAACGTGCATAACTCTGAACTTCTGATTCAATTTCTTCAAATATCTTCATGTGCCGTACTCCTTACGTTTCGGAGATGAGAAAGGACCAATACGCAGCAATACTTCCGTCTCATGCCGCCCCTTAAAATGTTTATCTTCTTCAAACATGACTGATTCCTCACATCCTGTGCCCAGCTCTTTGGCGACACTCTTAAATACCGCGAGTGACGCTTTATTTCCCGGCATAACTGAAGATTCCAGATAAGAAACATCTTCGCAAACCGGGCGCAGCAATATTGAATGCAACAAACGTTTAGCAAGATTCTGGCCGCGGGCTGTTTCGTTGACCGCAATTTGCCAGATAAATAAAGTGTCTTTTCTTTCAGGTAGCAAATATCCTGTTGCAAATGCGATAATTTTCCCGTTTTTTGTCGCGACTACTGTGGTTTCGGCGAAATGGGAGCAATGCAATAAATTACAGTAGATTGAATTCTCATCCAGCGGTTTGCATTGCCGAATTAAACGGTGTACATCCATACCATCATCAGCCGTCGGATGTCGTAAGATGATCCTATTTGTTATCGTTTCTGCATCCATAGCATAAGGAACTTGCACTATCCTATTGAGTTAAAAGAAATAATTAGCGGAAATATTCAGATATATAGCGGTTATTCGCGGAAACTACCTAAATTATTATTTTGAACTCTAAATATTATTTTATAGTACTCTATATGTCACTAATTTGCCATAATCGGTCGATTCTTATTGTCCTTTAAACAATCTAACTTAACTGAATAATAACTACCCATGAACACCATTGAACAAGTCCTTATCGCCCTGCGTCGATTGATCCGGGCTACGGATCTACACTCAAAGTACCTGATGAAAACTGCTGGGCTCACTTCACCACAATTGCTGATTCTGCATGCAATCAAAGCGAAAGGTGATGTGACAATTGGGGCCTTAGCCAAAGACATCAGCATCAGCCAGGCAACTGCAACGGTAATTCTGGATCTTCTGGAAAAACGCGGGCTGATTTCCCGCGAACGTTCAATAATCGATAAACGTAAAGTGCATGCTCACCTGACCGATACAGGAGTCAGTCTGTTGGAGAATGCACCAACTCCGTTGCAGGCGCATTTCGTCAGTCGATTTGGCAGTCTTCCCGACTGGGAACAGAATATGATCCTGTCGTCCCTGCAGCGAATCGTAGAAATGATGGACGCCGATCACATTGATGCCGCGCCCGTTCTACATATCGGCGAAATTGACAAACCTGTGGCTTGATACCCTTTATATAAATGAGTAAGTTTCATAACCATGTTTAAACCTGTTATTGCAATTTGCGTTGGTGCGTCGTCTGGAGCCCTGCTGCGTTGGTGGTTGGGAATTAAACTCAACAGCCTGTTTCCTGCAATTCCACCCGGCACGCTCGTATCCAATCTTGTTGGTGGCTATATTATCGGTCTGGCTATAGCGTTTTTTGCATCTGCACCACCTTCTCTTTCACCCGAGTGGCGGCTTTTGATTATTACCGGTTTTTGCGGGGCGCTCACCACCTTTTCCACGTTTTCAGCCGAGATAACAACTTTATTGCAACAAGGACGCTTTTCACTGGCAGCCGGTGCAATCGCAACACATGTGGTCGGCTCTGTTGTGATGACGTTGCTGGGTATCGCGACTTTTATGCTTATTCAGAATAAGTAGGGAGATTAATATGATCGGTTATCAACTGAGTTTTTTCACTAATCAGGATCACAGACATCATGGCAAACCGGTATCCGAATGGCTGATTGAAGAAGCACGAAAACTCGGTATACGCGGCGCGACATTACTTAATGCCAGCGAAGGTTATGGTCAGCATCGCCGTATTCATTCAACCCATTTTTTTGATTTATCAGACCAACCACAGGAAGTAGTGCTGGCGGTTACGGCGGAAGAAGCAGATAAATTATTTGAAAAAATAAATGCAGAAGAAATTAGAGTGTTTTATACCAAGACCAAGATTGAATTTGGAATGCTTGGAAATGGTGTGTAAAAAATGTTATTCCGCCCAATAAAAAACCCCCGCGGAATCTCTCCCGCGGGGTTTTTGTTTTACAGGATCAGCAAGGACCGGTCAGATTCTGCGTTCTGCGTATTACTGACAGGTCACTTTGTCTGATTACATTTTCCCTGCACCGGCGCCATTCAGCACGATACTCTTCACGTTGGAAGCTGAATCCAGTGAGTAAGAGTACGGAATGCTGATTGAAGTGGTCGACACCGGGTTCGGTCCAGCCGGATAATTCTCGTCGCCGGGCGTTGACCAGGTCACACTCGAAGCGAAGAAATTACCACTGACTTGCCAATAACCCAATTCATTGGTGTAGAAGGTACCAATTGGGTCTTTGGCATTTTCAAAGTAGTTATTTTCCGCCTTGATACGGCCGCCGATGCGCGGGTTCATGCCAGTGTCGGAAATACCATTGAAGTAGTTGTTGAACGAATGCGCGGTGGCAAAACGCAACAACGGCGTACGTGACTTCAGATTGTTATAGTAGTTATGGTGATAGGTAATGTAGTTGTTTTGGTCGTCGCTATCACTCGAACCCACCAGGCCACCGCGGTCGGAACCTCTTAGAATACTCCAGGAAACCGTTACGTAGCGGGTACCGGCTTTCATATCAATCATGGCATCGAAACCGTCGCTCTCACCACCGGTCGCTGACAGGGTGCAATGATCCACCCAGACGTTGGATACATTTGTTTCCATGCCGATCGCGTCGCCACCATTGGAGGTTGGCGAACCGGATTTCTTCACATTACGAATATCCAGGTTCTGCAAAATGATATTGGAAGAATTTCGAACGTGAACACCGATTTGATCGAAGATCGCGCTGCTGCCTACACCGACAAGGGTGACATTACTGACATCCTTGATTTCAATGACGCCATCAGCAGTGTTACAACTGCCGCTGACCTTACTGGTGTTGCCGACGGTGATGGTGCCTGACACGCGAATTATGATCGGGCTGCTGTTCGAAGCGCGGCCACACAGTGCCTGGTGAATTTGCGTACCGGTGCTGGCGTTAACCGTCGGACCGCCCGCGCCACCGGTGGTGCCGCCGTTCTGGGTCGAGTAACCGACCTGACCGGTCATGCCGCCGCCGCTGGTGCTGCTGGAGCTGCTGCTCGAAGAAGATGAACTGCTGCTCGAGGAGCTTGAGCTACCGCTGCAGGATGCCGCCGAAACATTCGGCCCCGTTACTTCCAGATAGTCAATATTGCCCAAGCCGCCGCTTTGGTTGGCTTGCAGGCGCAAGGTCTTGACGCCTGACGCCAGATTCAGCGTGACCGAACTCGTCGTCCAACTGGTCCATGAACCGGTGCCGGGGAAATCCCGAGTCGAGACCGTGGAACCGTTGACGCTGAGCACGCCGCTGCGGTTGCTGGTTGATCCATTGGCATAGCGCCATCTTAGTGTATAACTGCCGCTGCTGCCGTTGACGGCCCAGTTGACACCTTTGCCGGAAGCGTTGTCAGTGTTGGCAAACCCGCTGCCGGTGTAGCCACTGTTATTGTTGTCCACTGTGCCATCGACACCGCAGAAACCGGTGGTGTTTTCCTGAATCGTAATCATGCTGGATCCACCGGACGAACTGCTGCTCGACGAGCTTGAGGAAGAACTCGATGATGAACTTGAGCTCGACGAACTGCTGCTCTCGGTTTTGTTATACGAGCAATAGCGCGGAGTACCGACGCTGATCGACGGAAACAACGAAGCCGAGCAGACGAATCCGCCGGTACGCGCTGAGGCATAAACAAACGTACCCTGCTTGCCGTAAGCAACGGTGCGGGTACCACTGTAATTGCAGACAGAACCTTCTTTCGCGCATTTGGTATAACCGCTGGGATAATCGGTTGCAGCAAAAGCGTTCATGCTGCAAGCCGCCAGAACCAGGGTTAAAATTGAACATACTTTACGTAACATAAATTCTCCCCTCCAATGGGTAAGAAAAAGACATCGAATAATTTTTCTAATTAAAAATCTCGTGGTATCAAATTATCCAGTCAATATTTAATTACACTCCACCTCCGGATAACCCCCCGCGTAAACCGCGGAGCTTAAGGTTTTACAAGCCCGCTTCCGGTCTGCGTGCTTGGCAACACAACGTCATTTTTTTTCATAACCGAATAAAAAACCGCCATGCGTTGCAAACAAAAAAACGCCCGAAGAAAGTTGCTTCGGGCGTTTTAAACTTTATGGATCTATTCTTTTCAATTTGGCATCACTGACAGCCGGACGGCGCTTGCGAAATAATCGAACTGCGTCCTGGACTGAAACTGGATACATACGGCGTCAATCCGCCTGTACCCGCCGTTGCAAACACATAGTCCGCCAAATCGGAACTCGCTGTAAACAGATTGCTATTAATCGTGTTCCGCGAACTTGAGTTGTACTGTGACGTGTAATCCGGCACGCTACCCGACGCTCCGACCATTTCTCCAGGCGAACCACTTAACTGGCAGTTTGAGTTGCCGGACCAGACATAGCTGCCGCTGGTATCCAAAGCACCGTCGTCCACCGCTTCATCGAGCAGATTGGATATCCAGTAGTCCAGATCATCACCTTCGCTGTTGTTGCTATTGTTAATGACCATATTGTTCTCAAAAAGAACTCGACCACCCACTCGGATACTCATGATGTCCTTACGGTAACCGTAGAACACGTTATTAAAGATATGTGACTGCCCACGACGCATCAGCGGTACACGGCGCATGGTGTTACCCAATGCAGAGTAATCATCATCAGTCGTTACAAACGCGTTGTTGTGGATCGTGGTCGTGATCTGCGAATTGATCGTACGGCTGTCACTCGACCCGTGTAGCGTGGCACGCTTGACATTGTGGATCCGATTGAAGGAAATGGTGATGTCATACGCACCCACCTTCACATCAAACGCCGAGTCACCTGCCGTATCGAATGTATTCTGGTGTATCCAGATATCATGCGATTCGCCGGTTGAGCGTGTCATGTCCGGATCCAGACCGTGATCTTCCACGTGACCGGCACCTTCGAAGTACAGGTTGGTGATAATCACGTTTTGCGACACATGGGTCGATGCTCCGTCACTATCCGCACCAATCTTGAATCCACTAAATAAAACTTTAGTGTTGACGCCGCGACCATCAATAGTCGTATTGCTGTCAATCATTGGATTACGGATCGGTAGATCAGCATCATCCAGCCGGACGTTGAAGAACTGATGCGCGCAATCGGAACTGGACACACCGTTAGCCGAACACCATGAAGTGTGATTCAGACACTGCGACTGACTCGCACCACCCAGGGCACTTAACACACTTGAATCGCTACAGAACAGACGATACATGGCGATCGTGCTTGGTGGATTATCTTTGTCAAACACGATCCAGTTGTAATTCGGACTGCTGATCGCGTCGAGCAATACCTGCTCCGGAGAGGGGCTGGAATTCGCACTGATTACCACCAGGTTGCTGCCGCCATTCGGGTTATATCCACCAGTGGTATTCTCGCCAAAACCAACCGGTGTTCCCAGGGTTGATGACAGACACTGAACGATTGCCTGATCGCCCTGCAAACTGGATTCACGCCAGTTGATATTCGGATCACTAATCAGCTGCTGGCAGCTCGCTGTTCCGCCCGAAGATGAACTGCTGCTTGAAGACGACGAACTCGAACTGCTGCTTGAAGAACTGGAACTGCTGCTCGACGAACTGGACGACCCGTTGCAGTCGGCGCCGGTCGCGCCATCGCTTAGCGTCACATTATCGATATTGGCCAAACCACTACTGCCCGTGGCTTCCAGACGCATGTCATAGATACCCGAACTCAAGTTCACACTGACCCCGACAGTCGTCCAACTGGTCCATGAACCGGTTGATGCGAACGTTATGTTCGACGCTACGACTGAACCATCAACTAACAAGTCGGCAGGACGATTGGAAGTACTGGCATAATCAAAAGTAACGATATAGGTGCCGGTTGCAGGTACACTGATTTTCCAGTCAACACCATTACCACTGGCATTATCAGTATTTGCAAATCCATCACCACTGAAACCTGCATTGTTACTATCGACTGAACCATCGACACCACAAAAACCGGTTTCATTTTCTTCAATAGTTGCAGAACCACCCGACGAACTACTAGAGGATGATGAGCTGCTGCTCGAGCTGGACGAACTGCTGCTAGAACTAGAGCTGCTGGATTGGCTGTCCGAGTAGTAACAGGCTTTTACTATTCCACTGATCGGATCACCAAATGTCGCGTTGTTACAGGCAATGCTGCCAGTCGCAGTCAGGTAATTGAACTGACCGTTTGCACCATAAGCGACTTCACGCGTGCCGGAGAAAGAACACGTGCCATTTTCATTCGCACAGTAGGTATAACCAGCCGGTCCACCTGACGAACTGGAACTGCTGCTTGAGCTTGAACTGCTCGACGAACTGGAACTACTACTCGAAGACGAACTTGAGCTACCGCCGCAGGTATCGGCAAAAGCGTTCGGTCCGGTGATCTCGACGTAATCGACATTACCCAAACCGGAACCTTGATTCGCTTCCAGGCGCAATTCTTTATAACCACCGGTCAGGTTTAAGGTCACCGAGTTGGTGGTCCATGTGGTCCAGGAACCCGTGCCATTGAAGTCTTCGGTGGAAATGTTTAAACCATTCACCGACAACACACCGCTGCGGTTGGTGGTTGAGCCATTGGCATAACGCCAGCGAACGGTGTAACTACCCGCATCACCATTAATCGCCCAATCCACGCCTGTACCCGAAGCATTGTTGGTGTTGGCAAAACCGGAACCCGTGTAACCATCGTTATTGCTGTCAACCGTTCCGTCCACACCACAGAAGCCGGTTGTATTTTCCTGAATGGTTACGGTGTTAATAGCACCACCACTGGAGCTCGATGAAGAACTTGACGAACTCGAACTGCTGCTTGAACTTGAACTGCTGCTTGAGGATGAGCTAGAGCTGCTGCTTGAAGAACTTGAACTGCCGGTTGCATTGTAAAGTTCAATCTCAGCAATTTGCGGTGCGGAACTCGCACTGTTAATCATAAGATTGATCTTGCTCAGACTGACCGAACCAACACTGATAATTGCTTCCGATCCCAGTGAACTGCCAGTTGCCAAGGTTGCACCGGTATCGTTATTAACAAGACTCCAACTCGTGGTAGCGTTGTTCAATTCACGAATAATTACAGTGTTAAACGTGCCGCTTAAACCCTTAACTGAAATACGCTCACCGCTGGTGCTGTTGGGCGACCAGTAACTGCTCAGATCACCGTCCGTAACGTTGCCGTAACTGGTGCCACTGGCTTTGCTGGTGCCATCAGCGCCGGCACCCGCTGCGAGGTTCGCACCCAGCTCACCGGTTCCGCCACTGGATGAAGAGGATGATGAACTGCTAGTGCTACCTGACGAAGATGAACTGGAACTGCTGCTGGATGAAGACGATGAGCTCGACGTACCCTGACAGGAACCATCAGATACACGCATGCCCTTATTGGCGCCGGCCAGGTCATTTAATAAACCTGGAATACAACTGGCGTCATCCAACAGATACGAATAGGAGATATCAACCGTTGTGGTTGAGGTTGGATTAGGGCCGGCCGGTTTTTCATCACTGGCCACTTCCCAGGTGATGTTATCCCAGATATTGCCGATGACTTGCCAATATCCGTCCACACTGTCGTAAAATGTACCCAGCGGATTTCTGGAATCTTTAAAGTAGTTGTTTTCAACTCTTATCTTCGCACCCTGCCGGGAGTTGATCCCGGTACTTCTAAGGCCTATCCAGTAATTGTTATACGTGTGCGCATGAGTCGCATGGCGCAATAACGGTGTGCGCGAATTAATATCGTCATAAATATTATGATGATAGGTGATGTAGTCGTTCTGATCATCACTGCTGCTGGAACCAACCAGTCCGCCACGATCTGACCCTCTCAAAATACTGTATGAAAGCGTGACATAATCAACGTTGGCTTTCAAATCAAACAGGGAATCATAGCCTTCATCTTCGCCACCATCGGCTGATAAGGTAACATGATCGACCCACACGTTTGAGACATCGCTCTCCATACCGATCGCATCACCACCGTTGGAAGTGGGTGAACCGGATTTCTTCACATTACGAATCGTCACGTTGCGAATAATGATATTGGAAGCGTTGCGCACGTGAATGCCAAGCTGATCAAACAAGGCGCCATTACCAACACCAATAATCGTAACGTTGCTGACATCCTTAATTTCGATCACATCATCAGCGGTGTTACAACTGCCACTGACCTTACTGGTATTGCCATGGTTAATGGTCCCTTCCACCTCAATAATGATCGGTGTGTCATTCGAACCACGACCGCAGAGTGCTTGATGGATTGCAGTACCAGAAGTGGCTCTGACGGTACTGCCACCCTGACCACCCGTTGTCCCGCCATTTAAGGCTGCATAACCGGTGGCTTGCGCATATAAAGCTGTGGATGAAAATAAACAGAAAAACAGAGTGGATAACGCAGCGAATATGCCGCGGTGAGTTAGATAGTGATACATTCCTTCCCCCTCGAAAATGTTTTTAAAAAAAACCAGTGAAGTGACACCGGTGTCATTTTGCGAGGGGCTAGAATATGCATTCAATAACATCTGTGTCAATCAGCCATTTACCCTTTTTTATGTAGCCGCAATTTTATTAATGATGAATATTTTAAACATTGCATTTTTAAATAATAGTAATCTTAACGCGCTGAATAATTATGACGAAAAAAATTCCAGCACCCAAAAACCCCGTGACAGCTGTTTAGTTACGGCAACTTTTCTGTCTATGTACTTGATAATTCGAACAATAAAAAATCCCAGGTCAATATATGCACACAACACATAACATGTTCATATTGAATATATCTCATCGTGCGTTAACACATAACTTTAAGTGATAGCAATACTTTATTTTGTGGTTTGACTATATTTTGCATGAATCAAACTAATGATGCGCAATGAATCAGTATCGCGAAACCCGAAAAAAAATTTTTCAATATCACAAAAAAGGGTGACTTGAAGTCACCCTTTCAATTCCATTTCATCTGGTCAGACTCGCTGTCTTTACTACCTTTCAGATGTACTGGCCAATAAGCGCCTCAAGTTTAATCTGATCCGCAGTGAAGTTTCGAATACCCTCGGCCAATTTTTCGGTTGCCATAGCATTTTCATTCATGCCCCAGCGAAATGCTTTTTCGCTCATTGCTCCCGGTCGTTGGGCTTTTTTGATATCTGGATTGAGTTTTCTGGGCAATTCATCCTGCTGTTGTGCCAGTTCATCGAGTAACGCAGGGCTGATGGTTAGTCGATCACAACCTGCAAGCGATTGAATTTCTCCAATATTTCTAAAGCTCGCTCCCATAACGATGGTTTTAAATCCACAGGATTTATAAAGAGTATAAATTTGCGTGACAGACTGCACGCCCGGATCTTTGTCATATGCATAATCTACTGTTGGATTTTGTTTTTTACTCCAGTCCAGTATTCTGCCAACAAAAGGAGAAATCAGAAAAACACCGGCCTCGGCACAGGCCTGCGCCTGCTCGAAACTAAACAGCAGCGTTAAATTGCAGTTGATGCCTTCCTTTTCCAGTTGTCGGGCAGCCTGTATCCCTTCCCAGGTCGAAGCTATTTTGATTAATATCCGCGATGGTTCGAACCCTGATTGATTGTAAAGCTCAATAATTTTTCTGGCTTTGTCCATTGTGGCCTGACCATCAAACGACAATCTGGCATCGACTTCTGTCGATACCCGACCCGGTATTTGTTTGAGTATTTCGATACCCATTAACACTGCCAGTTTCATCGCCGCGTTTTGCACTAACGCAGAGTTATCGGATAATCCCCGCGCCCAGTCTATTGCCTGGTCGATAAGGGAACGATACTGGGGCTTTTGTATCGCTTTAAATATAAGAGAAGGATTTGTGGTCGCGTCTACCGGCTGATGTAACGCAATTGATTCAATATCGCCGCTGTCAACAACCACGGTGGTCATTTTTTTAAGTTGGTCAAGTTGGTTCGACATTTTTAAATATGCATCCTTTAGGTAAATATTATGGTATTACCCTGGTGTCTTCGATAAGACTATGGTCGGCGCACTTACAATACCTCGGTTCAGCTTGCCGGACACCAGGCCTTCTTCATCTATTTCACAAACAGCAAAACCCATAGCTTCGATCTGAGGTCGAATCTCATTAAACGATTTTTTCAGCGCATCAAGTTCCGGGGCCGGCACTTCGATGCGGGCAGCGTCTTTAATATATCTTACCCTTACATCCTCAAAACCGAATGTATTGAGCAGGTCTTCAGCCTGCTCCACCCTTTTTAATTTTTCCACTGTAATATTTTCCCCATAGGGAAAGCGACTACTCAAACAGGGGCTGGCCGGTTTATTCCAATTTGGTAATCCGTAATGTTGCGCAACACGTCGTATATCCTGCTTGCTAAACTGACATTCCGCCAGAGGACTGCGAACTTGATGTTCTGCCGCAGCTTCCAGTCCGGGACGGTAGTCGCCAAAATCGCTGAAGTTATTACCGTTAAGCACTGTAAAACCGCTAAAGGTGTCCGCGATTAGCGTATCCAATGCGTTATATAACGCCGATTTACAGAAAAAACATCTGTTCTGTGGATTGTTGGCATAATCAGGATTGTCGATTTCCCGCGCATCGATTTCCTGCAGGGTAATATCGTATTGTTGAGTAAAATTTCGGGCGTCCTTCAGCTCTTTCATCTTTACACTGGCTGAGGCTGATATCACCGCAACAACTTTATCTTTGCCCAGCATTTTACGCGCCGTAAACGCCACCAACGATGAGTCGATCCCGCCCGACAGAGCAATGGCCGCCTTATCAATTTGGCTGTACCAGTTTTCAATCTCTGCAATAAGTTCTTGTAATGGTCTCATGCTAATATCATCACGGCCGGTAGGCTAATCGGCAAGCATGAATAAGATACCGGGAGCTTAATAAAGTTCGTTTTAATCGAATATCCATGTTCACTACATAAATACGTTAAATTCACTGGTAAAATTCCGCGCTGATCCTTAAAAATTACGCTATGTCCACTTCCATCGCAGATCTGATACCCCAGTGCATGTTAGTTGATCAGTTGCCATTATCCAACTGGGTTGAGCATAGCAACCACAGTGCTCAAGTACCAAAAAAAATCCTCGATAAAATTGAGCATTCAATCAATCGTCGACGCTTACGGGAACAGAACCTGCCCAGGCCCGAATACCTGCTGAATCTGCCGATTGTACAGGAACGCGAAAAACTACTGGCCACCATAGCCGCGAACCAGGTGGTGATTGTTTGCGGCGAAACCGGTTCCGGTAAAACCACCCAGTTACCCAAATTATGCCTGGAGCTGGGGCGCGGCATCAGCGGCCTGATCGGACATACCCAACCACGTCGTATTGCCGCGCGCAGTCTGGCTGCTCGTATTGCCGAAGAACTGCACAGCCAGGTTGGTAAAGCCGTCGGTTATAAAATGCGCTTTAGCGATCAGGTCAGCCCCGACTCGTATATAAAGGTGATGACCGACGGCATTCTGCTGGCGGAAACGCAAAGCGATCCCAGGCTGCTGGCATACGACACTCTGATTATCGATGAAGCCCACGAACGTTCGTTGAACATCGATTTTATTCTGGGCTATATCAAAAAATTATTGCCGACACGACCTGAACTGAAAGTCATTATCACCTCGGCCACCATCGACCCGGGACGTTTTTCCAGCCACTTTAATGATGCGCCGATTGTTGAGGTCTCCGGTCGCACTTATCTGGTTGAAGTTCGATACCGGCCGATTAAAGGTGAAAACGAGGATGAAAAGGACCGTGATCGCAATCAGGCACTGGTTGAAGCCGTTGATGAACTGGCGCGGCAGGGATCGGGCGATATTCTGGTTTTCTTACCGGGCGAACGCGATATTCGTGATACCGCCGAAACATTACGCAAACATCATCCACCCAGCACGGAAATTCTGCCCCTGTACGGCAGGCTGTCCTTTGCTCAACAAAATCAGGTATTTCAGCCTCACCACGGACGTCGTATCGTTTTAGCCACCAATGTTGCTGAAACATCGCTGACGGTGCCCGGCATCCATTATGTCATCGATACCGGTCTGGCCCGTATCAGCCGTTACAGCTATCGCAGCAAAGTACAACGACTGCCGATTGAAGCGATTTCACAAGCCTCAGCCAATCAACGTGCCGGACGATGCGGTCGCGTGGCACCCGGTGTTTGCATACGTTTATACAGCGAAGACGATTATCTGGCGCGATCCGAATTTACCGATCCGGAAATTCTCAGAACCAACCTTGCAGCGGTAATACTGCAAATGTTGATTTTGAAACTGGGGCAAGTTGAAGACTATCCCTTTATTGATCCACCGGATGAACGCGCCGTACGGGATGGCTTCAGTTTGTTACACGAACTCGGCGCGATTAATAGCCGACACAAACTCACCAAACTCGGGTATCAGCTTGGCAGGCTGCCGATTGATGTTCGGCTCGGGCGTATGATTCTGGCTGCCGAGCACTACCATTGCCTGAATGAAGTATTAATTATCGCTTCGGCGCTGGCGATTCAGGATCCACGCGAACGTCCACTTGAGCATCAACAGCTCGCCGATGAAAAACATGCTGCATTCAAGGATGAGCAATCTGATTTTGTATCGTTTCTGAAGTTGTGGCGATTTTATCAGGAGCAGGCTAAACATTTATCAACCAATAAATTGCGCAAATTATGTCAGCAAAATTTTCTTTCCTATGTGCGTATGCGCGAATGGTGGGAAACCTACAAACAGTTACACACCATCGCGAAAGAATCTCAGTTTAAATCGAGTAATAAAGATGCTGATTACAGACAGTTACATCAAGCCCTGCTAACCGGCTTGCTGGGCAATATCGCCCAATACGATGACAAATTTGAATATACCGGTATGCGCGGCCTGAAACTTTACCTGTTTCCCGGCTCCGGTGTCTTTAAAAAGAAACCCAGGTGGGTTGTTGCCGCTGAACTGGTTGAAACCGGCAAACGATATGCGCGCACGATTGCCAGGATCGAACCGGAATGGATCGAACCGCTGGCCGAGCATCTGCTTAAGCGCAGTTACAGCGATCCGCACTGGGAAAAGAAACGCGGTAGCAGCGTCGTCTATGAACAGGTCAGTTTGTATGGTTTGATATTGATTACAAAACGCCCGATTGACTACAGCAAAATCAATCCGGAACATGCACGTGAACTCTTTATACACGACGCGCTGATACAGGGCAAAACAACTTCCAGACTGGCTTTTTTTCAGCATAACGATGAAGCTAAACAGTATGTGCTCGACCAGGAAGCCAGGTGCAGACGACGTGATTTACTCATAGACGAACAAAGCCTGTTTGACCATTTTAATCAAGTGGTACCTGATGAAGTCTGCACCATGCAGGCATTTGAAACGTGGTTTCAAAAACAACCGGAAACCACGCAACAACATTTTTATCTGGATAAAAACCAATTACTGCAAAACAGTGCTGCCGTGCCGGTCGCAGAGGAATTTCCGGTATCGATAACCGTGCAGGATATGGAGTTCCCATTAAGTTATCGATTTGATCCCGAACACCCGGATGACGGTGTAACTGTTACCATTCCACTGGTTGCGCTGAATCAATTGCGACCAGAAAGTTTTGAGTGGCTAGTGCCAGGCCTGTTGCTCGAAAAAATCAGCGCACTCATCAAAACATTACCCAAATCACTACGGCGCAATTTTGTGCCGGCACCGGAATACGCCAAAAAATGTCTGTCGGAATTGCATAAAGATGACAGCTCACTGCTTGAAGCTCTTGCCCATCAACTGCTTAGATTAACCGGAATTGAAGTCCCCCTCGATGCCTGGCAACCAGATGCTCTGCCTCGTCACCTGTTGATGAACTTTAATGTTACTAATGGCAGTGGCGGATTGATCGGCGCAGGTCGCGATTTGACGGAATTGCAGAAAATAATCGGCGCCAGAGCGGTGAAGAGTTTTACCTCCCTGCCCGTTACCGACTTTGAACGTACCAATATCGCAGACTGGGATTTTGCTGATTTGCCGGAATATATTGAAAGGGAACACCAGGGACTAACGATTAGAGGTTATCCGGCGCTGGTTGCAAAAGGTGACGATATCAGTATGCGTTTACTGGACGCGCCTGAAAAAGCGGAGATTGCCCATCGCAAGGGCACTATTGCGTTATATAAAAAACAGAATGCAAAAGGCATTAAATACCTGCTGAAAAATCTTCCTGACATACAAACATTGAGTCTTCATTACACTTCTTTGGGCAGCAGTGAAGAATTGAAACAGGAAATTGTCGACCTCGCTATTGCCACTGCTCTGTTTGACAAGTCGGACAAGATAACAAAAAAATCTGATTTTGAACTGAATAGCGCCTGGGCTGATAAACAACTGGTCACGATAGCCAACAATCTTTGCAGGAAAGTCGCCGATATTCTTGCCACTTACCACAAGGTTCGCAATCGATTACAAAAAGAGTTACCCCCCCAATGGCTGCATTCAATTTCAGATATTCAATCGCAAATAGAGTATCTCATATATCCGGGTTTTATCACTGCAACACCTGCCGAATGGCTGCAGGAATTACCACGATACGTGTATGCCATTGAATACCGGCTCGATAAACTGGAACAAAACCCTACACGCGATCAGGAATTGTTAAAACAAATTTCACCCTACTGGCGACAGTGCCTGACATTACTGCAACAAGAAGACAACAACCGGCAATCACAAAATGAATTTCAACTTTATCGCTGGTTATTGGAAGAATTTCGCGTCTCTTTGTTCGCGCAAGCGCTGGGCACACGGGAAAAAGTGTCTGCTAAACGCCTGCAACAGGCATGGGATGCTATCCCAAAATAATCGCACAGTATTTATGGCTAATATCAATCCATGCAAAAAGAAATTATTCATGATTACTCCGTTTTGTGAGCAATATCGCAAATTGATTTAGATCAATAAGGCAATCTTCGCTTTCCAAGAAAATCGACCGCAATCTCACTCTGCTACCCCTTTGTAGAAAAGCGGTCTTTGTATGGCTGAGCTCGAGGTGTGAGCATGAATAATTACAAACTACCCGCCGTTCTGATGACTTGTTTAATGCTGGCTGCCTGCGATACCAGTCTGCCCAGCGAGGAAAACGCCAATAACTCTGCAATTGAGAGTGGCGCAGCGTCGAGTGTAAGCAACCAGGAATATCAGTCGCTATCAGCGGTTGAGAAATATCAGGTCGCCAGTAAACTGGCAGCATCTGTTTACAAGGGCATACCGGTAGAAGATTTCTTTGTTGTATCCAACGGCCTCGGTAGCAGCCCGCAGACCACAGAATACGGCAATAACTATATCGCCAACTTCAATACTTCGATCGATAGCAAGCTGGATGACGATACTCTGCTTAAAGTGCGTGCAAATATCGAAGGACTGGATGAAAACGGTAATGCCAGCGAAGATCTGCGTAAATACGATTTCAGTACCAATGGCCAACCCAAAGAAGAACCCTTTGCATTGATCAAGGATTATCCGCTCAGCGAAGATTCTTTTATCGCCGCGATGGCGTTATTTCTTTCCAACACTATTATGTTTACCTGTGCGGAAGAAATGGAAAGCACCAATGTCAACGACTGCCAGAAAACCTACAATTACCTCGTCACTGAGCTGACTAAAAACAGCAGCATACAGTCAATTGTCCGTGGTTATTTGCCGAGTGTAATGAACTGGCGCATCGGCCGCTCCGGGCAAAATGTCGGCGTGGAAGGCCTGGAGGAATTCCTGGGCCTGTTCGACAGAGCAAAAGACGCCGACAAAGTCGGCATCGCGTGCAAAAATGTTATTCTTCTGCCGGAGGATCAGAATTACGAGCTAAGCAGCACAAATTTTCCTAACACTGAACCTCAGGTAATTCTGCAGGATGATACCAATGGTGATGGTATCGGTGATTCAGGCGGTTACTTTATTACTACCTGCGATGACTTCTATAACGTTGTGGTCGGTCACCCGTTACTTGTTCCTCGCGTCTGTGAAGTTATTTCCAACTACTATCTGGCTGAGCGTCCGCTTGAAACTCGGCTGGCCCTGTGTGAATCAATCGTTGCCCACGGTGCTATAACTTTTAGCGATCTTTTTAAGGGTATCATTTTTTCCGAAGAATATTTACTCAGAACCGAGCGTGTTAAAGGTTTTGATGAGTTTTTGTTACCAACTTTGGATGCTCTAAAGTGGGATGTAAAAATGAACAGCTATCCTCTCAATGAGGATATATTTCGATATCTAGCAACCGACCAGAACAGTCCGCTCTATATGGGCGCGATGGGTTGGTATACCATGACCTTAAAGATCGGCCGCCTGCACAACGTGCCGGTCGATCCTTTAAGCTTCGTTGAATATCACAATGCACTGCGGCAATACGTTTTGATGAACACCAGTGCTTATGCAGGCCGTCGTATTTCGATAGATGGCGTTGATGTTTATATACCGGGTCTGCTCTATATATCTGACGAAGTGCTTGATCCCTCACTCGATACCGATGACGTTGAAGACAGCGTAGTCAAACCGGAAATTGCCGCGTTATCACCGCGAGATTACTTAAGTTTCCTGTTTTTGACCGTACTCAAACGTCAACCCACCGCACAGGAAACGGACTCGCTGCTAAGTTATTTCGGCTCAGACCTGATCGAAGCACCCGATATTCACGATCAGGACGGCGATGGCAATAGCACGGAAATCATTACCGTTAATCGTAGTTACTGGCGCGTTAGTGCAGGCCAGGCTGTTGTGAATGACTGGGCGCACGATGACATGGCTCGCGCAACATTTGATTACATTTCGCGCCTGCCCGAAACCTATTACTTTAGTTCAATCAACTAACAAGTTTATTGTTGAGGTTATACAAAGTGAAACGTAGAGACTTCTTTAAAGTAATCAGTGCCGCCGGTACATCGATGTCGGTACCTGCAACATTTACCATTCACTCGTTGCTGAACAAAGCGTATGCAGCAAGCCCGCAATACAATAACGCACAGTTTGATGTCGGCGCGCTGCAATCCGCTCGACCCTTGTTACAGCGCTTCCCCCAGGTTATCAACGTATTTCTATATGGCGGACCCTCGGAGCTATCCGGCAATCTCAGTATCATCGATAACATAGCCGCCAATTCGCAGAGTTCCTATACCAACAATATTCCAGGCATCGCACAATTACAGAACGACGCATCGGGCAACGGCAAAATCACACCGCGCGGTTTCTGGGGAAATTCCGGCGGTCCCGGGGGTAACAGCGGCGCCGGTGGCGACATTATGGAATTTCTGGTTGAAAATAATTACATGACCGTTTACCGAACCATGATGAAGCGTACCAACGATACCCGCTCGCACCGTGAAAGCATTTTCCAGACCCAGAAAGGTACGACCGATGTCGAATCAAGACCCGGTATCGGCACCACTCTGGCCAATCTGCTTTATATGAATCGGGCCGACATCGCCGGGCACAGCCTGTTAGGCGGAAAAAATATTGAAGATCTGATTTTGCCCTTCGTTTCCTTTGAAGGCGAGTCAACTGTGTTTGCGCCGGATCCCGATAACAGCCTGCCACTGCGTCTGCGCTACACCACGCTGGGGGAAGATCTGGAAAATCCGTTTAATCCAAACGATTATGAGGACAATAATCGTAACAATATTTTTACCGATCTGGTCAGCGCCGTTAATACACAATCCAGCAACCGCTTTAACAGTGTAATGAATAGTTTCGCCTCCCGAAAAATTTTAGGCGAAAACATCGGTAATCTTGAGGCGGCTTTTGAAGCACCGATCAGAGTCAGTAACGCCGGCATCAGTGCCGCCGATCTGGCAACTGACTTTACCGATAACGGCGACGGCACTTCCACTTTGAACTATCCCAACAACCAGTTTGCCCGTCAGATTCGCGCAGCCGTCACGCTGGCAGTGGAAAATCCAGACAGTTTGTATATCCAGGTTGGCAACGTCGGTCTCGGCGGCTGGGATGATCACAACAATGGCTGCGACCGTTACGCGGGACGTATGAATGATCTGTTCTCTGCCCTGCAAGTTGCAGTTAAACACATCAAATATGCCGGCACACAAACCGCCGGCATCAGCAATACACCCGGCAACAGCACTCTGTCACGGCGCACGGATAATATTCTTATCAATGTTTATGGTGAATTTGGTCGCCGTTGCAACCTGAACGGTTCCTGCGGTTGGGATCACGGTAACTGCCAAAATCTGTTTACCCTAGGCGGTGCGGCCACACGGCCCGCCGGAGCCCTGGGCAAAGTTGTGGGTACAACCGTTCGAAATGGCGATGCCGGTACCAATAACCAGTTTCAGGTACCCGTTGCAGGAAGTTACGAATTTGAGCCTGCATCGGTTGCAGCATCCATTTACGCGGCCTTTGGCGTGCAAAATCCACAGGCACTGACGGCTGATGAAGTTCTGAACCCAGCCGGCTCAGCACCTATTGATGAAACACAACCTAATAGCCAGGCATTGTTGTTCTAAAAAAATTCAGATTAATTCATATTTGAAACCGATGTATAATCGTCGGCCACCGAATTTGAATTTCACAGGACTTTTTTAAAACAATGCCAAGCTACGACTACCACTGCCCCGCCAACGACCGTACCGTTGAAGCCAAACACCGCATGAGTGAAACGATTTCCACATGGGGCGAACTTTGTGAAAATGCCGGTATCGATCCCGGTAATACAGATTTAAAAAGTCCTGTTGAAAAAGTGTTTACCTGCTGTCAGGTTTCAACCAGAAGCGCCACACCGGAATTGCCATGCGGGCGGAGTAAGTGTGCTTGTCATTAGTTCTTTTAATAATTTTCAAATAATGAAGGGGCTAAGGCCCCTTTGTTTTGTGTGGGCGTTCTATTGAATTCACCCGCCGGCCAAGCCAGTGCAAACGAACCTGATAATATCTTTTGTACCTGACGCGACATTAATTGTGCTAAATTTCTTCTGTCGTAAACAGGCTATTTTTACGTTATCAAATATAAGTCTATTCATCTCAATACGTTTCCAAAGGACAAACAAATCTTTATGCAGGCAACAGACCATAGCTGTCAACCATCTCACTTCTTGCCCGCCTTATCAGGCATTCGCTTTTTTGCGATATTTCCCATTTTCGTTTATCACCTTTGGAGTGTCTACGAGGCAGAAAAGCAACCACCTTTTGGCAATCTGCTCATCAGCTTTAAATCAATGCCAAAAGTCTTGGTCGATTTTTTTTCGCATGGGTATTTGTCACTCAGTTTCTTTTTTGTTTTGTCTGGATTTATTCTGGCATACCATTACTGGTCACCTGAAGGTTCAATCTCACAAACACCTAAACGCTTCTGGTTTTTACGATTTTCCCGCATTTACCCGATTCATATTATCGTGGCAGTACCAATAATGATAATGACGATTTTTTATAAACTGTCATTGGGTATGCCGGTAAGTCTACTTGCAGGCAGCGCCATTACAACCATTACCTTAACCCAGGCCTGGTATGCGCCCTATGTACCAATATTGATTTGGCCCGCGTGGATGATTTCTGCATTGGTGTTTTTGTACTTTCTAACACCCTGGCTGATGCAATTGCTAACCAGACTTACTCGCCAGCAAATGATTGGTTTGTTACTGGCAGCGCCTTTTGTATCACTGATACCTACTTTTGTGTATGTTTTGCTAATGATGAGCGGCTTCAAGCATAACCAAAACTCAGAAATATTCTTTGGTAGCTTGCCCCTGTTTTGGATACCGCATTTCGTTGCGGGCATGTTACTCAGCAGAGTATTTTCAATCAGTCGATTCAATAATAACTGGCGTCCTCCGTCCCGCAAATGGCTGGCGTGGGGTGATCTGGCGATTGTCATATTCATAGTTATTACCTGCTTACCTAAAATAGACCAACCGCTGAAATTTGTTTTAGTGAATGGTCTTCTTATGCCTTTATACTTAATCATGATAATTGATATGGCCAAAGGCAATGGTCTTTTTAGTCGATTGCTTTCGCTCCCTGGAATGAGATTCTTAGGCGAAATCTCTTATTCGATGTATATTTGGCAAAATATGGTAATAGCTGCTTGCTTTGCAGTATTGATGATTAATGAAGATTACGGAAAATTTCAATTGATCTGGGCGTGTATAAGCCTCGTTTTAATATCCGCTATCAGTACGCGGCTAATAGAGAACCCTATTGCAAAAATACTTCGCAACAGATTTCTAAGTTAAGGTCATTTTAAATTTCCGGCGCCTCTGTGGGTAATGTACCAGACATATCCAGAAAAAAATGCCGATTAGCTCGTGGCAAAGACTTCTAATTTTTGGCAGATATATCAATGCCATCAACAATTACTGACTCGCAATTTTTTCCACACATAAACTCCGGCCTTAAATCCACTGAGGTCGGTGTGACTTTTACATTCAGAAAGTCAATATTTTTTGCATGTCGCACATAAAATCCATAAGAAGGCAGCCCATCTTTATTGAATCCTTGCGCATCAGGGTAACCGCCTTCTTTTTCCGCTAATTCTCGATGCACCAGGCTTTCGGTTCCTCCTCCCTCCATCTTAAAATGAAGGTCACTTAAGATAACATCACTGATCTGATGGCCTGGAATTCCGCTAATTAGAGATCCTTGGCGAAAGTTATCCCGCCCTACTCCACGCTCGATAATAATTCTTCGTAACTTGCCTACTGGTGGTTTCCGCATATCAGGCATTACTCTCAATCTATTTCCTATACGAATAAATATGGGTGCTCTGGTCCGATTAATTTCTATGTTTGAAATATAGATATCCTCAACGTTGCCACCATCAACGGTTGCCAACGTAATCCCCGTGCTTGCCTGGTGTCCTTTTGATGAGTGTAAATTCTCAGGTATCCCGCCAAGAACTAAATTTCTTGCAAATATACGACGAAAATCACTCTGTGTATCCGTACCAATCTTCAATGCATTACAGGTTGTAATAAATGTCGAGTTTTCAATTAACACATCTTCAGTTGGACGCAAGCTTGCACCTTTTATACACATCGCATCATCCTCCGAGTTAATAATGCAATTTCTTACGATAACTCGACGACAACCATCAATATCAAGACCATCATTATTGTGATTTGCGTGATTTGAAACTTTCATGTTTTGGAAAATTAGATCTTCACAATTCAAATAATTTTGCATCCAGCATGAAGCATCCTTTAATGTAATTCCATCGACAACGATTTGACTGGAATCTAATATACGTATCCCGAATACACGCCCAGGTGTCTGACTGGTAGTTTGTTTCCCGGGAAAATTTTCTTTGCTACCACGAAAATCAATTATTCCATCGCCTCGAATTCCTGCTCTACTTACTCCCTCGGCAAAAATAAGGGATTGATGCATCTCCATATGTGTATCCATGACCGTAGTACGCTTTGCGATGTGATGCGGGTAATCGAGAAGATTTGTGCTGCCTAAGATTTTTGCTTCACGAGCGACCTCCAGCATAACACCGGACTTCAGTTCCACCGTACCAGTGACATATTCGCCGCGTTCAAAAAGCACGACGCCGCCCCCTTGCGCTGCACAGGCGTCGATTGCGTCCTGGATTGCCAGTGTATTCAGTTGTTGTCCATCACCTTTGGCACCGTGATCTTCCACCTTGATCACGAGTGCCGGAACAACCCAAGGCGTCAAGTTCCTGGTTATATTGTCTGCAAAAATTAACAGATCGTTTTTAAGGGTTTTATGCCATCTTGGGAGCTTGGCACTTCCACCAGCGGGCTTTATCAGCTTACAGCCCAGAAGCGCGACCATCGCAGCCGAGCCTAGAATAAAATTTCTTCGAGAAATAGCGTTATAATTTTCATCATCTGGATTCTTACGCATATTTAATGACTCCTTGCGCAACAACGCAATTCCGGCCATTTTCTTTGGCGCGATACAAAGATTTATCGGAGTTCGATAGTATGTCATCACCTTGTGTGATATCTGCCACACCGATGCTGACTGTTAAATAAAAGTGAAATGACGGTTTTTCAACGGCATGGAAAGGGGTTTCTTCTATTAGCAGACGTAGTCGTTCGGCCAATATTAATGCTTTGTATGCCAGGGTGTTTGGTAAGACAAGTGCGAATTCTTCACCACCCAATCTCACACAGCTGTTCTCTACTCGAACAGAGCTCCTGATCAATGCGACTAATTCGATGAGCGCAGCATCCCCCGTTGGATGACCATACTCATCATTTACATGTTTGAAATAGTCAATATCTATAACTAATATCGAAAATGGTATGGCGTGACGTTTATATAGCTGTGATTCTTTTTCACAAACACTTTCAAAATATCTTCGATTAAAAGCGCCGGTTAACGGGTCAGTAATAGACATTAAATATTGTTGATCGCGTAATTTTTTTACAGTGCTTTGATTTATCCAAACCAAAAACCCCAGCAGTAATGAAAACAGTACGCCTAAAACCAACGCGATAAATTCGCGATTTAGAATTTCCTGTTCGTACACCAGAAAATAATCAACATCAAAATCCAACCCAACAAAGCCTGCATATTCGCCTTGACTGTTATAAAATGGTGCGGAGGCAGATACAAAGGTGCCAAATTCATCCGTGAAAAATTCTTTGTCAACAAAACTCCTGCCACTGCGTACCGTCTTTAACCACTCTGCCGGATCATAGGCTGGTTCATACAACTCCATCACCTTTGATGCTTTCAACTGTCGAGCCGTTTTAAGTTGACTCGAATTGGTCGTGTCCAATATGAAATAAATTTTCTGATTGATATCAATCATGGTGTAAAGGTAATATATTTCAGGCACCAAGTTATGCAGATCAACCAATGGTTTAACAAGTGTGCTGTAGATTTCCGTATTGGTGGGATCGGCTTGCAGCTTCTCGTGTAAATCACCATCAATGAGTAATGATGCAGCAGTAGCCAGCTCGCCTATACGTGAATCGAGGCAGTCGTTATTGATCTTCTGGCTTTGCGCGCCCAGATAGAGCACACTTACCGCTATCGCGACAAAAGTCAGAAAACTTGCTGTTACACCTAAAATTATCGGCCTGGATCTGGCGATTCGAAAGTTTACCGTCATTGGAAATAGATGTTAATTTGCAAAAAAGACTCAAAATTATACAGATATCTACTAGGTTGAGAGAGAAGGATTACAAAATACATCCCGAGGCGGGGAACTCGCCGAGTTAGAATTGGTTTTCAAAGATTCAAATTCCGTCAACCGATAAATCAATAACGCCTCCACAAGGGAGGCGTTATTGATTTATATGGCGGAGAGAGAGGGATTCGAACCCTCGAAACGGGACAAACCGTTTACTCCCTTAGCAGGGGAGCGCCTTCAGCCGCTCGGCCATCTCTCCAATTAATCAAATTTTATATTCGTCTAGCGTCTACAATTCTCTCAAAATACGGCACTCCCTCGGAGCGCCACTTGTTTTTACGCGGAGTCCCGAATACAGGGACGTATGAGATAAATATCTACCGGATGGACCCGGTTAAAAACGATATCTTTCTCACCTATTCCGCAAAGGCCTATCTCCTACGTCCATGTAGTCGGGCACATCTCTCCAATTGTCCGCTCTTCTGACGGGTGGGTATTCTAACGGAAAATAGTCAGCTTAACGAGAACCTGTCTCAACAGGCCAACTTGTCCATACTCTGACACGCAGAGCCCTGCAATTGCAGGGCTCTCATCGTTCAGAAGCAGCTGGGGCCTGAATCAGCCCCGGCACGAATACTTGTTGATCTAATTGGTATTTTCGAATCAGTGGTCTAAGCGCTGTTTCCCACATCATCGGTAACGCGTTCACGTTTGATACGCTCGTAAATTTCTTCCCTGTGCACCGCGATATCCTTGGGCGCGTTGACACCAATACGAACCTGATTTCCTTTCACGCCAAGCACGGTTACAGTTACTTCGTCTCCTACCATGAGGGTCTCACCGACACGCCTTGTGAGAATCAACATACTCCATACTCCTCAGTTTTATTGCTCAACTATCACCATTTTCCGCCTGCCGTCCGTGATTTTATCCAGCACCTATACCGGCGAAAGGGGGGGATTATACCCGTATTTTTCCTATAGCAATACGGTACCTACCTACAGAAGCGCTATGGGTTCATACCGGATCGGGCTCTCGATCGAGCCCAAAGGCGGCATGTAAGGCCCGGACACCAAGTTCCAGATACTTCTGATTGACAACGACGGATATTTTGATTTCTGAAGTGGAAATCATGCGAATGTTAATATTCTCTGCTGCCAATGCCTGAAACATTTTGCTGGCAATCCCGGCGTGCGAACGCATACCAACGCCGACCAGAGAAATTTTCACAATCGCCTCGTCGCCCTTGACCTCACGGGCACCCATATCTTTAACGACTTGCTGCAATATTTTCATCGCTTTTTTGTAATCGCCGCGATTAACCGTGAATGTAAAATCGGTTGTGTCATCCGCAGCAACATTCTGCACAATCATATCGACTTCAATATTGGCATCTGATATCGGTCCCAGTATACCGGCAGCAATTCCCGGCTGATCCGGTACCCCGCTTACCGTTAATTGTGCTTCATCGCGGTTAAACGCAATTCCGGATATTCTTGCTTCTTCCACTGCTTCATCCTCCAAAGTAATCAATGTGCCCTCGCCTTCTTCGAAGCTCGATAACACTCTTAATGGCACCTGGTATTTGCCGGCAAACTCAACCGATCGTATTTGCAGCACCTTTGAACCAAGGCTGGCCATTTCCAACATTTCTTCAAAAGTTATTTTGCTGAGCCTGCGCGCTTTGGGTTCGATACGGGGATCGGTGGTATAGACGCCGTCAACATCGGTATAAATCTGACATTCATCCGCTTTTAAAGCGGCGGCTAATGCGACGGCTGTGGTATCGGAACCACCACGACCCAAAGTCGTGATATTGCCCATTTCATCCACACCCTGAAATCCTGCCACCACCACAACTTGATCAGCTTCCAGATCAGCGCGTATATGACGGTCTTCAATTTCACGGATGCGAGCTTTGTTATGCGCATTATCGGTGAGGATATGCACTTGTCCACCGGTATAAGAACGCGCTTTACAACCGCGTTTTTCCAATGCCATACACAATAATGCAATGGTAACCTGTTCGCCGGTCGCCAATAACACATCCAGTTCACGCGGAACCGGTTGATCTGAAATCGCATGTGCCAGAGCGACCAGGCGATTGGTTTCACCGCTCATCGCAGACACTACGACGATAATTTGATTGCCTGCATTTTTATGTTTGATGACTTTTTCAGCAACCGCTTCAATTTTTTCTGTTGTGCCAACAGAAGTACCACCATATTTATGAACGATAAGTGCCATTTGCTATTTCTTTTGTCCTCTTTAACATTAATCCAGCTGTTGGCGTACCCAATCAGCAACCTGTGACAATGCGTCGTTTAATCTGGCCGGCTCTGTGCCACCAGCTTGAGCCATATCCGGACGACCGCCACCTTTACCTCCCACCTGTTCGGCGACAAAGTTGACCAACTTGCCTGCGTGCAGGCGTTTGGTTTGATCCCTGGTAACACCGGCAACCAGATGAACCTTGTCATTCTCCACTGTGGCCAGCACAATGGCCGCCGAACCCAGTTTATTTTTCAACTGATCCATTGCGTCACGCAAAGTCTTTATATCTGCGCCATCCAGATTTTGTGCCAGCACTTTAACACCATTTATTTCAACTGCATCACCCGCGATATCGCGTCCCGACTGTCCGGCCAGTTTGCCTTTCAATCGTTGCAGTTCTTTTTCCAGTTCGCGATTTCGCTCAACAATCTGTTGCACGCGTTGTTCCAGTTGTTCACGATTACCTTTGACTTTGCCGGCGAGTCTATCCAGCAACGCTTCGTTAGTCGATACCCAGTTTAAGGCATTCTTTGCGGTGATCGCTTCAATCCGACGGACACCGGCAGCAACACCGGCTTCCGAAATAATTTTCATCAACCCAATATCACCGGTGCGATTTACGTGCGTGCCACCACAAAGCTCAGTCGAAAAATCACCGAGTTTTAATACGCGTACTTCATTGCCATATTTCTCACCAAATAACGCCATAGCACCGGATTTTTTTGCTTCATCCATTGGCATAATGGTCGCTTTGGCGGCCTGATTGGCGAGAATTTCCCGGTTGACCATTGCCTCAACCTGCTGTAATTCATCCCGGGTCATTGCCGCACTGTGTGAAAAATCAAAACGCAAGCGGTGTTCATCCACTGATGAACCTTTTTGCTGCACATGTTTTCCCAACACATTGCGTAATGCGGCATGCAGCAAATGCGTGGCAGAATGATTGGCAATGGTTGCCCTGCGAATTTCTGCAGCAACCTCAGCATTGACCTTATCGCCGCGTTTGAAACCGCCCTTAATCACTTCACCGATGTGCAGTATGGCGTCGGCAAGTTTTTGTGTATCTTGTACTTTAAAAAGATTTTTACCTGCAATGATTTCACCGCGATCCCCAACCTGGCCTCCCGACTCGGCATAGAAAGGTGTTTTCCGCAATACCAGTATGCCCTGCTCGCCCTCGCGCAAGCTGTCTACCGGTTCGTTATTACGAAGAATATGCAATAAGACCGTTTCACCTTGCAGATAGTCATAGCCGGTGAATTCAGATCTGGCATCCAGCTCGATGCGTTGACCCTGATCCATCCTGAACTGGCTGCCGGCCTGCGCGCGTTGACGCTGTTCCTGCATTGCCTTTTCATAGCCTTCGGTATCGATTACAAGCCCGCGCTCGCGTGCGATATCCGCCGTTAAGTCCAGCGGAAACCCATAAGTATCGTAGAGCTTGAATACCACTTCGCCGGGAATGGTATTTGTCTTTAACGACGCAATGGCTTCCCCCAAAATGCGCATGCCCTGATCCAGTGTTTCAGCAAAACGTTCTTCTTCCAGTTTCAAGGTTTTTTCAATTAGTTTTTGTTGCGCCGCCAGCTCGGGGTAAGCCGAGCCCATTTCTTTGACCAGGGTTGCAACCAGTTTATAAAAAAACGGTTTCCTGCAATTCAGTTGATGTCCATGACGAATTGCGCGCCGTGTAATGCGGCGTAAAACATAACCGCGTCCTTCGTTCGACGGCACCACACCATCGGCAACTAAAAATGCACAGGAGCGAATATGATCGGCGATTACGCGCAGGGAATTGCTGGCCAGATCTTTACTACCAACCGCTTTGGCTGCTGCAGCGATCAGATTCTGAAACAAATCCACGTCATAGTTGCTATGTACACCCTGTAATATGGCGGCCAATCTCTCCAGCCCCATACCGGTATCCACTGACGGCTTGGGTAACGGCTCCATGGTGCCATCGGCAAATCGATTGAACTGCATAAACACCAGATTCCAGATTTCGATATAGCGATCACCATCCTGTTCCGCGGTGCCGGGTGGTCCGCCCTGGATCTCGGGACCATGATCATAAAAAATTTCAGAACAGGGGCCACAGGGCCCGGTATCACCCATTTGCCAGAAATTATCCTTGGTCGCGATACGACTGAATCGCTTTGGATCAATACCGATTTTACGCAACCAGATATCTGCCGCCTCTTCATCTTCTGCGTACACCGTTACCCAAAGTTTTTCCGGCGGCAGGCCGATTGTCTGTGTTAAAAACTCCCAGGCATATTCAATCGCCAGTTCTTTAAAATAATCTCCAAAACTGAAATTACCCAGCATCTCAAAAAAGGTATGATGCCTGGCGGTGTAACCGACGTTTTCCAGATCATTATGCTTCCCACCCGCACGGACACAACGTTGACTGCTGGCTGCACGAAGATAAGGTCGTTTTTCCAAACCCAGAAAAACATCCTTGAACTGAACCATACCGGCATTGGTAAAAAGTAAAGTTGGATCGTTAGCCGGAACCAGCGACGAGGAATCAACAAGTTCATGATCTTTGGACTGGAAAAATTCCAGAAATTGGCTGCGTAGTTCGGCCAGCGTAGTCATAATATTGATCAGTTTTTTTAATTAATGAATTGACGATTGATTGAATTATGAATCGGTACTATTTACAGCATATTGAATTTGCTCCGCGGTAAAACCACGGCTCTGCAGGAAAGCCATACGCTTGGTTTTTTCTGTGTAATCAGCAGGCGCATTGTCGGCATAGCGTTTTTTATACACTTCCAGAGCCAGATCTTTCCACCAGTCTTTGTACTGCATCAACGCAGCTTCCATGATTTCATCGTCCAGCCCCCTGGCCAACATTTCCGCTTTCACGCGCAGTGGACCGGCCCCGCGATCAACGCGGTTACGTACAAATGATTCAGCGAAGCGGGTATCGGACTGCATTCCTTCTTTAGCCAGAGCAGTAACGGCTTCCTGGATCAGTTTTTCAGGACACCCGCGCGCACGAAGTTTCAACACCAATTCGCGTTTGGAATGTTCTCTGCGCGCGAGTAAACCGAGTGCAATCTCTCTAACCGCGTATTCACTTCTAGGCGGATTCTTCTTCAGCCTGCTCCTCCGCGGCGTCCTGTTGTTTCACCTGTTTCTTAACTAATAATTTGTCACGCAACTGCTGTTCCAGCTGATCTTTTAACTCTGGATGTTCTTTCAGATAAACGCGGGCATTCTCTTTACCCTGACCGATGCGTTCCTTATTGCAGCTGTACCAGGCGCCGGATTTTTCGATTAAATTTTGTTGCACGGCAAGATCAATAATCTCACCCTCCAGTGAACAACCTTCGCCATATAGAATTTCAAATTCGGCTTGTCTGAATGGTGGCGCAACTTTGTTCTTAACCACTTTAACCCGCGTATCGTTACCAATCACTTCATCGCCTTTTTTGATTGCGCCAATACGACGTATATCCAAACGCACTGAAGCATAAAACTTCAAAGCATTGCCACCAGTGGTGGTTTCCGGGTTGCCAAACATGACACCGATCTTCATACGAATCTGATTGATAAAGATCACCATCGTGTTAGAGCGTTTGATATTTGCAGTCAGTTTTCTCAGCGCCTGCGACATCAAACGTGCCTGCAATCCCATGTGAGAATCGCCCATGTCACCTTCAATTTCCGCTTTCGGTGTTAATGCGGCGACCGAATCAACAACCACGATATCGACTGCATTGGAACGCACCAGCATATCGGTAATTTCCAACGCCTGTTCGCCGGTGTCGGGTTGCGAGATTAAGAGATCGGTAATATTGACGCCCAGCTTCTCTGCATAAATCGGATCAAGCGCATGTTCGGCGTCAACGAACGCTGCGGTACCACCCGTTTTTTGACACTGAGCGATGGTTTGCAGTGCTAAGGTGGTTTTACCTGAGGACTCGGGACCGTAGATTTCAACCACGCGACCCTTCGGTAAACCGCCAATACCCAAGGCGATATCCAGAGTCAGCGAACCGGTGGAGATCACATCAATATCCGGCAAGCCGGATCCATCGCCGAGGCGCATAACAGAACCTTTACCAAACTGTCGCTCAATCTGTGTCAGCGCGGCAGCCAGCGCCTTTTTGCGATCTGAATCCATTGCATACCCCTTTTAAAATCAGTTAGTTATAAAACATACCTGATAAATTACATTAATTTAAAACTGACATCATTATCCCATACATTAAAGACTTTGCGCAGCACCGCCACTGGAAAAACTACGGATTAGACGGTTTTTCCAATTCATTAATTCTTGTCTGAATGCGCTCGGCTTCTCCTTCCACGTCGTCTAACGATGCCTGAATTTTCTCAACTTGTTGCTCCAGCCTGGCCTTCTCCTGTTGCGCTTCTTCGCGCTGCTGACGTAATGCTTCCATTTCATTACGAATCTGATCCGCTTGATGTTCGATTGGGATAGTTTCTTTTTTCTCAACAACCGGTGGAGCAACCACCGCTACGGTTTTTGTAGATTCTTTTTCATCGCAAGCATAAAGAATCGCCGCCAACAGTATCCACGCTATCATTGTGCTAATTCGATTTACCATCTCTACCCCCAACAGGATATTGAAAAACCGTCCATGATTTTCTTACAACCGCATCCAGATAAAAAACACATCGTTTTCTAAAAATTTTCCAGGCGCTCAATAATACCTTGCAAGGCCTTTGCAACCGTTAAATATCGTACCTGGGTTCGGTCTCCATTAAAAACTGCGCAATGGGATTGCACGACATCCGGTACGATGCGAGCCCAGGCAAACCAAACCGTCCCCACTGGTTTAGTATCACCGCCACCATCAGGACCTGCAATGCCGCTGACAGCAACCGATAAATGCGCTTGCGTTTTCAGCAACGCGCCTTTCGCCATTGCTTCTACGACTTCTCGACTCACCGCGCCGTACTGGTTCAAAATTCCTTCACTTACGTCCAGTAGGGTCTGTTTCATACGATTGCTATAGGTAATCAAACCCCCTTCAAACCACTCCGAACTGCCTGGCACATCCGTAAGTGTCTTTGCGATCCAGCCGCCGGTGCAGGATTCAGCTGTCACCAGCCTCAGGCCCTGCGCACGCAAACGCATACCTGTCTGTAAAGCCAGTTCGTATAAATCACCCTGCATGCGGACATTGTCTATGGTCGCTGCCGGTGTGACAAGTATTCTGTAAACGCCCATTGGAAAATAATGTTTTTCAACGTGATATTGCCTCGACCGGCGGAAAGCGCCGTGTTCTTTGCTAAACTTGCCCGTTCGTCGCTCTGACTCATACAAAATTAATGGCAAAGGCACTCAGGCAAACCGATACCCGCGAGCACACGCCGATGATGCAGCAATATCTGCAGCTTAAGGCGCAATATCCAACGACGCTGGTTTTCTATCGCATGGGCGATTTTTATGAATTGTTCTATGACGATGCCAAGCGTGCCGCCAAACTACTGGGAATCTCCCTGACCCAGCGCGGTCAATCCGCAGGCCAACCCATCCCCATGGCCGGCGTTCCATATCACGCGGCAGAGAATTACCTCGCCAAACTGATTAAGCAAGGCGAATCTATAGTGATTTGTGAGCAGATAGGTGATCCGGGCGGCAATGGTCCCATGCAACGCGAAGTGACCCGTATTATTACGCCCGGCACGGTGACCGATGAGGCTTTACTGCAAGAACGACGTGCCTCGCTGCTGGTGGCGGTTCACCGGCAAAAAGACCGCTATGGTCTGGCTTATCTTGACCTGAGTACCGGTGATTTCCGTCTCCTGGAGCTGGAAAATACTCAGCAACTCTATAGCGAACTGGAAAGGCTGCAACCCGCCGAATTGCTACAGAGTGAAGATTGGCGTAACGACACTGAACTCCTGAATCGCTACAAGGTACAGGCACGCCCACCCTGGCATTTTGACCTCGACACCGCTTATCGCAACCTGACAGAACAGTTTGGCACCCGGGATTTACGAGGTTTTGGCTGCGAAAATCTGCAACTGGCTATTGCTGCAGCCGGTTGCCTGCTCACCTACGTTCGGGAAACACAATTGGGGGCATTACCTCACTTACGCGGCCTGTTAACAGAGTCTCTCGATAATACCTTGATAATGGATGCCGGCTGCCGACGCAACCTGGAACTCGAATCTGATCTGAGTGGTAATGCCGACAACAGTCTGCTTGGCTTGCTGGATCGCTGCGTTACCGCGATGGGTAGTCGTTTATTAAAACGCTGGCTGGGACAACCCTTGCGTGATACAACCCAAATTGAGTCCCGTCAGCAGGCAGTGTTGGCATTGTTGCAACAGTACAACGCGCTGCGCGAAAATCTGCGAGCGGTGGGCGATATCGAACGCATTAGCGCTCGTATCGCACTCAATTCGGCACGGCCGCGCGATTTGCTGGTCTTACGCGCGACACTCGACTGCTTACCGGACATTCAGCAATCATTTGTATCTGCTGATTCTGTGCTTTTGAAAACACTGCAAAATCAACTGACTCGACCTGAATCTGAGGCTGAACTACTGCACAGTGCATTAATCGAAAATCCCCCGTTATTGATTCGTGACGGTGGTGTCATTGCCGCCGGTTACGATAGTGAACTGGATGAACTGCGCGATTTAAGCAGCCATGCCGACCAGTTTTTAACGGATCTGGAAAATCGCGAACGCGAGCGTAGTGGCATCTCAAATCTAAAAGTCAGTTATAACCGGGTTCACGGTTATTACATTGAAATCAGTAAATCACATCTGGAAAAAGTGCCATTGTATTTTCAGCGCCGCCAGACCCTGAAAAGCGCAGAACGCTATATCACCCCGGAATTGAAAGAGTTTGAGGATAAGGTACTGAGTGCCAAACAACGTGCGCTAGCAAAGGAAAAACAGTTATATGAAGCGTTACTGCAAAAACTGGCGTTATCGTTGCCCCAATTCCAGACCATTGCACAAGCTCTCGCGCAACTCGATGTGCTCGCCTGTTTTGCAGAACGCGCCGACAACCTGAATTACTGCTGTCCTGAACTGACGACAACACACGGCATATCGATAAAGGATGGTCGTCATCCGGTGGTTGAAGCGCTGTTGGATCAACCCTTCGTGCCGAATGATATTGAAATGCACGATGATCGTCGCATGCTCCTGATTACCGGCCCGAATATGGGTGGTAAGTCCACTTATATGCGCCAGATTGCACTCATCGTTATTCTCGCCTGTAGCGGCAGTTTTGTACCGGCGACGGAAGCCCGCATCGGTCCCATTGACCGTATCTTTACCCGCATCGGAGCGTCCGATGATCTGGCAGGTGGTCGCTCGACATTTATGGTTGAAATGAGTGAAGCCGCCAATATTCTGCATAATGCCACCGCCAACAGTCTGGTATTAATGGATGAGGTGGGGCGCGGCACCAGCACCTTTGACGGCTTATCACTGGCCTGGGCCTGCGCCGAACAGCTGGCCTCCCAGATCAAGGCTTATACTCTGTTTGCCACACACTACTTTGAGCTAACGGCATTGGCAGACCATCTGCACTCAGTGAAAAATGTTCATCTTGACGCGATTGAACACCATGAAAATATTATTTTCATGCACGCCGTCAAGCCCGGTCCGGCCAATCAAAGTTATGGTTTACAGGTTGCCAAACTCGCCGGTGTACCCGGCGAAGTGATTGCCAAAGCGCGTATACAGCTCAAGCAACTGGAACAACACTCAGCAAAAATGCAAAATGACGCGCAACTGCAACTGGGATTATTTGAACAGGCTGCCGCTGACGCACAAACAGTAACCGATCCCCTGCGCGAAATGTTGCAGGAGCTTAATCCGGATCAATTAACACCTAGAAATGCTTTGGAATTACTGTATAAACTAAAAGGCCTGGGCGAACAGGAGAATAATTAATAATGACTGAATTCAAACGGATTGCACTGGTGCGCAATGAGAAGGTTGATCCCGGCGATATGCTGGTTCGTCTGGCTGATTTTCTGGTGCAAAAAGACTGTACAGTGTTGCCGGAAAAAAGCTGTGCCGGTGCCCTGGGCGATGAGATCTATCCGCTTTACAGTTTTGAACAATTGCATGAAGCCGATCTGGCGATTGTCATTGGTGGCGACGGCACCTTGTTGAATGCGGCACGCAATCTAGCGCCTTATGGTGTACCGATCGTAGGTATCAATATGGGGCGTTTGGGTTTTCTGGTTGATGTATCACCCGACGATTTGCTTGGCAGTATGCAGGAAATATTGCAGGGCAATTTTATCTCTGAACACCGGCTCATGCTGCGGGCTGAAGTCCTACGTGAAGACAAGCTGATTGCCGAACATCTGGCTTTTAATGATGTGGTCGTGAATAACCAGTACCAGGCTCGCATGATTGAATTCAATACCCACGCCAATGACCGTTATGTCAATCACGAGCGGGCGGACGGTATTGTGGTGGCCACACCTACCGGCTCCACTGCGTATGCGCTATCTTCCGGTGGACCGATCCTGCATCCTGCGCTGGAAGCACTCGCTCTGGTTCCCATTTGTCCGCACACCCTCAATCACCGGCCGCTGGTTATCGATGCCAGCGTGACCATCACCGTGGCCATTGACCCGGAATGCACAGTCGAAGCGCAAGTCAGTTTTGACGGTCAGGCCAATTGCAACCTGCAGGCGGGTGATCGTGTGCGTATCCGGCGTAGTGAAACCCGCGTGGAGTTACTGCACCCGCAAGGCTATGAGTTCTACGATATCCTGCGCGCCAAACTGCGCTGGGGTAAGCAACCTGGACGAACCCCACCGAGATAAACCGGAATATGCTTAAGCATCTGCGCATTCAGAATTTCGCCATTATCGATGAGCTGGAACTCGAATTCGGCCCGGGTATGACGGCGCTGACCGGTGAAACGGGGGCTGGTAAATCGATATTGCTCGATGCCCTGGGTCTGGTGCTGGGTGACCGAGCAGACAGCAACAGCTTGCGCGAAGGCAGTCAACGCGCGGAAATCTGTGCCACCTTTGATATCCGAAATCATGTTGAGGCCAATCAATGGCTGCAACAGCAGGCACTTGATTGTGACAGGGAATGCATTCTACGTCGTGTTATCAGTCTTGACGGTCCTTCCAAAGCCTTTATCAACGGTTCCCCGGTTACCCTGCAATCGATTCGCGAACTGGCTGAAATGCTGGTGACAATTCACGGACAACATGAACATCAAGCTTTGTTAAAACGGGATATTCAACGGCAGAGACTCGACGATTACGCTGGTAACCAGTCGTTACTGGAAAAGGTAAATTCAGCATATGCTCAATGGCATGAACAACAGACTCGTTTAAATCATTTGCAGTCCGCGGAACAAGACCGAACTGCACGCCTGGAATTATTACGTTTTCAGGCACAGGAATTTGAATTACTGGCACTGGTTGACAACGAGTGGTCAGCGCTGTTGGAAGAACATCAACGTTTGGCCCATGCCAGCAAATTGCTGGCTGCTGCAACCGAGGCCCTTACCGTTATCTACGATGATGATGAATCGTTGCACCATACCTTAAGCCAGCAGCAGCAACACATTCAGGAAAGCAGCCACTACGACGCGACCTTGAATAATATCGCTGAGTCCCTGAGCGGCGCGCTCATTCAAATCGACGAAGCCGCCGGCCAGTTGCGCGATTATTTATCAGACCTGGATCTGGATCCCGGTCGCCTGGAATGGCTGGAAGACCGCATGGGTGCAATACACGATCTGGCACGTAAGCATCGTGTTGAGCCGGAGCAATTGCCGGATGTTGCAGCAATGGTAACGACCGAGTTATCTGATCTTGAACATGCTGATGAGCGTATCGAATCACTGACGGCAGAATGCGCGCGGTTACGGCAGGCATACGTTGATACCGCAAATATGTTGAGCCAGGCTCGGCATCGGGCCGCTGAGCAATTATCGAAAGCGGTCAGCGCGTCAATGGAAACACTGGGCATGAAAGGCGGCCAGTTTCAAGTTGAACTGTCAGCACGCACTATCAACATCGATAATGGCGATGGTTTTTCCGTTAACGGTATCGACATCATTGAATATCAGGTCAGCGCCAATCCGGGCCAGAGCCTGAAACCGCTGAGCAAAGTGGCGTCCGGTGGTGAACTATCTCGCATCAGCCTGGCTATTCAGATGATTACAGCCAGTAATGAACCGATTCCGTCACTGATCTTTGACGAAGTGGATGCGGGCGTTGGCGGCCGCATTGCTGAAATCGTCGGCAATCACCTGCGTCAACTCGGCGAACAACGACAGGTTTTTTGTGTCACGCATCTGGCGCAAGTTGCTTCACAGGCACATAACCACTTCCGAGTATTAAAACTGACGGTGCAGGATGCGATGCAACATACGCAAACACGCGTAATTCCGCTAAACGAAGAAGAACGGATTAACGAGATAGCGCGGATGTTAGGAGGCGTTGAAATAACCGAAACAACCCGCAACCATGCCGAGGAAATGATCGACCGCGCCAGGCGGACATTGAAAAACAGTGCCTGATTAAGAGTCGTTTTCGCGACATTTGCCGTTCAGGCATTCACCATAAAGAATCATGCTGTGATCGGTTAACTTGAAACCCTTTTTTTTGGCAATTTCCTGTTGGTGCTTTTCGATAACCTCGTCAAAAAATTCAACAACCTTGCCACATTTTGTGCATACCAGATGATCGTGGTGACCGCCGCTATCCAGTTCAAACACTGCCTGACCACTTTCAAAGTGATGTCGCTTGATCAATCCGGCCGCCTCAAACTGGGTTAAAACCCGGTATACCGTCGCCAGACCGATTTCTTCGCCTGAATCCAGAAAGCTTTTATAGATTTCTTCAGCCGACAAATGGGCGCCGTCACTTTTCACTAAAATATCCAGTATCCTCAACCTTGGTAAGGTTACTTTCAGACCGGCTTTTTTAATGTCATTCGATTCCAAGGGCGACTCCCGCAATTTCAGCTGTGCTATTATCGCCAATTCTCAGTTCAATATATACCAATGGAGTTTCTCTGTGTTCTGGCGCTGCGTAGTAGCTATTTGTTGTCTGGTCTTTGTGCTATCCACTCCGGCCTGTATTCGTCCACATAAAGCCCCTATTAGTCAGGGAAACCTCTTACGTGATGAAGATATCGAGCGCCTGAAAATCGGCATGACGCGTGAACAGGTCGTCTTTTTGATCGGACAACCCATTCTTACGCAGCCGTTTGAGAAATCCCGTTGGGATTATGTGTTTATGTCGCGCCGCGGTTATCAGGATCCGGTTCGTAAAAACCTGACTTTGTATTTCGATAATGAAAAACTGATCAAGATGGACAATCAATATCCAGGTGCTAAACCGGATGATATGGTAGCCACTTCCGACATCAAAGCCTCTGCCGACGACGAAGAATAGTACTTTTATCGGTTTTGGTCTTTTTCCGCGCGTTGCCGTCTGGCCTGTTTTGGGTCAGCCAATAATTTTCGATATATTTCAACGCGATCACCCTCGCGTAAGGTATCGTCCAAACGACCCAGTTTGCCGAACACGCCCACCTTGTTCACCGCAAGATCAATTTCGGGATAACGTTCCAGAACGCCTGACTGCTCGATTGCCTTATTTAGTGTAATGCCCGGCTCCGCATCCAGCTCAATAATGACCTGTTCATTGGGTAAGGCATAAGCGACTTCGATACGCATCGTTTTCCCTAGTCAATCAAACCAAGCATATTAAATACGCCTATGGTATGCAGAAAAATAATGACTACTGCAACCGGCGCGATAAAACGCAATATGAAATACCACAGATTAAAATGGTGATTATCCAGTGCCAGTTCATCTTCACACGATTCGCGTTTCATTAAATGCGCGGCAAATAAAGCGATGAGTAAGCCTCCCAACGGCAACATAACATTGGCGGTTAAAAATTCGACGATGTTAAAAAAGGTTTTGTTCTCCCAGAGCAGAAACTGCACCTTGCCCAGGTCCAACTTTTGTGTCCATTTGTAATCGGCCCATAAATTAAACGAGAAAACAGTGCCCAGACCCAACAGCCAGACGACACCACCACAAAGTCTTGCTGCCTGGGCCCGATCCCAGTGTTTGTTTTCCACTAACCAGGCCACCGGCGGTTCCAGTAATGATATGGCTGAAGTGATGGCGGCAAATGCCAGTAAAACAAAAAATAACGTTCCGATTAGCGCACCCATTGGCAAACTGTTAAACGCCAACGGTAAAGTGGTAAAAACCAGACCTGCACCCTGGGCCGGCTCCATGTTGTTGGCAAAAACAATTGGGAAGATTACCAAACCCGCCATCAATGCAACCACTGTATCCGACATTGCCACCACGATTGTGGTGCGAGCGATGGATGCGCCTTTGGGCAAATACGAGCCATACATCATAATCGCACCCATACCGAGGCTGAGTGAGAAAAACGCCATTCCCATCGCCGCTAAAATGCTTTCGCCACGGAATTTGCTGAAATCCGGAATAAACATAAACTTCAGTCCATCAACAAACGAATCCAGCGTCAGCACGTATAAAAACAGGACCACTAAAATTCCGAATAACGCCGGCATCATATAACGCACAGCCTTTTCCAGACCATGTTCGACCCCGCGGGCAACAATCGCCACTGTCGCCACCATAAAAATCGTATGCCAGGCAATCAAACGTTCCGGATCGCTGATCAGCGCGGTAAAAACACTTTCAACTTCAATCGCATCCATACCATGGAAAACACTACCCAGCATGCGAGGGATGTAAGCCAGGATCCAGCCCGCTACCACTGAGTAGTAAGAAAGAATCAGAAAACCTGCCGCGATGCCCATGCGGCCCACCCAGGCCCAACGAGCCGACTGCTGTTCCTGAATCGCAAGGTCGCGCATGGTATCGATTGGATTACGCTGCGCCCGACGGCCTAGCATCACTTCAGCCATCATGATCGGGATTCCGATCAGGAAAACACAGGCGATATAGATAAATACAAATGCTCCACCACCGTTTTCACCGGTGACATAGGGAAACCGCCAGATGTTACCCAGCCCTACCGCTGAACCAGTCGCCGCCAGAATGAAGGCCACACGCGATGTCCACAAACCGCGAACTGCAGGTACTTCAGAGCCTGTTCCCGACATATTCACTCTCACTTGCTTCCAAAAGCGGGTAGTTTGACCAAAACTATCGTTTGTCTCAAGCTTGCGTGATGAAAACCTGCGATTGGCCCACAGTTGCATTCACGGGAATAGAACGCGTATTGTAGGCGGCCTTGCAAAAACAACGGAAAAACAGCAGAAAAAAATGGCTAGCAAACCGGACAAAAACAACCACAGCAAAACCATTGCTCTGAATAAAAAAGCGCGTCACGAGTTTCATATCGAGGAAAAACTTGAAGCGGGCCTGGCACTGCAAGGCTGGGAAGTTAAAAGCCTGCGCGCAGGGCGCGCGCAGCTGCAGGAAGCCTATGTTTACATCAAAGACGCGGAAGCCTGGTTGTTTGGCGCGCATATCACAGCCCTGCCAACCGCATCCACGCACATCAAACCGGATCCCAGCCGAACCCGAAAACTGCTGTTACACAAAAGCGAACTCAACAAACTGATTGGTGCCACCGAACGTAAGGGCTATACCCTGGTACCGCTGGCACTATACTGGAAACAGGGCAAAGCCAAACTGGAAATCGGACTGGCCAAAGGCAAACAGGCGCATGATAAACGCGCCGACGAAAAGAATCGTGATTGGTCGCGGGATAAACAACGGATTATGAAACGCGGCTAAAACCGAAGATAAAGAACATTAGTCAAGCAACTCACCCCAAACACAAACCCCGCTACTCTTTCGAATATTTTCCAGCACTGCATCATGCTCAGCCAATTCTTCAGAAGTCGCATGTTGCACCGTTAATCTAAGCCCATCCTGTATCCGTTGTTGCTGTTGTCGCTTTTTATTATTGACACTCGAATCGTCTTTATCCAACTGCAACGCAACCTGACCACCGGTCATGGTCAGGTAAAGGTCAGCCAGGATTTCGGCATCAAGCAAAGCACCGTGCAAGGTGCGCTGTGAATTATCAATTGCATAACGCTTACATAAAGCATCCAGTGAATTTCGCTGGCCCGGGTGCATTTTGCGCGCCATCGCCAGGGTATCGGTTACGGAGCAATAGTGCTCAAGCGTTGGGCATTCAGGATCAATAATTCTGAGCTCATGATTTAAAAAACCCACATCGAAAGGGGCGTTGTGAATGATTAATTCAGCACCTTTTATAAACTCCAGAAAACTTTGCACAATATCTTTGAAGTGGGGCTTTTCCTGTAAAAATTCATTGGTAATACCATGCACTTCCATTGCACCGGCATCGATGTCGCGATCGGGTTGCAGGTACTGGTGATAATGTTTCCCCGTAAGACGACGATTAATAATCTCAACGCAACCGATTTCGATAATCCGATGCCCTTCTTCCGGTGTCAGCCCGGTGGTTTCGGTATCCAGTACGATTTGTCGTGCGATTTCATTCATTGGTGACAATCCTTTAACGGCTCGCTTGCATTTCATCGATGGCGCGATTGGCCAGTTGATCAACACGTTCATTTTCATCGTGGCCGCTATGACCTTTTACCCAACGCCAGTCAATCTGATGTGGTTGCGCTGCGGCATCCAGCCGTTTCCATAAATCAACATTCAACACCGGTTTTTTGGCTGCGGTTCTCCAGTCGCGCATCTTCCACTGCGGCAACCATTCGGTGATGCCTTTTTTGACATAGATTGAATCAGTCGTTAACACCACCCGACAGGGCTTTTTGAGTTGTTCAAGTGCGACAATGGCTGCCATCAGCTCCATACGATTATTCGTCGTGTTTAATTCCGCTCCGTAAAGCTCTTTTTCATTATTATTGCTGCGTAATAATGCGCCCCAGCCTCCCGGTCCGGGATTACCGCGACAGGCACCATCGGTAAAAACTTCGACTTTCTCCGCCAATTTATACTCCTTCAGTACTCGCTTTCGGTAAACCGGCCTTGATCAAACCGGCCCGTAACCGGCTAAGCATCGGCTCCGGTGTCAAGGGTATGGTGCGCTTGCGCGCCACGCGTATATAGACGTTGCCAAAACCGGGCAACACCAACCTGCCCAACCATTCAAAAAAAGCCAGTGGTCGATAGACCTTGCTGTTTTGTATCAATGGCCGAAACCCCAGGGTCTGAAATTGACCACTTTCAAATCCAAGCAACTCGAGCCAATCCCCCAATTTGGCCATTCCGTGAAACTTTAATCGCCAGGGAATCAGCGGAGCATGCCAGTTAAAAATCCTGCGCAACGGCCGGTACAACCCCCAGGCACTGTAGCGATTAAACCCTATGATGATCAAATAGCCATCCTTCGCCACAATCCGGCTCATTTCCCGGAGCACTGCCTGGGGATTCATCGCAATATCAAGGCCATGTAATAAAACCACACATTCCTGGCTATCCGATTTTATCGGTAGATAACTGTCTTCGTTGGCCAACAAATGCTCACAGGCGACATCGGTAAAAAACATCGCATGTTTACCCTTGGCTGTGATCAGCTGTTGTTCAAATCCCGCAACCCCTAAAAACAGGATGTCCTGCACCGATAATTTGGTCAATACAGCGCTTAACTGAAATGCAATGGGAGCTTTTAGCGATTCACCAACCGCGCTTTGGTACCATGCAACCAACGCATCCAGATCCTGCTTGGCCGGGTGCCTGGTATTCACACGCTTATGATACAAATGCAGGAGATCATGCCGACATTGTAAGTCACAGCCGAGCACAGCAGCAATTCAAGTTGCCGCATGCTTTCTTTGGTGCCGGTGCCAGTTGGCTGGATCTGCCACCAGAATCGCCGTCGGCTTGCTTTCCCCGATTCATATCGGTAACTTAGCAACCTTCCCGTTGCTGGCGATAAACCCGGATAAGACAGAGTAAGGCAATAAAACCATGAGCACACGCGTTGAAGTCGATCAACTGAAATTGCTGATACCCATCAACAGTTTAAGTCCGGACAATTTACGTGAAATCGCCGGTAAAACCGATGTCCAGAGCATTGTTGCCGGGCGTTATATATTTAAAAAGGGCGATACGGACAAAAAACACGTTTACTTGCTGAGCGGTAAAGTTGAGTTGCTCGACGAAAAGCAGCAAATAAAAATAATTGAAGGCGGCAAAGAGAGCGCACAGTTCCCGCTGGCACATAATCAGCCCAGGAAATTGTCAGCACGCGCAGTGACGGCGTGCAATTTTATTTCGCTTGATTCCAATTTACTGGACATCATGATGACCTGGAATCAGACCGGCACCTATCATGTCGAGGTACTCGATGAAGATGATGATAGCAGTTCGAATGATGATGACTGGATGACCCAGTTATTGCATACGAAAGCATTTCATAAAGTCCCACCGGCCAATATCCAGGCCATCTTTTTGCGTGTGCAACAAGTTGAATACAAAGCCGGTGATGTGGTGATCAAGCAAGGCGAGGAAGGCGAATATTTTTATATCATCAAAACCGGTCGCGCCCTGGTGACGCGCGCAACGCCGTCCAATCCCAAAGGCATCAAATTGGCTGAATTGGGTCCAGGCGACAGCTTTGGTGAGGAATCTTTGATTTCTGAAAGCAAGCGAAATGCCTCCATCACCATGTTATGCAAAAGCACACTGGCTCGCTTGTCAAAGAATGACTTTATTTCCCTGCTCAATGAACCTCTACAAAGTCACATTGGGTTTGCAGACGCATTTACAAAGGTGGAGTCGGGTGAGGCGGAGTGGCTGGATGTGCGCCTACCAAGTGAATTCAGTCAAAGTCATATTAAAGGGTCGACCAACTCGCCCTTGATTTCCATGCGCTTAAAAATTAAAACGCTGGATAAAAATAAAAAATATATTCTTTGTTGTGATACCGGACGACGCAGTTCCGCTGCTGCGTATGTTCTCAGTGAGCACGGCCTGGAATGCATCGTTTTGGAAAACGGCATTCAGTCAGTACCGGACGAGCATATTCAAAACAGCTGACGCCAATCCGCTTCTAATTAGTGCATAGCCAGATTCTCGTCGGTGGACACGCTGACCGCCAATTGATTTTCATCTACCTCGTCTATCTGATCGGCCTGCAGATATTGCTTGGCATACTCCATATAAACTCCGCTTCTGACAAACTCATTGAACAAATCCGCATCCAGGTGATTCTCTAACACCATCTGTTGCATGATTTTCAGGCACTCAGTCAGCGTCTTTCCGCGTTTGTAAGGCCTGTCGCGGGCAGTCAGGGCTTCAAACACATCGGCAATAGCCATAATCCGGGCCGGTATCGACATTTCATCCCGCACCAAGCCCTTAGGGTAACCACCCCCATCCATGCGCTCATGATGTCCACCAGCGTACTCAGGCACCCGCGCCAGATGTTTTGGAAAAGGCAATGATTCGAGCATTTTAATCGTTGCGACCATGTGGTTATTAATAATGGTGCGTTCTTCGGGCGTTAAGGTGCCCTTCGGTATCGTCAGATTATAAATTTCTTCTGCGTTCAATATCGGCACTATCTGTTGATCAGGATTCCTCCATAAACGCTGCCCTATTTTCTTAACCCTCTCCCTGTCATTTTTTGACATAAACTCTCCACCAATATTGGCCTTGCGCAAAAAATCCCGCTCACTATTGAGCTCATTGATTTGCTGCTCCAATTGCTGAAGCAACGATTCTTTTTCATTCCTGGATTTTGCTTTGTTTAGAGTCTGCCAGTACTGAATTTCTGTATCTCTTTTCAATACTTCAAAACGCGTATCAATCAATTCTATTCGGTCAAAAATGGTTTCAAGCTTGGTTGATTTATCAATGACATACTCCGGTGACGTCACTTTACCGCAATCGTGTAACCATGCTGCGGTTTCCAGTTCAAAGCGATCCGCATCGGTCATTTGAAAATCAGCAAAACTTCCCTCTCTGGAGCGGTGTACCGCCTCAGCCAGCATCATGGTTAATACCGGAATGCGGCGGCAATGTGAGCCGGTGTAGGGAGACTTTTCGTCGATCGCAGTCGCGATTAACTGCACAAAAGATTTGAAAAGAATTTCCAGATCGCTGATCAGCCGTTGGTTGGTCAACGCCACCGCAGCCTGCGAAGCCAGTGATTCCGCCAGTTGCTGATCGGTGGTTGAAAAGGGCCGCAACTTTTGTGTATCCGCATCTTTGGCGTTAATCAGTTGCAAGACACCGATAATTTCATCTTCATGATTGGTCATCGGAATGGTCAACAATGAATGCGTGTGGTAACCCGTTTGCTCATCAAACTTGCGCGTTCCACTAAAGTCATAGCCTTGCGCCTCAGCGTGATAAGTGTCATTGATATTGATAACCTTGCGTTGATGCACGGCCGAAGTCACTACCATATTGGTGATCGGTTTCCCCTGTTTGTCGTACAGCGGAATAGGATTAAAAGTGATGGCTTTACCCCGCGCACCCCCCATAGCCAGATGCAGGGAATCAGTTGCGATGATATCGAATTTGAGACGCTGATCAGCCGTCACCGTATACAGCGTACCCCCATCAGCGTTGGTCAGCTCTTTGGCGCCATGCAGGATCATTTCCAGTAAACTCGAAGCATCTTTTTCAGCAGACAGGGCGATGCCTATCTGATTAAGCCGTTCGACACGCTGTAACAGTTGTTTCATCAATTCGCTCGCTTTACTTGCGGTTCGGTTTTGATTATAGCCTGTGACGATCGATGGATTCAGGCCCCCTCGGGTAAATTTAAACTTTTTACGAAAAAATTCACGAAAGCTATTGTTTTAGCTGGATTTTTGGGTATTATCAACCCCACTAAGTGATTGCGATCCTACCGGGCATGAAAAAGGCAATATGGAAAAGTGATTGGTTTACCGGATTAGCCATCATCATTCTGGTGCTGCTAATTCATAGCTGTAGCCCCGTCATAGAACAACTCGAGCGTAGCGCCTACGATATCGGAGTACGGGGCGCGCCACGAATCCCCGTCGACAATATTTCCATCATTGCCATCGATGAACAAAGCATCAACGAGTTCGGTCGCTGGCCCTGGCCACGTGATGTACATGCCGCCATGGTCAACAAACTGGCCACCGCTGGCGCTAAAGTAGTCGCCTACACGCCTATTTTTGCTGAACCTCAAATCGATCCGGGTCTGAGTTATATATCTGACCTGCTCGCTTATATCCAGGAAGCTGGACTGTCGCAACCAGGCGAGCCAGAGACCGCTGCAAGCTCGGAGCCTGTTTCGGTACCCGAACCGCGCACCGAGGCATTATTGGGCGAAAACCAAACCGATACGCCGCCGCCTGTTACAAATCTTCTGCAGCTGCACGAAGACTTGCTACAAAACGTGCCACAGGCGACATTGCGGCTGGATTTACTCAACTCCCTGGCGACTTTGCGGGTTCCGATCCAGAAAATAGAGGAATCTTTGCGTGAGACGCAGGAGATTCTGAATGTCGATCAGCAGTTGGCCAATGCCTTTACCAATGCAGGCAGCATCATTTCCCCGATGTGGTTTCTCTATGGTGAACCGCTGGGTAATCCGGATAAACCCTTGCCTGGTTTTGTACAGAAACTGGCGATTCAACAAATTGAAGACCCACTGGGCGCCTACGCATTAGGGCCTGATTACCTGCCCCTGGAAGCCTTTAAAGCGATTCCGCCCATTGAAATACTGGGCAATGCTGCCGCTGCGGTCGGCAACATTAACAATGTCCCGGATATTGACGGCGGTACGCGCCGCGAACCTCTGGTGGTCGATTACTACGGTACACTCTATCCATCCTATGCACTGTTGATAGCCGCCAAATCGCTCAATCTTGATATAACGGATATCACTGTGCGACTGACTGAGGGCGTGCAATTGGGCCGGCTCAATATCGGTACCGATAATCGCCTGCGAATGCTGACCTTCTTCTATCAATCCGAAGAAGGCCCCGCGTTCAACATATACTCCTTCTACGATGTTTTGTATGACCGGGTACCGGCCAATACCTTCAACAATAAAACCGTCATCGTCGGCGCCACCGCCTCCGGTATCGGCAACCCCCAGCTGACACCGATCGACGCCAATATGTCCGAAGCCGAAATACTGGCGCACACTGTCGCCAGCATTTTAAACGAAGACTTTTTTACCATTCCACAGTGGTCGCCCTGGGTTGGTATTGGCGTATTTCTCCTGATCTGCCTCTATATCATGCTGGTATTACCACGCCTGAGCGCAGTCGTCGGCGCTGTTAGTAGCCTGTTGTTATTGTTTGCTATGTTAATCGGCCACTATGTCAGCATGACAACTCAAGCTATCTGGATACAGCTTGCCTTACCGATGTCCTTGCTGGTGATCGCTTACCTACTGCTCACCACCAAACGATTCCTGGTCACTGAACGCGGCAAGTTATATTCCGATATGGAATCCGCCGAAAGCAATAAGATGCTGGGGCTGGCATTTCAGGGGCAAGGGCAATTGGATATGGCCTTTGAAAAATTCCGTAAATGCCCGAAAGACGACTCGATTTCCGAAGTCCTATATAACCTGGCGCTGGATTATGAACGCAAACGCCAGTTCAGTAAGTCAGGCAATGTCTACCGTTATATCGCTGAATTTAATCCGCAATTCCGTGACGTCAAACAGCGCATACAGCGCAGCGAAAAGATGGAAAACACCATTGTGCTGGGTGGAGGAACCTCTACCACCACCGCAGGCACTCTGATCATGGATGGCAACGAGGTTGAAAAACCCATGCTCGGCCGGTACCAGGTCGAAAAAGAACTGGGTAAAGGCGCCATGGGTGTTGTTTACCTGGGAACCGATCCCAAGATCAGCCGGACGGTTGCGATCAAAACCATGGCTTTGTCGCAGGAATTTGATGAAGATGAGCTGGACGATGTTAAAAAGCGTTTTTTCCGCGAAGCCGAAACAGCCGGTCGCTTGAACCACCCCAATATCGTCACCATCTACGATGCCGGTGAGGAACATGATCTGGCCTATATCGCGATGGAATTCCTGAAAGGTCACGACCTCGGCGCTTACACCAAGAAGGACAAGTTACTGCCTTTGGCGACTGTGCTGGATATTATTCAACGCGCCGCCGAAGCGCTGGACTATGCACATCATCAAAATGTTGTACATCGCGATATCAAACCCGCCAATATCATGTACGAACCCGAATCAGGCGACATGAAAATCACCGATTTTGGTATCGCCCGCATTACCGATTCAAGCAAAACGAAAACCGGAATGGTGTTGGGAACACCCTCCTATATGTCGCCTGAACAATTGGCCGGCCGTAAAGTCGATGGCCGATCCGACATCTTTTCACTGGGCGTTATGCTGTTCCAGCTAACCAGTGGTCAGTTGCCGTTCCGGGCCGAGTCGATGGCCTCGTTGATGTATAAAATCGCCAATGATGCGCATCCCAGCGTGCTGGATATCAATGACAAGCTGCCACCGGCTCTGGAGTTGATAATTGCCAAAGCACTGGAAAAAAATGCCGATGATCGTTATCAGACGGCCGACGAAATGGCTCGCGACATAGCCAAGTGCATTGCTGAACTCTAAACTCATACAGTGACCAGATTAAGCTGCTAATGAGCGTGAGTCAGAAAATTGAGACATTTGCCCTGTCCGATTCGGGTGCCAAACGCACCCATAATGAGGACAGCGTCGCGACCGATACCCGTATCGGACTGGCGGTAGTCGCTGACGGGATGGGCGGTTACAAAGGCGGTGAGGTTGCCAGCGCTTTGGCCGTTAATACGATTATGAGTGAACTGGAAAGCTCACTTAAGCGTCGTCGCGAAGAAACGGCTGATGACAATGACGAGTTCAGCCCGGAAAGTCTGGCAGTGAAGGATGTATTGGAATTATCCAATACCATTATTTACAACGCCGCGCAGAGTCAGCCCCAATATGGTGGCATGGGAACGACCGTCGTACTGACCTTGTTTTACGACAACCGTATGACCATTGCACATGTTGGAGACTCAAGGCTATATCGCCTGCGCGATGACAAGCTTGAGTTGGTCACCGAGGACCACACTCTATTACGTGAATTGATTGCACGTGGCTTTTATTCTGAAGAAGAAGCCAAGGAATCTCAGAATAAGAACCTGGTAACACGTGCATTGGGTATTGAACCGGAGGTAGTCATCGATATTCAAGAAGATGTTGCTCTACCGGGGGATGTTTATTTACTATGCTCTGACGGCTTGAATGATATGGTTGAAGATCGGGATATCTACTTAACGTTGAAGCAATATAATGATAATCTCGATAAAGCTGTTGCAGAGCTAATACAGTTGGCCAAGAATAACGGCGGGAAAGACAATGTTTCAGTGGTTCTTGCACGGCCAGCCCGGGGGTCCAGTTCTCCAAAAAACTGGGCAGAAAAAGTAGTCGATTGGTTTTTTTAAGCAAAATAAGTAGTTTAAGGACATAAAATATGCCGGCAAAACTGCAACTCATGCTCAATGGCGACGTCTTGTCAGATTACGATCTCAATAAAGAGACGATTACCATTGGTCGCAGACCCGAAAATGACATTCCGGTCGATAATCTGGCCGTTAGCGGAAAACATGCCCAGATTATTACTATTCTGAATGATTCTTTTCTGGAGGATCTGAACAGCACAAATGGCACCTATGTAAATGGTTCATTGATCAAAAAACATGCTTTGAAGCATGGCGATGTCATCGGCATCGGTAAGCATCAACTGAAATATATTAATGAGCATGCCACCAGTGCTGAAGAACCATTTGAAAAAACCATGATTATACGACCCGATGCTATTGGCATGCCGGAGGCGACCGGGTCCATGGAAATCGGCGCATCAGTCGAAAAAATTGTTGCTCAGGAAAGACTTCAAGCCAAGCAGTCTGCGGCACCACCCAGTAAAGCCGCTAAACTTCAAATTCTGAACGGTGCCAATGCGGGTAAAGAACTGGAATTGACCAAAGCTTTAACGACTATCGGCAAACCCGGTACTCAGGTCGCTGCCATCACCCGTCGCCCTCAGGGCTACTTCATAATCCATGTCGAAGGCGGTGCAGGTGACCGCACCCCGATCATTAACGGCAAGCATGTTGGAACCCAGGCTACTGCGCTGAAAGATCACGATGTTATCGAGGTTGCGGGCGTCAAAATGGAATTTTTTATGGATTAAGCTTTTTTCCGGAAAACTGCCATCGCCTCGGTGTGCGCAGTGTGCGGAAACATATCCATAACACCTGCCTTTTCCAATATATAAGAGCCGGAATTCACCAGGATACTGGCGTCGCGTGCCAGCGTTGATGGGTTACACGAAACATAGACGATAATCCCTGGCCCCTTTTGTATTAACCACTTTGAAATTTCTTCCGCACCAGATCGGGGCGGGTCGAGCAGGACTTTGTCGATTTTTTGTTGGCGCCAATGTTCATTAGCCACCGGCTGAAATAAGTCCGCTGTATAAAATTCAACATTCTGCAACTGGTTCCGGCTTGCGTTTTCATGAGCTTGTTTCACCATGGCCGAGTCACCTTCAACACCAATCACCTTATTCACCACCGTTGCGATGGGTAAGCTGAAATTACCCAAGCCGCAAAAAAGGTCCAGTACGGTCTCGTTCTGCTCAGGCTCAAGCAATCTCAATGCCTGCGCAACCATTTTCCTGTTGAGCGAACTGTTTACCTGGGTAAAATCCTGAGGTCTGAACACGATGGTTACATTCCACTCAGGGAGTGTGTAACTCAATTCATTTTCAAGTTTGGTGAGTGGATAAATGGAATCCGGACCTTCCGGTTGCAGCAGAATTTCGCACTCTAAAGCCTTAGCCAGTTTTATGAGTCGATCTTTATCACCATCAGCCAACGGCTGCAAAACTCTGAAATTCAGACAAAGCTGACGATCATCGGCGGCTACTTCGATTTGTGGAATGGCATCCCTGATGCTGATATCCAGCAACGCATCTGCGATCTGTTGCAGGTGTGCGCCTAGCGACGGAACCAGTATTTCACAACGACTGGTATCTGTGATAAAGGCGGAACCTTTCTCGCGAAAACCCACCAGTACACGTTGTTTTTTTTCCACATAACGCACCCCCAGCCTGGCCTTGCCGCGATATCCCCAGATATCAGCCTGCAAAGGCTGCAGCCAGGATTGCGGCTGTACCTTGCCGATCCGGTTCAGGCTTTCCGCCAACAGGGTCTGTTTGCTGCGTAACTGTGCCTGCGAGTCCATGTGTTGCAGACTGCAACCACCACACTGATCATAATGTCGGCATTTTGCTTCGACGCGATCCGGGCTAACGGTTAAAACTTGCTGCAGTTGTGCGATATCGAATTTACGGCGTCGTTGTTTCAGCTGCGCGCGCACCGTTTCCCCCGGTAAGGCTCCGTCGATAAAGACCGCTTTACCATTATGACGACCGACACCACGACCATCGTGCGCCATCGACTCGATCAGCAGCTCAACCGGCTCATTGTTCAGTGATTTGTAGCGAGACATTAAATAAAAGATCTAACCTGTGTAAACACCTGTAGAGACATACCGATCACCACGATCACAGATGATCGTGACAATAACAGCATGCTGCAGGCCCGCCTGTAACTGTAACGCCGCGGCAACCGCGCCGCCTGATGACACACCGCAGAATATTCCCTCTTGCGCCGCAAGCTGACGCGACATGGTTTCGGCCTGCTGCTGAGTTATATCGATGATCTGATCAACCCGATCAGCCTCATAGATTTTCGGAATATACGCCTTGGGCCAACGACGAATACCCGGAATGGCAGATCCGTCGGTTGGTTGCACACCGATGATCTGAATACGCGAATTCTTTTCTTTCAGGTAACGCGATACGCCCATAATGGTGCCTGTGGTGCCCATGGCGCTAACAAAGTGAGTCACCTTGCCATGGGTATCACGCCAGATTTCCGGGCCGGTAGTTTCATAATGCGCGCGTGGATTATCCGGATTAGCAAATTGATCCAGAACTTTACCCTGACCGTCAGCCTGCATTTGCAACGCCAAATCACGAGCACCTTCCATTCCCTGCTCTTTCTCAACCAACACGATTTCAGCTCCGTACGCCTGCATCACGGCCCGTCTTTCCAGGCTCACTGAAGACGGCATGATCAGCGTCATTGGGTAGCCACGAATAGCCGCTGCCATGGCCAGCGCGATGCCGGTATTACCGCTGGTGGCTTCGATAAGATGCTGACCCGGCTGGATATCACCGCGCTTTTCCGCCTGACGAATCATTGAGATCGCCGGCCGGTCTTTTACCGAACCGGCCGGATTGTTGCCTTCAAGTTTCACCAGCAGGACATTGCTACCCGTATCGGCCAGGCGCTGCATACGAATCAGCGGCGTGTTACCGATGGTTTGTTCAATGGTAGGAAATCTCATAGCTGGATAGCTGCCCTTTGCATGATCGTTTTCATTTCTCGTACTGCGGGTTCCATCCCCAGATACAACGCTCTGGCGATGATCGAGTGGCCGATATTTAATTCCATAATCTCCGGTATCGCTGCGATTGCACCAACGTTATCAATGGTCAGCCCATGCCCGGCGTTGACCAACAGTCCCGCCTTCGACGCCTGGGTTGCGGCCCGCTGAATAATTGCCACCTGTTCGGTATGTTTATCGCGCGGTACGTTGGCGTAATGACCGGTGTGAATCTCAATCACCGGCGCACCGATTTCAACGGCGGCCTCGATTTGCAGCGGATCTGGATCGATAAACAGGGAAACGCGAATACCGGACTCTGCCAAACGCCGGCAGGCATCGCGCAACCGTTCGATTTGAGCGGCAACATTCAGCCCGCCTTCAGTGGTTAATTCCTGACGTTTCTCCGGTACCAAACAGACATCCCTGGGTCGCAAGCGACAGGCAACGGCCAACATTTCATCGGTTACCGCCATTTCCAGATTAAGATAGGTTGTTAATCCGCTTCTCAGTGCTTCAATATCACGATCCTGTATGTGGCGGCGATCTTCGCGTAGATGCGCAGTGATATAGTCAGCTCCACCCTTCTCAGCCAATAGGGCAATTTCAAACGGATCCGGATAATCAACCCCTCGGACTTGCCTTAAAGTGGCTGCATGATCGATATTAACGCCTAGTTTCATGGTTATTGAGTCACCAGCTAATATATGGTTATCGGAGGAATAGATGGATCGGTTTATTACGGAAGCATTATATAGCCAGTCACACTTAATTTTGCTATTTTCCCAATACCCGGGATAACTAAAATACCAATATCGGTATAAGGATTGACAAAACGTGAATCCAAGAAAACTTATAAGAATTTCACTCTGTCTCGCTGTCACCTTGCTGTTCGTTGCGCACAATCTAGGTTGGCTGAAAATTTCGATCATCGATAAAGCCGAATTAATCAGTTACGACTCGCGCCTGAATGCGACCTTACCAAAAGGTATTGACGATCGCATTGTCATTGTCGATATTGACGAAAAAAGTCTGACTGCACTCGGACACTGGCCGTGGCCACGAAATATTCTGGCCAATATTACCGATTCATTGTTCGATCATTACCAGATAGCCGTACTCACTTTTGACGTTGTGTTTCCCGAGGACGACACCAGCTCCGGCCTGCAATCTCTTGATAGACTGGCCAGTGATGAATTGCGGGACGATGAAGCTTTTCAAGAAACATTTGCCAAAATTCGGCCGCAACTGGAATATGATCGTATATTTGCCAAGAGCCTTTCTGATAAAAATGTGGTGATGGGTTTTGTATTTGACCAAAATATCGCCACAGAAAAAGGTGCTTTACCAAAACCGATGGCTTCAGTCAGCGAACGCTGGCTGGAAAAATTACCTATCCGCGAGCCAAAGGGATACGTTGGTAATATCCAGGCTCTACAGACTGATAATGTTGCGGGCGGTTTTTTTGACAATCCGATTGTTGATCGCGATGGCATTTTTCGCCGTGTGCCCATGATGCAGGTTTATAAAGGCAATGTTTACCAATCCCTGGCTCTGGCGACCGCAAGAGCCGCTTTGGATATGCCGGAAACAAAAATTGTTGTTCCGTCTGCCGAAGCCGGCGCATCCTCGAATTACACGGAAATTGAATTTATTAGCGTCGGCAAACTTAAAATTCTGGTTGATGAACGCACGGTTGCGCTAATCCCTTTTCGCGGTCCTTATCCCAGTTTTCAATATGTTTCTGCAGTCGATATAAAAAATAAAACTATAAATAAGGAATTGCTCGAAAATAAAATAGTTCTATTCGGAACGACTGCTCCGGGCTTGCAGGATATACGTGCCACACCGGTTCAAGAGGTATACCCCGGGGTGGAAATCCACGCCAATGTGATAGCAGGTATTCTGGACGAATCCATTAAACATATCCCGCTCTATACGCGGGGTTACGAATTGCTGGTGTTGCTCGTCATCGGTTTGCTTATGACCGTCGCCATTCCCCTGCTTTCACCGATTGGATCAACTGTATTAAGCGCGACAATCTGCGCAGTATTAATCGGCATCAATATGGTTGTCTGGCAAAATGGAGTTGTTTTGCCACTGGCGTCTTCGCTGTTATTGGTGCTGGCGTTATTTATTCTGCAAATGTCTTACGGATTTTTTATTGAAACGCGAAGTAAGCGCGTGTTATCCAAAGTTTTCGGTCAATACATTCCTCCTGAGCTGGTGAACGAACTGGACCTGACCAGCGATATCGTCAGTATGGACGGCGAAAGTCGGGAAATGACGGTATTGTTTTCCGATGTGCGCGGATTCACCACTATTTCAGAAGGCTTGAGGCCGAATGAACTGACTCGTTTAATGAACGAGTTTCTAACGCCCCTAACCGCCGTGATTCATAAACACCGTGGCACCATCGATAAATATATGGGTGACGCTATTATGGCTTTCTGGGGTGCACCGCTGAACGACCCGTATCATCAGAAAAACGCGCTGCTGGCCGCAATGGAAATGATTAGCGTATTAAAATCACAGGAGCAAAAATTTGCTACGCGCGGCTGGCCAAAACTAAAAATCGGTATTGGTTTAAGTGCCGGCATGATGAATGTTGGTAATATGGGTTCTGAATTTCGCATGGCATATACCGTTATGGGTGATACTGTTAATCTGGGGTCGCGCCTGGAAAGCCTGACCAAACAGTATAGCTGCGACATTATTGTCAATGAAACGATCAAAACAGCTTTACCGGAATTTGAATTTTTAGAACTTGATCGAGTTATCGTTAAAGGCAAGGATAAACCGGTAACGATCTACGAGCCACTGGGTTATTCAATTGAACTCGATAACAACATCCGCAATTCTGCACGAAATTTTAACAAAGCGTTGCAGTGGTACCGTGATAAAAACTGGGATATGGCCGAGCGTGAAATTTTTGCGCTTTCGCAAGCCAACCCGAATAAACAGGTCTATAAAATCTACCTTGATCGGATTATGCATTTTCGAAACAATCCACCACCGAATGAATGGAACGGCGTGTTTGTTTACACGAGCAAGTAGAACTTATTCGCTTCTTGTTTTCAGATAAACGCGTAGCCGGCGAAACACATCACTTGCCAGCATATCCCTGAATATTGGAATCCAATAGCTTTTCCCGTCTGCTGTCAGCTTCAACGCGATTATGCTGCGGGTATTAATACACTGATCAAAAACCAGCAATGCATCTTCGGAAAGAGCATTTCGTCGAATAACCCGACAATCGTGTTCTTTGAATAAAACTTTGCAAACCGATTGACCGGATACAATGAGTGCATAACGGCGAATGGAATAAAACGCACTGACCATTAATGGTATCAAAAACAAAACTTTTGCCGGTATCGGGCCCGGTACCGCCATGATCGACGCCATTGCTCCAACATGACTCGCAACCAGAATCGCCGTCAGTAATCTTGACGGTTTTAGTTCAAACTCAAGTGGAATGTTGAAGTGCTGTGACAACGTCGTTTATATCCTTATCCCTGCTGTTCAACCGACCCACAAGCAACGACCAAAGCTCCGGATCGTGCATATCAAGAATTTTCAAAAAAGCCTGCTGGTGTTTATTTTCCGCCCGTGGATAGCAATCCTCAAGATAATTCAGCAACAAAGTATCCAGCTCTTTCATGCCACGCCGACACTTCCAACGCAGTTGTTTTATTGTCGTTTCCATACATCAGGCAATTTATGGATACTTAACGGCGCGACATTAACAGTTTTTTGGTTTCTGCAATCGCTTTAGCCGGATTCAAACCTTTGGGACAGGTTTTTGTGCAATTCATAATAGTGTGACAACGATACAGCTTAAAAGGATCTTCCAGTGCATCCAGGCGATCACCCAGCGCTTCATCGCGGCTGTCAACCAGCCAACGATACGCCTGCAACAGCGCGGCCGGACCAAGATAACGATCACTGTTCCACCAGTAACTCGGGCAGGCTGTCGAACAACAGGCACATAAAATACATTCATAAAGACCATCGAGTTTTTTCCGATCTTCTTTTGACTGCAATCTTTCATGTTCACCGGAAGGCGGTGGTGATTCAGATTTCAACCACGGTTCAATTGATGCGTACTGCGCATAGAAATTAGTCATATCCGTAATCAGGTCTTTCACCACTTTCATATGCGGTAATGGAAATATTCTGATATTGCCTTTGTATTCAGCAATTTCTCTTGTACAGGCCAGCGTATTACGGCCGTTAATGTTCATGGAACAGGAACCACACACACCCTCACGACATGAACGCCGGAATGTCAGGGTTGAATCGATTTCGTTTTTAATTTTAAGGATAGCATCCAGCACCATCGGTCCACAGCTATCCATATCCAGTTCGTAACTGTCGATCCGCGGATTTTCACCGCTATCCGGATCATAGCGATAAATTTCAAACCGCCTGGTATTGGTTGCAGTCGAAGGCGCAGGGAAATCGCGCCCTTTTTTAACAATTGAATTGGCAGGTAAATGAAATTCAGCCATTTCCTAAAACTCCTGAAATACTTTCTCTTTAATGTATGGCGATCAAAAATATCAGTAAACACGCTTTTGCGGTTGAACCACATCCACTTCGTCGGTGAGTGTAAACAAATGCACCGGACGATAATCAAAGGTCACCTTACCTTTATCGTCGATCGCCGCTAAAGTATGTTTCAACCAGTTCTTGTCGTCGCGATCCGGATAATCTTCACGGGCATGCGCACCCCGGCTCTCTGTTCGATTCAACGCCGAATTCATGGTAACCACTGCCTGAGCCATCAGATTATCGAGTTCCAACGCTTCGACTAAATCGCTGTTCCAGATCATGGATGTATCATTCACTTTGAGATCTGCAAATTGAGCATACACCTCTGCAATTTGTTCGACTCCCTCCTGTAGAACCTCGCCGGTACGAAATACTGATGCATGATTTTGCATGACTTTCTGCATCTTCAAACGAAGATCGGCTGTCCAGGTATTGCCTTTTGCATGGCGAATACGATCAAAGCGATCAAAGATGGGTTCAACAAAAACTTTCGGGAGTGGGTTGTGCGGCGTTCCCGGCCGGATAATTTCAGCGCAGCGGTTAGCTACAGCGCGTCCAAATACCACCAGATCAAGCAAGGAATTGGAACCGAGCCGGTTTGCACCATGCACCGATACGCAAGCCGCCTCACCGACCGCCATTAATCCTTTCACCACGCTTTCGTCATTACCATTTTTACAAACGGTCACCTCGCCGTGATAGTTGGTCGGAATACCACCCATGTTGTAATGCACGGTGGGTAACACCGGGATAGGTTCCTCTGTCACATCAATACCGGCAAAAATTCTGGCGGTCTCGGCAATACCCGGTAATCGTTCTTTAATGACTTCCGGTCCCAAATGTTCCAGATGTAAATAAATGTGATCTTTATCGGCTCCAACGCCGCGGCCTTCGCGAATTTCGATGGTCATGGAACGACTCACTACATCGCGTGATGCCAGGTCCTTGGCATTCGGTGCATAGCGTTCCATAAAACGTTCGCCTTCGCTGTTGGTTAAATAACCACCCTCGCCACGTACGCCTTCTGTAATCAGACAACCGGCGCCATAAATGCCGGTTGGATGAAATTGCACAAACTCCATATCCTGTAACGGCAAGCCGGCGCGTAACACCATACCGCCACCATCGCCGGTGCATGTGTGTGCAGAGGTGGCTGAAAAATAGGTACGGCCGTAACCGCCTGTCGCCAACACCACCATATGCGCACGAAATAAATGCAATTGCCCGCTGCTTAAATCCCAACATAAGACACCACGACAAACGCCGTCATCATCCATAACCAAATCAATTACAAAATACTCAACAAAAAATTCCGCTCGATGTTTAATCGATTGAGAATATAGCGTATGCAAAATAGCATGACCGGTGCGATCGGCAGCAGCGCAAGTGCGCTGTGCAGTGCCTTTTCCAAAATGGGTTGTCATGCCGCCAAACGGACGTTGATAGATTTTGCCGTTTTCAGTGCGCGAAAACGGCACACCATAATGTTCCAGTTCAATAATGGCAGGAATCGCTTCACGACACATGTACTCAATCGCATCCTGATCGCCCAACCAATCAGAGCCCTTGATCGTGTCATACATATGCCAACGCCAATCATCTTCACCCATATTGCCCAGTGCTGCGCTGACACCGCCCTGGGCAGCGACGGTATGACTGCGAGTGGGAAAGACTTTCGAGATACACGCAACCGACAAACCTTTTTGTGCAATGCCCATGGTTGCACGTAACCCGGCACCGCCGGCGCCAACAACAATAACATCATACTTATGCTCGAATGGTTTATAGCCTCCGCTCATAAGTTAACTCCAAATGAAATTTTCAAAATGGCAAAGATTGATGTAACAGCGATCAAAACTTTCAAAAAGTAAACCGTAACAATGATCAAACGCCGTAACCATTGCCGCCGCACATAGTCTTCGGCAATCACCTGAACACCCAACGAACTGTGATAGCTGAGTGCCAGCATTAAACAAATCAGGGCAATACTATTAAACGGATTGGTAATCCAGATCTTAATGATACGATGATCAGCGCTACCGCATTGCAATAAACCATAAACAACCCATGAGACCAGCGGCAACAGTGCCAGCGCGGTCAGTCTTTGCATCCACCAGTGCGCGACACCTTCCTTGGCTGAACCAAGACCTCGAGCATGTGCTAACGGACTTTTGAAACTCATGCCAGACCTCCAACAATTTTTTTAAAGGCTGACCACCAAATCAGAGTCGTTAATAGAATCGTCAGTACGATAACAAGGTAACCGGATTTTTCCGCGCCGCGTACATCCAGATTAAAGCCGGTATCCCAGATCAAATGCCGAATACCGCTGAGCGTATGAAATACCAGACTGAAGCTGACAGCAAACAAAAACACCTGTCCGTACCAGGCGTTGATAATCGTGTGCGTACTGGCGTAGGATTCCTCACCCTCGGCAATCAGCCATAACCAGGCCGGCAATAAAATAACCGCTATCGATAAAAACATGCCGGTTATTCGATGGCTTATCGATAACCACGCCAGCATCGGTAAACGGTAGATTTGTAAATGCGGCGATAGTGGTCTGTTGTCTTTGCTCACAGTTCGCTCCGTATAAACAACTGAATTAAATTAAAAATCAATGCAGCGGCCTTTCTTTTCCCAGTCACCATAACGAGTCGGTTCCAGTCCGGCCGGGCCACCGATTTCAGCAGGTTTGTCATCAGTCTCTTCTGTTTTGTTCAGATCGCCTGCTTTTGCAACAGTCGAGCTATTTAACGTAGATTGCGAATTTTCGTTGGTTTGGGCAGGATTTCGATTCATTGGCGGCTCTTTTTAACGGGCTGTAATTGTACGTTAGCGTCATTCATTTTCAACCAATATAAATCGAATTAGCCCTACAGCGTTTGTGGTTGAGAAACATCGGTAATTGTGGAATGCTGCCGCCAAAATACAGCCAGGAGGATATCCGTTCAATGCCCGACAACTTGCTGAGCAGGCTGAATTATCTGGGTTTGCTGGAAGTCGGTGGCGAAGAGGCCGCCGGTTTTCTGCAAAACCTGCTGAGTAATGATGTGCGCAAGGTAACGGCATCGCAAAGTCAGTTGAACAGCTTGTGTACCCCCAAAGGGCGCATGTTGGCCATTTTTAGACTTTTCAAGCGAGATGACCGCTACTGGTTACGTATGCCGCTGGAATTGGTGACGCCGATTCGCAAAAGATTACAAATGTACGTACTTAGATCGAAAGTGACCTTACAGGCGCAAAGCAACTGGGTCGGTATTGGGATTAGCGGCCCACAAGCGACAACGTTGCTGCGTGAACATTTCAGCATCGAGCTGCAACAGGTCAATAGCGTGGCACAGCACGCTGATCTCTCTGTTTTGTCTGTGCCCGGCAACGAACGTTATGAGCTTTATGCACCGGTTGAGCGCATGCAAACCTTATGGCCGATATTCAGCCATGTACTCACTCCGGTCAACGATGACCAGTGGCGCTTGCTGGATATCCAAAACGGCATTCCAACAGTCTACACCGCCACCAGTGAACACTTTGTTCCGCAAATGACCAATTTGCAGATCGTTAAAGGCATCAGCTTTAAAAAGGGTTGCTACCCCGGCCAGGAAGTGGTGGCCCGCATGCAGTATTTAGGCAAGCTGAAACGGCGCATGTACCTTGTGCAGATTCAGTCTGACCAACCGCCTGTTCCCGGTACCACTATCGTTTCAATCGAAGGAAACATCAGCCACGAAGCGGGGGAAATCGTCGACGCCACCCTGCAATCCGGGCAGAAAGTACTGGCACTGGCGGTATTACCGATTGCCAGCACCGGTCAAACATTGCATCTGCTCAACCAAACCGGCCCGCGGCTGGAATTGTTGCCGCTCCCCTATCCGTTTGCCGCTGATTATAAAGACGGCGCCTAAAGCAAATCTTCGATTTCAGCGCGTTCCTGCAGCAACTCCTGTTCGGTTGCCTGCATCCGCCGGCGGCTAAATTCGTCGATCTCCAGACCCTGCACAATCTGATACTGACCATTACGGCAAGTCATTGGGAATGAGTAAACAATGCCTTCGGCAATACCATAGCTGCCGTCGCTTACCACGGCCATGCTGACCCAATCATCACCCTCGGACCCTAATACCCAGCTACGCATATGGTCAATGGCCGCCGAAGCCGCTGAGGCTGCGCTGGAGGCGCCACGCGCCTTGATTATTGCGGCACCACGCTGTTGAACGGTGGGAATAAATTCGTCTACATACCAGTTCTGATCGACCAGCTGCTCAACCGCTTTGCCCTTGATGGTGGCAAAACGGATATCCGGGTACTGACTGGCCGAATGATTTCCCCACACCACCATATGCTGGACATCGTTCACATGGCTGCCGGTTTTCTCAGCCAACTGGCTAAGCGCCCGATTGTGATCAAGCCGCATCATCGCGCAGAAGTTTTTCGGATCCAGATCCGGCGCGTTTTTGAGCGCAATCAGGGCATTGGTATTGGCCGGGTTACCGACTACCAGCACTTTTACATCGCGACTGGCGACCTTATTAAGTGCTTTACCCTGAACGGAGAAAATAGCGGCATTACCCTTAAGTAAGTCGGCACGTTCCATACCCGGTCCGCGCGGTCTGGCGCCAACCAACAGTGCATAATCGATCTCCTTGAAAGCCACTTCAGGATTGTCCGTCGCCACAACGCCCCGCAATAAAGGAAATGCACAGTCGTTCAGCTCCATCACAACACCCTGCAGTGAATTCATAGCCGGCGGAATTTCCAGCAACTGCAGTATTACCGGTTGATCTTTACCCAGCATATCGCCGGCGGCGATTCTGAAAATAAGGGAATAACTGATTTGACCAGCCGCACCGGTAATGGCCACTCGTACAGGGGGTTTCATATGCGTTTCTCCAAACTAATGTTACGCGAGGGGCGGTATTGTACTGATTTGACCGCTAATGTCTAAGACCAGCGTTTTTGCAGTTCCTGATAGTTCAACGCCAGCCACTGCAAACCAATCACGGCTGCCGCATTAAAAATTCGGCCATTATCAAGCATATCCAGCGCCCGCTCACGACTGACGACATGCACTTTAATATCTTCATGTTCCTCATCCAGACCGTGAATGCCACCCAACCCGTCACTATCGACGTTCGCCACATACAGTGCACAGGCCTCGGTGCTGCCGCCCGGAGTCACCAGATAATGATGAACAAGCAGCAATTCACCCACCTCACAGCCGGCTTCTTCCAGTGTCTCGCGACGTGCAACCTGTTCCAGCGATTCGCCCTCTTCAATGATGCCGGCCACCAGCTCCAGCAACCAGGGTTTATCAGTAAAATGAATCGCCCCCGCGCGAAACTGTTCGATCAATACCACACGATCGCGTTTTGCATCGTACGGCAATACCGCAACTGCACTGCCACGTTCAAAAATCTCGCGCACCACTTCATGCGTGCCGCCATCAAAACGATCGTGGCGCAAGCGATACTCATCGAGCCGGAAATACCGTTGATATAGAACCTTATGTTCTAGCAATTTCCAATTCATACTCATACTATATTCGTCCCGGCAGTCTATATTAATAATTGATATGCAAGATATATCTCAAAAACTGCTTTCGGCCCTGAGAAACCAGATTGGCGCGTTGGGCAGGTATAACGGGCAGGATTTCGAACTGATCGAAGTTCTTGAGCACGAACCGGCCCTGGTACTGCGCGAATGTGGTAAAAGCCATACTATCCAAGATGATTTGCATGGTGAAGCACACCGTATTGTTAGTAAAACTCATACTGTCTCTATATTCAGCGAAGTCAGCGATAAGTTGCATCCCGTTCTGGAGGAGTTTTTTCCACCCCAGACGCTAACTGTCCTGCACTCATATATTGCCGGAGAAGCTGAACATCTATAGCAATCAGCTCAGTTTTTCACTTCCGGTCTTTGATCGCCTTTTTATATACCTTTTTAATTGCTGCAGATACTGACTCAAAAAAGGTTCGTTTAAAATAGACCGCGTCCTGTGCACTGATCTGATCCATTTGCCGTTTGTATTTGTGCTTCACCCAGGCATTTAAATCAAACTGTTTTGCCAGGCGAAATAGAAAATGATTAAAAAAATGCAGACCACCCTGCTTGTATATCACTGCTGTACCAAAGTCGATCAAACAAGGTTCACGGCCATCAATCACCATAATATTATTTTTTCTTTTCAGATCAATATGGGCGACATTGCGTGTATGTAAATCCATCAGCACATCAAAAAATCGATTATAAAAATAATTTCGATTTTTCAAGTTTGCCTTACGCAGCGTTTCGCCCTGTATATACTCAAGCACCAGGAATCGATCTCGAAACAATCCGTAACAACGCGGTACTCCACCAACACCATGCAGTTTTGAGTAAACGCGGTATTCATGCTGCAAAGTTAAGCGTAATAAAGCATTTGCAAAGCCATGCTCCGGTACCGCTTTGATAACCAGATTTAAATCAGGATGTTCAAATAACCAGACACTGCCTTGATAACCCTTCGACAGTGACGTGACTGTATTGGGATTAAATTGATCAAACCACCTTTCCAGCGCATTCTGAACGGTAACGGGCAAATTCCAGACATTATCTGTCTGCTTCATCTGCCAGGCCTTTTTACGGCAAGAACGTGAACAGGTGATAACAACAATAAGCCGCAAACACCACAATAACCGGCTCACCGTTACCCAACAGACTTTGCTTGAATGACCATGATGCTGATAATTTTCCAGCTGGTGGCCAGGAAGGTAACAAGGTTTTCGTGCTTTCACGCCATTGCACCCAGTCATCGCCGAACAGGCGATTCAGTTTCCTGTCTTCATATTGAATGGCGGGCGGGTAGTAAAAGAGCAACAATGCAACCACCAACGGTACAGTCCACCATAATTCTGCGGTGATTGCGAATCCAAACAACATCAGAATATTGCCGACGTAGAGTGGATGACGCACCAGTGCGTAAGGACCATCGGTTGCCAGCTGTTTGTTTTTTTTAACATGCCCGGAGGCCCACAAACGAACCAGGGTACCGACAATTATTAAAACCGTACTCAACCAGAATAACCACTCTATGCTGGGCCGGCCAAAGATAGCAAAAATTACTATCAGGATAATAGCGAACAACTGACGCGATGCTTCGTGATATCGCAACTCGCGGATAACATTCAACGGAAATCGTAGTGGTGGTAAATGACTGGTTCTGTGTGACATGTTTAACCCAATAAAATTAAATTAATGTTTCTTAAACAGAATTTCTGTTTAACAGCTCAAGTAAGTATTTCAAATCTTCCGGCGTATCGACACCCGGCAAAGGCTTTTTGATTGCAACTGCGACGTGGATTTTCCAGCCATACCAGAGCGCACGCAATTGTTCCAGTTTTTCCTGCAACTCAATCGGTGACGGCTGGAGTTTTGTAAACTCTTTCAGATATCCGGCACGATATGCATATAAACCAACGTGTCGCCGGTATTCAACAACTGCCTGAGCATCGCGATCATACGGGATCATTGCGCGACTGAAGTACAACGCGTAGCCTTCATGATCGGTCACCACCTTAACATTATCGGCGCTTTGCAACTCTTCAACATTATCAAAGCGCGTCACCAATGTTGCGATTGCAGCTTGCGGATGTTCTGCAATATTCATTGCAACCTGGTTAATATTTTCCGGTGGAATCAGGGGTTCATCACCCTGCACATTAACGACGATGGTTTCATCCGACCATTTATAAATGGATACAACTTCTGCCAGCCGGTCACTGCCTGAAACATGCGAAACGCTGGTCATACAAACCGTTGCACCAAATTCTTTCGCTGCCTGGCGAATACGCTCATCGTCAGTCGCCACAACAACCTGCTCTGCGCCCGACTGACAAGCGCGCTCAAAAACACGTTGCAACATTGATTTACCGGCGATATCAACCAGCGCCTTGCCGGGAAATCGGCTGGAGGCATAGCGTGCTGGAATAATAACCTTAAATGAAACGGCCATAACCTTATTGCGACTGGAAATTTTTCAATTCGTCTTCTTTCATCTTTCTGGATTCATCAATCAACAGAACCGGTATGCCATCCTTGACCGGATACGCGAGTTTATTTTTTAGGCACACGAGTTCCTGTTTGTCCTTATCAAAGAATAATGACGACTTGCATTTTGGGCAAACCAGGATATCAAGCAGCTTTTTTTGCATTGAGTAATTTCTCGATGTGCTCATCAAGTTTTATTGTAAACTCTTCAGTAACATTTGCTGCTACCGGTAAATACCAGTACCTTTGGGCTTTGTCGTCATCAAGTAGTGGTTTGCATTTCACGGCGTCTTTTTCGGTCATTACAACAGCTAAGTTGTCGTTAAAGATGATATCTTTTTTGGTGAATCCATAGTGATCTTCGAAACGGTGCTCAATAACCTGCAACCCGGCATCACGCAGGGAATTAAAAAAGCGCTCCGGGTTACCGATCGCTGCAACTGCGTGCACGGTTCGGCCTTTCCATTCTTTGATGGCTTCTCTGGAAATATTATTAAATGCGATCAAGTCACCACCACTCACCGTCATCGGATAAGAACCCGGTAATCTTGCACCGTTGGTAATAATATAATCGACTTCTTTTAACCGTGACTTAGGTTCCCGCATGGGACCGGCCGGTAACATCATGCCATTACCAAAACCACGCGCTCCGTCTGCAACCACGATTTCGATATCCCGTTTCAATGCATAATGCTGTAAGCCGTCATCGGATATCACAATGTCACAATTGTATTTATCCAATAGCAATCCAACATCCCGCTTTCGATCCGGACCGATTACCACCGGACAATTTGTGCGCGCAACAATCATAGCGGCTTCATCACCGGCTATTTCAGCTGAGGTTTCCGCTGTAACCACCAACGGCCAGACTTTTGAACGCCCCTTATAGCCGCGGCTGATAATTCCCGGTTTATATCCTCTGGCCTTTAAATGATTTGCCAACCAGATAACCAGCGGCGTCTTGCCGGTACCGCCCACCGTAACATTACCGACAACGATGACGGGCACTTTGAATCGTCTGCTTCTAAAAAATCCCAACCGATAAAGAAAGCGTCTGAAAGAAACGATCATATTAAATAAATAACCGATCGGCGCCAACAGCTGCGCCAGCGGATGATAGCCGTACCACAGATGCTCCCAGGATGTCGATTGCGGTTTAACAGCCAGAAAATCCTGGCCGGCAATTGGAAAATTAATAATGTCAGATTTTTCCACTTCAGCTACACGCGGTTCACTTGTATCGCCGGTATTGAACTGCAATTTATACAATGAGGCATATTGCTCATCTTTTTTCAGTAATTCATCGTGACTTCCGCTTTCCACAATACTGCCATTATCAAGCACCAGAATCCGATCAGCCTTTTCAACCGTTGATAATCTATGCGCGATTACTATCGTGGTGCGATTTTTTACCAGATTATCTATCGCGCCCTGGATTAGTTTCTCTGATTCTGTATCAAGCGCCGAGGTAGCCTCATCCAAAATCAGGATTGGACTATCCTTCAGTAAAGCTCTTGCAATCGCCAAACGTTGCCGCTGCCCCCCGGAAAGCAAAACGCCATCTTCACCCACAATGGTATCAAGGCTATCGGGTAACTTGCTTATAAAATCCATCGCATTGGCAGCTTCCGCGGCAGCAACAATCTGTTCGCGACTGGTGCTTCCTAATCTGCCATAAGCGATATTATTGGCGATAGTATCGTTGAATAACGTGACATTTTGACCGACATAAGCAATTTGATTACGCAAATCTTGCAAGCTGTACTCATTAAGATTGCGGTTATCAAGCAGTATTTGCCCCTCTTCAACTTCGTAAAAGCGTGGCAATAATTTAGCTATGGTTGATTTGCCACTGCCGGAACGACCCACCAATGCCACAGTGTCACCGGATTTGATTTTGAAATTCAGATTTTTTAGTACACTGCCTTTGCTTTCGTCATATGTGAAACTTACATTTTTAAATTCAATATTACCTTTGGCTCGATTTAACTTAATGACTCCAGGATCGTGTTCATGCTCTTCATCCAGTAACTCAAAAATGGATATTGCAGCAGCGATACCTCGCTGCATTTGCACATTCAGGGCAGTCCAGTGTTTGAGCGGCGGCGCCATTCTTGCCATAGCAACCAGAAACAGTGAAAAATCACCAGGCGATACTTCACCTACCCAGCCGGAGACGGACAGATAAATTACACCTATTAACGCGGCGCCAGCGACCAGTTGCACCATTGCACCGGTCATTGAGCGAGTAAGCGTTAATCGCATATTCTGTTGATAGTTGTGCTGATTTGCGGTAAGAAATTTTTTCCGTTCTTGTTTTTCGCCGCCGAATATTTTAATCACCTGATGCCCGTCGACCGCTTCATTTACAATGTGGGTGACATGACCGATAGTTTGCTGAATACGCCGGCTGTATTTCCTAAATCTGGAACTTACTCCGTAAATAATGATTGCCGCCAAAGGCAATAAAACAAATAAAACCACAGAAAGCTTTGCATTGGTATAAACCATCAGGCCTATCAAAAACACAATCAGTATAGAATCTTGGATTATCGTTGTGATTGCATTGGTGATTGACTCAGCTATTTGTTCGACGTTGAATGAAAAGCTGGAAATAATCTCTCCACTGGACGATTTATCATAGAAACGATGGGGCAATATCAGCAATTTGCCAAACATGTCACGACGTAGAGTCATAATAACTCCGCGACTAACAGCACTCATGCAATAAATTTGTATCAAATGCCCGAAACTTCGGCCCAGCACGATCAATACCAGCATTAAAAGTATTGAGCGGATAACGGCTTGATCCTTCGATACAAAAACATCATCAATAAGGACCTGCACAAAACGAGCCATTTGCATTTCGGCAATGCTATAGATTGCCATGCCTACAAACGCATAAAGAAAAAATCGCCTAAACCCTTTCGTATAGCCCAACAATCGGCGATAGGCTGCATTAGAACTAATCGGTTTTTTGCCAGGCATCATTCTTGAAATTGCGTGGTTGCTATTGATAAACGAACCAGACCCAGTTGTGCGGCGGCATCCATCGCCGTAACAACATATTGATGCGGGGTACGTGCATCAGCCCGTATAACGAGGGGTTTGTCCTTTTGCCCGACGGCGACTTTCTGCAGCGCGCGCATTAAAGTTTCAATCTGATTATTAACCAGCTCCTGTCCACCGACATAGAACTGACCATGCGCATTAATAACGATTTCCAGCGGCATATCTTTTGAAACTTCCGGTTCCTGCGATGCCTGCGGCAGACTGACCGCCAAATCCGCTTCACGCTGGAACGTGGTGGTGACCATAAAGAAAATAAGCAGGATAAAAACCACGTCGATTAACGATGTAATATCGATACCCGACGCTTCGGATTTAGGCTTACCAAAATTCATGATGACTTATTTTTCCAGTTCGCGTTCGCCGTGCAACACGTCAACCAGTTTCAATGACTCTTCTTCCATACCGACGACCAGTCCTTCAACCTTGGCACGAAACACGCGATTAAAAATCAATGCCGGTATCGCCACGGTTAATCCGGCCGCAGTGGTAATTAAAGCCTGTGAAATACCGCCGGCCAGTTCGCCCGGACTACCCACACCCGAAGTGGTAATCACCGTAAAGACTTTGATCATACCCAGCACTGTACCCAGCAATCCCAGTAGCGGCGCGATGGCTGCAATGGTGCCGAGACTATCGATAAAGCGTTCCAGCTCATGCGCAACATGCCTGCCGGTATCTTCGATACTCTCTTTCATAATTTCACGACTGTGTTTGCGGTTGTTTAAACCGGCCGCCAGGATACGACCCAACGGCGAGCTGGCGTACACCGCGTCGATCTTTGTTTGATCGAGCTCGTCATTGCGAACCCATTCCCAGATTTGACCAACCAGTTTGGGTGGCAATACACGTGCATTGCGCAACATCCAGAATCGTTCAATTAAAATGCCCAATGCCAGCACCGAACAGGCCAGTATCGGGAGCATTATCCAACCCCCAGCTTTAATGATTTCAAACACTTTTTTTACCTTCTGCTGCAGTGAATAAGCGACTTTCGGAGAAGCTGGATCATACTTGATTTTTAAGGGAATTTCTTGCTTCGTATAGCGCGATTAAAGAGGCTGGTAATGCCAGTAGCGGCGTGCTGTGTGTCGGTATGAACGCTTTAATTCGACGCCAAAAGGCCCAACCATAAATTCCATTGCACCCTGCTCACCTGTTGTCCGGAGCTGCGCATGGGTTTTTGAGTAGCGTTCAACCACTTCAGGCCTGGGAAAGCCATAGCTATTCAACAAACCCGCATTAAATATCACATGCTGAGGATATAACGCTTCGACAAACGCCGGCTGTGACGAGCTATTGCTGCCATGATGCGGCGCAAACAGTATCGACACCGGCTTGACGTGATGCTCCCGCAGCAAATGCCGCTCAGCCCGTTTCTCAATATCCCCGGTCAGCAATACCCGACGGCCGCCTGTTTCGACCAGTAAAACGCAGGAACTGTTATTGCTGTCCCACTGTGTCGTTCTATCCGGGTGCAAAATGCTAAAATGTACTCCGTCCCAGACCCAGCTCTGACCATCGCTGCAGGATTCAACAGACAATTCGGAACCGATGTCCGTCACGGAAAGAAAATCCGTTACCGGAGCACTGCTGATCAATTTGTCCACTCTCAGAGCGTCAAGTATCGCTGCGCTGCCTCCACTGTGATCATTATCGCCATGCGATACCAGCAGAATATCCGCTTTACTGATCCCAGATGCTTTCAGGTAGGGCAATACCACCAACTTGCCGGTATCAAATCGATCGTTCAGTCTGGGCCCGGTATCGTAAATCAGATTATGGCGGGAGGTTTGAATGACGATCGCGGTACCCTGGCCGACATCCAGCGCCGTCAGTAAAAACTCGCCTGACTGTGGACGAAACGGCGAATAAAACAACATCGGCGCGAACCAGAACAGACCCACCCAGCGGGATGGAAATCCCCTGGGTGCCAACAATAAACCCGCACCGGCCAGCGCCAGCAACACTGTCCATAACGGCGGCTGTGGCTGAACCCAGCGCGATAAAGGCAAATGCTGCATAAACTCCAGCAAGGGCCAAAGCAGGTTTAATAAACCATCAGCCAGTTGCAGCAGCCATTGCGCCAGCGGCGCCCAGACTACCGCCAGTAAGCTTGCCAGCAAGACAAATGGTACGACCACTAAACCGACCAATGGGATGGCGATCAGGTTAGCCGCCGAAGCGCTTACCGCCGCTGCGCCGAACCAGTACAGGGTCAGCGGCAACAGGCCAATCAGCAACACCGCTTGCACTTTGCCCCAGTTCCACAAGCGACTCAGCCATCTTGGCAAATTCGCCGCTTTGCGACCGGCATAGCAGTAAACCAGTACCGCAACCGCAGCAAAGGACAGCCAGAAACCGGCTGCCTGCACCGCAAAGGGATCGACTATCAGCACAGCAATCAAGGCCAGGCTGAGCGCCTGGGCCGGTCGTAATTGTCGATAGGCCACAACCGCATAAAGACCCACGGTCAGCATCAACATCGCCCGCTGGGTGGGCAATGAAAAACCGGCCAGCGAAGCATAGACCAGAGCGCCCATCCAGGCAGCGATAGCAGCAATACGTTGTGCCGGCCACAGACCTTGCCGAAGCCAGGCGCGTTTATGAGCAAAACCGACGCACCATAAAATCAGAAAATACAACAAACCGGCCGTCAGGCCGATGTGCAAACCTGATATCGCCATCAGGTGATTGGTACCGGTGCGCAGCAACAGATCCCAGTCCCGCTCATCAATTGCATCGCGATAACCCAACGCCAGCGCCAATAAAATACCGCGATGTTGCAGATTCTCAGAGAGATCGGACAACTTATCCAATAGACGGGAACGCAGTATCGAAATTGCGTAACGAAAGGTTTTTTGAGTCAATAAATGATTGTCGCCCTGCCCACGCACGTAGCCGACCGCCCGGATATTGTGACTGAATAACCAGGCTTCATAATCAAACCCGCCCGGATTCATAAACCCGATGGGGGGTTTTAATCGCAACAGCAAATTCCATTGCTGTCCGACCGTAATATCCGGAATCGCAATATTCGCTTGCCGATACCAGCTCAGGCGTACCTTGAGCGGCAACCGCAACTCGCCGGCAGCTGTTTTCTGCTGCTGCTCAATTTTAAACTCGAAACTGGTGCGTCTATCGTCGCTCTCGGGAATGGACACCACCGTGCCGATAACCTGGAGATCCTTGCCAATTAATGCTTCTGGTAATGCATGCGCCAGGCGCATTTGCGCCCACAACAGAGCCCATAGCATACCCAGTAGTAAGGCGCCGATCACCGTAAATTTAGGTTGCCACCAACAGACAGCAAAAATAAAAGGAAATAAAAGACAGTAGTATGCCGAAGGCAAGGACGATATCTGTTGCAGTAAAGCAACACCTGCAGCAAATGCCACCGCTGACCACAACAATCGATCCCTGAACATATCGCTAAACGCCCCGCTTTCTTTTTTTGTTTTAATCGCTAAAATGCGCAACCACTGAGTGTAATCTATACTTGCTCAGATCGCAGTTGTAAATCAATTACTTATTGAAACGCTAACGTGCCGAAAAAGTGGCTTAAAAAATATCTACCCAATCCTGAGCAAATTCGGGCCAACAAGTCGCTGAATGTATTGGGCACTCTGTTGCATGACGCCAATCTATGGCACTTGAATCGCCGTTCTGTCGCCGGCGCGGTCGCGGTTGGATTGTTCTTTTGTTACATTCCCATCCCGCTGCAAATGCTGCAGGCTGCAATATTAGCCATTATATTGCGCGTCAATTTACCCATCTCGGTATCGATGGTCTGGGTCACCAACCCGTTTACCATCCCGCCGATGTTTTATATTGCCTATAGCGTGGGCGCCCTGCTGTTGGGAGTCGAACCGCAATCATTCCAGTTTGAGTTCAGCCTGAACTGGATATTCACCGAGCTCGGTGCACGCTGGCGTCCGTTCCTGCTGGGTTGTTTGGTAATGGCCGGCATCTGCTCGATAACCGGCTATTTTACAACGCTCTGGCTATGGCGCTTACACCTGGTTCAACGAATCAAGGAACGTAAATTACTACACCTGTCACGCAAAAAAGAATCCAATGCCTGAGTACTGAATTTTTATCTAAATTGCGTGGATAATACCGTCACGCAATTCGACAACTTTATCAATACGATTGGCGATATTATGATCATGCGTCACAACAACAAACGCCAGTCCCATTTCCTGATTCAATTGCAGAAATAAATCGAAAACCTGCGCCGCATTTCGATTATCCAGATTACCGGTCGGCTCATCCGCAAGAATGCAGGCGGGTCTCCCGACCAAAGCCCTGGCAATGGCGATTCTCTGCCTCTCCCCGCCTGATAATTCCGAAGGCTTATGCTGCATTCGATCCTTCAGCCCCGTCTTCTCCAGCAAGTCTTCAGCGCGTTGACGCGCGTCTCGCACCGCTAAACCGCCCACCAGCAATGGCATGGCAACGTTTTCAAGTGCGGTGAATTCAGGCAACAGATGGTGAAATTGATAAACAAAACCGAGCGTTTTATTACGCAGACGACCAACCTCGGTAGCAGAAAGACGATTCACATCTTTACCATTCATCAGCACAGTTCCCGTTGTCGGCTTTTCGAGTCCGCCCAATAAATGCAGTAAAGTGCTTTTGCCGGAACCTGATGCACCAACAATGGAAAGTTGTTCGCACTCCCGAATGGTCAAATCAATCCCATTCAGCACCCGCACACCCAGACCAAAATCGAGGTAGGATTTGCTCAGGTTTTGACATACCAATATGTCGCGTCGTGAATCATTCATAACGAAGCGCCTCTGCCGGTTGCACGCGAAAAGCCAGCCACGAAGGAATCAGAGTTGCCAGCACGGACAGAATAAATGCAAACGTACCGATTGAAACAACATCGGACCAACGCAGATCGGAAGGTAATTCGCTGATGTAATAGATATCCGGCGCCAGGAACTTCACATGAAACGTCGTTTCGAGAAATGCAACAATAGTCTCAACGTTGATGGCAATCATCGAGCCGGTTAGCATGCCCAGGCCAACACCGACAAATCCAATCACCATGCCCTGCACCAGAAAGATTTTCAGGATACTTCCCGGCGACATTCCCAGGGTACGAAGAATAGCAATATCGCCCTGCTTGTCCGTCACCATCATGATCAGGGTGGAAATAATGGCCAACGCAGCGACAAATAAAATCAGCGATACGATAACCGTCATAACCTTCTTTTCAAGCTTAACCGCTTTAAAAAAATTCGCGTGACGCCGGGTCCAGTCACTCACCCAGTAATGCTCATCCAGATCGGCAACCAGTTCACTGGCTACCTGTCGGGCGTTATCCATATCCTGCAGTTTCAATCGAACACCGGTAACACCATCGGTAATGCGAAACAATTTACTTGCGTCCACGACATTCATAAACGCCATAGTGCGATCGTATTCGTACATACCCACTTCGAAAACACCCACTACAGTAAATCGTTTCAACCGCGGCAATATGCCGATGGGTGTACTCGTTGCCTGCGGTGTGATCACGGTCACCTTGTCACCTATCGAGACGCCCATCAGAGCTGCCAGCTCACTACCCAGCACAATGCCATAATCACCGGCAACCAGATCCGAGAATGAGCCACTGGTCATCTTTTCACCGACATCTGAGACCGTCATTTCATATTCAGGATCAACCCCGCGAATAACCGCGCCGCTGACCGTCTGACCCTGGTTTAGCATGACTTCGCCGTCGATATAGGGTGCTGCGCTGATCACTTCGGGATTCTTTTTGGCGTGTTTGATTAATGCCTGCCAATCGGATAAATGTCCGCTAATTGGCATGATAGTGGCGTGCGAGGCCATGCCTAAAATGCGTTCGCGCAGCTCCTTTTCAAATCCATTCATCACCGACAACACAATGATTAACGCCATTACGCCAACCATGATGCAAAGCACGGAGATAAACGAGAATACTGAAATATAACCGTGCCGGCGCTTGGCACGGGTATAGCGAAGACCGATAAAAATTTCGAGTGGACGGAACATGGCGCGCAATTAGACCATACTCGGAGATAAATGTCTGTGGCTCAGGTTTGGCCAAACCCCATACCAATCGCGACCGGTCCCCCGGGACTCTGCATCGGCTATATTTTCCTTTTTCAAATCAACAGCTTAAACCACTTTCTTAACACGCAATATGCTGCTATAGTATTGAGGCATCTGCGTGGACACAAGCATATGAAACTGAAAACACTTTTCGCACTGGCATCCCTTCTGATACTTCATGTATGCGCATCCGCGTCGGCGGATAACTTGTATCCGTTGCGCGGCGCAACCAAGAACCAGATTCAGGAGCAATACGGTCAGCCTCAGGATATCAAAGGTCCGGTGGGCGATCCGCCCATTACGCGCTGGAACTACAGTGATTTCTCGGTAGTATTTGAATATGACCGCGTTCTGGACGCCTTCCCTCGTAACCATGAGCTGGAAAAACTTCCGGCGTCTTCCTATGCGCCGCGTCCTGATCCTTCTGTTGGTGATACTTTGAATTTACCCGATTAAACTGATTTGGTTTTAACGCATTTTATTTAAGTTTTAATTCCATAGTGCCCAACGATTTTTTCCTACCCGCAGAATGGGCAACACAAGATGCTGTGCTACTGGCGTGGCCGCATTTGGGCAACGACTGGCATTCACTGCTGCCGTCTATCGAAATGGACTTTCTGCAACTGGCGCAATCCATTTTGCAGTATGAATCTCTGCTAATCATTTGTTGTAATAAATCGCATCGCAAACACATTGAGTCCCTGCTTGGTCATTCAGTTACCAGCCATCCCGTAAAATTCTTTACAACTGACTATAACGATACCTGGTGTCGTGATTTCGGACCTATCACGATTATTAAGAACGGCCAACCTGTTCTACTGGATTTTCAGTTTAACGGCTGGGGTAATCGCTATGACGCAACCCTGGACAATCTCATAACGCAAAAACTTCAGCAGAAGAATTATTTTGCCGCGCCACGGGTTAAGACAGAATTTATTCTCGAAGGTGGCAGCATCGAATCGGACGGTGCCGGTACCCTGCTCACTACCGAAAGCTGCCTGCTGAACAGTAATCGCAACAAGCTTGGCAAACCGGAAATTGAAGCTCTGCTGAATCAATACCTGAATGTTCATCAGATATTATGGCTAAAGTACGGTAATCTCGATGGCGATGATACCGATAGCCATATTGATAATCTGGCACGCTTTGTTGCTCAGGATACCATTGCGTTTTTATCCTGCGAAAACACCGGTGATGGTCACTATTCCGAGCTGCAATCAATGCACGATGAGCTGCGCGCGTTCAAACAAGCTGATGGTAAACCGTACCGGTTATTACCTCTACCCTTGCCTGATCCCGTTTACAGTAAGATAGACAACCGACGTCTGGCCGCCAGTTATTTGAATTTCCTTATCATTAATAATGCGGTATTGGTTCCAAAATTCAATTGTGCTACAGACCTTATTGCACATCAGGCTATACAACAGTGTTTCCCTGATCGCAAAATGATTGCCGTCGACAGCAGAGGTTTTATCGAGCAAAATGGCGGTATACATTGTCTGACCATGCAGTTGCCCCTTGGTACATTTAATAAAGACTGTTAGTAAAGTATATGGAAAACCTATTGAACGTTGCTCTGATTCAGCACGCCTGTCCTAAAACAAATAATCTGAGTATAAGTATTGCCGGCATTAAACAAGCCGCTGCCAAGGGCTGTGAACTGGTGGTATTACCTGAACTGCATTGCTCGCCCTATTTCTGTGTTACGCAGGATAATAAAAATTTTGACCTGGCTGAAACGATACCCGGTCCGACCTGTGAAGCCTTGGCCAAAGCAGCACGCGAATACAACGTTGTAATCGTTGGTTCGGTATTTGAACGACGTACTGCCGGCGTCTATCACAATACGGCTGTGGTCTTCGAACGTGACGGCAGCATCGCCGGCCAGTATCGCAAGATGCACATTCCGGACGATCCCGGCTATAACGAGAAATTCTATTTCACGCCCGGCGATCTCGGCTTTCAACCGATCAAAACATCATTGGCCACACTGGGTGTGCTGGTCTGCTGGGACCAATGGTTTCCGGAAGCCGCCCGCTTAATGGCCATGGCCGGGGCCGAAATATTGATTTATCCCACTGCTATCGGCTGGAATCAGACTGACGACCGTTCGATACAGCAACAACAACTGGACGCCTGGATCACTATTCAACGTGCACACGCGATTGCCAATGGTTTGCCTCTGCTGAGTTGCAATCGTGTCGGTCAGGAAACAGAGGATGGCGATATTTTCTGGGGCAATAGTTTTATCTGCGGTGCACAGGGCGAAATACTGGCCCGCTGCGGTGACCAGGCCGCAGTCATCAATGCGAAAATCGATTTAACGGCCAGCGAAAAAATTCGTCGTAGTTGGCCATTTTTGCGTGATCGCAGAATTGATGCTTATAAGGGGTTGTTGAAGCGATTTTCTGTCTAACAAAACTCCTCGGTCTGCCGATCCATTAACTTCGAAACCAAGCTGCTATAATTCCGGCCCGGAGAGATTCGATGGCCAAAGTACAGATCATTCAAACACTTAACACACCAACACCGCCCGCTGCCGACGGCCAACACGCTCGTTGGGGGCAGCTCTACGGCAGTAGTTACAGCCTGGCTATGGCGGCGGCTTGCATACATCATAACGGACCGGTTTTGCTGATTGCCGAGTCGGTGCATAACGCAGCCAAACTGGAACTGGAATTACGCTTTTTTTTGCAGGGCCTTGATATTGCGGTGCATGCATTTCCCGACTGGGAAACCCTGCCTTACGACAGTTTCTCACCTCACCAGGACAGTATTTCGCAACGCCTGCTGGCGCTATACACATTACCAAAACTGCAAACCGGTGTTCTGGTTATTGCCGCGCAAACCTTAATGCAACGCGTTGCACCGGCGCATTATATTGCACAACATGTATTTCAGTTACAAACCGGTGCAAAACTGAATCTCGATGCCTTTCGCGAACAGGTTGTCGCCGGCGGCTACCAGTCTGTCTCTCAGGTAATGGAACACGGCGAATTTGCGATTCGCGGTTCGATTATTGATATTTATCCAATGGGGAGTAACGCGCCATTGCGCATCGATCTGTTTGATGAAGAAATTGAAAGCATACGCAGCTTCGATCCTTCCAATCAACGCTCGATTAAAAAACTGGATTCAGTTCGCCTGTTACCGGCGCGCGAATTTCCTTTGACGGCAAATGGCATCCGATTGTTCCGTACTCAGTATCGTGATCGCTTTTCCGGCAATCCTCAAAATAATCCGATCTATAGCGATGTCAGCAACGGTATTGCGCCATCCGGTTGCGAATATTATCTGCCGTTATTTTTCGAACAAACACAAACCCTGTTCGATTATTTGCCGGCCGGAACCTTGTGCCTTTTTGAAACAGCCTGTTCCGATATGCTGGAAAACTTCTGGCAGGAAACCAATCACCGCTACGAACAGTTACGACACAACATCGAACGTCCGATACTGTCACCCACCGAATTATATCTGCACCCGGACGAGCTGGATGCACAGCTTGCCATACTACCCTCTATTGAATTTCAACAGCTTAAACTCGATTCTGTCGCTGCCCCTTTTGAATATAACTTTGCCAGCAGTCAGCCACCGGCACTGAATCTGGAAACGCGACTCGAACAGCCCAGCGCCAGACTACATCGATTCGTACAGGAATTTAAAGGTCGTATTTTATTTGTTTGTGAATCGGCCGGTCGTCGCGAGGTATTGCTTGATTTATTACGCAACCTGAAAATCCACGCGGCTGCATTTTCAGACTGGCGTACCTTCTCGGAATCCAGTGAGCCGGTTGGAATTACTATCGGGCCTCTGGAAAACGGCTTATTACTGGAAAATCAATCCGGATCTTCGCTGACCGTTATTACTGAAGAGCAAATCTTTGGACTGCGGGCACAGCAGCGAAGGCGGCGTAAAACCCGTGCTCGCGATGCAGATCTGATCATCAATTCCTTAACTGAACTCAATATCAATGCACCGGTTGTGCATGAAGAACACGGTGTCGGTCGTTATCTGGGACTGGAAATTATAAAAGTCGCTGATGTCGAGACTGAATTTCTGGTGCTTGAATATGCCGACGGTGACAAACTCTACGTTCCGGTTACCTCGCTGGATTTGATTAACCGCTATACCGGCGCGTCGGCGGAAACTGCACCATTGCATCGACTCGGCGGTGAACAATGGCAGAGAATCAAACGCAAAGCAGCCAAGCAAATACGCGATGTCGCGGCCGAACTACTGGATCTGTATGCCAGGCGCGCAGCCAGAAGCGGCTTTGCATTTAAATCGGATATAAGCGAAATGTATGCCTTCAGTCAGGCATTTCCATTCGAAGAAACACCGGATCAACAAACCGCCATCGATGCCGTGCTGGAAGATATGGCACACGCCAAACCGATGGACCGCGTGGTCTGTGGTGATGTCGGTTTCGGTAAGACCGAAGTCGCGATGCGCGCAACGTTTGCGGCGGTGCAAAACAATAAACAAGTCGCAATATTGGTGCCAACGACATTATTGGCACAACAGCACTTCCAGAACTTTCAGGACCGCTTTGCTGACTGGCCGATACAGGTAAAATGTCTGTCTCGTTTTAACGCCGCCGGGGAACAGAAAATAATTCTCGATGCAATGAAATCCGGCAAGGTCGATGTGGTGATCGGTACCCACAAACTTCTGCAAAAAGGCATCGAGTTTAAAGACCTCGGTTTGATTATTGTCGATGAAGAACATCGCTTTGGTGTCAGGCACAAGGAAATACTCAAATCGCTGCGCGCGGAAGTGGATGTACTCACGTTAACCGCAACACCGATTCCACGCACGTTGAATATGTCGTTATCGGGATTGCGCGATCTTTCCATCATTGCCACTCCGCCGGAAAGACGTAATGCGATTAAAACCTTTGTTACGGAGTGGCGTGATGATTTGATTCTGGAAGCCTGTCATCGGGAGTTAATGCGCGGTGGACAGATTTATTTTGTACACAATGAAGTCAAGAATATTGAACACATTGCTGAAAAACTCACGACCTTACTGCCGGAAGCGCGCATAGCGATTGCGCATGGACAATTGCCGGAACGAGAGCTGGAAAACATCATGCTCGATTTTTACCATCAGCGGTTTAATATTCTGCTCTGCACAACAATTATTGAAAGCGGCATTGATGTACCCACCGCCAATACCATCATCATTAATCGTGCGGACCGATTTGGTCTGGCGCAATTACACCAGTTGCGCGGCCGTGTCGGTCGCTCCCATCACCGAGCTTATGCTTATTTGTTTTCGCCTCCACCCAAGGCGATGACCACTGACGCCAGAAAACGACTGGAAGCCATCGAATCACTTGAGGATCTGGGCGCCGGTTTCACGCTAGCTTCGCACGACCTCGAAATTCGGGGTGCGGGAGAACTGCTCGGTGAGGAACAAAGCGGCCAGATCCATGAAATCGGTTACACCATGTATACCGAGTTACTGAAACGAGCCATCGACTCCCTGAAACAGGGCAAGGAACCGTTGTTGGATGTGCCGCTGCACAGCGGTATTGAAATTGATCTCGGCGTTGCTGCCTTATTGCCGGCGGATTATATCTATGACGTCGACAGCCGGCTGGTTTTATATAAACGCATCAGCAATGCCGAAACCCTGGACGATCTGCGTGAACTTCAGGTTGAATTGATTGATCGATTCGGCCTGTTACCGCAAGCGGCGAAAAATCTGTTCGCTCAAACCGAGCTTAAGATTAAAATCTCGTCGCTCGGCGTCGCCAAAATCAAGGGAAACCTTCAGTCCGGCATTATTGTGTTTACCGACCAGCCCAGGATTTCCACCGTGCAATTGATAAAACTCATCCAATTTCAACCGGATCGTTATCAATTTGACGGAAAAAAAACATTGAGTTTCAAACATGAATGCAACACCATAGACCAGCAACTGGATTTCCTGAATAATCTCTTACTAACCAGACTGGCGGAACAGAAAGCAGCTTGAAATGCACGAATATCTACCTAGACAAACCATTACGATAATCCTCGGCTTTATATTAATTTGCAGCAGCTCAGTCGTCTGGTCTGCTCGCGATTACAATATAGAGCTGATTATTTTCAGATATGCCGGTACCGAGCAATATAATGCCGAACACTGGCCGGATAGCTGGCAAATACCTGACACACAGGAAAGCCTGAGCCTGGATAAAATACCCTGGAAACAAAGAGAGCAATTCAAAAAACTCGGTTCCGGCGAAAGAACCTTGAATGCGGTTGCCGAATCGCTCAATAAATCCGAGCGCTACCAGGTCCTGAAGCATCTTGCCTGGCGCCAGCCCGGATTAAACAAAAATGACGCCATCAACGTCAAAATTCAGGCCGGACAGGTCTATCGTCAAATCACTGCGCAAGCGGTTTCGGAATTCACAGACGAACAACAGAAAAGCCCTGCTATGGGTTCTTTGTTCATTACACAGGAAAATCAGCAAGATACCGCCGGTTTACCAATAGAACAAAACAAAGCTATAACCATAGAATACGAAGCGATTGACGCAACCTCTGCAAACGATAACGACAAGCTTGTTTATGAACTCAGTGGTAACTTCAAAGTGGTCATAAGCCGCTTCGTCCACGTCTACGCCGATTTTCTGCTCATGCAACCGGTTACTTTGAGACTGGAACAAGCAGCCGCAACTTCAGATGCCTATACCAATACCAGTAGCGAAACATTGATAACACGACCAAAATACCGTCTAACATTCAGCAAACCAGATCTTTCATTTACCACACTGCACGGATTTTATATCGATGAACATCGCCGCATGCGCAGCGACGAATTGAATTTCATCGATCATCCATTACTTGGCATCATTGTAAAAGCCTGGGCGGCACCTGAAAAATAATTTTCGGTTCTATTTATGCACAATTTCAAGCAGATAAACATCGTTTTCGCGCAACGGTAACTCGGTCATTAACAGACCGTTTGCACCCACTCGAATTTCTTTCTGTTTCTGCACATCGCCCTTCGCTTCCGCCTTAAGCTTTTTTACCTGTGATTTCGTTAGCTGTGCCGGTGATCCCATTGCAATATAGGCGCTGTAGGCATCATTCCTTTTGTATCCAACCTGCGAGACCCTCAATGTGTAGCGACCCTTTTTTAGGCCGCTAATATGAATTCTTACATCACCTTTTTCTTTGGCAGGCAAATCCTGAATATAATACTGTTGGTTGTTGATCTTTTCAGGCAACGTGCGCGTGAAATCCCAAAGCAGCAATTGCACATTTCCGTTTTCATCTGTGGTAGCCCAGGACATAGCATCGCTGTTTTCCAGTTCAGTGACCCCAAGTTTATTTAAAAACTGGTAAGCGAAATAGGCCGGTTTTTTAATACCCTGTATATTCATTAAACCAAAGCCGCCGTGAAAAACTTCGAAGCGCGGTCCCGCTTCTTCAAAAATATCGGTAAATACCCAGTAAGACATTGACTGCACCGCATCACCCACCCACTTTAGCTGTTGCAAAATATAGGCAGCCGAATGATAGCTGTCATGAATAGGATCGCTTGGTGTATACGAAGCACTCCATTCTGTGTAGTGCAATTCCAGACCGGGCATTGACGATTCAGAAATTTGCCTGCGGTTATTGAGTACATCGTTGCTGATCGCCCTATCATCGGCTGCAAGCACGGTGCCGGTATTACCGAATTCGTCCAGATAACCCTGCCTGACACCGTAAGAATGTGTGCTGACAAAATCCAGCGGCACTTTATTTTTTTCGCAGTAGGCGATGGTTTCAGGTATCCAGGCTGCGCCGGCTGTAGCAGGGCCGCCAACCCGATATTGTTTATTGACGCTTTTAACTGCCTTGGCAGCGTAGCTGTAAAGCTTGAAGTATTCATCCTGCGTACCGGCCCAGAAACCATTTACGTTCAAGTTTGGCTCATTCCACACTTCGAAGTACCAGGTTTTTACTTCATCTACACCGTAACGTTCCGTCCAGTGTTCTACGAGGTTACGGATCAGTGTCTCCCATTTTTCGTAACTCTGAGGTGGCGTTACGTTACCTCTCCACCAGAAAATGGTTTGATTACCACTGGCCATCGCCGAAGGCATAAAACCCAGTTCGACAAACGGTTTCATACCGATACTCAAAATGTAGTCATAGAGCACATCAATATACTGGTAATTGTAGCGTTCCCGGCCTTGTTCACCGATTTTGTACACGCCCATATCATCGGTAAGCAATCCATGCATGCGAATGTATTTAAAATCAGCATCACGTTTGACTTCCGCCAGCTGTTTTTGCCAATCAGCGCGCAAACCTTCGTTGGCGCGGCCGGCACCCACTGCAGTCTTAAAAAAAATATTCAGCGGCCCTTTCTCTGCCTGCGCATCAACAGTGATGCTGCGGGTTTGTGCGTGGCCTGTTAACGAGACTGCCAGCAGAACAATTAGCAATAGACCTTTGTAATTGAATAACTTCATATTTCTCATCGTTTATAGCTCCACAGTAACGCGTTTGCCGGAATATTTAATAACGCTATCCGCTTTTTTTGTTATCTCAACATCAACACCATGTTTTTTTGCAACGACGACAATTTCAAATTGCCGCGACTCCAGCATGCCGGGAAATTTTCCGACTCGATCGTCGATTATTAATGTCTTTTTCTTGTTATCCCATTTCATGTTGATTGTTGCGTACACGCCTCGTTCATAGTTGTAGTTATCATTTTCGTCCTCGTACAACGTAAATTCACCATCCGCACCGGGATAAATTCTCAGCTCAATAGGATCGGCTGCTTTCTCATTCGCATATTGCAGAAACGGTCCCATTGGAATGATAGAACCGGCTTTTATAAATAGTGGAATCTTATCAATGGGCGCATCAGCAATGACCGTCTGGCCACCTTTAACCTGCTCGCCTGTCCAGAAATCAACCCAGGTCGTTCCGGCTGGTAAATACACAGAGCGTGTTTTCGCGCGTTTTTCCTTGGTTTTTTCCTTCTGAAACATATCCGGCGTTTTCCAGTTTAATATTGCCTGAGCTGCACCGGTCTGATTATTCTGTACTTCCATCACAAAATCGTATTCTTGGCCGGCTTTCAATTCGAAAACTTCGGTATGTTTGTCAATAGCGCGATAGGCCAGCGGTAGTTCTTTACCATCCAGAAGAATCCGGGTCGCATCGTAACTCTTCATATGAAACTGATGCTTGCCGGTTAACTTCGGTATCAATTTGCCTTGCCAGCGAATGGCGTATTGTGAGTTGGTGGCGTAATCGGGACGACCGGTGTACCAACGCACATTGACGTTCGGATCGATTCGCTGCAGTGACAATTCTTTGAAGTCCTTATCTTTGTAATAACTTGCATTCAATCCCTGTTGGGCGTCACTGGTTTTAAAATATTCAGGCCCGACTAATACACCTGCTTCCGGTGGTCGATGTAATTGGTACTCAGTAACGGGATTAACCATGATCGACGCGCCAAACATAAACTGGTCTTTTATATCGTAAGTATTTTTATCGCCGGTAAAATCCATCGGTAGACCGCGCAACATCGTGTAGCCTTCATGAGTAATTTTCCAGGCGTTGGAATAAATATACGGTAACAAGCGATAACGAAGTTGATCAAATTTCAACAGCGGTTTTTCAAATTCACCAAATTCCCAGATCTCGCGCGGTGTTTCGGATCCGTGCGAGCGGAAGATCGGGCAAAAAGCACCGAACTGAAACATTCGCGTATACAGTTCCTGATAAGCCGGGTCTTTACCGCCATTGTCAAATACACCGCCGTAACCGCCCAACACAAAAGCACCAATATCGAATGTCCAGTAGGGAATGCCGGCCATGGAGAAATTCACTCCGGCGGTAATCTGTTTTTGATAAACATCCCAGCTGGCGCCGATATCACCGGACCAGGTTGTGGCTGCCGCTCTTTGCTGGCCCGCGAATGCTGATCGGGTCAGTATATAAACACGCCGATCATCGCTTTCTTCGCGTTGTTTCCGATAAATGCTTTCTGTCATCAACAAGGAATAGGTATTGAGGTATTTCGCCCAGGAGCCGAGATAATTGCCACCGACTTTTTTCATCTCGAATTCCTGTGCGTCCTTGGCGGTTGCATTAATTATGTCGGGCTCGGTCGAATCAATCCACCAGGCATCAATCCCTTTCGAATACAATCCTTTCTTCATATAACTCCAGTAAATATCGTTCGCCTCTGGAATATAAGCGTCGTAATATTTGAAATTCGCCCAACCTACCGGCCAGAAAAGATAGCCCTGTTTATCCATTTCTTTATATACATCGGTATTCGGTCCGAGACCGGGCCAGATGGAAATCATGACGTGATAATTCAAATCATGCAGAATCTGAATCATCTCTTCCGCTTTCGGAAACTTGCTCTCCGCGAAAAACAATTGCCCCCAATTTTCCTGCCCATCCCAGTAATCCCAGTCCTGAACAATACTATCAATCGGTATTTGTCGTTTGCGATATTGCCTGGCAACATTTAGCAACTCATCCCGGTTATCATAGTGTTCCTTACTCTGCCAGTAACCATAAGCCCACTTACCGTACATCGGAGCCTGCCCGGTTAAATCCCGATAACCTGCAATCACCTCATCCATGGAGTTGCCCGCGACAAAGTAATAATCGATATTTTCACCAATATCAGACCAGAACAACGCGCTCTGCTCGCTGTCTTCAAAAACGGTTTTCGAATAGTTATCCCACAAAATGCCATAAGGCTGTGTTGAAATAAGAAATGGATTCACTGCATCGGTATTGGATTGCACCAGAACGACTTTTTTGCCGCGATAACTCATATAACCATACTGATGCTGACCCAGGCCATAAACGCCTTCATCCGGAGTCAATTTAAAGCTCTGTTTTATGGTGAAGCCTTTGTCTTTTTGGTATTGAACCGGCTTCAGCGCAATCTCGTCGTTCTCTATGAGAATTCTGCTGTTATCCGGTTTTAAATACTGGGCAGTGCCGTTTTGTTTGGAAATAACGACTTTCAGTTTACTGGAGCGCAGAGATACTGATTTGGCGTCTTCCTGAATATCGATATCCAATTCATCAGGCAACTCTTTGGTAACAATCAAACTGGCCTTGTCAGCCTGATTCCCGGGCAGCCATTTTACAATCCGCGCAATATTTTCCGCATAAAACTGAACTCTAACATTCAACTTCCCGGTTTCAACCTGAACACCGTTTTGCACCGGTTTAGCTATCGCCTGTTGCGCGAAACACAGCAACGCCATATGGGCAAGCGCAACCAAAACAAGGTAATTAGCCTGTTTTTTCATGATTTCTCCTTAATACCAAATATTTTAATTATTTTTGTGAATTTACTGTTTAGTTCGACCTGATATCCCCGAAAACCAAATTTGGACGAAACTTTCCTTCATTACTATTTTCCCAGGACTTCCCGAACGAAACTCTCTATCTTTTTGTCCTGACAATTTTCAAAAAAACAGGACTGGAATCGTTCACCGGTTACCGCTGTCTTGACAAGCTCTCGATCGATTGCTTTCATGCCGTCCAGATAGTCTTTTGCGACCGCATGTTTGACATTATTCAAGATTCCAGCATTTCTAACCATTGATTCCCTCCTTTCGGCCGGGTAACCCTGTCCTCTTTCGCTGGGAAATGCTTTCTCAAATATATAACGAATATTGAGTTCTGCACCCCAACCAAATCCCTTGGCAAAGGGAATTGACAGTGCATTACCGTTATTAATCTGCGCAAACAAAAACGCATCGGAAGGATCAATACAATATCCACAAGTGACTCCAGGATAGGCATTCAGCGACATCAAGGCCCCCTGACCGGTTCCACAACCACTCACGACAAAATCTACAGCTTTTGAGTTTAGTAACAGGCCGGCCATAATACCCAAATGAATATAGGTCAAATAATGATCATTATCATCACTCATGCCTACATTGAAGACGGTGTGATTCTGCTCGGCAGCAACTTCTGTAAGCTGCTTCAGAACAATTTGATTTTTTGAAGCCTGGCTAAACTCATTCATTAACGCAATTTTCATAACAACTCATCTCCTTTTTTGGGGGTACAAGTATAGAACAAATACGCTCCTATAGAAAAACGTATTTATAGAGAGCATTCATAATAGGATGATGGCGAATGACTAGATACTATTTAGTGGGTTCTGCGGTATCCACCCGCGACACCGAGGAACCAGTTCAGGAACCTCTGAATGAATCAGAGGTTCCTGAATCATCTCTTTGGCCTAATTGAGTTTCACCATCAATGGCTGAGAATACGCTAAAATTTCCACACCATTTTTCAATTGCTCAACTTCGACTCTTAAATACTTTTCTTCTCCGGTAAGAGTATAGGAAAGCCCATTTTTATTCCTTGCTGAAGCTAGAATGTTACCTGAGTTACCGATAATCCTGATTTTGCTACTAATCTCTTCGGTAGAAACAGAAACAATGCCACCCAGAGTTTGAATTTTCACCTGAGGCCCGGTATCCGTGCTGCCGTGGCCATCGGGAGGATAATTCCTGGTCATGGCAAGAAAATTCCCTAATTTGATATTCGCTACAAGGTCATTCCTGAATTCCTGTGGATCCTTTGGATTTTCACCTTCCCAGTATTCTCGCGCATTCTTATTTGAATTAACTAATATCCAACCCAAATTAAAGTGATCGCCATCAACATCGTGGCAATCATCACCGGAGAATCCCCATACTTTTCTGCCCTGCTGCAATAACCGATCCCACAGGTTTATTGTCCGCATGTTATTGCCGCCGCCGGGGCCTCTTTGCCCGGGATTGAATATTTCAATTCCGGTGAATCGGTCCAGGTCATTCAGTATTTTATTCTCGCTCCAGCCGTGGTCACTATCATAAGGATGTGCCAGGACAGCAATGCCACCCTGATTTATCACATAATCAATTCGTCTTTGTGCCGGCCACTCGTGTTCCGGTCCACACGGCCCATTCGAAGCCAGACCCGGATCCAAGTTTATCGCCAGCATGTGTTCACTACCCCAATCACCGTCTTCTTCACTGGGGATATAAACGATTCCAATAATTTCCGAATCAACCAATGGATCATCAAAAATAATGCCGCAAGGAATGTCGTGATCAGTTAATGCCATAGCTCGATAGTCTTTTTGGACATAATGGTAAAAGACCTTTCCAGGACCATTACTGCCATCACTCCTGGTACTATGTGCATGAGTTTGAACCTTATACCAATAAGGATAATTTTGATAAGGATTTTCCAACACCTCTTCGATTTGAATCGGCGTGCATGTTGCACCGGTCAGGACAATCAACACTGTAAAAATGAATGCCAGGTATTTAATGAATTCTTTAATGCTCTTACCCGATAATGTTTTTTTTAATGCCAATGAATTTACTTTTCTCATTTCCTTTCTCCCATATTTTTCATGATTGAATAGTAGTAAGAAATAAAAAACGCGGTCAATTAAATCCTTCTATGATAGAACCAGCTGTTATTCATTTTCAATAATTTTGGTACAATTCACTGCTAACATACTTCAATGCGTGTATGTTTCTTACACTTCTTCCAGTTTTTCATTAATTTGTTTTGCGGTTTGAGCGATAACATCATCAATTACCGGCGTTTGACCTTTTTCCAGTCCCAATTCATTTAAACCAAAAAAGATCGCGTCAATATTGCTGCGTTGAAATATCGACTTGCCACATCTTAACTGACAACCATCAATCACAATTGCAACATCGGCCGCGACCGCCGTTTCAAAAACACTTGCAGCATTAGCGCCAATACCGGACAGACAACTCATTATGCCAACGCCATCCGCTCTTAACTTCCTCGCTACCCTATCGGCAATTTCTCCCACATCAGATGCTCCTGAGCAGGCATAAAGAACGACTTTTTTGTTTGCGCTCGATTCTGGCATGATATTTCTCCAATGGGCGATCTTGAACTTCAATATCGAAACGATTTTACAAAATATCAAGCAAGCAGTGCATAGAAATCATCAGGTGCTGGGGTTTCAAAGGCGAGTTGTTTACCGGTTTGCGGGTGTTTAATGCTCAGCCGCAACGCGTGCAGACCCATACGTGGACCCGCTTTTCCGTAACGAGGATCGCCAATCACCGGGTGCCCTAGCCAGGCCATGTGGGCACGGATTTGATGCTGGCGCCCTGTTTCCAGTTGCAATTCAAGCAAAGCCCGATCCGGCGCGGTACGCCGGGTTACATAATGCGTAATCGCAGCTTTGGCTTCCGGATGTTGACCGACATGCATGCGATATTCCGTATCATCCAGCCTTAAGGGCTGATTGATCGTCCCACAGCTCGGATTTGGGTGCCCTTCAACAATAGCGAGATAGATTTTCTCGGCTTCCGTCCATTGCGCCATCACCGACTCGCGCATTTCGCGTGAAGTGGCAAACAATAAAACGCCCGATGTATCGCGATCCAACCTGTTCACCGGCCATAATTTTATCGATCTTTGAGACCGTGAAAACTGATTACGAAGAATAGCAAGCGCATGCTGTTTGTTTTCCCGAGTCGTCGCCACAGACAACAAACCAGCCGGTTTATTGATGGCAATCAATTCCTTGTCTGAATAAAGAATTTCCAGCGTGCTCGTTTCGCGCCGTATGAATTTTGCCGCTGCCAACACTTCCACATCGTCGCCGACCTGCAGGATATGGTTATGCTTTAACACCGGCTCACCGTTTACCGTTACGCAACCAACTTTCAATCTTTGCTTGATGGTATTTCGACTCCAGCCGCGCAGGTTATCAACGAGAAACGCCATCAGGTCCTTAACCTCGTTCACTCGCAATCGGTCGGTCATCCCTTTATGCCTGTTTTTATATCACGTCACAATTGATTATATAGATTGTAAACCTCTGAAAGAGTCTTTAGCGATTCCATCAACAATTCATATGAGACCCAGGTAAGTATGAGTATAATTATCGTCAGCGCGATCTTCCAGGCCAGATGGGTACGTGGCCGTAACCAGATCAGAGGCAGCGCAAAAGGTCCAACACACAACACTGCTATAACGATAATCGATTTTCGGTAAAACCAGGGAATATTTTCCTCAGCATCCTGAATTTCTTCAGCACAGAAGGGACATTTTTTCATCGTATTTTCTCATTTAATCATATACCTCGGTATCCAAATCACTTTCAGATTTTTGATCGAGGGGTGGAATGGTGTCCTGAGATAGACTGCCAATGTGAAAGGCGGCGAAACCCGGGAGCATGAACTGGATTTTCGCCATACCCAGTATTTTGCCTGCAACGGGTGATTTTATTTCATGGCGCTCGTTTGTGAGAGGATTAATGCTGACTCCGATAAGTGCATTTCGTTCAACAACTTCTCCAAGTATGACGTTGGGGAGTAATATCCCGCCATGGTTAACCCGCACCCAGTGTGACCGGTAATAAGTGGTTTGAAGGTTTTGTAAAATCGATTGATCATTGACGATCATATTCAGCGAATTCAGCAGGACACGAATCGTGGCGACTCCGGATTCAACATGGCTAAGTTCAATGGTAGCGGGCTCTCCCAGTTCAATCGTTACCGCAGCAATACCGTTTTCAACGGCTGCATTGCGTAACGTACCTTTAGCGGCAGGTTTGTGCAGTATCGGCACGCCCAAATTCAACGCGAGTTTACGCACTTCCGGTTTTGTCATATCCGCGCGTAATTGCGGCAGATTGATACGCTTGAAAGACCCGGTATGAAAATCGACAAGATATGTGCAGCGACTGATGACGTTATGATAAATCAAATGCGCTACACGTGATGCCAGGCTCCCATACGCTCGTCCCGGGAAATAACGATTCAGGTCACGACGATCCGGCAGATACCGTACACCCTGGGTAAAGCCCTGCACATTGGCCACAGGTATGCCGATTAAGGTGCCGAATAAGTCCTGTGGATTGGTTTCTTCCATAATTCGGCGTACCGCTTCAATACCATTTAACTCATCGCCGTGAACGGCGGCGATGAGACACAGGACGGGGCCAGGTTTGACGCCATGGATAACCGATACCGGTATATCCAATGGCTGTCCGAAGAACGACTGACCTGTGGTCAGTTTGAGTAGTTGGTATTCTCCGACAGCAATGGCGGTATCCAGCAGTTGAAATGGTGGATGTAAATTCTCCTCAATATTGCCTTCAGGCATATCGACGGATTGTTCCATTCCTTCCACCGCAATGCTCGATATCGAGCAAAGGATCAGAAAATTAAATATCACTATTTTGAGCATTGCTAATTAAGCAAACAACGTTGCTGCCAGTTTTGCACGTTGTTCCGCACTTTCAAATAATTGTGACTGTGCACAGTGCTCATCGATGGCGTCCAATCGTGGTTGCAGACCCTGACCGTTGGCGATTTGAATGGATAAACCAGGTCGTGCGTTCATTTCGAGAAGCAACGGGCCAAGCTTGGCATCCAGTACGATATCAACTCCCAGATATCCGAGTGGAGCCAGTTCATAACAACGCGTTGCCAACAGTAATAAATTTTCCCAACCTGGAATAGCAAGGCCAACAAGCGTATGTCCAAAATCCGGATGTTCGTCGATTCGCCTGTTGTCACAAACTGCCAACGTTGTCATGCCGGTTTTTAATGAGATGCCAACTCCGACTGCACCCTGATGTAAATTGGCGCGACCATCAGAGCGCTTGGTCGGCAACCGCAACATAGCCATGCCCGGAATGCCACGATAAACCAGCACGCGTATATCCGGTACACCATGATAGCTGATTGAATTAAATACCGGATCGAATTTTACCCGGTACTCGATAATTGCCTGATCGGGCTGACCACCCAGGCTATATACACCGCCTAGTATATTTTCAATATGATGCCGTAATCTGTATATATCGATGATAGTGCCGTCATGCTTGAAAAATGTATTTCTACGGCGACCCGAGATCACTAATATACCGTTTCCGCCGCTGCCATGTGCCGGTTTAATCACAAACGTATGTCGATCCTGTAACAGGGTATCCAAATTTCCGGACTCACCAACACTTCGAATCAGGCCGTATAGTTCAGGTACTGCAATACCAACACTTTGGGCAAGTTGCTTGGTTTTTATTTTGTCATCAACCAAAGCATAAAGCGCACGCGGATTATGCGGCATAACATAGCGGTTGTTGCGCGCGTTGATACCCACCACACCGGCTTGTCTTAATTGTTTTATTCGCTGAAACACGTGATTCAGATTTTATTTGGCAAGTTCACGAAACCGAATCAGTTCATTCAGCCGGTAACCGGTATAGCGTCCGGCCCATAAAAATAAGGCAAGCATCAACAGTAACAACTCGGGAAACATGAAAAACCAGTGTTCAAGATAATTATTATTCATGACGAAATAAGTGATCGTCGCAACCAGCAGACTGCCAAAACCGGTTTTGTATGCCTCTAGCGCACCCGATTCTGACCACAGGATCGACATACGTTCGATTACCATGGTGATAATGACAATCGGGAACAGGCCAATATAAATTCCGTATTCAAAATCAAGTTCGTGGGACAGCAGGCTAAGCAGAAGCATCAGCAAAATGACTAATGCAAGTACCGCGCTCAGACGAGGAACCAGTAACAGTTGCAGTTTTTCAAGGTAAAATCGCAATGCCAGTCCGGATCCGACAATTAAACAAAAAAGTCCGATTCCCCATAATAAACTGGTTTCGCGAAAAGCCAATGCGATCAGTATCGGCATAAAGGTGCCGAAAGTCGGTATTCCGATCAGAACCCGCATAATCACCACGATCAAGGCGCCGATTGGAATCATTAACAAAATTCGGTAGATGTTTTGCGTGGCGAGCGGCAGTTTCAGTAACGTCAGGCCCAACATGGTTGATTCCATCGCTTCAGCGCGTTCATGGGCAACATTTACCAGACTTTGTGGTTGCTGCGAAATCGAATGATGAAGTTGGACATTATGCCCGCCTTTTATGGTTAGCAACGGATCGTCACCCACGCTCCAACGGACAAAGTTGTCCGGATAACCTTTACTACCCGACAAAGGATCGATGCCCTGCCACTGCTCGCCGTTATGGACTTCCAGCCAATTTAACAACGGGGTGCGGCCGTTGCTTTTCGTCAATACGATGCCGCGCACCAGTCTGGCCGGAATTCTGGCACCCGCCAGCACGTAGGTGATGCGTTGTACCCATTTTTCAGTTCCGGCTTGTACACCCTTATGAATCAGTGCCGCGCTGGAGTCAGTCAAATCATTATTCATGTTGGAAACCAACTGGCTGACAAAAGTAAAAACATCTGCAGACTGATCACGCGATGATTGCAAAAGATCCTGGACAGCCGAGGCAAAAGGCTCAGGATAATCGGGTATGGGCGGTGGCGCGGGTGCACGGACATTTTTTTTGGAGCCTGATTCGGTGAGATCAGCGGCCAGATCAAGACGATAATAAAGTCGTTGCAAACCTTTCGCGCGCCGTACAGACCATTCGGCACGCCGATCCTTGTTGACAATGTCGATGCTGAGCCCGTAATTACGGGAAACAAAAGATTCGTCCAGGCGAGTGTAACCGGGAATGCTATTTGGTATGTCCAGATTTACAATGACCGGTTTACCAACGGCTTCGAATTCTATCTGTGCCTCAATGATCCAGGTTGAAGTCTGTTCGTCCGGCATGATCGGCAAGCCGAGTGTTGACACCTTGGTCCACATGATTGCTAGGCTGAAAACACTCAGACCCACTGCGAGAACGTGTACGTGAATGTTGCGCATAATACTAAGGTGATTTTTCAGGTGTACCGGTTGGAACTATTTTGCAGGTTTTGTCTGCGATAAATTTTTTGCCGGGATCTACAATGATCTGCCGCTGTAACATGCTGCGGCCCAGAATTGCCCGATAATTGAAATTCTCCCGGTCGGCCAAAGTGAATTCAGCATTATAGAACTTTCCCTCCAGGCAGAAATTAAGTTTCACCACATAGCGCGGAACACTTTCGCCGATATGTTCCTTAACCAGAGTTTCGCGCAAAAGCGGCCGTTCCATATCAATAGCGTTACCACCTCTTTTCGCGGGTATAGTAAAGCGAACCCAACGTTTGCCGTCCTTTTTAAACAGTTGGATATTGCTGGCATACACCGAGCTGGTTTTTGCGCCGGTATCGAGTTTGGCGACGATACGTTCTCCGGAAGGTTGCAGATAGATACTTTCCAGCCACCCAAACAGCACCGGCTTGGCTTGCACGGTCTGAGAGATTAGTGGACTCATACACGCCAGAAATATCAGCGCATAAAAAACAGAATTGGATTGGGTTGATTTAAACATGGATTAAAAGCCGGCCTCTTGTTATTGGTGAGAGCGTACCTGGTGAAAAAGGTGGGCGTAGTTTACGCCGTTGGCCGGTTTTTTCCATCAGGTTTGATAGAACCCGTCTCAAAAAACGTTAAAAATGGATTTTAAGGCTCCGAGACGCTGGCATGTCCCTTTTTTTATGATTTTTCAATGACTTACGCCAGCGACCCGCAGAACCATCTAATTTATATCATCCAGACGTAAAGCAGTTTGAACAATATATAAAAGGGAAATGTAACAGCCGGTATAAAAGCAACCAGCTCAATATCAGACGGCAAGACAATTCCAAACTTGCATCCCGCCACCAAATAGAAAACTAATATCGAAACAGTTGCGGCTAAACTGATTAGCAGCCATGACCACCAGGCACTCAGAGACCAGACTGATAACTCCGGCACTAAAAACACAGCGACCACCAGCGGCGCGAACACAATGGAATAAAATATATAGGTATATAGATCTTCTATTTCTATTTCAACGGCAAACATCAGTGAAAAGGAGGTGTCGATATAGTAGGTATAGTATCGATAAATACCGTAAAGAACCGTTAATATACTTAATGTTATCAGCCACAATGCGATATGAGATAACAATGAGGATACGGCTATTGAGTAAATCCATGACCGTACAGCCGGCGATATAAAGCAGGCAAGAATAAACCCGGCTGGCAGCGTAATCGCCGACCATTTAAAAAGCCGCTTGCGACGTTCTGAGGAAGTGGACGGTAAATTGGCCAGTTGATTTCTAAGCGCCTGAATTTCGTTAAAAGCATTTTTCTGAACCTCCCAATACTCAGGAGCGCCGGCGTAATTTTTTCGGTATTCATCCCACTCACGGTCTTTCTTGTCTATAAGATTTCGTAAAAACGCGCGTTGTTCAAGGATTTCATTGTCATTCATGGTGCTGACCTTTTTTGATTTGTGGATTTTATACTGACCTGACTATTTGCAACCGACGCCGAAGTTGACCGGAAAGACCCTCTCCTGTTGAAACGATTTTTCGCATCACATCAATGGTTTTCTGAATTGCTTCGAGTAAATATTTCTGATCAAGCGTGGGGTCTGTTTTTGCGTTGTAATTTTTAAACACATCCTGTAATGCTCGCATTCTTGACTGAAGAAAACCGACTTCTATGTGAAATTCAGCCAATTTTTCAATAATCCCTTCTCCAAGCAAATCCAGGTTACCCGCATTACTCCTGAAAATCAGATCCGGTTCACGTTCCTGTGCGTAGTATATGGAGCAAGGGCCATTTATACGAAGCGTATCAACATAGTTTGCATAAACCGGTATCCGCGTTTCCCAATAGCGCGTTATGGTTTCAACCTCGATACAAATCGCTTTCACAAGAACAATGCGTTTTTTTCGTTTTTCAAAATATAAGGGCAAAAAAGACGTCAGGAAGCCCAGTAAAGCACCGACTAATACCCCGATTAATTGTGAATCGTACCACTCAGTTATCATAACTAAAAACCTCGTTTTCGAGATTATTTTTTCGACGCAATGCTCTGTGGTTATTGCGGCTTACTCGCTTATTCGAGACTGACCCTATTTTCCCGTTTGTATTACCGATAAATTTCTCAACAATTCGGCTTGATATTTAATTTTAAGAACATTGTACTACCCTCTGCTCTCATAAATTTATCAAATTCTTTACGATCAGCAATGTAGGTCTTTTTGACTGAAAGGGATTCACCTTCATCTGCGTTGATCGTGAATTCGTTATCGATACGGTACGTGGGTATCCGCTTAGTACGTTTTTTATCTCTCTTACTAATTATTTCTTTCAGTGGCACAAAATCCTCGTTGCTGCCAAACTTGTACGTGAAATTCAGCAGTTTATCGCAGCCTAATTCTGCGTTCATTTCAAATTCGATTTCGATAACGTCCACATCCTCCTTTACATCAACTTCAAACTTAATCAAAAATATTCTAATTGTATCAATGTTGTAATTAGCCAGCTGTTCGGACTCGAATATTCCGGAATCATCGAAGGAAAGTGGTATTTCCACTTCAACTGGAGAAGACAGGTATGTAACAGCTTGCCTCTTCGCGCCCTTCACTACTACACCGGACCCATCGTTGCTAAATGTGTGTAAAGGCATGATGGACAATACCACCAAAGCGACTTGCAACAATGATACCCGCATTGTTTTTCTATCTAACATATATGCTCCTATATACATATAACATTTTTTTAGTTTGGCCCCAGCTCGTAGGGTGCAATAACCACAGAGCATTGCACCAGGATCCGTTTAAAACCAATAAAAATCTCACTTTACTATTCACTATTCACATCCAAATCAAAACTATACGTCGGCCTGGATGAAAGTAATGAAACCATTCAGCGCAATGCCCAATGGTTATTGCGCTACGTGCTATTAGATACATTTATCAATAGATTTGACACCTATTCTTTTTGCATTCATTTTTGTTCCTTGTTTGATATAACGCATGACTACTATTCTCTATTCAGACATTCTCTCTATTTGATCAACCTTATCAATCACACCCGAGAAGGCATAAATGAACCTGCCAGTTTGTTCTTCATTATTTATTTCAGGCGGAATTAGATAATTGTTTACGGACCTTACATGATATGCGTATATAGAAGACTCTCCCTTTTTAGTCAGCGTAATATTCCATGTCTCAACCCAACCACCAGCTCCGGTAGTATCAAATACATCGCTTGATGAGTCTATCGCAAATACTATAGCATTGGTTTTATGCTGTACTATTTTAAACGAATCTTGCTTTACAGGACTCAGAGAAACGTTTCCATCGGTGTCTTGTCTACCAGACCATACCGAAACGTTAGTACCATTAATCATCAACATTATTGTAAAACTATTTTTTTTTGTTAAAAATGGATATTGTCCGGCCTGCACAGGATCTAACTGAGCTTCCCCCAATAAAACGGACGAATTAATTACTGGCACATTTTTCTTCATATTCTACTGGTGCCATGTAGTTTAGAAAAGCATGCCTACGTTGCCGATTGTAAAATACTTCAATGTATTCAAATA
>JAFGLM010000056.1 GCA_016928055.1 Gammaproteobacteria bacterium
ACCCGCGGAAAGCTCTGAAAGAGCGCGCGGAATTTGTTTTTATCCCCTCTCCCTAACCCTCCCCCTGAGGTGGAGGGGACAAAAGGAACACCGGTTATCTAACGATAACCCCCCAATATCCTCCCAATCCCCCCTTCCATCTCCCTCAATACCTTCTCAATACCCTCCATACTAATATCATCCCTGGAAACCCCCGCCGCCCAGTTCACCACCACCGCCAGACAGGCATAGGGAATTTCCAGTTCTCTGGCCAAGGAAGCTTCCGGCATGCCGGTCATCCCGACCAGATCACAGCCGTCGCGTTTCATTCTTTCAATCTCGGCCGCGGTTTCCAGCCGCGGGCCCTGGGTGACGCCCATCACTGCCCCATCGATGATTTTTAAATCACAACGCGCGGCGGTTTCTAACAACCGCTGCCGCAGTGCCTGATCGTAGGGATGGGTAAACTCGATATGATTGTGCAGGGTAAAGCCTTCATCAAAATACGTTTGCGCCCTGCCCCAGCTGTAATCGATTAGCTGATCAGGTACTACCAGACTGCCCGGCGCCATCATTTTTGTAATTCCGCCAACGGTTGCAATGGCAATAATTTCGCTGACACCGGCTTCGCGCAAAGCCCAGATATTGGCCCGGTAATTAATCAAATGCGGCGGAATATTATGTTCGATACCGTGCCGCACTAAAAAAACAAACGGCTGATGGTTGATGGTTCCCTGCGTTAAATCGGATGACGGTCTGCCATAAGGGGTATCGATGCTCAACGTTTCGACATTGCGCAACTGATCGATATTGGTCAGCGCCGTTCCGCCGATGACTCCGATAATGGATTCTGTTGTCATACGCCTATTCTGAATCCGGCAGCGCGTAAATTCCGTTCATGTTTCTGAAATAGCCCTGATAATCCATGCCGCAACCAAACACATAACGATCCGGTATTTCCAGCGCAACATAATCCGCCTGAATGCCCGACCCGGCGCCGCTGCGTTTTTTTACGGTTAAGACCGCGACTTTAAAACTGGCTGCGTTTTCTTTTTTGCAGTATTCCGTTATTGCCTGCAAGGTGACACCTTCATCAAGAATGTCATCGATAATCAGCACATGACGTCCGGCGATGTCGGCATTGGGTTTAACACGCCATTCGATTTCACCGCCCTGTGTAGTATTGCGATAACGGGTGACCTGGATAAAATCAAATTCCAGTGGAAACTGCAGGCGTTGCAATAAAGCACAGGCGGTGAAAGCGCCGCCTTTCATCACGCACAACACCAGGGGATTCTTATCGAAATAGTGTTTATGCATTTTTTTGGCGACCGCATCCAGCGCCAGCGATACTTGGTCGGCGCTGAACAGACATTCCGCTTCTGACAATATTTTATTGGCCGCGCTCAGTTCCATAAATTTCCCGTCTTAATTTTTCGCTATTGTTATTTCGTCCGGCATATGCAGGGTTTGCGTTGGGAATGCGACTTCCGCGCCATGCTGTTCGATAATTTCGGAAATCTTCAACAAGACTCGTTCTTTGACCGCATGATACTCGATCCAGTTGGTGGTGCGCGTATAAGCGTAAACCATAAAGTCCAGCGACGATCCGGCAAAGGCATTGAAATTAACAATGATGGTCTGGTTCTGATCGATATCCTCACTGCTATGCAAATAATTTCGCACATCATTGATCACTGCAGGCAGTTTCTGAATATCAAGATAACGAATACCGACCGTCTCGCTAATTCGCCGATGACTCATGCGCGAGGGGTTTTCCACCACAATATTGGTGAATATCGAATTGGGCACGTACAGTAACCGCTTTTCAAAAGTACGAATACGCGTCAGGCGCCAGCCAATATCTTCCACTACGCCTTCGATTTCGCGATCCGGTGAACGTATCCAGTTACCGACTTCAAACGGCCGGTCCATATAAATCATCAATCCGCCAAAAAAGTTGGCCAGTAAATCCTTGGACGCAAAACCGACCGCGACGCCACCAATACCACCAAACGCCAGCACACCGGAAATACTGATGCCGAGTGTTTGCAGGACAATTAAACCACCGGTCAGAATCAGCGCCAGTCTTACCAGTTTGCCGATGGCCTGCACCGATGTCAGCTCGGTCGCATCGGTAATATTTCGCTTTTCAACGTAATTATTTTCAACGTTAACGGCAAGTCTTACCGAAAACCAGATCAGACAGGCAATAATGCCGATCTGCCGGATCGGTTCCACCAACTCAAAAATCGGCGCCTTGGTAGTATCGTGAACAATATCCGCGGCCAGCGTTAATCCAACTACCCACAATAACAGTGATAAGGGTCGCTTCAACGCTTCAATAAATGCGTCGTCCCAGGTGTTATTGGTGCGTAATAAACGTTTATGCAGGCGATTCAGAATAATTTTCTGCACAAAGTTAACCAGTGTGAAGAAAAAGATAATAACGAATGCCTGCACCATCCACGGCTCGACAAAGGAAAAATATTGACTGATTTGTTGGAGTGTTTCTTTCATAATTGCAAACAAACTAATACACCTTTGTAAAAATTATCGAACGACCTAAACATTCAATTCCAGATTGGCCTGTTCATTAAGCTGACAGGCCAATTGCTGAGCGTGTTGCCAATCGCGTTGTTTTTTAAGTTCTGCAAAATCGTAATGCGCTTTACCATGCATCCGCACCAGACGCATTCTGGCGACGGGATTGTTGTATCCTTCCAGTGATTCCAATACTTCTGCCGCCGCTGCCGGATTGTTGCAGACCAGTACCATATCGCAACCCGCTTTTAACGCGGCATCGGCCCGCTCGCTATAAGTCGCTCCGCAGGCCGCCGCTTGCATGCTCAGATCATCGCTGAAAATAACACCCTGAAAACCAAGCTGACCGCGCAGTATCTGTTTTAACCATATTTCAGAATAACCGGCCGGTTTATCATCAACCTGGCTGTAAACCACATGCGCCGGCATAATGCCGGCCAGTCCGTTGCGAATCAGCCGTTCAAAGGGAATGATATCGGCCAGTAATAAATCCTGCAGGCTGCGATCATCAACCGGTTTGGCCAGATGCGAATCTTCTTTGACACCACCATGACCGGGAAAATGTTTGCCGGTGGCCGCCATACCGGCATGCTTCATACCGCGAATAATCGCGCCACCCAATTGCGCAACAATATCCGGTGCCCGATGCAAAGCACGATCACCAATTACACCACTGATACCGTGCGCCACATCCAGTACCGGTGCAAAACTGATATCCAGACCGCAGGCCAGTAATTCAGCCGCCAGCAACCAACCGATATTTTCCGCCGCTTCCTGCGCCGGCACCATACCGCGTTGCGCCAATTGACCCAGAACAGCCATCGCCGGAATCGCGGTAAAACCTTCGCGAAAACGCTGGATTCTGCCGCCTTCATGATCAACTGCAATAATCAAATGCGGATCGCGCAAGGCGTGTATGTTACGCGTTAATTCAGTTAACTGGGAAATCGATTCAAAGTTGCGGGAAAAAAGAATAATGCCGCCAGCTTGTGGATGACCCAGCAACTCGCGGTCCTGCACGGTGAGTGCAGTACTTTGCAAATCTAACATGACAGGGCCGAGTGACATGACTTTATTTTTTTATCCCCTCTTCCTGACCTTCTCCCGGAGGGAGAAGGGATCTTCTTTTAAGTTAACGGGACGTGCAATAATTTTTCAATTCGGCAACGGCGAAACCAGCACTACCGCCTGCACGGCGATGCCTTCGTTGCGTCCGATAAAACCCAGTTGTTCAGTGGTGGTCGCCTTCACACTGATCGAATTAATCACAACATCCAGATCCAGCGCGATGGTTTCACGCATGGCTTCAATATGCGGCGCCATTTTAGGTGCCTGCGCAATAATGGTGAGATCGGCATTTTGCAGACAATAACCGCGCTCAAGGATCAATTCATAAACGCGTTTTAATAAATCACGACTGTCGACATTTTTATAGGCGTCGTCATTATCGGGAAAATGTTGGCCGATATCACCCAACGCCAATGCACCTAACAATGCATCACACAGCGCATGCAATACAACGTCGCCATCGGAATGCGCCAGCAAGCCTGCGTTATGGGGAATCCTGACACCACCAAGAACGATATGATCACCCGCACCGAAAGCATGCACGTCAAAACCCTGGCCGATACGAATGGCTGTCATAACACCCCCTTTTGCGCAGCCTGCCTGTTAAGATAAAGTTCTGCAATCGCCATATCTTCCTGACGCGTTATTTTAATGTTATCAGGCTGACCTTCAACCAAAAGCGGCTTAAGACCCGATAACTCTATTGCCTGTGCTTCATCGGTCACCTGCTGTCCTGCCTGCGATGCAGCGATGAGTGCATCCAGCAACAACCGATAATGAAAAACCTGTGGCGTTAAGGCGCGCCACAAACGGCTGCGATCAACGGTGGCAATCGATTGTCGCTGCTCATTAGATTGTTTAACGGTATCAGTTATCGGCAACGCTAACAAACCACCGACTGCGTGTTGATAGATCGTTTTGTTGAGTTGTTTTAGATCTTCTACTCGCACGCAGGGTCTGGCGGCATCATGCACCCAGATCCAGTCATCATCGGCTGCCTGGTTCTGTAATGCACGTAAACCGTTGAGTACCGAATCGCAACGTGCCGGTCCGCCTTCAGTGATAATGATTTCACAATCGGGTTTTTTAATGTGTGGCCAGTCGGGATCATCAGGCCGTAATACAACAACGATGGCCGCCGGTTGTACGCCCTGCTGCAAGCGCAGCAGACTATGACTGAGCACCGGCAGGCCGTTGAGGTTTAAATACTGTTTGGGTTTGTCGCTGTGCATGCGACTACCGCTACCCGCCGCCGGTACCAGCACCCAATGCCGGATTTCTTTTTTATGATTCACGGTGTTGCCGACTTGTCGGCCTGCGTTTGCGGTGCCGGCACGATCTGGAAAAAGGTTTCTCCTTCCTGGATCATTCCCAAATCCTCACGTGCCCGCTCTTCGATGGCTGCCAGGCCTTTTTTTAAATCTTCCACTTCAGCCTGTAGGGCGCGATTCCGGGTCAACAGCTTTTCATTTTCCGTTCGCTGTTCGGCCAGTTCGCTTTGCAGCTGACGCGCGTCCATATAACCACCCTTACCCATCCACAATTTGTACTGCAGTATGACGAGTAGAACAATCAGAACGGCAATCAGAATCCGCACGATCGTTATAAATGATTACGATCTTTTAAATGCACCCGCACCGGCGTACTTCGCAGCACTGCCCAGGCGTTCTTCAATGCGCAGCAACTGATTGTATTTCGCAATACGATCAGAACGCGACATTGAACCGGTCTTGATCTGGCCTGCATTGGTCGCAACCACCAGATCGGCAATGGTCGTGTCTTCGGTTTCACCGGAGCGATGCGATACCACGGCGGTATAGTTGGCATCGTGCGCCATTTGAATCGCCGCCAGCGTTTCCGTCAGGGTACCAATCTGGTTGACTTTAATCAGAATGGAATTAGCAATGCCGTTGTCGATACCTTTCTTCAAGATCCTGGTGTTGGTGACAAACAGATCATCGCCCACCAGCTGCACTTTGTTGCCGGCTTTTTCGGTGAAGTATTTCCAGCCGGCCCAGTCATTCTGATCGTGACCGTCTTCAATGGTGATAATCGGGTATTGATCGACCCATGAACTCAGAAAATCGGCAAATTCTTCCGAAGTAAAACTCTTGCCTTCCGATTCCAGAACATATTTACCATCTTTGTAAAATTCGGAACTCGCAATATCCAGACCTAAAGCGATATCCTTACCGGGTTTGTAACCGGCTTTTTCAATCGCCTGCAGAATGGTATCGATGGCTTCAACATTGGAACCCAGGTTCGGTGCAAAACCGCCTTCATCACCGACACTGGTGGCCATGCCTTTTTTGGCCAATACGGATTTCAGTGAATGAAAAACTTCTGCGCCGTAACGAATGGCTTCAGAAAAACTCGGTGCGCCCACCGGCAGAATCATAAATTCCTGCATATCGACGTTGTTATCCGCATGCGCGCCGCCATTGATGATATTCATCATCGGCACCGGCAGACGATTGCCTTTGCCTTTACCGATATATTCGTATAAAGCCTGTTTATTTTCTTTTGCCGCAGCATGCGCAGCCGCCATCGAAACGGCCAGTAATGCATTCGCACCGAGACGGCCTTTATTGTCGGTACCGTCCAGTTTGATCATGGTTTCATCAATATCCTTCTGTTCAGTGACTTCCTTGCCGACGATCGCTTTGCGAATTTCAGTGTTGACGTTGTTAACCGCTTTAGTCACACCCTTGCCCAGGTAACGGCTCTTATCGCCATCACGTAATTCAACGGCTTCGCGTTCACCCGTCGATGCCCCTGAAGGCACGATCGCAATTGCACTGGTGCCGCCGGCCAGTGTGATTTCTGCTTCAACGGTGGGATTACCGCGGGAATCGATAACCTGACGCCCTTTGATATCAATAATTTTTGACATGTTTTCTCCAACTCTTAACTTAAAGTTTACTAATAATGCTGTGATCATTCTCGCCAGGCATAGCCTGGAATTTGTTCACGCGGTTTGGCATCTGCACAAAACAAATGCCTTTTTAAAAAAACGATATAGATGTTTTAAGAAACAGCTTTCAGCTTTTCGCGTTTCTTCCGGAATGCCAGTGCTGCACTGATAAACCCGGTAAACAACGGATGGCCATCCCGTGGTGTTGAAGTAAACTCAGGATGGAACTGACAGCCCACAAACCAGGGATGCTCAGAATTCTCAATCACCTCAACCAGATGTTGATCTTGCGAAACGCCTGCAATGCGTAAACCGGCGTCTTCCAGTTTCTGTCGGTAACCATTGTTAAATTCATAACGATGACGATGGCGCTCAGCAATAATGTCCTTATTGTACATTTTGCGCACCAGCGAACCGCTGCTCAATTTGCAGCTTTGCGCACCCAGGCGCATGGTGCCACCCAGATCGGATGAATCATCGCGATGCTGATAGGTTCCATCTTCATTTTTCCACTCACTAATGAGTGCAATCACAGGATGTGGTGTGTCGGCATCAAATTCCGTGCTGTTGGCATTTTCCAGGCCGGCCAGGTGACGTGCGTATTCAATCACCGCCACTTGCATGCCCAGACAAATACCAAGATAGGGAATTTTGTTTTCACGCGCGTACTGAACTGCGGCAATTTTGCCTTCGATACCGCGCACACCAAAGCCACCGGGCACCAACACCGCATCGACCCCTTTTAAATCATCCAGACCTTCCAGTTCCAGTCGTTCCGAGTCGATGTATTTCACGTTCACGCGACTGTGGGTCTGAATGCCGGCATGCGTCAGCGCTTCATTCAGCGATTTGTAGGAATCTACCAGATCCATGTATTTACCCACCATCGCAATATCAACCGTACCGCTGATATTTTCAATACCTTCGACGACACGGTCCCACTCACTCAGATCCGCGGTTGGCACATCAAGATTCAATTTCTCAACGACGATATCGTCCAGTCCCTGCGCATGCAGACGGCGTGGAATTTCATAAATGGAACTGGCATCTTCGCAGGAAATTACCGCACGTTCTTCCACATTGGTAAACAGCGCTATTTTGCGCCGTTCTTCCTGCGGCAAGGGCTTGACCGAGCGGCACAGCAGGATATCCGGCTGGATACCGATAGAGCGCAATTCCTTGACCGAATGCTGAGTCGGTTTGGTTTTGATTTCGCCGGCGGTGGCGATATACGGTACCAGCGTCAGATGAATGAATACGGTTTGACGACGACCCAGTTCTATCGCCAACTGACGAATCGCTTCGAGAAACGGCAACGATTCGATATCACCGACCGTGCCGCCGATTTCCACCAGCGCGACATCGGCGTCGCCCGCGCCTTCGATCAACAGGCGTTTGATTTCATCGGTGATATGCGGAATAACCTGAACGGTGCCGCCCAGATAGTCGCCACGCCGCTCTCTTTGCAGGACATTGGCGTACACGCGACCGGTGGTGAAATTGTTTTTCTGAGTGGTTTTGCGGCGCACAAAGCGTTCGTAATGACCTAAATCAAGATCGGTTTCTGCACCATCTTCAGTCACATACACTTCGCCATGCTGGAAGGGGCTCATTGTGCCGGGATCAACGTTGATATACGGATCCAGTTTCAGCATGGATAGCCGCAGCTTGCGTGCTTCAAGAATCGCGGCCAGCGAAGCGGAAGCGATGCCTTTCCCCAATGAGGAAACCACACCACCTGTGACAAATATATATCGGGTCATTGTTTGGAAAACAGGAAATTGGCCAAACTTCAGGTTCGGCCGGAAGGGCGAATATTAACCGAAACCGCTATTTGGCTCAATTGCCGCAATCGCGCTTGCACCACAACGCACATGCTGGTTATCCTTCGCGCCTATGAAAAATCAAACCTGTTACCTGAAAATTGTTGCTGTCTGCTCGGTACTTTTTCTAACCGCCGTACTCGCTGAAGATGGTGGCGATGAGCAGGGCGCAAACTGTGTTCGCCCGGAACAAGTACCGGCCGTGCCCGATGGGCGTCGCTCTACTGAAAGTGAAATGAAGGACGCGATGGTGGCAGTGCGCGATTTCCTGGCTGCCAATGCCCAATACCGTGCATGCGTTATCGCACTGGTCGATAAAAGCACTGAGTCGGCTTCCGAAAATACGATTAAGGCCGCCCGACGACTGATAGAGGAAAGCCTTGAAACGGAAGAGTTGCTGGGTGAGTTATTTAATCAGCAGGTTAGAATTTATAAATCAATCAACCCTGACGACTAGGGCCGCTTAACTGCCAGCCGGCTGCAATAATTGCCGGCTCCAGCCCCAGCACCGCAATCAACTCTTCACCATGAAACAATAGCGGTAGCTGCTCGCGCAACCAGGGCGGTACCTCCCGCTCCTGCAGCAATTTCTTAAGTTGATGCCGATGTTTTCGGCCGGCCAACTGAATGCGTTCCCCACCCGCTCGAAACGCGACCCTTAAGGGTTGCTGGACATGACTCAGCGCCAGACCGATCTGTTCCAGATCGGTCTTTTGCAGCTCCAGACCGGCTTGCGGAATCCGCAGTGTTTGTTTCAGGTCCCAATTCCAGCTTGCGCTGGGTGGCGATTCAAGATTTGGAAAAGCATACAGCGCATTTTGATAGCGCCCGACACTGCCGCCGGGCCAACCCACCACCGGCGCGCTGTCCGGTTTGGCGGATAATGCCGCAACGACTTGCTCCAGTTGAGCG
>JAFGLM010000057.1 GCA_016928055.1 Gammaproteobacteria bacterium
GCGGGTAACCAGCACAGACAGCGCGTTTGGTCATCGTTTTGAGATTATGATGACTTTGGGCAAGATAGTTGTGGTGAACGCCGTGGGCGATGCTGACTATATTCAGACCGTCGATGCCTATAATGACGGCCAATGGCACCACCTTGTGGCTGTCCGCAACAGCGATACCGCCGGCGATATGAAACTTTTTATCGACGGCGAACAGCCTGCGGTGGATACCATCTTTGACGGTTGGAGCACCAATAGTAGATGTCGGATTGGCGCACAAGGCACGAATACCAATGCCTGGATAGGTGTTATGGATGAATACGCCCATTTTACCGTGGCCCTGAGTGATGAGCAGGTCGAAGGTTTGTTTGAGGCGGCAATTAGTGGGGCGGCCGTTGATGTAAGTCCGACGATAATAGAAGTCACCGAGGGCGGGGATCCAAACAGCTATCAGGTTGTTCTGAAAAGTCAGCCGACGGCGGAAGTGGAGATTACCGCTGTGCCGGACGATGGCGAAATAAACATCGGTAACGGTGCCGGAAATGCCATAATCCTGACCTTCACAAACAGCAACTGGGAAACTCCCCAGACCGTTATAGTTACAGCGGTGGATGATGATGAATATGAAGAAGATGATCCACACACAACACTGATTACGCACAGCGCTCAAAGCGACGATACCGATTACCTTAACATCGACATCAGCAGCGTTATTGTTGATGTTAGAGACAACGAGCTTGTTTGTGGCGATTGGGGTTATTTGCAGATGGACTACAATATGGACTGTAATGTGGATTTACTGGACTTTGCCATATTTGCCCGACATTGGCTGGAAATGGTAGAGTAGTAATCGCTGAGGCGATAAAAACATGAAAAGGTTTCGTAGTTTTTTAAGCTGCAATCTAAAAAGAATAAGATTTGCGCTGATTCCGTACATTCTGTTTTCGGCGGCGTCTGCCTATGCGGATTATTCAGACGCGGTCAGTGCCTTGAATCCGACGCACTATTACAGTTTGAATGAGACGTCCGGCACAAATGCCGGCGATTCCGGAGTTGGTACGCAGATCGAAGGTACCCTGTGCGGAACCGGTGGGATTCTTGACTATGCCGGACCGGGGCCAACAGATGGTTTCTTCGGTTTTGCCACAACCAACAGCGGATACGACGTCCGTGGTACTTCTAGTGTGAGGCTTGGCAACAATGAAGGCTCGGCTTTCGCCGGAGAGGAAATGACCGTTGCCATTTGGTTTAAGGCGCCTGTTCCCAGTGCTGCCTATTGGGACCGACTTTTCACAAATAATCAAGGTAGCGGGCATTTCTTTACAATTGGAATGCACAATTATGACATATTTCTTTGTGTGGGTACAACGACACCAAAAGCCAAAAAGTTGATAAGAGGCATTGTTAACCTGTTCGACGACAAATGGCATATGATATTTGCAATCCGCGGCAGTGACAATGTTAACGATCTAAAACTTGTTGTCGATGGTGTGGATTATACGGACGAACTACAACCGGCACAAACCAATGAATATTTTAATGCCGGAGATGACAATGCCCGCGTAAGCGGCCGCAGAGATGCAGAGAGAAATTTCTACGGTATGATTGACGAAGTCGGAATCTGGGTCAACCAGGAACTGACGGTTCAGGACGGGAAGAATCTTTACCATAGCGCACTTACCGGGATTGTCGATGTGAGTTCGTTTTTGTTGGATACAATCGAGGGTGAAGGCTCGAAAAATTATGAGATTGTCCTGTTTAAGGAACCGGATACTTCCCATGGTCCCGGGCAGGTGATTATCACCGCTACCCGTTCGGACGAGCAAATAACTATTAACGGCAGTACTGATCCGGTTACACTGACTTTTAACATGGCTAACTGGGATATACCACAAACCGTAACTATTGCAGCGGTGGAGGACGATGTTGCCGAAGGATCACACACATCGAGAATCAGCCACGTTTCCTCCAGCGACGACCCGATCTACGACGATACGGGTATTTGCGACTGCATTGTCAATATTGAAGACGATGATATGGTTCTGGAACTCCCTGCCGGCCCATACGTACACTTCAGCAGGCCGCATGAGGTAACGGTTTTCTGGAAGACCGAAACCGCAGTGCCTTCGATACTGGAATACGGATTCGGACCAGACCCAAACGATCTGACCAATCTGATTGAAGATTCAATATCTAAAACAGATCATGAACTGACTATCACGCAAGTAAAACCGGAAATTGAATATTTCTATCGCGTTCGAGTCAATAATGGTCAAACGTCACAGATTACGGAAACTACTCATTTTTTCTCGGCCTTTGGTTCCGGACCGGATGAATTTCCGGAAGGTTCTTCTCCATATCCGGTAGACAAAATGACGATATTGTACGAGCAGGCTGCCGATCTCATAATAGAAACGACCGGAATCACAAAGGGTGTATGTATTGTTTATGGCTGTGGCGAAGGTCGCCTTTCGTACGAGATAGCCAAGCGAAGCGATCTGAAAATCATTGGGTTTGAAGAAAATCCCGATAAGGTTGCGGCTGCGAGATATTATCTTGATGAAGCGGAAATTTATGGTACTCGGGTAAGAGTGATTGAAAGATCGTTGTTAGATTTGGGTTGCCGTGATTATTCGGCTAACCTGATTGTTTCGGATACAATGATGTCTGAGGGACAATGTCCCGGTTCGGCAGCGGAGATGTATCGGGTTTTAAGGCCGGACGGTGGAGTGGCATATCTGGGACAGTCTCCGAATAGCCCAAATCCTCTGAGTAAAACCACGCTGGAAGATTGGTTGGATTCGGGTAGTGCGGGATATACAATCACGGAAGATCCTAACGGATTGTGGGCACATGTGGATCGTGATGCCCTTTCTGGTGCAGGCCGATGGACCCACTGTTACGCCAACCAAGCCAATACGGCGGCCAGCGACGAGCAGAACGTCCAAAGAAACTTGAAATTATTATGGTATGGGCAGACCGGACCTCGCTACATAATAGGACGTCACAATCGTTCAATGCCCTCGTTATATAATAAGGGCATAGTGATTACTGCGGGCATCGATGGATCGCTAGGAATAGACGATTATTATCTTCCTCCGGAATCACCCGTTGGTCGCCTTATGGCCTATGATGCGTATAATGGTACTCGATATTGGGATATTACAATTCCACGGTTTCCACGTTCCGCGATTCTAACCGATTGCGGATATGTGGCCTTGGCGAATGATTACGTTTATGCCGCTTATAACGATGTTTGTGTGGGACTGGATATTATCGACGGGAAACCTGATATTCATCTGACGACACCCCGGGTCGGTGGGGAGAAACTCAACTGGGGTTATGTAGCTTTGATGGACAATCAGATTGTCGGTAGCGGCCAGAAAAAAGGTGCTTCCCTGATTGGTCATTGCAGATCATACACCTCACAAACATATGACGATTATAAACCAATAGCAACAAGCAAATATCTGTTCAGTATGGACAGGCATACCGGTCGATTGCTGTGGACATTCAACAGAAGCGATCCGTGTAGTGTCATCGTAAATCCCTGTATTGCAATGGACGACAATGCTGTATATTTTATTGAAAGTCAAAATATTGCCGCGGTGGATGACGATGGCGGTCGGATTCTTTGTGCAAAATTATTTGGAAATGAAACTGAACATTACGAGTATCTAGTAAAGTTGGATATACAAACTGGCGTGATTCAATGGCAGCAGCAGATTGAACTACCCTATGAGCATATAGCGTTTCTCGGTTACGCCAAAGAACCGAATCTTTTAATCGCGGTTGGGACGCGCAAAGACAATTATTATTTGTACGAAAACCGGGCGTTTGACCCCGACGATGGTTCATTGGTATGGAGCAGCAATTTCAACATTGGTTCTGTCGGCGGTACCGGACATCATGGTGAACAGGATCAGCATCCCTGCATTATAGGTAATATGTTATACAGCCGATACTATAAGGCCGAATTGAATAGTAACGGCTATTCCAGCATATTTTCACTTAGTCGTAGTGATTGCGGCACACAGTCAGGATGTGCTACGCATCTTTTTGGCCGTAATGGCAATCCCTGTATGTATGAATTAGGCGGCTCTGGAACAGCTATTGAGATGACAACCGAGACAAGGCCGGGATGTTGGATCAATATAATTCCGGCAGGAGGATTGATCCTGGTTCCAGAGGCTAGTGCTGGCTGTACCTGTGATTACGCAATTCAGGCCACTACTGTATTTATGCCCGAATAATAACAATGATATGGTCGCCACGGATTGATGACGAGGATTATTATGGAACGGAAAAAACCGAGAATAAATAAGCCAACCTGCGATAATATAACTATTATATCCATCATCATGGAATTATTGGCAACAGTATTGTTGATTCTATCAGCAGATACCGCTGTTGCGGAGGACTGGCCTACGTATATGCACGACAATCTTAGGAGCGGCACTACAACTGAACAATTAGAATTACCGATGCAACAGATTTGGATTCACCGCTCCGTACGTACGCCTCGGCCGGCATGGGTCGAGACCCCCGCTACGCAGGATCTCGGCCATGGAGCTTATCCCACTTTTGATCACAAATCTAGAGTACTCTTTGATCGGGTGTTCAATGTGGTAGTGTCGGGATACTCGTTGTACTTTGGTTCTTCCAACAGCGATAAAGTTACGTGTCTGAATGCTCGAACTGGTGATGAACTATGGAAATTCTTCACAGGAGGACCGGTTCGTTTTGTGCCAACCGTATATAACGGTAGAATATACTTTGGAAGCGACGACGGATATGTTTATTGCCTGAATTCTGCAAGAGGTTCACTGAGATGGCGTACAAAGGCCAACTCCGGAAATGAGTTATTGTTTGCCAACGGTCAGTTGGCCTCGGTTTCTCCAGTAAGAACATCGGTTCTTGTGGAGGATGACGTGGCATACTGGAGCACGGGAGTTTTTCCAAAACTTGGACGATGGCTTTGTGCTGGAAACGCAAACACTGGAGCATTAATCTGGAAAAAATCACCATCACGCGTTGCGCAGGGGTATCTGTTATCCCTGGGTCAAAATCTCTACGTTCCTGCCGGCAAGACTTGGCCGGTTCTTTATAAAATGTCGGACGGTAGTTATCAGAATGATTTCAGCGAAACCCGCCAGGGCGGGTGCTACGCTTTAATTATACCAGACGAAAATAATGTTGTTTTTGGGCCATGCTATAGTAAGGATGGTTGCTTTCTGACAGTGCACAATACCGGCGGAAGCATTGGCACTGTCAATGGGAATTTCCTGATCGTTAAAAATGCCTATTCTTATTATAGTACGGATACACAGCTTTTCAAAGTTAAACGTAGTACTTGGCAGATTCTCTGGAGTGTATCCAGCCCGTATCACGATTCGCTTATTCTTGCGGGTGATATACTGTTTGCCGGAGGTGATGGCGAAGTGGCGGCTTTCAGCATCGGGACAGGCGAAAAACTTTGGACTGGCGCTGTGGTCGGCAGAGCACATGGACTGGTGGCGGCCAACGGCTATTTATATGTAAGTACCGATCAGGGTAATATCCACGCTTTTACTTATAATATTTTTGACCTGAATCACAACGGTGTTGTAGATATGCCCGATCTAATGAAATTTTCTAGTAAATGGCTAAACTGCACAAATCCGAATAACAGCGACTGTGAAAAATATATTGAATGAATTGGAATACGTTATGATCAAACGTCAGTCAAAGCCAAATCATAGTTGTGATGATCCGGTATTTTTGCGCACCAAACGTGAGGCGTTTTATATTCTCGTGGCGTGGACAGTGGGGATGATCTGGACGGTCGGTTATTGTTTTGTTACGGGTTATAACGTACCTTCGGAAAAAATAAAGGCAACAATGGGGATTCCGAACTGGGTATTTTTTGGTGTATTAGTGCCTTGGATCATCATTACCATATTCAGTATATGGTTTAGTTTATTCTATATTGCCGACGACGACTCTGGAAAAACGGATGAATGATTTAACAACAGAGATCTTTCCGATGATGGCTCAGGCTGCTGCAGATAACTCCAACGCAGCCCTAATCGTGTTTACTATTTACACCGTGGCGGTATTTGTGCTGGCAGGGATATGTTATTTTATTCAATCAAAAAAAAGCTTTCTCAGCGAATATTTTCTCGGCAGTCGTGGATTAGGAGTAATAGCATTTACATTGACTTTCGCTGCCACGAGCGCTTCTGCCGGTTCATTTGCCGGTTTTCCAGCAATGATCTATGTTCACGGGTGGGTGCTTGCCTTTTGGATTGCCGGTTATATGCTTGTACCGCTGATCGCCATGGCCCTGTTCGGTAAACGATTAAACCTAGTTGCACGTCAAACCGGTGCAATAACTTTGCCGGATGTTTTCCTCGCACGTTTTCAAAATCCTGTTGTGCCTATGCTAGCTACCGTCATGATCATTATGATGCTCTCGCTTTTTCTGATTCCACAGTTCAAAATTGCCAGTATTATTCTGGGAAAGCTGATGGCTAATGTCCCATTATACCATAGTGTAACCATTGCTTTATCCGGCATAACAAAAGAAATTCCGCTGCTGGTCGACGTGGATGTTGAATATTTGCTCTGTTTGTTGGTTTTTGCCGTGATGGTTATCCTGTATACATCCTTTGGAGGTTTTCGCGCCGTTGTATGGACGGATATGTTGCAGGGATTCATCATGTTTTTTGGTGTGATATTCATGTTTGTGCTGACGTTATGGCAGGTTGGCGGTCTACCAAATTCGATGCGCCAGCTTTCAAAAATGACACCTCCTCGTCTGGGCACTGTGGTTTTTGAAACTAATTTGCCGTCGTCGCAATTGGGTTTGCATATTGCCGCTGATAGCTGGTTTACCATCGGTAACGAATCAAATGGAGAAACAAAGCTGTTTCGCACCAATGAACTGGCAATTATTCATCCGAGCAATGTTCAATCAAATAAAGTCAAAGTAGTGCAAATTACCACTGCGGAGGAGATAGCCGCGATTATATCACGTTTTAAGGGAGGCAATGTGCCCACCTTACCTGATTCTGTAAAGCCTCGAATTATCGAACTGCACAAATATCGCTTCGGAGCCGGAAAACCCGGAGTATATGTAACAGCGCCCGGCCCGGATGCAAACAATGAAAACGGATTTTTGCCACTGGCGATGGCTTTTTCCTTTTTCGTCTTGTGGTCATTCGGTAACGCAGGGCAACCGGCGAATATGATCCGTATCATGGCCTTCAACACTGTCACCACGCTGAAGAGATCTATCGTCGTTCTGTCGTTGTATTTCGGATTAATATATTTTCCATTGGTAATTATTTTCTGTTGCGCACGCATCGTTGTTCCAGGATTGGACCAGACTCCGGACCGTATTATGCCGGTAATGGCATTTAAACTTGCCGAGGAGGCCAATATACCCTGGTTGGCCGGTTTGCTTGTTGCGGTACCGTTTGCCGCTGCTATGTCCACGGTTGATAGTTTTATGATTATGATTTCCTCAGCACTGGTACGGGACGTGTACCAATGCCGTATTAATCCTGACGTATCAGAAAAAAATATTAAACGGCTTAGTTACGCCTGTACTCTGATTATCGGGTTTATTGTTACCCTTGGTTCTATAAATCCACCTCGATTTTTACAGGTTCTTATCGTATTTACCATTGGAGGCCTTGCGGCAGTATTTTTCTTCCCGGTAACACTAGTTTTGTACTGGAAGAGATTCAATGCCATCGGCGCTGTAGCTTCCATGTTGGGCGGATTTGCCGTTTATGTGTCACTGTATGTTGGCGGTTTTCTCAAGTACGGCACAACCCGACCCCTGCAACCAATCGGTCTCGATCCGTTAATATTCGGATTTGCCGCGTCGCTGTCAATGGGCATTATTTTCTCTCTCTTATCGCCGCCACCGCCGCAACATTTGGTTCGAAAATTTTTTTTGTAAGGAGCAACTTCGTTAAAATGATCATCGATCAAATAAAAATTATACGAGTCTCAATGCCTTTGATCAATCCGTTCAGGACAGCATTTGGGATTAATACCGCCATTGAATCAGTCCTGGTTCAATTGTGCTCGAACGATTATTACGGGTGGGGAGAAGCAAGTTCATGGAGGGATCCTGCGTATTCACCGGAATGCTCAAGTATCCAGTTTACATTTTCGCGGGACTTTATAGCACCGTTAATCCTGCATAATAATATTCGTTCGGGCAATGAACTGCAAAAACGACTATGTAATATAAAGGGTAATTATTTTGCCAAAGCGGCCTTCGATATGGCTTGGTGGGATCTGTATGCTAGAAAACATGAGAAACCTTTATGGAAAATAATTGATGGCAAACACCAAACCGTTGATGTGGGTGCCGATTTTGGTATCCAGGACAATCTCGATCAACTGCTCGAAAAAATCAACACTGCCGTCACGGCCGGATATAAAAGAATAAAACTAAAGAGTTGCCCCGGATGGGATTTGGTTATGATCGATGCCGTTCGCAAGGAATTTCCCGATATTACCATCCATATTGATTGCAACAGCTTTTTTACATTGAATGATCTTGATATGTTTAAGAAAATGGATCATTATAATCTCGCCATGATTGAGCAACCGCTGGCTCATGATGATTTGATTGATCATGCGAAATTGCAATCCTGCATTAATACCCCAATTTGCCTTGACGAAAGCATTACTTCCGTCGATAAAGCTCGTAAGGCCATTCAGATTAATGCCTGTCGATGGATCAATATCAAACCCGGAAGAGTAGGTGGTACCACAAATGCGATTGCTATTCATAATCTCTGCCAGCAAGCTGATATCCCTTGTTGGATTGGTGGGATGCTGGAGTCGGCCATCGGTGCCTCACATTGTCTCGCCTTGGCGACATTGGCAAATATTCGCTATCCCAGCGACATTTTTCCTTCCAGTCGCTTTTATTTTAAGGATTTGGCGACTCCGCCCATGAAGCATTCGGCGCCGTCACAGTTCCGTGCAAATATGCTTTCTGGTATTGGCGTTGAGCCGGACCCGCTTGCACTTAAGGAATATACTTTGGAAAGTGCAGTCCAGGGAGGTCCTGTTTTTATCAAGTCTTTATAAATTTTCACTACTGTCCGGTTGTTGAGATTTAGATTTCTTATAACGGTATAATTTACAATATGTTATCCGACAAAACAACTACAAACGATTTCAATTTACCTGTAGGATTTAGCCAATTTCTTTGCGGAGGATTGGCTAATGAATACAGGGCGAACTATCTTTTCGCAAGTCATGGATTTTCTACCTCACTGGGAATTCCGCAAGTGCGTCAAACGTTATCAAGGCGACTGCAAGATACAAAAATTTTCCTGTATGGACCAGTTTCTTTGTATGGCGTTCGCTCAATTGACCTACCGGGAAAGTCTGCGAGACATCGAAGTCTGTCTGCGTGGCAATTTGCCCAAACTGTACCACATGGGCATTCGATCGCGTGTCGCACGCAGCACACTGGCCGATGCCAACGAAAATCGAGATTGGCGAATCTACGCCGACTTCGCTCAGATTCTTATCTCCGTAGCCAAAGATCTTTATGCCAAGGAAGACTTCGGCATCAATTTGCAAACCGAAGTTTACGCGTTCGATTCCACTACCATCGATCTATGCTTATCACTATTTCCCTGGGCACGATTCCGCAAAACCAAAGGTGCCATCAAACTTCATACATTACTAAACTTACGAGGCAGTATTCCCGAGTTTATCCATATTTCCGACGGAAAACTGCACGATGTCAATGTCCTCGATATTCTCATTGTTCAGCCAGGATCCTTCTATCTGATAGATCGCGGCTATGTGGATTTCGCCCGTTTGTATACGATGCAGCAGGCATCAGCGTTTTTCGTAACACGGTGCAAACGCAACTTCCAATGCCAGAGACGATATTCCTATCCTGTAGACAAATCAACCGGATTACGGTGCGATCAAACCATCATACTTACCGGGGCCAACACATCCAAGGACTACCCGATGCCACTTCGGCGTATCCGGTATTACGATGCCGAGACAGACAAAAGCCTGACCTTCATTACCAACAACTTTACGCTTCCAGCACTCATCATTGCCCAACTGTACAAGGCGAGGTGGCAGGTAGAACTGTTCTTCAAGTGGATAAAACAGCACCTACGAATCAAATCCTTCTACGGGACCTCTGCCAACGCGGTAAAGACACAAGTTTGGATAGCCGTGTCTGTTTATGTACTGGTAGCGATTCTCAAAAAGCGGCTCGATCTCGACCAGAGCCTCTACACAATTCTACAGTTTTTGAGCGTATCGATTTTCGAGAAAACACCTATTTCAGAGGCGTTCCTGCAAGAGTTCAACAAAACCAAAACAGGTGAGTATGGTAACCAATTGTTGTTATTCGACTTATAACCGGACAGTAGTGATAAATTTTGATATAAGTTTGAGCCAAAGTCGAATTACAGGTATTAATTTAAGTGCATAGAAATTTATATTTGATAGCTTATGAGGTAAAGAGAGTATCTGTGGAGGTGTTTGAGTGTTACAATTGTGTCAAGAGGGTAATTGATAACCGCTATGATCTGGGACAGACATAAGGTTACCAGCCGGGCTAGGGGATATTTACCCTTGCCGTGATAGCCGTTATAGGCACCAAGTTGGAAAACAATAATGTTTCCCATATCGAGTTTAATCGCGGAGCAGGTGTTGAGGATGTCTTTGAGACAGGCATGTCCAGCCCGCATGAAGGGACTGAGCAGTGTGGAGTTGCGAAAGAACCAGCTTCGCAGGAACTCCGGCATGGTCAAGACCAGAGTTTTGGCTTGGGATTTGCTCATAGTTCAATCTCAAGAGTTACCGGTATATATACTCCGGGATTGATACCAATA
>JAFGLM010000058.1 GCA_016928055.1 Gammaproteobacteria bacterium
GAGCATCTTCAGCATCCCCTTTAAAAAACAGCTTCATCATAAAAAAAGTCCCCGCCAATGGCGAGGACTTTGTCAGCAGCCTGAGGCACCTCAACGGTGCCTTTTTCTGATTACTTGAGTTTTTCTCGAATACGCGCGGACTTACCGGTGCGACCGCGCAGGAAGTACAACTTGGCGCGGCGAACGTCGCCACGACGTTTAACTTCAATATTGGCGACGCTGGGGCTGTGGGTCTGGAACACACGTTCGACGCCCTCACCATGCGAGATCTTACGAACGGTAAACGCCGAATTAATACCGCGATTCCGCTTGGCAATCACAATACCTTCAAACGCCTGGATACGTTCGCGATCGCCTTCGCTAACCTTTACATTAACAACAACCGTGTCACCTGGGCCGAAAGCCGGAATATCGGTTTTCAGCTGTTCCGCATCCAATGTATCAATAATCTTGCTCATCTCTCTCACCTTTGTATGTTCTTCGCTGTTGCTGATAGTTCTGCAACAACCGCCGGTCCTGTTCATCCAGTTCCAGCGCCTCAATCAAATCCGGTCTGCGTTCCCAGGTACGCCCCAAAGCCTGTTGACGCCGCCACAACGCTATTTTTGCATGGTCACCACTGAGTAGCACTTCCGGCACTCTGTGGCCATCAACCTCTTCCGGTCGGGTGTAATGCTGACAATCCAGCAAACCTTCAGAAAACGAATCCTGCTCCGCCGAATCAGCGTCACCCAAGGCGCCTGGAATCAACCTGGCAACGGCGTCTATCAATACCATTGCCGGTAACTCACCGCCACTCAACACATAGTCGCCGATAGACCATTCTTCGTCGACTTCTGTTTCAATCAGTCGTTCATCAATACCTTCATAGCGACCGGCGATTAAAATCATGCCATCCCGGCTGACAAAATCTCTGATGGCAGCCTGATCAACCCGCTTTCCCTGCGGTGACATATAAATCACTTTACTGTTGGGCTGTGCAACTTGACGCACTGCCCGCAGGCAATCGCGTATTGGCTCCACCATCATCACCATGCCGGGGCCACCCCCGTAAGGTCGATCATCGACCGTGCGGTGGCGATCTTTGGCGAAATCACGTGGATTCCAGTGCACCACCTGCAACAAATCCTGCTCGACGGCTCTACCGGTCACTCCGTAAGCGGTCACCGCCTGAATAAGCTCAGGAAACAGGCTGATGACATCAAATCGCATCCTTAATGCTCCGTTTCCCAGTCAACCTGGATCCGACCCTTGTCCAGATCCACCGCCAGAACCACCTGTTCCGGCAAATAGGGGATCAGGTATTCATGCTGGTCTTTCTTAACCACCAGCACGTCATTGGCGCCGGTTTCGAACAGTGAATCAACCTGACCCAGTTCTTGCGCCTGTCGGTTAATAACCGTTAGACCAATCAAATCGTGCCAGTAATACTCACCAACAGCCAGATCGGGTAACTGATTCGAACTGACACTAATCCTGCTACCTACCAGCCTGGCCGCCAAATCGCGGTTATCAATACCTTCGAATCTGGCAATCAGTCCCTTACCCTGCAGCTTGACGCTCTCGACTGACAGCGTCCGGGTTTGTCCCCTTGCACTAAGCTGCCAGGGGCCATAGTTCCGAATATTTTCCCAGGGATCGGTATAGGACTCTATTTTGACCCACCCCTGAACACCGTAGAGGCCGACGACACGACCAACGACGAGTTGTCCGTCCTGCCGCTCCATCACTTACCCCCCTTACGCTGCTGGAGAGCCTTCCTCGACTGCCGGTGGGGTTTCTTCCACTACCGGAGGCGCTGCCTTAGTAACCTTTTTAACAACTGGAGCGGCGTCTCTGGCAACCGTGGAACCTTCTTTCTGGTAGCGTTTCAACAGACTGGCAACGCGATCAGTGGCTTGCGCACCGTGGCCCAACCAGTACTCGACTCGGTCAGTCTCAATTTTCAGCGGCACGTCACCACCCTTTGCTACCGGATTGTAGTAACCCACGCGCTCGATATAACTGCCGTCACGGCGGTTCCGGCTATCGGTTACTGTCAGGTGATAGAAGGGGTTTTTCTTGCCGCCACTTCGTGATAATCGAATTTTTACCATTAATGTACCTGCATCATCAGGATTTCAAAATATCCGGGAAATAGAAAAGGTCGCCCACGTATAGTGGGCGACCCAAATAGGCTGCGCATTTTACTAAATTCTGGGGAAAAAGGAACCTTTACCGGCGGCGGAACGGATTTAAATATCAGTACTAACGCCGTTGTCTGAAAAACTGCTGTAATTGCTCTGCGCAACGTTCCACCAGCACACCACCGAGGACTTCCGGCAGGTGATTATGGTTGGATACTGAAAATAGATCGTAAGCACCACCCAGCGCTCCGGTCTTGGGATCGGCTGCTCCAAAGACAACGCGTGCCACCCGCGCATGGATTAGAGCCAACGCACACATGCCGCAAGGTTCCAGCGTCACATACAAGGTGGTGTTGACCAGTCGATAGTTCTTCTTCTGCTCACCTGCGGCTCTCAGTGCCAGTATCTCGGCATGCGCAGTGGGATCGTGGCTGGCGATCGGGCAATTCCAGGCTTCAGCCAGAATTTCCTCGCCTTCAACCAAAACAGCGCCGACCGGCACCTCACCCAGGGCTTCCGCCCGCTGCGCCAGTTCCAGTGCACGTCGCATGTACCGCTGGTCATCAGCGCTCATCTATTCCCACTCTATCGTAGCCGGCGGCTTGCCCGAAATATCATACGTAACCCGTGAAATACCCGGCACTTCATTGATGATGCGGCGGGAAACCGTATCCAGCAGTTGGTACGGCAGATGCGCCCAATGCGCGGTCATAAAATCAACCGTCTCCACCGCGCGCAGACAAACCACATAATCATAGCGACGACCATCGCCCATCACACCTACCGATTTAACCGGCAGGAAAACGGTAAACGCCTGCGCGGTTTTCTCGTACCAACCACTATTGCGCAGCTCTTCAATATAGATATGGTCAGCTTTGCGCAGCAGGTCGGCATATTCTTTTTTAACTTCGCCGAGTATGCGCACACCCAGACCCGGTCCCGGGAATGGATGCCGATTCACCATATCCGCCGGTAAGCCCAGTTCCAGACCAATGCGCCGTACTTCATCTTTAAATAATTCACGTAAGGGTTCGATCAGTTTCAATTTCATTTGCGTGGGCAAGCCACCAACATTGTGATGCGACTTGATCACATGTGCTTTGCCGGTTTTAGCACCTGCCGATTCAATCACATCCGGATAGATCGTACCCTGTGCCAACCAATGAGCGGATTTAAGTTTGCCGGCTTCTTCATTAAAAACGTCGATAAAAACATTGCCGATGATTTTGCGTTTTTGTTCCGGCTCATCAACTCCTTTTAACGCAGACAGAAAACGCTGCTCGGCATCAACACGAATGACTTTGATTCCCATATGTTCCGCAAAGGTAGTCATCACCTGATCACCTTCGTGTAAACGCAATAAACCGTTGTCAACAAACACGCAAGTCAGTTGCTCACCGATCGCCCGATGTAACAGAGCGGCGACAACCGATGAATCGACGCCACCGGATAAACCCAACACCACTTCGTCCTGACCAACTTGTTTACGAATATCAGCGATGCTGGCATCGATAATATTGCCCGGCGTCCATAACGCTTCACACTGGCAGATATCGCGCACAAAACGCTCAATAATGCGCTGCCCCTGTTTGGTATGCGTCACTTCGGGATGAAACTGCACACCGTAAAAATGGCGCGCTTCATCTGCCATGCCTGCCAGCGGTGCTGACTCAGTGCTGGCAATTGTTATAAAACCCTTTGGTAATTTTGCAACGCGATCACCATGGCTCATCCAAACATCCAGCAAGCCGTATCCTTCAGCGTCGGTATGATCTTCGATATCTTTTAACAAACGCGAATGCCCGCGCGCGCGTACCTGAGCATAACCGAATTCACGGTGCGTATGACTGGTTTCGACCTTACCGCCCAACTGTGCAGCCATGGTCTGCATGCCGTAACAAATTCCCAACACCGGCACACCCAGTTCAAAAACACAATCCGGTGCACGAAAATCCAGATTTTCGTTAACAGATTCCGGACCGCCGGACAAAATAACGCCGTTGGGATTAAACGCTTTAATATCCGCAGCGGTCATGTCAAAGGGATGTAGTTCACAATAGACACCCGCTTCACGCACACGCCGCGCAATCAACTGGGTATATTGAGCACCAAAATCCAGAATCAGGATTTTTTGTGAATGTATGTTTTCAATCATAGAAATACAGTATGGAATTATTTGAGTTTCGAAATTTTTAATTTCCTGTTTTTTCTAAAACTTCTCCGCTCTGTAATTCGGCGCTTCTTTGGTAATGGTGACATCGTGCACGTGCCCTTCGACAACGCCGGCATGTGTTACACGAACAAACTTCGGTTTGCTTCGCATCTCTTCAATATCGGCACTACCGGTATACCCCATACTGGAACGCAAACCGCCGAGCAATTGGTGCACAACTGCCTGTAACGGACCTTTGTATGGGACACGACCTTCAATCCCTTCCGGCACTAATTTATCCTTATCGTCTTCACTGTCCTGAAAATATCGATCACTGGAACCCTGTTGCATGGCACCCAATGAACCCATCCCACGATAAGTTTTATAAGAACGCCCCTGAAACAATTCAATCTCGCCGGGCGCTTCCTCGGTACCGGCGAATAAACCACCGATCATAATCGCATTCGCTCCGGCAGCAATCGCTTTGGCCACATCACCTGAATAGCGTATTCCGCCATCGGCAATCATTGGCATGCCACTGTTTTTCAGTGCTTCCGACACATTTTTTATTGCCGAAATTTGCGGCACACCAACACCGGCAACGATGCGCGTGGTACAAATTGAACCCGGCCCAATTCCCACTTTAACGGCATCAGCGCCGGCCTTGACCAGATCTTTGGCCGCCTGGGCAGTGGCAATATTGCCACCGATAACCTGCACCTGCGGATAATTCTTTTTAATCCAGCGAACGCGGTCAATAACACCTTGCGAATGGCCGTGCGCCGTATCGACTACAATCACATCCACCTTCGCCTCAACCAGTGCTGCTACTCGCTCGTCCGTGCCCTCACCAACACCCACTGCCGCACCAACACGCAAGCTGCCCTGCTCGTCTTTGCAGGCGTTGGGATAATCCTTGGCCTTCTGGATATCTTTAACCGTGATCATGCCGCGTAATTCAAAGTCATCGTTTACTACCAGCAGCTTTTCAATCCGGTGTTGACGCAGTAAATCGATAACCATCTCTTCGCTGGCATCTTCGCCAACCGTCACCAGTTTCTCTTTGTTGGTCATCACCTGATGAACCGGTCGCTCAAGATTGTTTTCAAAACGCAGATCGCGGCGCGTGATGATGCCAACCAGCTGATCACCCGTTACCACCGGTAAACCGGAAATTCCCAACTCACGTGTTAACTCCAACACTTCACCGATGGTTGTTTCGGGATTGACTGTGATGGGATCACGAATCACCCCGCTTTCGAATTTCTTAACCCGGCGAACTTCCCCCGCCTGCTGCTGGATCGACATGTTTTTATGCACAATACCGATACCGCCGAGGCTGGCCAACGCGATAGCGAGTCGGGCCTCGGTCACGGTATCCATGGCCGCTGACAGTAACGGAATATTCAGTTCTATCTGGCGGGTCAGGTGGGTTTTTAAATTAACTTCCTTGGGCAGGACAGTAGAATGAGCAGGGAGTAACAGGACATCGTCGAAGGTCAGGGCGTCTTCGATTATCTGCATAAGGTCATTTTCCTGCGCGAGGCGCGCCAGAGTGGAGAAAGCGCGCAATTATATAATCTGACAGGTATCGACGCTATACTGGCCTGCCATTGATTACCGGCCCTGCACCGCTTATGCGCGATCAACTTACCGCCCCCGAGCGTGATATTTACAGCATCTCCCGGCTCAATGATGAGGTCAGCCGCCTTTTGAGTGGCAGTTTCCCGCTGCTCTGGATCGAAGGCGAAATATCCAATTTTTCCCAGCCTCGTTCCGGTCATATGTATTTTTCTCTGAAAGATGCCACCGCTCAGGTGCGTGCAGCGATGTTTCGCAATAACAACCTATTCCTGCGATTCAAACCTGAGACCGGTATGCAGGTGCTGGTTCGCGCTCGCGTCTCACTGTATGAGCCACGTGGGGATTATCAGCTGATCGTTGAACATATGGAGGAAGCCGGCGACGGTGCTCTGCGCCGCGCTTTTGAGCAAATAAAGCAAAAATTACAGGCAGAGGGCCTGTTCGCCTCCGAAAACAAACTGGCCCTGCCCGAATATCCGCAACGCCTGGGTATTATCACTTCGCCCACCGGTGCCGCGATACGTGATGTTCTTTCGGTATTGAAACGACGCTATCCCCGCCTTCCTGTCCTGATCTACCCGGTTGCGGTACAGGGTGATTCGGCGGCCAGGGAAATCGTGCAGGCCCTGCGACTGGCCAATCAAAGAGCGGATTGTGATGTCCTGCTGCTGACCCGAGGTGGCGGCTCACTGGAAGATTTACAGGCCTTTAACGATGAATCGGTTGCCCGTGCGGTGGCTGCCAGTTCAATCCCGGTTGTTTGCGGCATCGGCCATGAGATTGACTATACCATCGCCGATTTTGCAGCGGACCTGCGCGCGCCGACACCTTCCGCCGCGGCCGAATTGATCAGCCCGGATACCACACAACTCCAGCAACGCTTAATGCAACGACAGTCGGCCTTGCAGCGCGCAATAGAGCACTGGCTAACCGATCAAATTGAAACAGTTGGTGCTCTGCAAAAACGATTGCAAAGACTGCATCCACAACAAAAACTGAATAGTCAGAATCAACGACTGGATGAGCTGGAAAACCGGTTGCAGCGGGCATTGCAGACGCTGTTACAAAAAAAACAAGATTTTATGAATAGCCTGTTGCGTAGTCTGGACACAGTCAGCCCATTGAACACCCTGAAACGCGGTTATGCCATAGTCACGCAATCCAACACCGAGCAACCTCTGATCAGCAGCAACCATGTCATTGTCGGCGAAAAACTGAATGTACGCCTGGCGGAGGGCAGACTGCAGGTCAAGGTTGAGAAAAAGTAGCGAGTTCCGGAATTCTTTTTTGCCGGCGATGATAATTCCTAAACGCGCGGGCACGGAAACTCGATCAATAAAATGGATTGCTCAATATAATCAAGTGCTTAGCTATGGTCTGACAGACAAAAACTGTAAAGTCCTATTGAAACCAACTCCCGTTTAGTATTTAATTCGTCCCCTTATTTTGAACCAGCGATAAATTTTAGAAATGGCAGTGACCAAAAAAGCGGTAACCAAGAAAACAGCGGCTAAAAAGACCCTCAAGGCCAGCACGGCTGTGAAATCCGATGTCGCCAAATACGCCGATTTCGAGCCCTATCAGACCAAGAAGGGCGAGGAATATATGGGTGAGGCCCAGTTAGCGCATTTCCGCGAAATCCTGCTGGCCTGGAAACGCGGGCTGATGGAAGAAGTTGACCGTACTGTGCATCATATGAAAGACGAGGTCACCAACTTCCCGGATCCGAATGATCGCGCCACCCAGGAAGAAGAATTCAGTCTGGAACTGCGTACCCGCGACCGCGAACGCAAACTGATCAAGAAAATTGACGAATCGCTGGAGCAGATCGATAACGAAGAATATGGCTATTGCGAAGCCTGTGGTGTTGAAATCGGCATCCGCCGCCTGGAAGCGCGTCCGACCGCAACCATGTGCATCGATTGCAAAACACTGGAAGAGATCAAGGAAAAACAAACCCGTATTTAATCGGGATTTACCAAAGCAATTCACCCCGACAAGCCGCTGAACAGCGGCTTTGTTATTTGTGCCGAAAGCCACTCAGACTTATTCTGCGCCTATGATCAGAGGTAGATTCGCTCCATCACCAACCGGCCCACTGCACTTCGGCTCGCTGATCGCCGCGGTCGGCAGTTATCTGGAAAACCGCTGCCATGATGGACAGTGGCTGATACGCATGGAAGATCTCGATCCCCCTCGCGAGCAACCGGGTGCCGCGGACAATATCCTGCGTACACTTGACGGCTTCGGTTTTGAATGGGATGGCGAGGTGATCTATCAAAGCCGACGTCATCAGGCTTATAACGAAGTGCTGGCAAAACTTACAGAATCCGGCCAACTCTATCCCTGCACCTGTAGCCGCAAGGAAATCGGTGAACAGGGTAAAAGCAACGCTTTTGGTGTTGTCTATCCAGGCACCTGCCGTGATCCGCTGAAGCGGGATAAAAATAAAGACGCAGCGTTGCGCTTACGCACAGACAATAAAAAGATTGTCTTCAGCGACGCCATTCAGGGCGAGTATTCGCAGCAACTGGAAACTGAAATCGGTGACTTTCTGCTGAAACGACGCGATGGTTATTTTGCCTACCATCTTGCCGTTGTCGTCGATGATGCCGAACAAGGCATCACGCATATCGTGCGCGGTTGCGATCTGCTCGATTCAACTCCACGGCAAATCTATTTGCAGCAATTACTCAACGTTCCGACACCGTCCTATACGCATCTGCCTGTCGCCGTCAATCAAGCCGGGCAAAAACTCAGCAAGCAAACGCAGGCTAAAGCCATTGATAGAAAACAGGCCTCTCTCCTGTTATGGCAGGTTCTGGATTTTCTGGGACAACAACCCGACATCGAATTAAAACATGAAACATTACCAACAATCTGGAACTGGGCATTTACACACTGGCAACTCAGCAAAGTTCCACAAGTAAAGACTATGATCTGGAGCGATTAAATGCTTTGGTATTAACTATGTATCAGAATAAATCAGAAGTTCCCTGGTTGAATTGTTGCGGCACATATCGATAGTGCCCGGCTATTTCAAAATCGAACAACATGTCCTCAAGCCTGGGAACCGCGCCGACATTATGAACAACCATGGGATGACCGCTGATTGAACTGATCTTATCCGTCACAATACCAATATGCGGCAAGTTGCCGGGCAGCCGCCACAAAATCATGCTCAAAGGTTCCACAAACACCGGTTTGTGAAAAGATCAGCAATGTTATAAATAAAAATCCATTGAGCATGTTTTAAACAATATTCTCAGACAGAATACGCGCTGCTATTTCAGTTGCTTTACTCGTGTATTTAGCGCAGCGTTCTCCCAGGCAATTTTCCTTAAATTTAGCCTGCCCTTCCGGCGTGCCAATATCACAGCCAAGCAAGTCATTGCAATTACGAGCACCAAATTCATTTTCAAATTCTTTGACAAGACGCTGTACAGCGAAATACGCTTTATCTACCGGTTCATCAGATTTGGAGCGACCCAGGCCGAGACTAATCCCCATAACCGCACCTGTTAGCGCTCCACAAGTTCCGCATGTTCGAGACATACCGCTACAAAATGCCGTTGCAACTTTTGGTATCAGTTCGCTATCAATACTCTGAGCCTCGGCAAGCGCTAACACAACACTTTCCGCGCAATACCAGCCGGAAGAAAAACCTTCCTCTGCTATTCTTTTTGCTTCTGAAACAAACATTGAATTCAAAACGATTCTCCTAAATAGGAAACATTGTCTAACTAGTACGTACGTCGAGTGCGAACACTGTTTTTGTTAGAAAAATGATTGTATTTCGCTATACCCAACAACGAATAGGACGGTGTATAAAATTGATACCACCAGGGGAAAGGCAATTCCCCTTTTCTTTGAGCCGACAAATGCCCAGACGCCAAAAAAAAACACCACCCCCAGTATCACAAATATTCTAATGGCAGTGGAAATATCTCCATTTCCATAAATACCTGTTTTAAAAGCAATAATCACCAAGCCACAGAAACCAATCAGCAAGCAAAGCAATATTGTGATAATTACAGTGTAAACTCTTACTGCTTTTCTAGAACCTGCGTTCGATTCAGTTTGTACATCGGCGTCAATTTCATGCATGACCATTTATCCTTGTTTAACAGGATTTCCTATTTCGGTGTTGCGGTTAAAAATACTTCAGCAACCTTCAGTATTTCCGCCTCGGTCGGATTATCCAATACAAGTGACTATGGTCCCAAGTCAAGTATTTAGATGGCATTTTCATTCCAACAAGTCCCATTTCTAATCATCGAATTCAGGATCACA
>JAFGLM010000010.1 GCA_016928055.1 Gammaproteobacteria bacterium
CCAATAAAAAGGCTTGCCACAGCGTTGCTCAGTTCGCCCAAAAAATAAACCCCAGTAATTTTTACTGGGGTTTGTCAGCAGCCTGAGCCCGCTATACGCGGGCTTTTTTAACTTTAAAAATAATTTAAGGTATTGCTTTTGCGACAATTATTTTAACGATAACTGCTGCCGCGGCGGCGCTGATCAGTGCGCTTACACTCGTGAGAATTGCGGTGATGTAAGGACCGACAACAGGAATAACATCTACGGCACCTGCGACTGAAGCCAGCGCAACAGCCAGCACCAGGAACAAGAGCTGTTCTGAATCAGCGACACACATAAGACCGACAGCGATACCGACAATTACAACAGCTATACCAAGATAGGTGTTTGCCACAAAAGCGGCGATGATGGCTAGAATCAGACCAACAATCAGAACAATTTTATCTGTACTCATCGTTTCACCCCAGTTCGTAAGGATATTGGATAGTTACTTACTTTTGCTATGCCCGTTCACCAGGGCACCTGTAAAACGTAACATGAGTAACATTAAAACGGTACCAATAGATAAAAGATATGGGGAATTTAAGGAAAATAATTCCGGACCGTCGGCGCGGCCAAGCGATTCTAGCATAAATCAGTTAGAATCCGATCTCTAATTAAATATCCAGACGGTATCTGGTGGCAGGAGCGGAAAATGTCGAATTTATATAACTCGATTCTCGATACGATCGGGCGTACGCCGGTTGTCAGGATTAATAAACTGGCACCGGCGAATGTGAACTTATATGTCAAAGTTGAGGCTTTTAACCCGATGAGTTCGGTCAAAGATCGTCTGGCTCTGGGTGTGATTGAAGATGCTGAGCGGAGCGGCAAGTTAAAACCGGGGCAAACCGTTGTTGAAGCCACCAGTGGCAATACCGGAATTGGGTTGGCGATGGTCTGCGCGCAAAAAGGTTATCCACTGGTTGTTGTCATGACTGAAACGTTCAGTGTTGAACGGCGCAAATTGATGCGCTTCCTCGGTGCCAAGGTGGTTTTAACACCGAAAGAACACAAAGGCAGCGGCATGGTCGAGAAAGCGAGAGAGCTGGCTGCTGCACATGGCTGGTTTTTAACGCGCCAGTTTGAGAACGAAGCCAACGCTGATATCCATTCAAAAACGACGGCGCCGGAAATACTGGCTGATTTCGAAGGGAAAAGACTGGATTACTGGGTCACCGGATTTGGTACCGGTGGCACATTAAAAGGTGTTAGCCGGGTTTTGAAAAAGGAACGACCGGAAATAAAAATTGCCGTATGTGAACCGGATAATGCCCGTATGCTGGGTAGTGATGTCAAGCAGACACGCAATGATGATGGGGCCGCGGTTGGAAGCCACCCCAATTTTAATCCGCATACGATGCAGGGTTGGTCGCCCGATTTCATACCCAAACTCGCCGAGGATGCATTAACTGCAAAAACCATAGATGAATTTATATTGGTTAACGGTGCTGATGCTCTGTTGAATGCACGCCGTTTGGCGCAACAGGAAGGTATTTTTGCCGGCATTTCCGCCGGCGCCACATTGACCGGGGCATTACAGATTTGTGAGAGAGCAGAACCCGGCAGTGTAATTTTGTGCATGTTGCCGGACACCGGCGAGCGTTATTTAAGTACGCCGCTGTTTGAAGACATACAGATTGATATGGATGAAGAGGAATTGGAGATTTCGGAGTCAACATCTGGATTTCGCTTTAAATAAATGGCATTGGTTAGCTTCGAACAGGTTTCCCTCGAGTTTGGTGATGTACCCATATTTCGGGAAATAGATTTTAATATCGAAAGCAATGAACGTATCTGTTTGATCGGACGCAACGGGGCTGGTAAGTCTACATTGCTCAACCTGATAACCGGACAGTTACAGCCGGATCATGGTGAAATAAAATATCGACAGGACATTCGTATCAGTCAGCTTGAACAAAAATTACCGGGTAGCATCGAGTGTACGGTAGTTGAAACCATACGTGAAGGTCTGGCGGATCTTCAGGCGTTGATTACCGAATATCGTAAACTTTCACAACAGCACCTCAATCCTCAGGGGTTGCGTGAACTGGAAGCGTTGCAACACCGTATCGATACAAGCGGCGGTTGGAAGATTGAACAGCAGGTCGAAACGATCGTATCGCAGCTTGATTTACCGGCCGACAAAAAAATGTCCGAGTTATCCGGTGGTTGGCGGCGACGAGTTGCATTGGGTAAGGCACTGGTATCGAATCCGGATATTTTGCTACTTGATGAACCAACCAATCACCTTGATATTGCTACCATTGAGTGGCTGGAACATAAAATCCGTGGTTACCAGGGCTGTGTTATTTTTATAACACATGATCGAACTTTATTGCAGAAGTTGGCAACACGTATTGTCGAAATAGACCGTGGCAAGCTGGTAAGCTGGCAATGTGATTACCGTAAATATTTAATCCTGAAGGAGCAGGCGATTGAAGAGGAAGATAATCGCAATGCCTTATTCGATAAGCGATTATCAGAAGAGGAAAACTGGATCAGGCAGGGTATCAAGGCGCGCCGCACACGCAATGAAGGACGCGTGCGGGCACTGATGGTTATGCGTGCAGAACGCGCAAAAAGAATTAAGCGACAAGGTAAGGCTAGAATTCACGTAGAAACGGCCGAGCAGTCCGGCCGCAAGGTTATAGAGGCAAAAAATATTACCCATGGTTACGGTGAGCAGGTTCTTATCAAGGATTTCTCTCTCAAAATTATGCGTGGTGATCGCATTGGTTTAATTGGCAATAATGGCGTCGGCAAAAGCACCTTATTGAAAATACTACTTGGAAAGATCGATCCGCAACATGGCACCGTAAAACTGGGTACTAACATCAAGTTGGGGTATTTCGATCAGGTGCACCGTGTGCTGGATCCGGAAAAAACCATCGCTGAGACGATTGGAAATGGCAGGGAGTACGTCAAGGTAAATGGTAAAGACCGACACGTCGTCGGCTACTTGACCAATTTTATGTTTAGTCCTAAACGAGCCATGACGCCGGTTAAAGTATTATCGGGTGGCGAATGCAATCGGGTCTTACTGGCCAGCCTGTTCACACAGGCTGTTAATGTGTTGATACTGGATGAACCCACCAATGATCTGGATGTCGAAATGCTCGAAGTTTTAGAAGAACAACTGGTGCAATATCCGGGCACCTTGATTCTGGTCAGTCATGACCGGAATTTTCTGGACAATGTCGTAACCAGTACACTGGTTTTCGAGGGCGACGGCAGAGTGCAGGAATATCCGGGTGGTTATAGCGACTGGCTACGACAGGGAAAATCATTAATTGAAGTAGATCGGCCGGATGTAAAAATTAAAACAGTGCAAAATAAAAACACCGATTTAAAAACAGATGTTGTCAAAAAGAAATTAAGCTACAAGTTACAGCGCGAACTGGATTTATTGCCAGGGGAAATTGAAAAAACCGAGCAGCGAATTGATAAATTACAGCAACAAATATCCAAACCGGATTTTTATACGCAACATTATGCAGAAACTCAGTCCGTACTGGACGAGCTTTCTACCGTTCAGCATCAGTTGGAGCAGTTGATCAACCGGTGGACTGAGTTGGAAAGTCTGGTTCAGTAGTATCGTACTGCGAATTTTTTACTGATAGATCGTCAAAGGTTTACAGGGAAATTGGGAACAGGTATTTTGATGAAAATTATTTCTTATTTTTCTATGCCGGTAGCGTTGGTTGTTGTGTTGCTGTTGCCGGTAGTATTCGGCAGCGCATGTTCCGGTCAAAAGGTATTGGAATCGCCGATATGGGTGACAAATGCCGAAAAAAGCGAAGCAGGTGATATTCTGATGCTGTCACAAAAGATGGCAGGTCATTGGGCGGTCAATGAAGCATTAAGCGATAATCCTCGCGAGGTAATGGAAGCGGCATTTGAAAATTCCAACCTGTTTAAACGTAGCAGAGCTTCGACCAGCCGTGATGACTCTGGGCGGCCTTCCATGCGGGGTGTGAGGGGTAGGCCCGGACCCATGTCCGGCTTGGGTGATCCAGATGGTCTGTCTGAAGATAGCCGATTGCAGGTATTGTTTGCCAGAGAGCTGGATATCACATTTGCTGATGAAAAACTGCTGTATCGATTTCAAAATATGACGCCGCATATAAGGCCGGATAAAAAGCCGAATAGAGTGGAGCCGAATTTAACACCCATTGTTTACCCAATTAATGGTGAGCCCGTTAGCGACGATGGCAATGTCAATATCGCCTTTGCCGAATGGGAAAGACAACAATTTATAATTGAAAAAAATGGTCCGCGCGGTCGTATTCTTGAACACTGGACGCCTTCGCCGGATGGCAGTCAGTTGCACGTGCGAATACAGTTTGCAGTAAGCATGCTGTCAGAACCGGTAATTATGAGTCGCTTGTTTGATGCACGGCGTTAAAAAAGCGGTATCCAACAAGTGCCGGATACCGCTTATTATCAATAACAGTCTAAGCTGAAAAAATAGTCTTACCGGTTGATTTCAAATCATTACAGGCTTGTTCAACGCGTGCAGCCATGTTCTTCTCAGCGGCCTTAAGGTAACTGCGCGGGTCATACACTTTCTTGTTGCCCACTTCACCTTCAATTTTTAGCACACCATCATAGTTTTTCATGATGTGATCAACCACCGGGCGGGTGAAGGCGTACTGAGTGTCGGTGTCAACATTCATCTTAACAACACCGTATTCCAGTGTTTCGTGAATATCGGCAATTTCAGAACCCGAACCGCCATGAAAAACCAGATCCATAATCGCTTTGGCGCCATGCTTGTCGGTGACCACTTTCTGACCGTCACGCAGGATTTTTGGTTGCAACTTAACATTACCCGGTTTGTAAACACCGTGGACGTTACCAAAGGTCGCTGCCAGCATAAAGCGTCCTTTTTTAACTTCTGATAATTGTTCAAAGGTATACAGCATATCTGCGGATGTGGTGTAGAGCTTATCTTTTGCTACGCCTTCATTATCCATACCGTCTTCTTCACCACCGACAACGCCAATCTCCACTTCCAGGATAATGTCCAGGGCGGCGCATTCAGCCAGTAATTTTTTCGATACCGCAACATTTTCTTTCAGAGGCAGAACCGAGCCGTCAAACATATGGGAATTAAACAGGTTAGGAAGGCCCAGATCACGACGGCGCTTTGTTTCGGCCATCAAAGGTTTGATATAGCTATCAACTTTTTGGGGTTGACAGTGATCAGTGTGTAATGCGATGAAGATATTATATTTTTCAGCCAGTAAATGCACATGCTGGGCGATTGAAATCGAGCCGAGCACCATATCAGCGACATTGAGGCCGGCAGCAAATTGACCGCCACCGGTGGATAACTGAATAATGCCGTCAGATTTTGCATCAGCAAAACCCTTTAACGCAGCATTGGCGGTTTCTGTCGAAGTGACGTTGATGGCCGGATAGGCATAATTTTTCTTTTGTGCGGTATCCAGCATATTGCAATATTGCTCAAAATTAACGACGGGCATTTTCTATTCTCCAGAGTGTTTCCTTAAGGGAGCCGACTCCTAGTAAGTGGCTCCAGAATTTCGTTTGACACGAAGCGGCGGCTATTCTAGCAAATCTGGGTATGGTTTTGAGCGCAGGGACTGTACCTAGATAACTCGTTTTAAAGGACAGTTGGTTTTCCGAAAACGCTTGCCAGCTTTGTGATCAGCGAGTTACGGCCTCTGTGGGTCCCAATAGATGAGAGATGGTTTCGATCAGGGCTTTTTCGTTGACAGGTTTGGTTAGATACCCCATCGCTCCCTGGCGTAAGCCCCACAATTTATCGGTAACCTGATCTTTAGCTGACAACATCACAATTGGAATATGGCTGGTTTTTGCGTTGTTTGCGATGGCTCGGGTCGCCTGGTAACCATTGGCATCCGGCATGATGACATCCATGATGACCAGATCCGGCGAGCGAGTATGAGCGTATTCGACACCCTGCCGGCCATTATTGGCGACGATAACATCATGGCCATGCTGTTCCAGCATGCGTGATGTTACAAAGGCTTGAGTGGGCGAGTCCTCAACCAAGAGAATGCGTGCCATTTAGGGCTCCTCTATGTTTTCTCAAAGTGATGCGAATAACCGGGCGAGTCTAATGCCTTTTACTTTTCGGAACTGAGAAATACTGCCCTAAATACTAATGGATTAATACCCTTATTTTGGCTGAGGGGCTGTTTATCTGGTTTGCCAGATTTTAAGAATCTGAGTTACCACCTGATGAGGTTTTTTCCCGGTTGTATCGATCTGCTGGTACTTCTGGTACGCCGGACCACGCTCCTCAAGCAATTGATTAACGTATTGTTTTAGATCGACCCCCTGTAATAATGGGCGACGCTGTCGGGCGGTTTTACTGGAAAGACGTTTGAACAGTTCGTCTGCAGTCGCAGTCAAACAAAAGACTTTGCCGGTCGCCTCCAGAATCGCGGCATTTTTGGCGTCGAGCATAAGCTTCCCACCGGTCGCAATCACCAGGCCTTCGCGTTGCGCCAGCTCTACCGTTGCAGCCGCCTCAAATTGCCGAAAAGCCGGTTCACCCAATTTGGTAAAAATATCGGCAACGCTAAGTCCCTGCTGCATTTCAATCATGGTGTCGGAATCGATAAATTCGTAGCCCAGCTTGCGCGCCAGCAGACGACCGCTCGAGCTTTTGCCGGAGCCCATAAATCCAGTCAATATGATATTGGGTCTGCTCATTTCCAGGCCAAGAATACCATAGTGTGAATAATCCGGCTGTTTGGTGGGTTTAATCTTTGTAGGTCTGGATTGATAAACTTTAATGATGTTTGTGTTAACTTAACCAACCTTTCAGCCTTATATTTTCCTGAGATGAATCGGATGACGATGGGTACCAAGAAACTCGCGGCTATCAAACCAGCGCAACTGAAATGGCGTGGACAGGATCCGATATCGCTCGAATACGGCGATATTTACTTTTCATCCCAGGACGGTCTGGCTGAATCCGAGCAGATATTTCTGCAAGGCAATCAACTGGCTGATCGTTGGCAGCATCATTCAACACCGTTTGTTATTGCTGAGACCGGATTTGGCAGCGGCTTGAATTTTCTTAACGCCTGCAAGCTGTGGTTCGATCTGGCCGGTGAGTCGGCCCAATTACATTACTGTGCGGTTGAAAAAAATCCGCTACGGTGCGCTGACCTTGAACGTATTATCTCTGCCTACGCTCCCTTGGAGGATTTGCTGGCGCTGTGGTTACCCAACTACCCTCCGCTGGTGCCGGGTGTCCACAGGATGAATTTGTTCAGTGGTCGAGTGCATCTGACACTGGCTTTTATGGACGTTGAGGATTGGTTGAAGACGCTCAACATCAGAGCGGATGCCTGGTTTCTGGATGGCTTTGCGCCGGCGTTGAATCCCGCGATGTGGACTGAATCCGTCCTGCAGGGAATCGCACTAAATACCCGCGAAGGCGGTAGTTTTGCGACGTTTACCGCTGCCAGTGAGGTTCGTAAGGGCTTGCAGAGGGCTGGTTTTAAGGTTGAGAAGGTCGCCGGATATGGTGCTAAACGGGAGGCACTGCAAGGGCGTTTACAGGCAACGCCAGAGACCACTCATTTTGACGACCAACGATTACCCTGGTTTACCCACAAAGCTGCTTATAGCGCGAATAAGCGCGCCACAGTCATTGGTGCAGGGCTGGCCGGTGCTTTTACCGCCGACAGTCTGCTGCGGCGAGGCTGGCAGGTGACGGTCATTGACCGGCACGCTCAACCGGCTCGCGAGGCATCAGGTAATCGAGCTGGTGTCATCTTCAGCACGCTAAGCGCCTACGATGGGCCCGAACATCGTTTTAATCAGCAAGCCTATCTGTACGCTGTGATGCATCTGCCGCAGATTTTGGCCAAACAACAGATCTGGTCACGTTGCGGCATGCTGCAATTGACCTACGACGAACACGAACAGCTGCGGCAACAGACGTTGCTGAATGAACGGCTTTGGCCTGAGGAATGGCTTAAAGGATTGGACAATGAAGAGGCCAGCCGGTTGGCGGGGGTGCCAATACAGCACAGTGCCTTGTATTTCCCACAGGCCGGCTGGGTTTCACCGGCGAAAGCTTGCCGCTATCTGATTGGTTGTCATCCCGGTATAGAACTTGTGTTGAACTCCGAGGTAGTGGTGCTTGAATTCGACTCCGCCAGCAGCCTGTGGCGAGCTCGAAACACCGATGGCGAGTTACTGGCTGAATCGGAAGTTATGATCATAACAGCAGCCCATGATGCCCTATCGCTGGCTCAGACCCGATTTTTACCATTGCAACGTATCCGCGGTCAGGTTAGTGATGTACAGCAAACGGCTCATTCCGTAGACCTACGCACTGTGCTGTATTACGACGGTTATTTAACGCCATCGGTTGGTTGGCAGCACAGTCTGGGTGTGACATTCGATCCAATTGAGGCTGATGGGCGTATTTCAGAACAGGATAATGAGCGCAATATACAGGCCCTGGCAGAATGTGAGCCGGGTGTATACCGAGCACTTTGTGGTGAGCACGGTAAACCAGAGGTGACGGATGCGCGGGTTGGGTTTCACTGCCAGACTCCGGATTATCTGCCCGTGGTAGGCCCATTGCCGGATCTGGAGGGACTGTTTGTAAATGTGGGGCATGGTACGAGAGGGATTACCACTGCGCCCATCAGTGCTGAAATCATTGCCAGTTATCTCGGTAACGAACCGCAACCGGTGGACGAGAACGTTCGCGCTGCTTTGCATCCGGCACGTTTCATGAGTAAATCCCCATAACAAAAGCCCCACTCTTTGGTGGGGCTTGGGTATCAAAAAACTATTTTTTTTACAGCTCAGGCTTGAACAGGTTCAGCTCAGGTTTGACTTTATTGAGATCATCAAGATCGTCGTCAGTCTTGGTTAAATCGGTTAGGTCGGTTTCTGCAAGCAGTCCGCCGTCCTGTTCTGGTAACATTTGTGCCGGCTGGCCTGCATCGGTTTGTGCCTGTTTACGCATCTGCTCGAGATAATAATTCTCTTCCTCGGCCAGTGCGGCGCCCATAGTGCAGCACATGATGAGTAATATTGGTGTCAGCCATTTACGGGGGTTCAGAGTGCTACTCATGAGATATCTTCCTCGTTGTGTGTTACAGGCCTGGCAGTCAGCCTGCAGTCCTATTTGTTAGAATTCAGATGTCAGATGCTAATGATTTCGGGTTTTGTGTCAATAGACAAAATACCATAATCATAAAATTTGACAGAACAGGCCGCGTACCTGGATGGTTTTTGTATCAATATTCATATTGAAATCAATAGGTTATAAGTTTTTAGAGCCAGGTAAATAGCGGCATAATTTTCTCCAAAAAACGCTGGACAGAACGTAATCAAGGCAGTATGGCTAAGTACAAATCTGTAGAAAAAAAGGGCCAATTTCGGCTTCTGGAGCACCTTGAAACGGGTTGGTCGATGTTATTGCAGGCAGAATTTCAGCAAACCTATTTTGAGCAATTGGAGGCTTTTTTGTCTTTCAGAACCTCAGCAGGCGCTGAAATTTATCCTCAAACGGAGCATATTTTTTCCGCTTTGAACTTAACTCCGGCTGAACAGGTTAAAGTTGTGCTGCTGGGCCAGGATCCTTATCATGGTCCTGGCCAGGCGCATGGCCTGGCTTTTTCGGTATTGCCTGGGCAGCGATTGCCGCCTTCACTGGTCAATATTTTCAAGGAATTGAAGAGTGATTTGGGGTTGAATCCGCCCTTATCCGGTTGTCTGGAAAAATGGGCCAGACAAGGTGTTTTGTTATTGAATACCGTGTTAACGGTGGAAAAAGGAACGGCGGGCGCGCATCGCAATAAGGGTTGGGAGTGGTTCACAGACTGTGTTATCAAAACCGTCAGCAAACATAGCCGGGCATCCGTTTTTCTGCTTTGGGGTAGTGAGGCGCAAAAAAAATCTTCTTTAATCAATCGGTCGCGCCATCATATTCTGCAGGCACCGCACCCTTCGCCATTATCTGCCTATCGGGGTTTTTTAGGCTGCCGACATTTTTCACTATGTAATGAATTTCTAATATCACAAGGCCGCGGTCCGGTGGACTGGTGTCTGGATTAGCCCGATCGAATCACTGTAATTAGTCAAGACACGCCGGTATGATGACTGGCAATATAAACACTGTTTTTGGGATATTCGAGTTGTACACAAGAACGTAGTCCTGATGGAGAAAGGATAATGGAGAATCGTTACCGTGTAATACTGTATTGCAGCAAGTCCAATGAGCAGCTGATCGAACAGGTCAAAAATGGATTACTGCAACGTTTGTCGCTCCCTGACAGCATACTCGAAAAATTATTTAGTGGTCAGCCGATTGTTGTTGAACATGCAGTCAGTGAGGAGCAGGCGCTGCATTACAGAGAGGCTATCGAGGCGGCCGGTGGTAACTGTGAAATTGAACCCCTAACGCGTGTTCGCAAACTGGATGAAGCTGGATTTATTGAGCGGCGCGATGGTGAGCGGCGAGGCGGAGATCATCGTACCGCCGCCAGACCCACCATGGATCGTCGGCAGGGTGATCGTCGCAAACAGGGTAAAAAATATTGAATACTTCTTTGCATAAGCGAGCGCATATCCTTAACGCAGGGCTGACGATTATGCGCCAACAGGGTTATAACGGCACTGGTGTAAAAGATATTGTCGATGCAGCCGGGGTACCAAAAGGTTCCTTTTATAATTATTTTGATAGCAAGGAAGCATTTGTGATCGCGGCACTGGAGCAGGTCGCGGAAGGCAACTTAAGTCAGATCCGACGTACCCTTGGCGATCAGAGTATTCCTCCGTTAAAACGCATTAAAAATTTCTTTGTACAGAACATCGAACACCTCAGACGTTCCGGTCGTTACAGTGGCGGTTGTTTTATCGGTACCATTTGCCAGGAAATTGCTGACGTGAACGAAACCATACGAAAGGCAGGTGCTTCGTTGCTACAGGACTATGAGCAGGTCTTTGTGGATTGTCTGCAGCAAGCCCAGGAACTTGGAGAATTGGTGCCGGCAATTGATGTCAACGCTCTGGCGGGATTTATTTTTAACGCATGGGAAGGCGCGTTGCTGAGAATGAAAGCAGACAAGAGCGCCGCGCCACTCGATCAATTTTTGCAGCAAATCAACCTAATCCTCAAACTGCCCGCAAACTAAGGATTTTGCTTTTCACGGCCAGGAGATTTATCGCGGTGACGAATAACGGCACATTGCACATCGAGTCACTGTCGGCGTTAAGTGATAGCTATATTTGGCTGTTACAAAGATCAGGATCTAACCAGGCTGTTGTCATTGACCCGGGCGAGTCGACAGTAGTGCACAGATATTTGAGGAATAAGCACCTGGATCTCAGTGCAATTCTAATTACCCATCATCATCTGGATCATACCGCCGGCATTATTGATTTACTAAAAAATTATCCGGCGGCGGTTGTATACGGTCCGGTTAATGAACCGATTAGCGGTGTGCAGGTATTGCTTCAGGAAGGCGATAATATTGAATTGTTAAATTTAACCTTTCGAATCATGGACGTGCCGGGACACACAGCGGGTCATATTGCGTATTATCTGGCCGACGAAAAATCACCGGCTGTCTTTTGCGGCGATACACTTTTTTCTGTTGGTTGCGGTCGCTTATTTGATGGCACTGCTCAGCAGTTATATGCTTCGTTGCAAAAACTCGCAGCATTACCGGCAAAAACCAAAGTATATTGTGCGCATGAATACACACTCAGCAATATCGAATTTGCTCTTAATGTTTTTCGTGAAAACAATACACTGGCAGAATATGCTGTGCAGGTAAGGAAAATGCGTTCGCTGGGGTTGCCCAGTTTGCCGACTACTATTGAACAGGAGCGAGCGATAAATCCTTTCTTACGTGTTGATCAGTCGGATGTCATTCAAGCGGTTAAAAACTTTTCAGGGCAAAGCCTGACAGAACCGGTGCAGGTATTCACTCAATTACGTCACTGGAAAGATACGTATTAGGAATCAGCGGGCGTTATGTTTACTTTTCCAATTGCCGTTCGGCATAAGTTTTCAGGTTTTGCAGCTGTTTTAGATAAAGTCCATCACAAATATTTTTAGCTATACCTTCACCAGCGCGTTTTTCAGTTTCCTGCCACATAAGCCTCGCTTGTGAAGGATTTTTTTCAGTTATCGCCTTGCGTGCCTGTTGCTCGGCTTTTTCTGCGGATTTTATGGAGTCCAAGCAGGCATCGAATCGACCACGTTTTTGCAAGGCATCGGCAATACGCTTTGCATATTGATCCTGTGCCAGCAATAGATCCTGGTATTCGCCCTGGCAAATCCCATCATTTTTAAGCTGTTCTGACATGGACAATGCTTCACTGATTGTTCGCTGTGCCGACACCGAATCGCGATGATCGTAGTAGTATTTAGAGGACAGATTACAGAGTGACTCCAATTCATTGACAGCTTTTAGACAGTCCAGTCCGTTGATGGAGAATTTGGCCCAATTCAGGTTTTCCTGTGCAAGCTGAATATTGTTTTTCGCGATGCTTAAATTGGTCGCCGAGCAATCACGAGCCGCCTTTGGAAGTTTGTGGTAGTCGTCAATACTCTGTTGCAATAAATCTATTGCCAGTTGATAGCGTTCAGCCGCTTCGAGAAAATGGTTTTTTTCTGCATATTGTTGTGCGGTTTCAAGCTGTTGCATGCCGGACTCGTAGATCGAATAGGCTTTGTTGAATTCAAACAGGCATTCCGAGTCTTCCGGTTGAGCGGAGACTGTCCCGAGTAGCGCGCAATACAGGCAGACAAGTGCAAGATAAATTCGCTTTGGGCCGGTTTTTCGATGGGCTGACATTTTGCAGCAATTCATAATTTGCCTGAACACAGTCGGTATTTGGCTAATTTGGTCCATTTTAAAGGGCTTTGAAGTGAATCAATTCACACATCCGGGCTTTTCAAAGATTTAGGTAACAATACTGTCGGGTGGGTATGATAGCAATACTTGATTTTTTTGCGCACTGACTTAGGTATAATCCCGAGCGTACCAATGCTGGGAGGGTTATCGTGCAGTGGCAGACGACCAGATCCAGATGAAGATTGAATAGTGTATAAGAATCCGTGTGTAAGTAGTCTATGCCGAATCAATCGATTATCGAAGAAGAACTTGCCTCTAGTATCGACAAGGCGCGCAAACAGGTAACTATCCTGTTTACGGATATTGTTGATTCCAGCCGTTACTGGGACCGGTTTGGTGATATCAAGGGTCGCATGATGGTCGATCGCCATAACCGGCTGGTTTTTCCGGTGATTAAAAAATTTCACGGCCGCGTTGTTAAAACTATCGGCGATGGTTTAATGGCTGAATTTCGCCGACCCAATGATGCACTTAATGCCGCCATCGGTATCCAGCAGATTCTCAATAAAATGCGCGATGCTGATCGTTCTTTTCATGCCAAGGTCAGAATCGGTTTACATACCGGTATTGCGATTGTTGAAAAGAATGATGTTTATGGTGATGCGGTCAATGTTGCCAAGCGGGTTGAGAGTTTCGGTAGTGCGAATGAAATCTACTTATCGGAAAATACTGCGGCATTAGTCAGCGAAAGAAAGCATTCTTTTCATAAAAAAGGCAGCTTTATTCCAAAAGGCAAACGTGAGCCGATTACGGTTTATCGTTGCCGTTGGAATGAGTATCGCGATCTGACCCGTGGGTTGAAACTCAATACTGATTTTCCGCTGGATTCAAGAGAAAAAGGCGATATCGTTGCCTACGTCGCGATTGGAGTATTATTTTGTACGGTCATTTTCCTGGTGTATCTTCGCTATTTGCTGGCCGCCACCGATATTCTGAACTTGGATTTGTCGACTCAAATTGTATTGCTCAATCCCTGGTTGATTTTTCAACGTTACTCGTTTGTAACCTGGTTTGGAGTGGCTGCTTTTTTAGCTATGGTGCTGGCGTTAATGTGGATGCGCACCATACCCTATCTGATTTTAAGAATACTAAAGGGAACAGCAGGTTTTGGACTCGGTTTTGCGCTGGTTTATGTGCCGATTTCCTATTTCAATGTCGGTTTCGGCGCAAATTATTCGCAGGAAATCGCCAAGACTGAGCAGCAATACCTGCGGGTGCCTTACTCGATTGCGGATCAGGTTGTTGACGCAAGCCTGCCACCGAAAAATATCTACGCATTTTTTGAGTGGGATCTTATCGTCCCGGTAGCGAGTGATTCGGTACTGGAACATAAAATCCGTTATCAAATACATAAGGACAAAATAGAAGTTCAGGACCCGGTTGTCGCCGGAGTGTGGCGTAAGGCAAATCTTTCCATGCAAAAGCCTGGTGCGTTTTATTTCCGGCTGCTGGATTTATGTGCACTATGCCTGGGGTTAATGGGATTTATATCCGGCTTTCTTAATTTTTCGATTGTGCCGAGATAAGCTATAAATCTACGGACTGGATATCTGCTGTAATAAAGGATTTTGCGGATCGGCTTCCCGCAAGATTTCAATCACGCGTGTTGTATCTTTGCCGCGTTGACTGAGTTCCTTATAGTTATTCAATAGCATTGAAACCAGTCGCTCTTTCTTGCGGCGTAATTCTTTCTCGGCTTCTGCCAGCGATGCTGAGTCCGGATACAGCACTTTCACCTGCTCCAGCAATTCCGCTGCTTTTGGAAAATCATAGCGTTTTGATTTAGCGTTGATTGCGTGGTTAATACGCTCCTGATAATAAGTAATAATTTCCTTGCGCAGTATTGATGTCAGGTAGGCACGCTGGCTGTCATTCTGTTGACGGATCGCGGAAATCATTTCAACCAGTTGATCCTGATTACCGTTCTTTATGGACTGAATGAGTTGCAGCTGGTTTTCTTCGTGCCACTGCTTCCGAATCGGATTAATAAGCAAAACAGCGCTGATGATCAGCACCACCACGCCCGCAATAGCCAGCTGCAGGGCATGACTTTTCGGTTTGCGGATACCTTCCAGAAATTGTTGAATGGTTGGAGTACGTTTGTCGCGCTCCAGTGCCAGGGCATTATTAAGTGCTTTTTGCTGGCGTCGACTAAGTCCTTTTACATTCTGTGGTTTCAAATCCAGTTCCAGAGCTTTGTGTGCCGCCACTTTCTTGTAGGGGTGCATCCCGGTCAGCAGCTCGTAGGCGACGCAAGCGAGAGCATAAATGTCATCCCGTGTGTCAGGAGGGTCGCCACGAAACATTTCCACCGAAGCGTATGCCGGTGTAAGTGCTTTTAACGATGCCGGATCAAACAGGGTTTCATCACCGACTTCCTGTTGTTCTTTTTTGACGGCTCGGGTGATACCAAAATCCAGCAATTTGACCGCGCCATTGTCGCAAAGAAAGATATTGGCCGGTTTCAGGTCGCAATGAATCAGGTTTTGTTTGTGCGCGTAAGCTAATCCGCTGCACAGCTCTTCTATGTAACGCATCGCGGTGGCGAGCGGTAAACCTCCGGGAGGCAATTGCCCGATTAATGAATCAAAGGGTTGGCCATGCAGCAACTCCATGGTCATGAAAATAGTACTGCCGTCATGATCGAAATCATAAACCGTCGCAATATTGGGATGTGCCAGACGTTGTGCTTTACTGGCTTCACGTTGCAAAGCGATAAAGGCGCGCGAATGTTTTGAAAAAGCCTCGGATAAGACCTTGATTGCCAGATAGGGATTATTGTCACGCGCTTTGACTTTCACCAGATCACGGGCCCGGTAGACCACTCCCATGCCGCCGTGACCGATCAGTTCCAGCAATTCAAAACGCTTTTTCAGTATATCGCCGGTGCTAACCCGTGTATTAGACGGTTTGTTTTTTGATCGATCCGATTTGGAATCGCTGTGGCTGACAACGGTTTGAACAACTGTTTTTTCAAAGTTGCTCGGCGGTCTTGGCATTATCAGGGTTTCATCACTGCTACCGCTCCCCGGCGGACTGCGCATAATAAGCGTTTCATCTGATGTGGAATCATTAGTCTGATTGGATTCCTGGTCCGAAATGGCCCGTTGAATCGCCAACTCATTGAGCAACTCCGATATCAGACGGAAATTTTTCGGATCCAGCATGCCGTTTTGTAACTGGATCTGAGTCTGCGACAACAGATCAGACAGCTTTAATTTGCTGTCGCGTGCCAGCAAATTTAATATTTGCGCGCTCAGCTCAGAAGTACTTAGCTGCTTCCGGAGAAAGCCTTTGATGAGCGTCGTAAATTCCGCCAGTTCCACGGTGCAAGTTCGGTCGGTTAGGTTACTTGGTCAATTGTTTCAGCCGTTTAATCATAACGCAATCAAAACAAGGCAAACGCCAATATTATTGCGGCTTGATAGGGCCCGGGTTTAGTGGCAGAAGCATAACATGAATAAACTGGAAGCCCGGCATTCCGGTCTGCTCCCATGCCGCCAAATCGGGCGGACTGTACCGATTATTAACGCCGGTTACTCGCATTTTGGCCCAAACCTTATACACTATCGCCCCTGCTACATCCGCAACGGGTGTTTATTTGATAATAATCTCAAGGTGTTTATATGGAATTTCTGGCTGATTACGGCTTGTTTTTTGCCAAATTATTGACGGTGCTGGTTGGAATTATCGTGATTGTCGCGGTGCTGGCGGGCATTCGCATGCGGGAGAAAAGCCGGGCTACCAGCGGCCATCTGGAGATCAGACACTGGAACGAGAAGATCCATGATTTAAAACAAAGTTTGCAGCTGCATGTCCTGGATAAATGTGCTTTAAAAAACGAATTAAAAGCGGATAAAGCCCAGGCCAAGGAAAAGGCCAAAGCCGAGAAAAAACAACGGAAAAAGTCGTCTGACCAAGCGGATACCCCTGAGGCAGGGGAAGGTGCAGCAGATCAGCCAGGTCGCGTTTTTGTGGTCAATTTTCATGGTGACATGCGGGCCCTGGCGGTCGATGCGCTGCGCGAAGAAATAACGGCGATTTTGTCTATCGCGACGGCCGCGGACGAAGTTGTGATTCGGCTCGAAAGTGGCGGCGGGATGGTGCACGCTTATGGTCTGGCTGCTTCGCAGCTGCAGCGCATTAAACAAAAAGGACTTCGCCTAACCGTCTGCGTTGACAAGGTCGCCGCCAGTGGCGGCTATATGATGGCCTGTGTTGCGGACAAAATACTGGCTGCGCCATTTGCGGTCATGGGCTCAATCGGTGTGGTGGCGCAGCTACCCAATTTCCACCGGCTGCTGAAAAAACATGATGTCGATTATGAGTTATTAACGGCGGGTGAATACAAACGGACGCTCACTATGCTGGGTGAAAATACCTCTAAAGGTCGCGCCAAGTTTCAGGAGGATCTGGAAGACACGCATGTACTCTTTAAGGAATTTGTCGCCGAGCATCGGCCCAATCTCGATATCGAGAAAATTGCCACCGGCGAAATATGGTTTGGCAAACGGGCATTGGAGCGGGGTCTGGTCGATGAACTGGAAACCAGTGATGCGTATCTGGTTTCACGCTGCGATGCGGCTCAGGTTTATGAAGTCAAATACGTCGAGAAAAAACCTTTGCAGCAGCGGTTTGGTATTTCGTTTCAATCTGCACTCGATAATCTGACGCTCAAGTGGCTCGAGAGACTACAACGCAGGGAAATATTCTTCTAGCCGGACCTGAAGGTTTGATTAAGGTAACTGGCGACGGAATTAAAAAAGGCCTTCGGGACTGCTTACCCGAAGGCCTTAATTAAAGGCCTGAAATCCCTCTCTCGGGCTTGGGAGGGAACTCCCGAGAGATTGGGTGTAAGGATTTCAGGCGTCCTGGGAGACTCGGTAGATCCAGCGTTTCAATGTATGTGATAAAACGCTTTATCAGGCATCCCCAGTAAGGGTAGTTGCTTGCTGGACTTGTGCGACGTGCGGGTAAAATCCAGAATTTGTGCGACTTCCCTCGTTTGTGCCTGATGTTTGTCATCCTCGGCGTGGATACTCGGTAGCTCAACATCATCAAATACCACACCACCCGTTCGCTGCTGTATCCTCGAACGATGGGTGCAGGTTGCGTGATTGCTATTCAGATAAAAGAGCGACGCTGATAGCAACACCACACCTCCCATCATCATTGTTAGCAATATAAACACGAGCATTTCCGTATCCCGATAATTTGTCTTAACCTGTATTCAGCAAGAACGAGGCCATGTCAAAATAGAACTTATAAATCAATATGTTACGAGAATTTTTCGGTAAGTGCTTATGGCAAAAAATAGGTGCGATTGTGACCTTTTCGTCAGCGCTTGAGGAAATGTTGACGGGCTATCAGAGGCTGGATTGACGGCCTGTGTCAGCAACTGACAGTTTTGGTTTTAGCAATGCTCTTGCTATTCTCGTCACACATTTGTAGGGACCTGCATAGGCACTGTGGAGATTTTTGTCTATGATTCAACACTCAATCTGCAGGGATAACTGAGACGGGCAATTTGCTGTCGAATATGGAGAAACCAAATTGAAAAAAACACGCCGTAATCTGATATGGATTTTGCTTGCAGGGTCTTGGTTACTGACGTCTCAGGCTTATGCCTATGATTTACCGGCAACGGATCTGGATAAACTGAATTCGGCGCAGCGTTTGGCGGCGAGGGTATATCAGGAAACAAAAGACGCTGCCGGTGCAGTCAAAGTACTGGAAGAAGCCGGTGTGGAACGGCTGGCCAAGGGTCGTCCCGGCAATATGCCGGTTAAAGACTACCTCGATGTGATTGAAGCCTATGCTGGTTATCTGGCCCGCACTGCGGATACTGGAGATGCGGCAGCCGAATATCTGAAAACTGTAATTAAAGCCGATTCAAAGCGGGCTTCCGCTTATCGCAGCCTGGGTGAATTGTATTACCGTCAATTTCAACAAAAAGCCGATCCGCAATTTCAGCGTATTTATCAACGGGCTTTTGCCAGGTATGTTGAACGAATATTGGCTGCGCGCATCAAAACCGAATTACCACAACACATTATTGAGGCGGTTTATCCACAAGCACGGGATATCTGCCTGTTGGTGCGTAATCTGAATGAACAACATCGTTTGAACGATCTCGAGCTTTTATTCAATCCGGAACATGAAATATCTGAGCTGGATCTGGCCGACCCAAAAGGTATTCATACGCTGTTGGGAGCCAGTTTCGCAGGTTTATTGCAGACGATCGAAGGTCCGGTCACACAGTCCACAATTGATATTGACAACGACGGGCAGGCCGAATTGCGTTTTAGCGCGCACACTTCAGAAGGTTGCCAAAGAAATCTTTTCTATAAAAAGTTTGGCGAGCAGGCTGCATTGCTCAGTAATGATTTATTGGACGAGTATTATCGGGGCAAACGCATATGTGCCGGCAGCAAGCTGCGGATCGTGCACATAAACAACACCAATTACATTGTCGAACAACAACCAACCGATACCCACCAACTTGACCTGCAGGTATTTGAGTTAAGGCCTTCCGGTGAATATATACCACATTGTCGAATATCACCGCCGACAGCACTGGAGCGAAATCTGGTGAACGATTGTCAGGCGCCGGTGTGCAAGAATCTGGCAGGCAATATCAATGCTATCGTTGCTGCCGAAGGTCAGGCGGGCAGTGAATGGCTGGTAAGTGACGTGGCTGCCCAAAAATTCAATGCCGGTGTAGTTGCCGATCCGACTTTAAAACCTTTTATTGAAAGCCCCCATCAATATCAGGTGGATCTGGACAATGATGGCGAGGAAGAACTCATCGCGCGCTTGTGGACGCCGCTAACCGGAGGCAAACTGGAGTATCAATACCGATTGTTTGAAAAGCAGAATGAATTCTGGCAGTTATGGAATTTACCTTCGCCGGAGGAGGGTATTGGTCCCGGTCCCTGGCAGTGGTTTTTTATTAAGGCATTTGAAAACAGTAACTATATTGTGGCGTATACAGCCAGCAAGGACGTTGACGCCGGCTCGCAGCCGATCACCAAGTATCAGCTCACGGTCTATCAGCTTACAAAAAATCAAATGACACGACTCGGCGTGATTCGAACACAGCAACCCGGCGAGTGACCGGCCGGTCTGAGGTCGCGAGGTAAGCATTATTGCCGCTTGCGTCCGAACATCCGCTATGTAATGGTTTGCGCCCTGTTCACACCAACATCAATTATTCGTAGAACATTAGATATTGATATGCGTCGATTCGAATTTACCCGGTATTTATTGTCGGCAATACTGCTTCTGACCGTTACTGCATGCGTCAATGTTGGCGGCAGGATGGCTGAGGCGCTATCCAACTCTGTGCTGAACCAGCGTGATCCGGTTACCGTGCGCGACGGGTTACCGGCATATTTATTACTGCTCGATGGCATGATACGGGATGATCCGCACAACCCATCGATGCTATTGGCAGGTGCACGGTTGTATGGTGCCTATGCGGGCGCCTTTGTTAACGAACCTGCCAGGGCGCAATTGATGTCAACAACGGCACTCGATTATGCGCAACGTGCTTTGTGTCTTGAATTAAAGTCTCTGTGTGCCGGTCTTGGGCAGCCGATGGATCAGTTCAATCAGATCCTCGGCACACTCAATAAAAAATCTGATGTACCACTGTTATACAGTTATGCGGTCGCCTGGGCCGGCTGGATACAGGCCAACAGTGGTGACTGGAAAGCCATTGCCGATGTCCCGAAAGTAGAAGCCATTATGCGCAAGGTGTTGCAACTGGAAGAGGGATACGAGCAGGGTTCCGCCCACTTATATATGGGGGTTCTGCTGTGTTTGCGCCCCGCATCGTTGGGCGGTCAACCGGAGCAGGGCAAAGAACATTTTGAACGTGCGCTGGAACTATCAAACGGTCACAACCTGATGGTGAAGGTGCTTTATGCCAGACACTATGCGCGTTTGGTCTTTGACCAATCATTGCATGATCGTTTGTTGCAGGATGTTCTGGTTGCCGGTGTGGAGTACCCGGATTTAACATTAATGAATGTGTTGGCTCAAACGCAGGCCAAAGCGTTGCTGGAGAGTTCCAACGACTATTTTTAGCTTTGTTTAATTATGTATTGCGTAAGTACAAGTAAGAAGGAAATACCAACAATGTTAAAACGATTTATTTTCCTTTGTTTAGTATCGCTGCCTGGTTTTAGTCAGACGGGGTACGCGACAGAGGTATTTAAAATCGCGACAGTTGCGCCGGATTCGACGATCTGGATGAAACAACTGCGAAGCGGTGCTGAGCAAATTGAACAACGTACCGAAGGTAGAGTGAAACTTAAATTCTATCCTGGTGGTGTAATGGGTAATGATCGAGCCGTGCTCAGAAAGTTACGCATCGGTCAATTGCAGGGTGGCGCTGTCACAACGGGTACCCTGGCGGATGTATTTCCTGATGCCCAGATTTACAGCTTGCCATTGGAGTTCAATTCAATCGAAGAAGTGACGTATGTACGAAAACATATGGACAATGCGATAGCCGACGGGTTACAGAAAAAAGGTTTGATTATGCTGGGCCTGAGCAACGGTGGATTTGCTTATATCGCCGGCAATAAGCCTGTGGTGGATGTTGAAAAACTTAAGGCACAACGTGTCTGGTTACCGCAGGGCGATGTGGTGGGTCAGGCGATGTATGCAGCGGCCAATGTCTCGCCGGTGCCTCTGGCGATACCGGATGTCTATACCGCATTGCAGACCGGGTTGCTTGACACTGTCGTCGCAAATCCGTCCAGTATTATCGCATTTCAATGGCATACTAAAATTCAGTATCTTACTGATGTGCCCATGTTGTTTTTAATGGGCACATTGGTTGTTGACAGGCGAGCATTTGACCGGGTCAGCGCAGAAGACCAGTCGATTATGCGCGAAGTGATGAGCAAGGTTTTTAGTCAACTGGATGACTTAAATGTAAAAGACAATATCGCGGCACGTGAAGCACTGCTGGCCAATGGGGTAAAGTTTGTTAACGCTTCCGATGAAGAACGTTTACGCTGGAAAGAATTAGCCGACAGGGCGCTGCAGAAATTATTGGCAGACGGTCGCTACACCAAGGATTTTCTTGCGATACTGCGTATGCATTTACAAAAGTATCGTAGTCAGAGCGCAACCGATGCAGCGAAATAACCAGCTCGAACGAATCCTGCACGGATTACACCAATTTGAACTGGCGATCCTGGCGATAATATTGTTATCAATGGTATTGATAGCGACCGTACAGATTTTATTGCGCAATTTTTTTGATATGGGGCTGATCTGGGCTGACCCGTTGCTGCGGGCTATGTTGCTGTGGCTTGGGTTGTTGGGCGCCATTGTTGCTAGCCATGATAACAAACACATATCCATCGATTTATTGTCGCGCTTTGTAACCGAGCGCTGGCAATGCTGGATACGCATGTGCACGTCATTTTTTACGGCGATAGTATGTGTTGTTGTGGCCTTTCATTCGGGTCGGTTTGTGCTGGACGAATACAGCTATCAAACACCGTCCAATATCGCATCATCTGTTCCGTCCTGGATTGTGGAAATCATCATTCCTTTAGCATTTACGATGATTGCCTTGCGTTATTTCCTGCTAATCGGTCGTTATTGGTTGCATAAGCCGGTGGGTAAGACCAGCGTATGAATATACTCATTTCACTGGGACTGTTATTAATAGCGCTTGTTGGTGCACCACTTTTTTCGGTGATTGTTGCCAGTGCGCTGCTGGGTTTTTACAGTCTGGGTATTGACCTGTCGGTTATCGGTATCGAGTTAAATCGTCTGGCGGATATGCCGGTTTTAATCGCAATTCCATTATTTACATTTGCCGGTTACGTATTGGGTGAGAGCAAAGCGCCGCATCGACTGGTTCAGGTCAGCAAAATTTTTCTCGGCTGGTTACCTGGCGGGTTGGCGATCGTTGCGTTGGTTGCCTGCGCGTTGTTTACGGCTTTTACCGGCGCGTCCGGCGTGACTATTGTGGCACTGGGTGCGTTGTTGTATCCAGCATTACAGGAAGTGGGATATTCAGATCGATTTAATCTGGGTTTGATTACCACCTCCGGCAGTCTGGGTTTGTTATTCGCGCCGTCTTTGCCATTGATTTTGTACGGTGTGGTTGCGCAGCAGCTCAATATAGGCGAAGCCGTTAGAATCGAAGATCTTTTTATCGCCGGTATATTGCCGGGTTTGCTTATGTTGCTGGCATTATCCAGCTGGAGTGCCTGGCAACGAGTACACAACACACATTACGTACGTCATCATTTCAGTTGGAAGGAATGCAAGGAAACAGTACTGGACGCAGCATGGGAATTGCCGCTGCCATTTTTGGTGCTGGGCGGTATTTACAGCGGTTTTATTGCGGTTTCAGAAGCCGCGGCGTTAACGGCATTTTATGTCTTGCTGGTCGAAGTGGTGATAAAGCGCGAAATCAAATTTGTGCGGCTGCCGACGATTATTCGCGACTCCATGATAATGGTTGGCGGTATTTTGATTATCCTCGGAGTTTCACTGGCATCGACCAACTACCTGATAGACGCGGAAGTGCCAACGCGTGCTTTTGATTTTATTCGTGCACATATCGACAGTAAATGGACGTTCCTGATATTGTTGAATATGTTTTTGCTGGTTTTAGGCATGATGCTGGATATATTTTCTGCCATCATCCTGATCATTCCCTTGATCCTGCCGATTGCAATTGGCTATGGCATTAACCCATTACATCTGGGGATTATCTTCCTGGCCAATATGCAACTGGGTTATTTTACGCCGCCGGTAGGAATGAACCTGTTTATCGCCAGTTATCGGTTTGATAAACCGGTTTGGGAAATTTACAGAGCGACTTTGCCATTTTTCTTTATCCTGTTGCTGGTGGTATTGGTTATAACGTATTGGCCGGGTCTGTCGCTGGCGTTGTTGTAGTCAAAGACTGCCATACCCTTTTGCCATCAGCACCGCCGGTGGCAACATTAACGAAACCAGCAATAATTCTGCACGGATGAGCATGGCAATTCTGGCAGATTGTTCGACCGGCAACTGTAGTACATTTTCCTTTTTAGTGTGTTCACGCCAGCCCAGAAAAACGACTGTTGGATAGATGGAGGTCAAGGCAACTGCGACGAATAATCCCATCTTTAAATAAAACGCCCAGTTGTGCAGGTAATAGGCGGCACCTTTTTCAAACATAAAAACGCGTAACAGTCCGGCCGCCAGAACTGTTGCGGCACAAATGCCATAAATATGATCAATCCGGATCAAACGTTTCGCGGTTTCCACGTTGATGATCGGGCGGATCGCCAGGTGCTCATAAAACAGGCAGGCGAACATGAGCAGAATGGCCAGATGATGAATAAAAGCAAAAATGATGGAACTCATTAGAGTTGCTCCGTGTTTTGTATATATAGCATCTATGCGTATACAGCTCGCCGTTTATTATATCGGACTTTGGTTAACAAATAATGGATAACAATTTTTTCCTGCAATACTACTCCGGCTTGAATGGCATTGTCGGTAATCCCGCATTTGAGCAGTGGCGCGATGAATTGCCAATAAAAATCGCTGCGGCTCTGCAGCCTGCACAGCATGGTGACATACCCGGGTGGTGGAAAATCCTGCAACAATTACCGTACTACCCTGTCGGTAAGAGTGTTCTTTCAAGTAAGGAAATTGAATTTTCATCTGACGCTGTTCCAGATATGAGTGAACAGGCGAAACTGCAACAATTGTTGATGCAGCTTGGTCCCTGGCGCAAAGGACCGTATTCCATCCATGGCGTGGTAATCGATAGCGAATGGCGCTCGGATTTAAAATGGAATCGACTGCAAAATCATATTGCATCGCTTGAAAATAAACTGGTACTGGATGTCGGTTGCGGCAACGGCTATCACTGTTGGCGTATGGCGGCGATGGGTGCGCGCGCAGTGATCGGCATCGATCCTACACTGCTGTATTTAATGCAGTATTTTGCCGTTCAGCATTTCGCGCGGAATAACAAAGTCTTTGTTTTGCCTTTTCCACTGGAAATGCTGCCTGCAAACCTGCGGTCTTTTGATACGGTTCTTTCCATGGGGGTGTTGTATCACCAGCGCTCACCGTTGGATCATTTGCTGGCACTGCGATCCTGTTTACAGGAAGGCGGCGAGCTGGTACTGGAAACATTGGTAATCGATGATAAAAAAACCGGTCTGCTGGTTCCACAGGATCGCTACGCGCAAATGAAAAATGTCTGGTTTATACCTAATGCGGACATGTTGCAAATCTGGTTATCACGTTGCGGTTTTAAAGATATCCGTCTGATTGATATCAGTAAAACCACTGCCGAAGAGCAGCGAGCAACTATATGGTCAGGAGAGGTTTCATTATCGGATTTTCTCGATCCGGATAATGCCGATAAAACTATTGAAGGTTACCCGGCGCCGACCAGGGCGATATTGGTTGCGCGAGTCTAGGTTCTGGTACTTTTGTACTAGAAGACCTGAGAAAATCCTCGATTTGAATAAATTATATTGAGTGCTCATCCTAATGGGCGATACCGCAGTGTGATCGTCGCCATTAATATCTCGTTCGCCAGTTAGTCGTGAAATTAAACGCATTATTAGCCGGGGGTGGGAAAGTGATGCAGGTTTCTGCAAGAACGCGGGAATTAAAGGAAGGTTTTGCAGCAGTGTTGCAGGGTGTTGTTGAAACCGGTGATACTGCGCAACGCATACGACCGGATATCGGTTTGATACTGAATCGTAATCGAATTGACGAATGTATCGATCGGCTGGATCAATATGCAGAAGAGCTGCAACGTCTGGATCGCGATTTGAGCGAGATCACACGTATCACCAACAACATCGAAGAGCATTTTTCCAGCATGCGCCACTATTCGGCGCTTTTTGCTCTGGGTGCGTCAGTGCATGAAGCGCTATATCATGATTACCAGATCGTCCGCGCCCTGCGGGAGAAAATGAATTTAATAATAGTGGCCATGTTGGCAGGGAGTGGGGCGTTGTTGGCGGTGTTATTTGCGTTTCTATAAGCCGGGCACATGTTTTTCAGTCAGCTCAAGGTCTTCATCAATGCCGATAAAGGCTTCCACTTCCGGCATGACTTCCAGAATTGCCGCATGGGTTTGTTCCGACATCAGTCGATTATTATCCATTGCCTCGGTCCAGCCGTAAATGGATGCCTTCAGATCATCGGCACAATGCACATTATGCTGTATATCAAAAATGATTTTTTTATATTCAGAAAAAGTCGGAAATATGCTGAGCTTTTCAAACAATTGATAGAGGGCGTTTAACAAAGGTTCTGCGTCAGCATCCAATTTGAAATCGGCCGGTCGATAAGGGACACGACTGCCGGACGGGCCGGCTATCCAGACTTTGAAACTGTTTTTTTGCAGAGAGTGATACAGCGGTTCTTCCGAAACCAGAAAGACCAGCAGGTTTTTACGATTGGCATAAAAAACCGCATCGCCGTAGCGCCACTCTCTTTCGGTGAGGAAACGATATATCCTTATATGCTCCTTAAAATCTGCGGCATGCAACTGGTCAAGAATCAATATTGTTTTCTCAGCTTCACTGAACGCGCAGACATCGCTCATAATGCGATCAAACAGGACGATCGGCGGTTCTTCCTTGCCTTCATCATCATCGGTAATTCTCACAACGGCGGACTGTGTGACCGGTTCTTCCTGTGTGAAGTCATGGTACAGAATATGTTCTGTTTCCAGAGCATGCGCCAAAGCATTGGCAAAAGCGGTTTTGCGTCGCCCGCCATCGCCTTCAATATTCAGGCAGCGGATGATCGGGTCAGGCGAATTTTGCAGGCAACGTACGATGTAATCGTAATTTTCATTTGATTCGAAGCCATAGGCCGCCATTTTTTCGCGCAGTGATGTCATTTCAACAAAAACCTTATCAGGGGAAGTAAACGGTTGTATTCTGTGTTTTTGATAGATTAAGCATGCAACAGCCATTGCATAATGTCTATGTATGACTTGGGTTTTTCTTAAGCCTGGCGGATAATTGTGCCGCGTTTGTACTCAAAGCGAAAAATAACGGTTCAGTGGAGGTTGGGGAATGATCGGGCGAAAACGACTTTATGCGTTGTTAACAGGAATCAGTCTGCTGGTCGCAGCGTTATTGCCTGCTTATTCGGACAATGCTCTGTCGGATACTGAAAACACAGTCGGTAAAGTGGTTGTGCTCAAAATTGATGGTGCCATAGGCCCGGTTACCGCAGAGTATATTTTGCAGGGTTTGCAGAAGGCACAGGATGATGCGGCACAGCTGGTGATCATTCAGCTGGATACACCCGGGGGATTGGTGACAACAACCCGCGATATTATCAAGGGTATTTTAGGTTCACCGGTGCCGGTGGCGATTTATGTGGCACCGAACGGCGCGCGTGCAGCTTCCGCCGGAACCTATATGCTCTATGCGGCGCATATTGCAGCGATGGCGCCGGCAACAACAATCGGTTCGGCTACGCCGGTGCAGATGGGTGGTTTTCCGGGTATGCCGGATAAATCTGACAAGCCACCCTTTGGTGACGATAAAAAAGATCAGGCTGAACCGGCAGAAAAGAGTGCTGATAAGGGCGCTGCAACCGATGCTCAATCCACCATGGAGCGGAAGATCATCAACGATGCCGCTGCCTACATTCGCAGTCTGGCCGAACTGCGTGGCCGCAATGCCGAATGGGCGGAAAAAGCGGTACGCGAAGCGGTCGATCTGACGGCCAGTGAAGCCGTCAAACAAAATGTCGCCGATTTAATCGCCGATGATATACCTGCTTTATTGGCGGCTATCGATGGTCGTCAAGTGCAGATGGACAAGCAACTGTTGACGCTGAATACAGAATCGGCACCGATCGAAACCATTGATCCGGATTGGCGAACGAAATTTCTGACCGTTATTACCGATCCCAATATTATTTATATTCTGATATTGCTAGCTTTTTACGGCCTTATCTATGAATTTCTGAATCCGGGCATGGTAATACCCGGCGTTATCGGTGGCATCAGTTTGTTGCTGGCTTTGTATGCGATGCAGATTCTGCCGGTCAATTACGCCGGCCTGGGCTTAATGATATTGGGTATTCTGTTTATGGTGGCCGAAGCATTTTCACCCAGCTTTGGCATGTTAGGTATTGGTGGTATCGTGGCATTTACGGTGGGCTCTGTAATGCTGCTGGATGAGGAAGGCTATTCAATATCGTTACCCATGATTTTTGGTAATGCGATTATCAGCGCAGTCTTTTTTATCTGGGTGGTCGGTATGATTATGCGTATACGCCGAAGGCCCAGTGTCTCAGGCAAAGAAGCGCTGGTGGGCGCGATGGCTGAAGCGACTATCGATTTTGAATCAGAAGGTTATGTTCGGATATTGGGTGAAGACTGGAAAGCCATCAGCGATACTCCGATACAGAAAGGACAGAAAGTCAGCATTAAAGCAGTTGATGGTCTGGTTGTAAAAGTTGAACCGAATAAGCAATAGAGTGTGGAGGAAGTAAAAATGGGATATATCGTACCGGTCATTGTTGTATTAGCGTTGTTGTTATCCTTTTTAAAAGTCATCCCCGAATATGAACGCGGTGTGGTCTTTTTCCTGGGACGTTTTCAAAGTGTCTATGGTCCCGGACTCAGAATGGTTGTGCCGGTTTTGCAGAGAATGGTGCGCGTTGATCTTCGTACCATTGTAATGGACGTACCGAGTCAGGATGTCATTTCGCGCGATAACGTTACCGTAAAAGTCAATGCGGTTTTATATTTTCGGGTGGTTGATCCGGAGAAAGCCATCATCAATGTTGAAAACTATTATGCTGCAACCAGTCAGTTGGCACAGACCACATTGCGTTCGGTATTGGGACGCCATGAACTGGATGAGATGCTTTCAGAAAGAGATAAACTGAACGCCGATATCCAAACCAGCGTAGATCAACGCACCGATGCCTGGGGTATTAAGGTTTCCAATGTCGAGATGAAACATGTGGACCTGAATGAAAACATGGTCCGCGCTATCGCCCGTCAGGCCGAAGCGGAACGCGAGCGTCGCGCCAAGGTGATCAATGCTGAAGGTGAATTGCAGGCCTCAGTAAAACTGGCCGAAGCGGCAGAAATTATTGGTAAGCAACCGCAGGCATTACAGTTGCGCTATTTGCAGACATTGAAAGATATCAGTAATGAAACTTCATCAACGGTTGTATTTCCATTACCGCTGGATCTGATCGAACCGTTCCTTAAAAAGTTAGCTAAGTAGGTTTTCTGCGCTTTCGGATTGGATCGGGCAACAAAGTGGGATGCACGGTATTACTGCGGGCTGCAGTAATGAATGATATGGACGATTGGAGCCCGATATTATGAAGTGCCGTGCGCTGCTGGTTGAGCAGAGCCATTCGCAACCGTCTGCGAGTATTCAATTACGTGACACGCCGGTCTTAAAGACCGGCGGTGTTTTAATTGAAGTTCACTATTCAAGTTTGAACTATAAAGATGCGCTGGCATTAACCGGACATGCCGGGATTATGCGGCATTATCCGATGGTTGCCGGTATTGATGCGGCGGGAATCGTTATTGAATCCGCCAGTTCTTCATTCAACGCCGGTGATGCAGTGATAGTGACCGGTTATGGAATGAGTCAGTCGCATGATGGAGGCTACACTGACTATCTGCAGGTACCCGCCGAGTGGGTGGTCGCGTTACCGCCGGGTTTGAACTTGTACGAAGCCATGTCACTGGGTACGGCGGGTTATACAGCTGCGCTGTCTATTCAGCGTATGCAGGATAATGCGCAGACTCCCGCCATGGGTCCGATTATCGTCACCGGTGCCACCGGCGGTGTCGGCAGCTTTGCGATCAATATGCTGGCCGGATTAAATTTTGAGGTGATTGCACTAAGCGGCAAGCTTGATCAGTATCAAGATTATTTACGCGAGCTGGGTGCGAGCGAATGTCTGGACAGGTTGGCTATCAATCCCGGTCGCAAAACCCTGCAACGTGCATTATGGGGTGGCGCGGTGGATTCACTAGGTGGTGAAGTACTGGCCTGGTTATTACAGACGGTTCGACCCTATGGCAATATCGCTGCCTGCGGACTGGCAATGGGTGCGGAATTACAGTCATCGGTTATGCCGTTTATTATACGCGGTGTCAGTTTGCTGGGAATTGCCTCGGCGGAAAGTGCCATGCCGATAAGACAGAAAATATGGCAAAGACTGACTACCGATTTAAAACCCGGCAAGATCGAAACGATTGTCAGCGGTTTGATCCATTTAGATGAAGTTGTTGGAGTTGCTGAAAAAATGTTGGCCGGTGAAACACAGGGCCGCTATGTGGTTAAACTAAAAGAATAACTGGAGATTGAATAATGCCAACATGTCCTTGCGGATCAGGAAAAACATTTAGTAAATGCTGCGAGCCGTATTTAAGCGGCAAGCAATCCGCGCCGACCGCAGAAGCTTTAATGCGTTCGCGTTATACCGCGTTCACCAAAGTGGACATGGAATATCTAAAGCGCACCCATCATCCAAAAACGCGTAGCGAACTGGATGTCAGCGGCACCGAACAATGGGCGCGCGAGGCGGAATGGTTAGGTCTTGAGATTATCAATACCGAAAAAGGTGGCGCTGACGATACCGAGGGCACGGTTGAATTTAAAGCAAGCTATCGTCTCAACAATGAAAAGTGTGTATTACATGAACTGAGTCGCTTTGAACGTAAACAGAAAAACTGGATGTATCTTGATGGGCGCTTGCCGGATATAAAACAATACCGGCGTGAAACCCCGAAGGTCGGGCGCAATGATCCGTGTCGTTGTGGCAGTGGTAAGAAGTATAAGAAGTGTTGTGGTGGGGTTGTTTAAAAATAAAAAACCTGAACAAGAGAGACGTAGAGAAAAGACATTTTTTAAGCTTGAGAGATACTGGGATGGGGAATAATATCGGACGAAGTTAAGTGGTTATAAAAAATCATTGACTAGTCCTCATTAGTTTGTAAAACCTTTGACTCGTTTTAATTTATATATTATGAGAGTATGTTTGACTATTAATCAAAAATGTTTCTGGTTTGGCAAGTTAGAGTCGTTAATAAAAAACAAGCGCGACCGGTGTTTTTACTGGTAGCTAATTTTAACTTTAGATATCCTCTTAGGAGATTTAGTAATGAGATCTTTGGTAGTTTCATTAATCATTTTATTCTTTTTGTTTGGTTGTTCCTCGGGCGTCACCAGGTTGGGCGATGCGGCTGCGCAAAATAAAATCTATCTAAGCGAAGAAAATCCGGTTTCGTCGGTTTCGGTTTCCCTTACGGACAAAGCTAAGAAAAAGGCAGCAAAGAATCTAAAGTTCGACCCAAAAAAACTACAAGACTATATCCAGCGTGCGTTGGAAGCGAATTCGCTTGTAGATTCTGCTTCGGAAGGATCATTACCGAATCTTGAAATACAGGTCAAGGATATGCGTGTTCGATCTAATTTTTCAGCGGTCATGTGGGGGTTTATGGCAGGTTCAGATTCCATAAAGGGCGATATTGTTCTTAGGGAACCGGATGGATCAGAGATTGATAGATTTGAGGTGTCGGTATCGTATGCTTTAGGAGGATTGGCTGGCGGTCAGGATGAGGCGCGGATGGGATGGTTATACGAAAAGTTCGCAGAAGAAACCATGCGTGAATTGACCGGTAAAAAGGTTGAGGAATGAGAATAAAATGTTTCGGTTTAGTCGAAGCGAACTTGAAATTGAGCCGATAGAATGGGTGCTTTTTTTGAAGCCCGTAGCCCGTAGGGCGCAATAACCGAAGGGCATTGCGCCGAATGGTTTAAATGTTCGAATTTTTATAATGAATAATATTGAA
>JAFGLM010000011.1 GCA_016928055.1 Gammaproteobacteria bacterium
CCGAAAGGGGATAAACCCTTGCCGGTTTTTGTCTATCAAGACCGGTGCATTTTACGCCAAGGATGGCGTATATGCAGAAAACGCAGGAGCAGTTTTCTGCCAACCGCTCTCGGCAATTGCTCCAGGCATTGCTCTACTTCCTGCATCCATGCAGTCGTGCCATCCCTCCATTCAACTTGTTGTATCCAGTGTCACCGGCGCGCTGATTGCGCGCAAGGGACAGGGATTATGAAATACATCCCTGTATTTCACCCTTCGGGCCAGCTTCGCGCGCAGTGCTACGCTGTTCAAATTTGCTCCCGGCAAATTTGTCGAACACCGAAAGGGGATAAACCCTTGCCGGTTTTTGTCTATCAAGACCGGTGCATTTTACGCCAAGGTCCGAATTTGCTCCTGCAATTCGGACATGCCCGACATCCCTGTCGTACAGAAACGTGTATGCAGACCCTCCATAACCGGTTCAGCGAGCTCTTGCTGAGAGCGGCGAATATTACCGGAAATGGCCTCAGTATTTCCAGTGCTTAGGTGGCTTATGTACGGATTAAGTCGTCAGCCCCGGTTTAGTGGAAATTACTTAAAGCAACAACTGGTGGCCGGGATTGATTTAGGCGAGCAGTATGAATAATATTCAAAAAGTATTATTTAGGACGTCGCGATGGCTACTGTTGAAAGAATTACTGCGTCGATAGAAAAAGACCTGCTGCAGCGATTTGAGAGTTATATTGCGCAACAGGGCTATCCGACTCGTTCTGAAGCAATCAAAAGCCTGATACGCAAGGCGCTGGTTGAGCAGGAATGGCAGAAGGGCAAGGATGTCGCAGGTGCGATATCGCTAACTTACGATCATCATAAAAGCGGTTTGTTGCAAAAGCTGACTGATACGCAACATCAGTTTGAAAAGATCATTGTTTGTTCGCAGCATGTGCACCTGGATCATCATAATTGCATGGAAGTGGTAATGGTAAGGGGGAAGGTTACGGAAATTCGCAAGCTGTTGGAGCTGTTAAATGCGATTAAAGGAATCAAGCACAGCACGATTATGATCGGTACCGTAGGTAAAGATGTGCCTTGATCACTGAGTAATATTTTTTTGTTCCACCGGTGTTACTAATATTAAATAAGTCATACTTATAAAATTAAATTGAATCTGTGGGGAAAAGTTAAATGAAAAAATGGTTTGTATCAGCGGTAACATTTTATTGCGCGAATTTAAGCGGTATCGTCTGCGCTGCAGATATTGAACATGGCAAAGTTAACACCGGTGATCCCTCTACGGTTGATCCCGGTCATTATGAAATAGAATTTGAATACGATTATTTCAAGGCAAACCGGGCATTTGATGAAAATGGAAATTCAGTTGATCGCGGCAGCTTTCACGAGCGTGATATGGCGTTGGTGTTGACCGTCGGCCTGGTGGAAAACTGGGATATCTACTTTGGTTTGCCGGTAGTCCGGATTGAGGATGAAGATTCAGATCCCAATCGTGGTAGCGGCGTTGCAGATGCAGAATTTGGCGGGCGTTTTCGTTTTATCAATAATGAAACCAGTCATCTGGAAATTGCCTACACAGCAGGATTTATTGCGCCGATTGGTAGTGATGATTCAGAAGATGAGATTGGCACCAGCCAACAATACTGGAGTCTGGAGCAAGCCTTAATACTTTCTAAGGATTGGGAGCGGTGGACAATGAATGCCGAGCTCGGCTATTCGTTGCCGTTTGGCAAGCATCGCGACGCCGCCGATGGCAGCGTCAGTTTAAACACTGCGATTGGTTATCAAATCACCCCTACGATTCAACCTGAACTTGAATTGAACTATGGTAGAGATTTTACAGCCAACGAAACCGATGCGAAGGTGTTATCCGTTACCGCCGGTCTGGTTATGCCTGTCAATGATATGTTATTAGTGAAGGCGGGTGTGGTAAAAGACGTATCGGGTACCTATGCCGATAAAACGACGCTTTATCTACTTAATATCAAATTAGTTTTTTAAGGATTAATGTCATGCACATACCTGACGGATTTATTTCCGGCTCGATTAATACGGCGTCGGCTGTTATTGCGGTGTCTGCAATCAGTTATGCCTTGTGGAAGCTGAAAAAGGAAACTTATGATCAACCGCATAAAGTGCCGTTGCTTGCCACGACGGCAGCGTTCGTGTTTGCGGCGCAAATGCTTAATTTTCCAATCGGTGGTGGGACCAGTGGACATTTTCTCGGTGCAGTCACTGCTGCCGCACTGATGGGGCCATGGGCGGCGCTCATCATTATGACTTTGGTTTTAATAATTCAGGCACTGTTCTTTGCTGATGGAGGTATCACGGCGTTAGGGACCAACATCCTTAATATGGGGATTGTCGGCGGACTCGGCGGCTGCATGCTGATGCGAGGTATCCGTGCAGTTTTACCGGTTGGCAAGCTTGGTTATCTTACCTCGGTGGCACTGGCAAGCTGGGCCAGCGTCATACTGGCATCGGCATTGTGTGCGGTTGAACTCGCCGCTTCGCAAACGAGCCCGTTGCAGATCGCTTTGCCGGCTATGGTGGCCACTCACGCTGTAATTGGTATAGGCGAAGCATTAATTGCCTGTGCTGTTGTAACCGCGGTGATCGCAGCGCATTCGGTCATTCTTTATGATTGTCCTGTAACGGTTTCAACCCATCATTCGCATAGTCACGATTTAAAGCGAACCGGCATTGTGATCGGTGCCGGTATGGTTCTGGCTTTGACACTGGCGGTATTAATCAGTCCCTTTGCTTCATCCTATCCAGATGGTCTGGAAAAAGTGGCTGAAGACAAGGGGTTTATCGAGCAAGCGGCCAGTGAAGAACAAGTGTCCTGGCAACATTCCCTATTTCCGGATTACGCAGTTGGAGCCGTTGAACATGAGGGCATATCAACCGGTCTGGCAGGATTTGTCGGTACCGGTCTGGTATTCGTTGCGGGCTTTATTTTAATTAAGCTTGTGCAGAGACGCAGTAGCGTGAGATCGGAAGCTTAGTAAGAGTGCGCTCACAGCGTAAAATCAGGCATGAGTACAGCGTTAGCGCATTAGCCGACCTGTCACTGGATGTTCGCAGCAGAATATTGATCACGTTGTTATTTATTATATCGATCGTAACGACCGCGCCTTATCAATTGTTGATGTTCCTGATCTACGCCGGATTGATCAGTTGGGGGGCGGCGCTTGCGCGAATATCGCTTGTAACAGTATTTGGCAGAGCGTTGATCGTTCTGCCTTTTTCATTGGTGGTTGCTTTAGGTGTGCCGTTTTTCACCGGTGGTGAAACCGTCGTTTTCTTTGGTCTGGAGTTATCGATAGCGGGACTTTGGACCTTGGCAGGGGTGGTTATGAAATCTTTTCTGAGTGCTTCGACTCTGGTACTGCTTATCACTGTAACTCCGATTAACCTACTTATGCAGGGATTGCGTGGACTGGGTGTACCCGTTTTACTGATTGATTTGTTGAATCTGACCTATCGATATCTTTTTGTTATGCTCGAAGAGGCAATGACTTTAAGACAAGCGGCCATTGCGCGCGGATATCGGCCCAAATGGTTGCCACAGGCTGTTATTGTCGGGCGCCTGGCCGGGACACTATTTTTACGCAGTTTTTATCGAGCAGAAAACATCTACGCGGCTATGCGGCTTAGAGGCTATAAGCAGGTCATGCCGTCTGATGCGCTACCAAAATATGAATGGACCAGCATTATGATGGTAGTGTTATTTGTTTTTATGTTGATCTCCATAAGATTGTATTTAGGATGTCTGAAATGACCAGTGTTGATGTTAAAGATCTTCGTTATCAATACCACGATGGGCTGGAGGCGCTTAGGGGAATCAACCTGTCTATCGAAAAAGATGAGAGGGTTTGTATCGCCGGACCAAATGGTGCCGGTAAGAGTACCTTGTTACATTGTCTGGCAGGTCTGCTCAAAGGCAACGGGCAGGTATCTGTCGCCAATGCAGAATTGAAGAATCTGGATTCATCAATATTCGGACTTGTGTTTCAGAATCCGGATGATCAGCTGTTTTGCCCGACCCTGGGTGACGATATTGCATTTGGACCGCGCAACCAAAAGCTAGCGAAAGATGTCGTCGCCGAACGAGTTAGAGAATCTCTGGCTTTAGTGGGCCTTGAGGGATTTGAGTATCGCCATCCGCATCATCTGTCCATCGGCGAAAAAAAGCGCGCAGCTATCGCTGCCGTCATGGCTTGTAAGCCAAAAATCCTTGCACTCGATGAGCCATGGGCTAATCTGGACGCACGGGCTTCCCGATCGGTCACGGATATTTTGAAGAACTTTGACGGAACCGTCATCGTCATCAGTCAGGACCTGTACTATGCTGCTGCAGTATGTAAAAGGATGGTTGTTATGGACGGTGGGATGGTTATTGCAGATGGTGATATGAAGAAATTATTAGCTCAGGAGAAGGTGCTTGAATACTTTGTAGCAGTAGATGATGACGGCTGTCCGCTCTGTCATTCTCGAACCAGAATATAGTCGTTTATCAAGCTTGTTAAGTTTTCGTCGGGATACTATGCTGCCCGATACTGGAGGCTTACAATGAACAAGAAGATGACAATCAGAATAAGCTCAAGAAATCGTATGGCTGCTATCAGCATCGTGTTGTTTGGTATGTTGGGCGGGCAAGCACCAAGGGCCGATGAGTTACAGGTCGGTTTGCTGACAGAATCAGAGTTTCTGGGTGAAGTACCAACTATAGTATCGGCGTCGCGCATGCCTCAACTTCAATCAGAGGCTCCTGCCGCTGTGACGATTATCGATGCTGATATGATTGAGGCGTCTGGCGCGAGAAATATTTCTGATTTATTAATGCTTGTGCCTGGATTCCAGGTGGGAAATTTTAATAGTAGTAAACCGGTTGCAACCTACCATGGCCTGGCTGATGAATACCCACGCAACATGCAAGTATTGATAGATGGCCGCTCGGTCTATAGTCCAATGTTTCGGGGCGCGTTTTGGTCTGATTTGACGGTTGCCCTGGAAAATATCGAACGCATCGAAGTGATCCGTGGCCCTAATACCGTGACTTATGGCAGTAATGCTTTTTTTGGGGTGATTAATATTATAACGCGCCATGCTTCGCAGCAAATAGGCACATATTTAAAAGGCGCTGTTGGCGACAATGGAATACGCGATATGTTGTTACGACACGGTTGGCGCAGCGGTGAACACAATTTTCGTATTACCGGTTCATGGCAGGAAAGCGAAGGATTTGAATCGCGTACTGATGACGTACAGGCCGGCGTTATTGATGTCAATGCTGATTTTCGTTTGAGCACTAACGATGTGCTTGAGGTTAATGCCGGTATAAATAAAAATGAATATACGGAAGATTTTATAGGCACCGGGGTTCCTGTTTCACCTCATACGCGAGAAGTGACAAGTTCTTATCAGCAGCTTCGCTGGCGCAGGAGCATCAGCCAGACTGATGAATTATCTATTCAGTTATTCCATCAATATCGTGACCAAAAACTTGAAGTCGTTACCGATCCCATTGATTTAAGTTTGTTCGGATTGGGTGTGGTTACTGTTCCAATAGATCTTAATGCTTCTGAAGATCGATATGATCTGGAACTTCAACATATATTGAGACCTGCAGCTCCGGTTCAACTGGTCTGGGGTGTTGGGATGCGTCTTGATCAGATGGAATCACAAAGTTTTTTCGCTGATAATGAAATACGGGAGAATCGTGTTAATCGTCTGTTTAGCAGTGTTGAGTGGCGAGCTACAGAGAAAATGATTGTTAATGGTGGTGCGATTATTGAGGATAGCGATATCGCCGGAACGGATATTTCCCCGCGGCTGGCCTTGAATTATCATCTAACTTCATCCGATACAATCCGAACAAGTATTTCCAGGGCAACGCGTATGCCGGCTCTGGTTGAAGATGAGGGGAATCAGCAATTCACTTATGCAGGACTATTATTTGATCAGGGAATTTTAGGCGGTGGTGGTTTGGTTACGGAAAAAATTACAACCGGTGAGGTGGCTTACTTAGGGAGAGCGCTCGGCAACAAGATCAGTTGGGGGGTACGGGTTTATCGAGATGTTATCAGTGATCGTATCACGGAAATCATTATACCGGCCTTGGAGCTTTTTCCGGAAAGAGAAGCATTTAGTTTTGTCAATGCCGGTGAAATTGAGGTGAACGGTCAGGAATTGGAGTTCGACTATCAGGCGACAGAAGACCTGCGTGTTGTATTGAATTATGCGCATATGGATGCAAAGAGCAGGGATTATGGTTCGATTATTAATTTATCCCGGCGTGCCCGGACATTAATCAAGTCTGTTCCAAATTATAGTTATAGTACCTTGATCATGTACCGGTTTGTTGAGGCGTGGCAGGCGAGTTTATTGGTGAGCGGCGTTGATGATATGGAATGGCTTGGCGACGGTGATTATGTCAAAGGGCATACCCGGATTGATGTAAATCTGGCACGAGAGTTTCAATTTGGCGGCACATCCGCTCGATTGTCTGCTACAGTTCAGAGGCTGGGCAGTGAGTACCTTGATTTCAGAATTCAGAATGTTTCTGATAGAAGATATTTTGTCAGTTTCGGTGTGTTGTTTTAGAATTGTATGGAAATCCGGTTTCAGTCGGTTCAATAGTAGAATACCAACGGCGTTAAATCAGGGCAGAAAACAGGGTGAATCGTATATTGGTGACAGCTGGTCTGGCTGTAATTATGAGCCTTGCTCTTTTTACAGCTGATTCGCATGCGGATAATTCGTTTAAAGTACGTGTTATCGCGGATGAGAAAAATGAGGGCCACGAGCAGCTATTGTCGACTTTACGTAACCGACTTATTTCGGATAATCAATTTGAAAATACTGTCTCGCTTGAGATTGTCTCTGTAAATGATTTAGGTAAATATGGAGAAGATAACAAGCCTGATTTGGTGATAGCGGTTGGCACGTTGGCAACACTCGCCGCAGCCAGGGAGAAAAAAGATGCACCGATTATCAGTGTACTGATACCACATGTTAGTTATAACTCAATCGTAAAAGACTATTTCTCCGCTAAAGAGTCTCAAGGCGGACAGGAAATTTCTGCAATTTATCTTGATCAACCCTTTAGTAGACGTTTTGCACTGGTTAACGAACTTTTACCGCAGGCCAGGGCAGTCGGAATTATTCTTGGCCCGGGCACGATACAATATCGGCAAGAATTGTTAAAGACTGCAAAAGCATACAACCTGGAATTACACGTCGGCGAGGTTCAGGATGAATCACAATTGGTACCTACCTTAGAAAGCGTTTTAAAACGCAGTCAGGTATTATTTGCCATACTTGATCCACTGGTATTCAACCGTGCCAATGCTCAAACGGTTTTGCTGGCAACTTACCGGCATAGAATTCCAATCATTGGTATCTCATCAGCCTATATTGATGCAGGTGCCTTAGCCGCGGTTTACAGTACGCCTGAACAGATTGGGCAACAACTTGCAGAAATGCTATTTCGATTAGCGTCCAAACCCGGTCAAAAAATACCACCACCACAGTATCCAGAGTATTTCTCCGCAAAGGTGAATAAGCATTTTGCGCGTACGCTGGGTATCAAGCCGATTGAAGAAAGAGAATTGATCAGGCGGCTGTCTGAGCAAACCGGATCAGAGCCATGAAAAACTGGGGCATCAAAACAAGAGTGTTATTTTTGGCACTACTGCCTGCGTTACTGGTAAGCACGCTTTTGGCAGGGTATTTAATATTCACTCAGCTACGGGATCTTGACGATACGCTGACGGAGCGCGGTTTTTCAATTGTTCGCCACCTTGGCCCGGCCAGCGAATATGGAGTTTTTTCGGGTAGCTCCGAAATACTGAAACCGCTGGTAACCTCGGTAATAAACGAGCCTGATGTACGCTCGGTAACCATTAGTGATTCTTATGGTGTGATATTGGCTTCAGCCGGCGAGCCAGGTTACAGCAAGTCGATATTCAAATCTCATGATCCAAAGGTAGCTAGTGTAAATTCCGATAATTTTAATAGTCTCGTTTTTCGTGCACCAATACTACGAAGTGAATTTGTTATCGATCCTCAACTGCAGGAAGAAATGCAGGTTTTGGAGCAGGTATCCGGAAGCAATCAGTCAGAATCAAACAGACTATTTATAGGATGGGTTACCCTCGAATTTGATAAGTCACGTACTATCGAACGCCGTAATGAATTAATCGCCAGTAGTATATTGCTAACGTTATTCGTGCTGTTTGGTGGAGTCATACTTGCGGTTCGTTTAGGAAGGGATGTTTCACATCCGATAGTAGAACTAACCGATACGGTCAGGCAAGTTGAGAGCGGAATCCTTGATAAACCGATTACCGTAAAGACCGGCGGTGAGCTGGGAAGACTTGCATCCGGTATGAATGCAATGATGACCGCTTTAAAAGCGGCTCATGAGGATCTTCAGCAACGCGTGGATCAGGCCACCGAACAATACAAAGATGCGTTATCTATGTTGGAACGGAAAAATGTTGAATTGGAAAAAGCAAGAAAGCAGGCGGAAGCGGCTAGTGATGCAAAATCTGAGTTTTTAGCAAACGTTAGTCATGAGATTCGCAATCCATTGAATGGCGTGTTGGGTTTTTTAAAGCTTTTATCAAAAACAGAACTAAACAGCGAGCAGAACCGATATTTACGCACCATTGATGTGTCGGCAAAAAATCTTCTGAGGATAATTAGTGATTTATTGGACCTTTCACGTATTGAAGCCGGCAAGATGTCGCTTGATTACAGGGTATTTTCGGTTAATCAAATGTTGTCGGATATTATTGCCTTGCACATACCTGCAGCTGCAGAGAAGAATTTAGAGTTAAATTCCGAAGTTGATGAGCAGCTTCCGCAATTTGAAGAAGGTGATCCGGTTCGCATTGGACAGGTCTTATCTAACCTGATTGGAAACGCTATTAAATTCACGGATCAGGGGCAGATAACGGTTGCCTGCGTGGTGCGGCAAAACGTAAAAAGAAGATTGGTATTGGAATTTTCAGTTTCCGATACCGGGTTGGGAATCGAACCTGAAGACCAGAGTCTGGTATATGAGTCTTTTTATCAGGTCGACAGCAGCACCAGAAGAAATTTTGGTGGCGCGGGACTGGGTCTGTCGATAGCCAGGAAGCTGATCGAGATGATGGGAGGACAAATTAATCTGGAAAGCGTTCCTGGAAAAGGTACTAAGGTTTCGTTCACAGTTGTGTTAACGGCTCCGCTTATACAAGTTAAAGATACTGGAGAAAATAACGAGTTGCCTTCTGTCACAAACAAACTGGTGAAGTTTGAAGGCGAATTACGGGTGTTAGTGGTTGACGATAACGAAATTAATCGAAATCTGTGTTCGATATTAATGACCGCCTATGGTATTTGTGTAGATGAAGCCGAAAATGCCCATCTGGCACTGGAAAAAGTTAAGCATAACAATTACGACTTGATTTTGATGGATGTACATATGCCGAAGATGGATGGGATGGAAGCAACCAGAAAGATTCGTAGCTGGGGAGATGCGAAAGGCAATATTCCGATCGTTGCTTTGACAGCAGATATCGTTGCCGACAGGCGTAATCATTTTCTGGAAGTTGGTATGAATGATTATCTGGCTAAACCTGTTGAAGAGCACGCGCTCTTAAGTATTTTTTTGAAGTGGTGTCCGGACAAGGCTAAACCCGGCAGTTTAATCAAAAAAGGTGTGTTGGATACTGTAACTGAGTCAAGTGGCGATGCGTCGCTAATACTGGATAGCGTTCTTGGGTTGCGCTACGCTTCCGGAAAAGATTCGGTATGGAAAAAATCGCTTTCATTGCTGTTGGAAAAACTGCATGGGGAACTGGGAGAATTGCAGCGCCTGGCGGACAATGGAGATAGAGCGGGATTATCTGAAATTGCGCACGGCATTAAAGGTTCAGCTAACTACTGTGGTGCGGTTGCGCTTGGCAAGACGGCAGCAGAACTGGAATCAGATGTACAAAATGCAGTTGCAAATCGGATAACCTTTTTAGTACAAGAAATGATTGGTGCTGCTGAAGCGCTTAAAGAGCATATCAGCGAGCATTATCCTGATGTTAATAGTAATCTGAATTCAGGAGTTACAGAAAATGAGTAAGGCGACAGATAGAAGGACCAAAATACTTCTGGTGGATGATGATCCGGTGGTGTTGAATTCGCTGGGCAGTGGTTTAAAAGCGCTTGATTATGAGGTGGAAAGTTGCCGTGATGGGAAGCTGGCGCTTGAGGCAAATCGTCAAAATCCTCCTGATCTCATCGTAATGGATTTTAATATGCCGGGGCTAAGCGGTATTGAGACAATCGAAGCCATGTCTGCAGAACGGAGTTGTCCGGTCATTATATTAACGGCTTATAGCGACGTGAATATCGTCAGGGCGGCAGTGGGTGCAGGTGTATCGGCTTACTTAGTCAAACCGGTGGAAGCGGAGCGACTTGCCCCCAGTATTGAAGCAGCATTGGTACGTTATCGCGAAGTGGCCGCGCTGCTGCGACAGGATGCGAACGTGCAGGATATTATGGAAAAAAACCGTATTATTAACGCGGCTGTTGGCATAGTGATGGAACGTTGCGGATTACCTTTTGATACGGCTTTTGAACAACTAAGACGTTACGCAAGAAACGAGCGTAGGGTATTGAAGGATATCGCGTTTGAGCTGGTTGATGGCTTATCTGGTGTGAATGAGACATTGAGCCGACTGGGTGGAAAATAATAGACTGATTACAAATGGTCTAGAGAGCGCAGCAGATTCTGTGACTTTTTTACATCATACTTTTGGCTGATACCTGACCTATAATTATTGACAAATCATTGACGCTGTATTAGTTTGCAGCGGTACAGGCCTTTAACCCGCCTGGACATGCAAATCACGGAAGTACCTTGTAAGCCCTCTCATAGCTTTCAAAATCGTTCCACGGTAGCACTTGTCGCGCCGGAGCTTCTCAGAGCCCTTTCCCGCTCAGCAATAAATCCACTGAAACACTGTTTTTTTAAAACTTGGCGTGTTTGTAGCGTGCCTGGCATCGCAACACGACAAGTGAAAATCAGGCTTTTTCTGTTGTCATTGGCGTAGAAAAACCCTGTTTTTGGCGGGTGTTGCAGGTGCTGTTGAGCCCGATAATAACATCGAGGTATTTAGTGAGTGTTGCACATAGACACAGCTGAAGACCTCTATGAAGGAGACCCCCATCAATACACCTGTAACACCCGAATGGAGCATATGTCGCTACGTTTTGATGCTGAGTATTTTATTGAATAAGTGTTACAAAATGAGGTTATGAGTGATGTCTTTACTTGAGATTGTACTACTGGTTGTTGTGTCGGTTTCGGCTATAGCCCTGATCGGTATGCTTCCGTGTTTGGCAATGGTTGCGGTCCAGTATGTGTCACGAATGTTTAGACATACCGTTGATTTACACGAAAATGAATTACATGCGCTGCCGTCAGGCAGGTAGAGAAAAGCGCGACCGACTGACTGTAGCAATATCAATTTGGGAGTGCCATAGATGGCGATGGCTAGGGCACCAGGAGTCCTCTGAAGGATCGGAGGCATCGGCGACACATGGATGTGTCGCCACCTAAGAATGAAACTGTGCTTAACTGAGTAGCATTGGAGGTGAAATATGATCAGGGTTAGCAAAGGTATGATGCAGGCGCTGCAGCGCTATACGCCGGAGTACAAGGAAGAGATCTTAAATCGTGCAGAACGCACCTGGAGACCAATTCAGGCCGAAAATAGGGAATCCGGAACTGAGGAAAATGTGATATCCGAAGTTCGTAACGATTTTACAGAAGGGCAAGGTGCCGATTAACAAGTATCAGGTCGATTAAAGCAATCTACTGAGAAATAAATGGTGTTTTGAGTAACGCCTGAATCGGAATACACAGTTCCGGTTTACGTGGATTTTGCAGACCTATCATCATTTTATTGTGTCCCGCCTCAGGCTGATCGCGGTAATTACCAAACAGCCTGTCCCACAGAGAAATACTAAAACCGTAATTGCTGTCCGTTTCCGGTTGTCGGCAGGAATGGTGTATGCGGTGCATATCAGGTGTAACCAGCAACAGACGTAACATCCGATCAATAGCTTTCGGTATATAAATATTACCGTGATTAAATATGGCTGCTGAATTTAAAACAATTTCGAATATCACAACAGCGATGCTCGGTGCACCCAACAACAGAATGGCAAGAAATTTGACAAGCATTGAGAGAATCATTTCTAGAGGATGAAAACGTAATCCGGTAGTAATATCAAAATCAAGGTCCGTGTGATGTACGCGGTGCAACCGCCAGAGCAGGGGTACTTTATGAAAAATGACATGTTGGAAATAAATGACGAGGTCAAGGAAGACCAGTGTTATCACAATTGATAACCATTCCGGTAATGCCAGTTTATGTAATAGACCGAATTCATGTTCGGCAGCGTACATGGCAAATCCGATCGTTGCGGTCGGAAATAGGATGCGAAGTATTATGCTGTTCAGCGTAATCAACGCCAGGTTATTGATCCAACGACTTGCCTTGTTTTGCGTAAGCAAGCGACGTGGTGCAAGAATTTCCCAAACAGCCATAATCAGCAACATCGCCAGAAAAATTGTTAATCTGAGCTGAGAGGGTGTATCAATTAATTCATGCATTGTTCTGGTTTCCCCATTAAGTTGTACATAAGGTACTGTTTTCACTACACTTCCATGGTTAGCGGTCTCGACGTCGCCCATTTGAAATATGTTTCGATTGACTTGCCGGATTTTGCGCCGGTTTTGGGCCTTAGGTAAAATACTCAGGTTTATGCTAATACAGTTCTTTTCTGATATACATCTGGAGTTTGGTCCGTTTGCACCGGTCAAAACCGAAGCCGACGTCGTGGTGGCGGCGGGTGATATCGATGTACGTTGCGAAGCCGTCGAGTGGTTAGCAAGTTTTGATCAGCCGGTTATTTATGTGGCCGGCAATCACGAGTTTTGGAGCGGTGATTTCAATGACGTTTACGATGAGATTCGTACTGCTTGTGATGAGCATGGCATCCATTTTCTTGAGAAAAATCAAGTTACTATAGGTGGGGTGACCTTCTACGGGTGTTCCTTGTGGAGTGATTTCGACCTTTGCCATCCGGCCTATCTGGAGCTTGCCAGATTACATATGAATGATTTTGAGTTTATATCGATAGATGGCCGTCGATTGGAGCCGGAAGACCTGGCACGGTACAATCTCGAATCCCTGCAATGGCTGAAAAAATCATTGGACCAGGACACCGGGACAACTCAGGTGGTGGTTACCCACCATGCTCCCAGCCTGAAAAGTTGGGGATTTGATCCGGATGATCCGTTACGCTATGCCTATTGCAACGAACTGGATGAGATGATTCGCAATTGGAATGTCGATTTATGGATACACGGGCATACTCATTGCAGATCGGAGTACTCAATACTGAATACGCGAGTAGTATGCAACGCCAGAGGATATTACCCGCATCGGTTGGTTGACACTTTTGAGCCTGAGAGGTTGATAGAAATTAATGGCAAAAACACTCTATAAAATTCGTTTCATCAGTGGTGACAAGGTATACGAATTGTATGCCAGGCATGTTTACCAGGGAGATCTCTACGGGTTTGTCGTGATAGAGGATATCGTATTTGGCGAGACTACCTCTGTCGTGGTTGATCCGCAGGAAGAAAAGCTTAAAAACGAATTTGAAGGAGTGGAAAAGACCCTGATTCCCATGCATGCCGTGTTGCGTATTGATCAGGTAAAAAAACAGGGCGTTGCTAAAATTTCCACAGCCACGGGAAATGTTGCCAGCTTTCCTCCTCCTATTTATACGCCCAAGAGTGGTGATTGAACTTTGGCCCGATCCTGATACAGGTGGTGTTTTATCGTTAGCCTGATTTTCTCCCATTGGTGGGTATCACTATGAACTCAAGCTGTAATTTTGTAATTTTCGGCGGTACCGGCGACCTGGCGACTCGCAAATTACTACCTTCTCTATATTACCTTCATTGTGACGGTTATTTGCCTGGGCATGTCAAGATTTATGGAGTCGGGCGCAGCGATTACAATGATGACAGTTATCGCAATTTTATTGCCGATAAACTTAAACAATGCGAATCCCTTGGGAACTGTAAAGAAACAAGCTGGCAGGAATTCTCAGCACGTTTGTTTTATCAAAAAGTTGATGGAACGAAAACAGAAGATTTTAGTCAGCTTGGAAAACGATTAGCGTTAAAAGAAGATAACGAACTGGTCTGTTACTTATCCACTTCACCCAATTTGTTTGGTGACATCTGCCGACATCTGAATGAAGCAGGATTGGTTAAAAACAATACTCGGGTTGTATTGGAAAAACCTGTCGGTCATTGTCTGAAATCATCGCGTATTATTAATGATGCTGTCGCAAAAATATTCGTTGAAGAAAATATTTTTCGTATAGATCATTATCTTGGTAAGGAAACCGTACAAAATATACTTGCTTTGCGCTTTGCGAATTCAATGTTTGAACCACTCTGGAACAGCCGCGAAATCGATCATGTGCAAATATCGATATCGGAAACAGTGGGTGTTGAGGGACGCTGGTCATACTATAACGATAGCGGTGCATTTCGAGATATGGTGCAAAGTCATATTCTGCAATTGCTGGCTCTGGTTGCAATGGAACCACCGCGACATTTTGAACCCGATGCGGTCAGGAACGAGAAGGTAAAAGTATTGCGTTCCTTAAGGCCGATTTCCGGTGCCCAGGTGTTACGTAACTCGATAAGGGGACAGTACAGCGCCGGTTCAATTGATGGTCAGCCTGTTCCGGGCTACCTTGAGGCTGAGGGCAACGTAGCCAATCCGCAAACCGAAACCTTTGTAGCTCTGCGCGCGCATATCGATAACTGGCGTTGGGCGGGAGTGCCGTTTTATTTACGTAGCGGTAAACGTATGTCCAGTCGCAACTCCGAGATTTATATTCAGTTTAAAGAAGTGCCTTATTCTATTTTCAGTAAATCCAATTCATCCACGCTGCGGCCAAATAAGCTGATTATTCAATTGCAACCGGAAGAAGCTATTACCCTGACGATTATGAACAAGGTTCCGGGTTTAGCGCAAAAGGGCATTGAGATGCGTGAAGTCGATTTAAATTTGAATTTGTCAGCAGAAGTCAGGAAAGAAACCAGGCGTATGGCTTATCAGCGTTTGCTTATGGATATTATTCACAATGATACAACCCTGTTTGTAAGGCGTGATGAAGTCGAAGCCGCCTGGACATGGGCAGACCCGATACTGGAGGCATGGCAAAATTCGGCTGAAACCCCGAAGCCATATGCCGCCGGTAGTTGGGGTCCTTCCGCTGCCTATGCGCTTACTGAAAAACACGGTCATAGTTGGCATGATGAATATGCACGTAAACGAAAGGATTGACGATGAGCGTGCAATTTAAGTCATTTTCTGATCGGCAAAGCATGGTCGAGCAACTTACGGCGGCCATTACAGTGCAAATGCAAAAGGCAATTTCCGAGCGTAATCGGGCCAGTCTGGTTGTCTCTGGTGGAGAAACACCAAAGTCACTTTTTACACAATTATCCCGGCAACGACTGGAGTGGGATAAGGTCACGATCACTTTGGCGGATGAACGCTGGACTGATACCAGCAGTGTACAGAGTAACGAGTATCTGGTTCGTTCAACTTTGCTGGTCAATGAGGCGGCAGAGGCCTGTTTTATCGGGTTGAAAAGCGATCACGACAGCGCAACAACAGCCGAGAAAGACTGCGAAAACGCTTTGCGGGCGATTGAATCACCCTTTGATGTTGTGTTGCTGGGTATGGGGGATGATGGTCATACCGCTTCCTTATTCCCAGGAGCTAACCGGTTGTCTGAAGCTTTGGATATGAGGAGCGACCTTCGCGTTCTTGCCATAACGCCTGAGCCGTTGCCGAAACAAGCACCCTTTGAACGAATGTCGATGACTTTGCCCTGTTTGTTGAATAGCCGGTGGATGGTTTTGCTGATTGCGGGCAATGACAAGCTAAGTGTTTATAATTCAGCTTTAGCCGGTAATGATATATTAAAAATGCCGGTTCGAGCTGTGTTGCAACAGTCGGTTACGCCGGTCAGCAGCTATTGGGCGCCTTGAAAGACGATTTGCAGCACTATAATTTTTTCAATTTGATAGTTATTTAAAAAATGAATAAAAACAACAAATACGGATTGGTAGCAGATATCGGTGGAACCAATGCACGATTTGCATTAGTTGAACTGGATAGCTCAGAAGCAGTGGAATTATTGGCACAAAAAACTTTGCCAACTGCCGATTATCAGAGTCTGACTGACGCAGCCAGCGACTATTTGCAGACGGCAGGGTACGATCAACATACAGTGTTAAGTGGTTCATTTGCGGTGGCGGGTGCTATCAATGGTGATTGGTTTCAAATGACCAACAATCCGTGGGCATTTTCGGTGCAGGCAGTTCGTCAGGAACTTGGATTCGAGAGTCTGCATTTATTGAATGACTTTGGTGCCATCGCCTGGTCGATCCCCACCTTAAAAGAGAATGAATTTATCAAGATTGGGGGTGGTGAATCGGTTCCTGGAGTTCCAGTTGCGGTGCTGGGCCCCGGCACGGGTTTGGGTGTAGGTGCTTACATCCTGCAGGATGATCAATTTATCGCATTGCAGACCGAAGGCGGCCACGCCAGTTTTGCGCCGCAGAACGATCTGGAAGTGGAAATAATGGTATTTTTGCAGAAAAAATACGGACGGGTTTCCTGGGAACGTGTATTGTCCGGCCCGGGACTGGAAAATATTTATTCGGCACTTGTTCATATCAAAAATATAAAGGATGAGCAGTTGAATGCCAGTCAAATTACGCAGGTCGCTCTGAGAGAAAATGATGCGCTTTGTATAGAAGTTCTGAACCAGTTCTGTGCCAGTCTCGGCAGTCTGGCTGGCGATGTAGCATTGACAATGGGCGCACGTGGAGGCGTCAATATAGCCGGAGGTATCGTCCCGCGGTTTGTAGATTTTTTTGTCGCCAGCCCCTTTAGAGAACGCTTTGAGAAGAAAGGAAGATTCTCTGCTTATAACGCTGCTATCGTAACGCAGTTGGTGGTCGCTGAGCAGCCGGGATTACTGGGTGCTGCTGCACATCAGCGGACTTTATGGCGACAATCAAGAAAATAAGATAATAAGCAGATCATTGCAATAACTAAAATCAATTCGGAAATCAGATGAGTATAGAACTTTCAAAAAAAGATATGGAAATGCTGGTGTGTTCGCGTCATTACGCACCACGATCACTGTTGGGTTTCCATGAAGTAATTAATGACCACGGTTTGCGTGAGTGGGTAATCAGAGTTTATGAGCCGGAGGCGAAAGACGTTTCATTGTTCTGGGATGGTCAAATGCAGGAAGACGCCGTTAGCTTGCGTAGAGTGCATAAGGAAGGTTTGTTCGAGGTGTTTCTGCAACCATTGGAGCAGTTGAAGTTATACAAATTATCCGTTAACTATAAAGATAGTAACCATGAGATTAAATATGATCCATATTTTTTCTCACCGATGCTGACTGATTATGATCTTTATCTCTTCGGACAGGGAAATCATCACAGCATTTATCGTAAATTGGGTGCGCATATCATGCAGCGCGATGGCGTTGACGGCACTTTTTTTGCGGTTTGGGCACCAAATGCCGAAAGAGTCAGCGTGGTGGGGAATTTTAATTACTGGGATGGTCGTAAACACTCAATGCAGGCACGTGAATCGTCGGGTGTCTGGGAGCTGTTTATTCCGGGTGTTGCTGAAGGCGCACAGTATAAATTTGAAATTCGATCCAGAAGCGGTACCACTTTATTAAAAGCCGATCCCTATGGTTTTACCACGCAACATCGTCCGGATACGGCATCAGTTGTAACCAATATAGAAGGTTATCAATGGCGTGATACTGAATGGATGCAACAACGGGCAACCCAGGACATACTTGAGCAGGCTGTTAATATCTATGAAGTGCATCTGGGTTCGTGGCGTCGCGGCGAACATAATCGGTTTCTTACCTATTTGGAATTGGTTGATGAGTTGATTCCGTATGTGGTGGATATGGGCTACACGCATATCGAATTAATGGGAGTGGCGGAGTATCCCTTCGATGCATCATGGGGCTACCAGGTTACCGGTTATTACGCACCGACTTCAAGGCATGGTAGCCCTAAAGAGTTTATGTATTTCGTTGATCGTTGCCATCAAGCCGGTATCGGAGTGATCATGGACTGGGTGCCAGGCCATTTTCCAAAGGACGCACACGGTTTGTCATATTTCGACGGTACTGCACTTTACGAACACGATGATCCCCGTTTGGGAGAGCATAGTGATTGGGGGACCAAGATATTCAACTATGGTCGCAATGAAGTTCGGAATTTTCTGGTTGCAAATGTTTTGTATTGGTTGGAGTACTATCACATAGATGGTGTGCGGGTCGATGCTGTGGCGTCTATGCTCTATCTTGATTACAGCCGCAAGCAAGGCGAATGGTTGCCAAATAGATTTGGTGGTCGCGAGAATCTGGATGCCATTGAGTTTATAAAAAATTTTAATGAAGTCGCCTTCCATTCCTTTCCGGGAATCATGTCGATAGCGGAAGAGTCGACGGCATTCCCTGGCGTAAGTCACCCAACTTACGCAGGAGGGCTCGGTTTTAATTTTAAATGGAACATGGGATGGATGAACGATACCTTGCGCTATATGGCGAAGGACCCGGTCTATCGCCAGTATGATTCGCATCTATTAACGTTCTCTATGATTTATGCCTACACTGAAAAATATATTTTACCTATTTCGCATGATGAAGTTGTGCACGGCAAGCAGGCATTGTTATCCAAAATGCCGGGTGATGATTGGCAGAAACGAGCCAACTACAGATTGTATTTAAGTTTTATGATCGGTCATCCCGGCAAGAAGCTGCTGTTTATGAGCAGTGAATTTGGCCAATGGGAAGAATGGAATGAACAATATAGTGTTAATTGGGATCACCTTAAGTTTGAGTTTCACCAGCAATTGCAGCATTTCTGCCGCCAACTGAATCATTTCTATCGAAATAATCCGGTTATGTTCAGGAATGATCACGAATCATCCGGATTTGAATGGATTGATTTGCACGATCATTACAATTGTATTTATTCGTTTTTACGTCGAGGTAAACCTGGAGATCAGCAAGCGCCTGTGATATTCGTGTTCAATTTTACTCCGGTACCAAGAAACAGCTACGCAATAGGTGTTCCAGAAGCCGGTTTATACGAAAAAATCTTTGACAGTGATCGAATTGATTTTGGTGGTTCCGGGTACAATCAGCAAGCCGAAATAGGATCGGAAGATGTCGGTTGGCATGGCCGGCCAGTAAGATTAGTAATTGACATGCCACCTTTGTCGGCGATTGCCCTTAGACTGAAGAGTGGATAGTTCAATAAGACTCTACCGGTAAATTCCGTGATTACATCAACACTGTCAAAAAATCATCGACAAGGCGCGATCTGGGATGGTCGAGGTGTACGTTTTTCCTTGTTTTCGGAGCACGCAGAACAGGTTGAATTGTGTTTATTTGGGATTAATGGCGACCAAACGGAAAAAAGAATTTCTGTGCAGCGACTTGAGGAAAACCTGTGGTCGGTTTATGTACAAGACGTAGGCCCAGGCGAGCATTATGGTTATCGCGTGCATGGACCATGGTTACCGCTGCAGGGTCACCGATATAATGCGAACAAGTTGCTACTGGATCCTTGCGCTCGATCCGTCGTCGGTGACGTTAAATGGCGTCCTGAGGTCTATCCTTACCAGTACGGTGATAACACTGCCATTGAGCAGACCGATAATGCTGCCTGGGTGCCAAGATCTTGTGTGATAGATAATGCATTTGATTGGCAAAATGACCAGCGACCGGAAATTCCATTGCGTGACACGATTATTTATGAAATGCATATCAAGGGCTTTACTCGTTTGCATCCCGATGTTCAGGAACAGGATCGGGGTACGTATCTTGGTCTAACGGCGCCCGCCGTCATTCACTACCTGCAAAATCTGGGTGTCACCAGTCTGGAATTTCTTCCTTGTGCTACGACAGTGCAAACTGAGCGGCTGTTTAAATTGGGGTTACAAAATTACTGGGGTTATGATCCCATCGCATTATTTGCCCCCGATGCCCGTTTTGCCAAACAGGATGCCGTAAATGAATTTAAGCAAATGATCCGGGCGCTGCATCGAGCGGGATTGGAAGTTATTTTGGACGTGGTTTTTAACCATAGTGGTGAAGGCAATCTAAATGGTCCCAGCCTGAGTTATCGAGGCATCGACAATCGTGTCTATTATCGCAGTTTGAAGGGTAAACCGGATCAATATGATGATGTGACCGGCTGCGGCAATACCCTAAATGCACAGCATCCCCAGGTTCGGCAACTGCTTATCGATTGTCTGCGATATTGGGTTGAAGATATGCACGTTGATGGATTTCGCTTTGATTTGGCGACCGCCGTTGCACGTGAAGACGGCAGATATAACCAGAACAGTGCCTTTTTAACGGAAATTGCCGACGATCCGATTTTATCCGGGGTTAAATTGATCGCTGAGCCCTGGGATATCGGCATCGGCGGCTATCAACTTGGACAATTTCCAGAGCGGTGGTCTGAGTGGAATGATAAATTTCGCGATTGCACGCGCGCTTTCTGGCGTGGAGATGAAAGCATGCTACCCGAATTAGCACGTCGTTTTGCCGGCTCCGATGATTTGTTTAAACACAACGGCCGCACCGCATTGGCGTCGGTAAACTTAATTACCGCACATGATGGATTTACTTTGCGGGATGTCGTTTCCTACCGGGAAAAACATAATCAAGCCAATGGCGAAGACAATCGCGATGGCCACAATCACAACCTTAGTAACAACTATGGTCATGAAGGACCATGCGATGACGTAGATATCAACGCCGTTCGCAGCAAGCAACAACGAAATTTATTGACCAGTCTGCTGTTATCACAAGGGATTCCGATGTTGCTGGCCGGCGACGAAATTAATCGTACACAACAGGGCAATAACAATGCCTATTGCCAGGATAACGAAATAAACTGGCTGGACTGGCAACTGGATCCGGCAGCAGAATCGCTGCTTGTTTTTACGCGCTTGCTCATCGATTTACGCAAGCGGAATGAAGTATTTCGTAATAAAGCATTTTTAGGCGGTCATTTACGCGCGCAATTCGGCTATCGGGATGTGGAGTGGTTACGACCGGATGGCGCCAGTATGTCAAGGAGCGATTGGAATCAACACTTTGCCCGATATTTAGGCATACTACTGACCGCTGAGAGTGAAGTGGATGCGCATTTCTTTTTGATGCTGAACGCGGGTGCAGATAATCTGTCCTGCAAGATACCCGCCTCGCCGGCCAATAGTGGCTGGCAGTGTGTATTTGACACTTCTCGCTGGCCAGAGCATTGTGAGTCGGCGGGATTTGATTCTCACTATCCAGTACAGGCAAAATCCGCTGTTTTACTAAGGCAATCTGCGAAGGAATCGAAGGAATAATGGATGACTGAACAACACACCAAAACCGGCATTGGTAACGAGTTACTGGATCAATTATTCAGTCGTATGGGTATCGAGCGCGATTTTTACGATTATCTTGGTGTGCGGCATGTCAGCAGCCCTGAAGTACGCTGTCAGCTGGTTGAAGCGATGGGCTACGTTTTGCAAACAGAAGAAGATGCGAAGGCCTTGCTTCAGCAACTGGACTGGTTGCCCTGGTTGCAGGGTATACCGCCGGTTGCTGTTTTACATGAGGGCTGGGAAAAGGCGATCGAAATTCACATACCGGAAGCCAAGCATGCCATGCAGGCTAGATGGCAAATTCGCTGTGAGCAGGGACAGGTACTGGAAGGAAATTTTATTGCTGATCGCGAGGTTTTTCTGGCAGCTGCCGTGGTGGAAGGTCGCTCCCTGCATCGATATCGATTGAGACTACCCGATAATATTCCGACCGGCTATCACAAGCTGACGCTTCGATTTGCGCAGACCAGTCGTCTGGCTGACAGGATCTGTTATCTGATCGTGGCACCGGCAAGGTGCTTCCAACCGCCTGTGCTGGCGTCCGAAAAACGCATGTGGGGCTTGAGCGTGCAGCTCTACAGTCTGCGCTCGGACCGTAACTGGGGTATCGGCGATTACAAGGATCTTTACAGACTGGTTGAGTATGCCGCGAAAGCGAAAATGGATTTTATTGGTCTTAATCCGCTACACGCACTGTTCCCTGCCAATCCTGATCATATCAGCCCATACAGCCCGTCCAGCCGTCTGTTTCAAAATTATTTGTATCTGGATATCGATACCATTATCGAATACATGAGTTGCGAAGAGGTCAAACAATGGCTTGCTGCCAACGAAGTGCAGCAGCAATTGAAATCATTGCGTGAAAAAGAAATCGTTGATTATCCGGCGGTGGCCAGCCTGAAATTAACTGCTTTGCGCATGCTATTTTGTCATTTTAGAAATGTAGAACTGAAAAAGAATACCCCCTATGCGAGTCGATTTATCGCCTATGTTGAGCAGCAGGGAGATACCTTGTTGAGACAGGCGATTTATGATGCATTGTTTACGCAGCAGGTGATGCAATTGGGATGGCCTGCTGGTTGGCAGAATTGGCCTGCCGAATTTCGAGATCCGAAAAGCGGAGCAGTGCAAAAGTTTTATGAGAAGAATAAAGAGGAAGTGCAGTTCTATCAATATTTACAGTGGTTGTGCGCCGAGCAACTGAAAACAGTCCAGCGTGCCGCACGTACAGCCGGTATGCGCATTGGTTTGTACCGCGATCTTGCAGTGGGTTTTGATCCGGGCGGTGCGGAGGCGTGGAGCGAGCAAAATAGTTATAGTTTTCTCGCCAGTGTGGGTGCGCCGCCTGATCCGTTGGCGCTGCACGGTCAGGATTGGGGCTTACCCCCACTCAACCCGCGTGCCCTGCAGCTCAACCGATACGAAGCCTTTATTAAACTGATTCGCGCCAATATGCAGTACTCGGGTGCTTTGCGAATTGATCATGTCATGGCATTGATGCGTCTGTGGTGGATGCCTTCGGGGGGTAAAGCGGAGCAGGGTGCTTATGTGCATTATCCGCTGGATGATTTGCTGGGTATTCTGGCACTCGAGAGTGAACGTAATGGTTGCATGGTGATTGGCGAAGATCTGGGAACCGTACCTGATCAGATACGCCAGAAATTGCCGGCCACAGGCGTCTATTCTTACAAAGTGATGTATTTTGAAAAGCAGTTTGATAATCGTTTTAAATCACCGGATCAGTATGAACATCAGGCTATGGCTACTGTCAGCACGCATGATTTACCGACGCTGGCAGGCTGGTGGGAAGGTGTTGATCTTGAATTACGAGATAAACTCGGACTCTTCCCCAGCACAGAGATTCGCGAGCGCGAATATCAAGCGCGCGTTCACGATCGACAGGCTTTGTTGAACAGTTTGTCTGACGCGGGGTTATTACCTGAGAGTGTTGGTTCCGATCCGAATCAATGCAAGTTGATGACCGTGGAATTATCGGCGGCGGTCCATTGTTTATTGGCTAAAAGTCGCGCTGCCCTGATGGTCGTTCAACCGGAAGATGTGTTGTTGATGCGTAATCAGGTTAATTTGCCTGGTACTGCTAACCAGTATCCAAACTGGCAGCGTAAACTGACCAAAAACAGCGCGGACTGGATAATGGACGTCGAAGCCGCGCGGCTTTTCGAAAAAATAAGGACGTACAGAAGTTGAACCTCGAACACATTAACATACGTCTGATTTCGTATTTTTTTCTAAGTTTTTTGCTTATTAGTTGTAGTGCGGGAACGATCTCGGCAAAAAATTATACTGATGCCGATATTTCAGATCTGCGCATGTATGCGTGGCGCGGGATCGGGAGTATTGAGTCTGGCAATAAAAAACCGGCAGATCTCAGTATTATTGATGTTGTTGAGCATAGCCTTGAACAAGTACTGGCCGAAAGTGGTTTCAAACAAGTATCGCGTGATAAAGCGCAGATTGAGATTGCTTTTCATCTGCAGTTGCAGAATGCGTTGGAAATTGAAAGTTATTACCGGCGGCAAATAGAAGGAGTGTTTCAAAACAGTAATCGCGGTATTGATACAGATCAGGAGAATGTGCTATTGCCGGATGTCGACTCACCGTTGTACGGCGGGCAACAGCGCGGCACAATTATATTGACGGTTTACGCTGCCAGAACCCAACGGATACTGAAGAGTGGTAATGCGACAGTAATCTTTCCTGAAAATCCTGATAATCAGGAACAATTATTACATCTTAATAAGACCTTGCGTCGTTTGGTCGGAAAATTGTTTCAATAAACACACATTCGTCAGTTACCATAATACTCAATTTCCCCAGGTATGTCTGAGTATAAAAAAACTCGCCCACACTCGATCGGTTTTATCAGCCTTGGATGTCCCAAGGCGTTATACGACTCCGAACGAATTTTGACACAGCTTCGTGCTGAGGGTTATCAAATCGCGGGTGATTATCAGCAGGCCGATCTCGTTATCGTTAATACCTGTGGATTTATCGATGATGCCAAGGCAGAGTCGTTACAGGCAATAGGCGAGGCAATCAATGAAAATGGCAAGGTGATTGTTACCGGATGTCTGGGTGTAAAAGAAAATGAAATTCGAGCCCTGCACCCACAAGTGCTCAGTGTTACTGGTCCGCAGGCTTACCAACAGGTTGTTGATGCGGTTCATCAGCAACTTCAACCTGCGCATGATCCCTTTGTCGATCTGGTTCCTGCTCAGGGAATCAAGTTAACACCAAAGCATTATGCGTATTTAAAAATTTCGGAAGGCTGCAATCATCACTGTAGTTTTTGTATTATTCCTTCAATGCGTGGTGACCTGGTCAGCCGCCCGATTGGTGAAGTGCTGGATGAGGCGCAACGACTGGCGGATGCAGGCGTCAGGGAAATATTGGTGATATCGCAAGATACCAGCGCTTATGGCGTGGATATTAAATATAGAACGGGTTTTTGGCAGGGTCGGCCTATAAAAACAAAAATGCAGGATTTATGCGAAGCGTTGGGTAATCTCGGAATCTGGATACGTTTGCATTATGTTTATCCCTATCCGCATATTGATAGCATCATTCCGTTAATGGCAAAGAGAAAAATATTGCCTTATCTGGACGTACCATTTCAGCACGCCGACCATGAAATATTGAAGAAAATGCGGCGTCCCGCTGCGGCGGAAAGCAATCTTGAACGAATTAAGGCGTGGCGCGATATTTGTCCAGATATCACCATAAGAAGTACTTTTATTGTCGGTTTCCCGGGTGAAACCGAAACGCAATTCGAAACACTGCTGGAATTCTTGCAGGAAGCGAAACTAGACAGGGTGGGTTGTTTTAAATATTCACCGGTTGAAGGAGCGGCGGCCAATAATTTGCCCGGACAGGTTGATGCCGAAATCAAGCAGCAGCGCTGGGAGCGTTTTATGCAAACCCAGGCCGGGATCAGCGCGGAACGCCTGCAGTTGAAAGTGGGTAAACAGATACCGGTACTAATAGATCAGGTAGATGCATCGCAGTTGGTGGGTCGTAGCTATGCTGATGCACCTGAAATTGACGGTAATGTTTATATAAAATATTACCCGGATGTAAATGTGGGTGATGTGGTCAACGTATTTATCGAACAGGCTGATGAGTATGATTTATGGGGGCAAATCGTGTAGGGAAGTTCTGTTCCGAGAACTTTTGCATGCTCGTTGGGAATGCTTAATAATGCGCGCTCGTTTTTATGGTGGTTCGGGCCTGTCCCTTCGCAACGTGACACTGTAAACCCCGCCAGGCCCGGAAGGGAGCAACGGTAGCAGCAGAGCGGGTGCCGGAGACCGGCGGGTTCGAACCCCACCCCGATGGTTTGAGCTAAGTTATTATGCTGTTCCTTAGGTACTCAAAGCAAAACAGCAACATTTGTTCTCATGGGCTATAATGCTGATCCTTAACACAAAAATTACCCATACAAATCAATGACATATCAGGTTCTAGCGCGAAAGTGGCGACCCCGGAATTTTGCCGAGATGGCGGGTCAGGAACACGTTTTACGCGCGCTTATTAATGCTTTGGATCAGAACCGCTTGCATCAGGCCTATTTGTTTACGGGTACCCGTGGGGTCGGCAAAACGACGCTGGCGCGTATCCTGGCCAAAGCGCTGAATTGTGAACAGGGTGTCAGTTCAAAGCCCTGTGGAATATGCAGTGCTTGCAAGGAAATTGACGATGGCCGATTTATCGATTTGATTGAAGTCGATGCGGCGTCACGCACCAAAGTCGAAGATACCCGTGAATTGCTGGACAACGTGCAGTACACCCCAACCCGAGGTCGTTACAAGGTCTATCTTATTGACGAAGTGCATATGCTTTCCGCACATAGTTTTAATGCCTTGCTTAAAACTTTGGAAGAACCACCACCGCATGTGACATTTTTATTGGCAACGACTGATCCGCATAAATTACCGGCGACGATTTTATCGCGCTGTTTGCAGTTCAATCTAAAACGCATGTCACCTGAAGTGATTGAACAAAGGCTGATCGAAATTCTGCAACATGAAAAACTTCAGCACGACAAGATCTCGTTAAAGTATCTGGCGCAGGCGGCAGATGGAAGTATGCGGGATGGACTTAGCCTGCTCGATCAGGCGATTGCCTATTGCAAAAGCGTGTTAAATGGCGATGAGGTGGCGGCGATGCTGGGTCTTGTATCGCGTGAACCGATTTACGAAATACTGCGCGCCATCCAACAACACGATATCAGAATGTTGATGGATACCGTCAACATTCTTGAAGACAGTGCAGCTGATTTTCAAACTGTGCTGGATGATGTGATCAGCGTTTTACAACAATTGGCATTAGTGCAATGGGTGCCTGAATTACCTGAAGAAGAGAATCAGCTACTGAACGCGTTGGCTTCGGATTTTTCGGTAGAAGACATTCAATTGTTATATCAGATAGCATTGTTGGGTAAGCGGGATTTATCCTTATCGCCCGATGCGCGGCGCGGTTTTGAAATGGTTTTGTTGCGCATGCTTGCGTTCAGGCCCGTCAGTAACAGTGCGCCGATGCCTGGTACTCCACCGCCAAACCGTGAGAATGTTGACCATAAAAGTTCAGATAGTACGCCATTGATTTCAGAGAACAAGACAATAATGGCGGTTACGAATGAATCTGGAGACGACTGGAAAAGCATTTACAGGGCATTGGATTTGAAAGGCATGGTTGCCGAACTGGCCGCTAATGTTGATATTGGACAGTGGGAAGGTGACGATCTGAATCTGATATTGGCTGAGCAACATGCACAATTATATAAAAAAGATTTTGAAGAGCGACTTGGCGACGCAGTTAGAAAGTACTTGAATCGCAAGGTCAATGTTAAAATACAAATAGGTCAACCAAAAGGCGAAACGCCGGCCGCGGAAATCAGACGCAAAACAAAAGAGCGGCAAGCTGAAGCGGTCAAGTCCATCGAACAGAATCAGACCGTTAAGGCATTCAAAGAAAAATTTAATGCAAAAGTTGATACGACAAGTATTCGCCCTCAGGATTAAGCGGACTGTAACGCGGCGTGGAAAATAAGTTTATCTGTAGATGATGACAGGAGTGGAAATGAAAGGTGGTCTTGGCAACTTAATGCAACAAGCGCAGAAAATGCAGGAACAGATGCAACGTGCGCAGGAGGAATTGGCAAACCTGGAAGTGGAGGGGCAGTCAGGAGGCGGCATGGTCAAAATTATTATGACCTGTCGTAATGAAGTACGCGGAGTCAGGATAGACAATAGCTTGATTGGCGAAGATAAGGATATGTTGGAAGATATGATTGCAGCAGCTTTGAATGATGCGCTATCGAAAGTAGAACAGGCTTCTAAAGAGAAAATGTCTGGATTGGCCGGTGGGTTAAATTTACCGCCGGGTATGAAGTTACCCTTTTGATTTTTAAAAACAATAAATTCGTTATATGAGTTATTCGCCTTTATTGCAGCAGCTTATCGATGCATTGCGTTGCTTGCCGGGTGTTGGTGCAAAATCTGCACAGCGTATGGCGTTTTATCTGCTTGAGCGCGACCGAAAAGGTGCAGTGCATATGGCGGACAAATTACAGGAAGCCATGCAACGCATCGGGCATTGTGCGATTTGCAGGAATTTCAGTGAAGAGAAGATATGCGCTCTCTGCGCGAACAAAAAGCGAGATAGCAGCCAGTTGTGCGTGGTTGAAACACCTGCGGATGTGGTTGCGCTGGAACAGTCGGTTGGTTACCGGGGTTTGTATTTTGTATTAATGGGTCATCTATCGCCGTTGGATGGAATTGGGCCCGCTGAGTTGGGGCTTAATATTCTGGCTGAACGATTTAAACAGGAAGACATAAAAGAAGTTATTTTGGCTACGGGTACTACTGTGGAAGGCGAAGCAACGGCGCATTATATTACAGAAATGGCGCGTGGAAATGGTGTTAGCGTTTCACGTATTGCTTATGGTGTGCCGCTGGGCGGTGAACTGGATCTGATAGATAGTGGCACTTTGTCTCACGCTATGAATGAACGTAAATCGGTTTAAACGAAAGGAGTGCCTTTCTATGAGAAACGAAACATTGTTTGATAAAATTATCAACCGGGATATAAAAGCAGATATCGTTTTTGAAGATAAAGACGTGCTGGCTTTCCGTGATATTAATCCGCAGGCACCCACACATATTCTGATTATTCCAAAACGACCTATTGCAACACTCAATGATTTACAGGCTGAAGATGACGCACTGATAGGGCGTTTGGTACTGGTTGCAAAAAAACTGGCTGCTGATGAAGGCTTTGCTGAGAATGGCTATCGCTTGGTGATGAATTGTAACGAAGCCGGCGGGCAAACGGTTTTTCATATTCATTTGCATTTATTGGGTGGTCGCTCTTTTGGCTGGCCGCCGGGCTAGTTGCGAAAGATTTATTACTTTTGCAGATTATTTGCATCGTTGCATCAGTTCGCAATAGTGTGACCAACGAAGCCTGGTAATCTCGCCTTGTTCAACGGCAAGACGTACCGCACAACCCGGTTCATGCAAATGTGTGCAGTTCTTGAACTGGCAATGCTGACGATAGGAATTAAATTCCAGAAAATTTTGCTGTAGTACTTCAGGTTCAAAATATTCAATGCTAAATTGCCGTACTCCTGGTGAATCAATCAGTTCGCCGCCTCCTTCCAATTGATAGAGCATTGTTGTTGTCGTCGTGTGACTGCCGAGGCCGGTTATTGCGGAGATCGTCTTTATTTGTATTTGCTGATCGGGAAGTAACGTCTGCACTATCGAGGATTTACCAACACCCGATTGACCAACCAGAACGCTGGTCCTGTTTGAAAATAATTGCGAAATTTTGCCGGTTGTATCGGGTAATTTGCAGGAAGCAATAACGACAGGCACACCAAGCGATTGGTAAGTTTGTAGATAGCGTTTAAGGTCTTCGAGTCCGGTTTTTTCCAGTAAATCAGACTTGTTTAATATGATGCTGGTATGCAATCCATGATGTTGGGCATAAAGCAGATAACTGCTGACCATTAACCAGTCGGGAGCGGGCACTGGCGCGATAACGACGACCAGTTGGTGCAAGTTAGCGGCCAATGGTTTTAATTGACCGCGTTTATCAGGACGACTTAGTTCGGATTTGCGAGGCAGGACGGATTGGATAATAACGGAGCCATCAGATTGTCTGGAGTATTCAACAAGATCACCGCAAACCAGTAATCCTAATCGTTTAAGGTTTAAACAATTTATTAATTCACCCTTCTCGGTTCGGATAGCAATATTATGGCCGAAATTTGCGATAACTTTAGCGACCATATAGCGACGTTTGTTTGGTGATTATTTCGGTTCATGCTTGACCGGTTTATAGGTATTGCTGTGCATAACCAGTGTTTCATCATCTTCGATACCAGGATCCGATTGATGCTGTTCCGGTGTTTGTGGTTTTTGTTCGGGTGCTGGTGCAGTCGGTTTTCGACTAACGGCATTGGTTGGATCTGAGCTTAGAACCATGGTTTTTTCCACATTATCTTCTTCGGAATTTTTATTTTGAACAGGTGCCTGTGGTGGTTCTCTTAATCGCCTAACCGCATTGGTCGGATCTGAACTTAGCACCATGGTTTTTTCCACGTTTTCTTCTTTGCTGTTTTCATATTCCTTGGTCGATTCAATTTCACTGGTTTTAACGGCGGCCGTGATTTTTTCTATTTGTTGCGGTGCCAATATCAAGGTGCGCTCGGGATCATCATCCGATGGAGGCATTTCATTAATAAAGGTATCTTGCTCGTCTTTATCCGGTTCAATGATAAGGGTTTTATCGTCGATCTCGGCCGTTGCTGTTGTGTCGGGCAGAATAACGGTTGATTCTTCATCTTCGTCAATGGATTTTGTCAAATTGTTTTCAGCGACCGATTCCATACCCGGTGGCAATATTATCGTCGACATTAAATCAATATCCGATTTAACCGGACCGGGCATAACAAAATCATCTGCTGCTTTGGAAATATTTGGATCAATCAGCGTTCCCGAAGTACTCATTGAAGATGGTGTTGGTTTGTCGGCAGGTTTTTCTGGTCTGGAGCTGCTGTCAGCCGTCGATGCTACTGCCGCCACCGCGGCTTCCTGCTTGACGGTTGCTTCATCATCCGGATCGATTAATTTAAATTCATCTTCGTCATCATCATCAATGATGGGCTGTTGCGCCTTTGGTTTTTCCTGTTTCTTTAACAACGCGTTGGCTTCGGCGACATCGAAAACTAAGGCCTGTTCAATCTTCTGTTCATTAGCTGATTTTTCTTTGTCCGGACTCCCGGTGTCTTCAATTCCATCTTTAGCAGGTTGATTCCTTCTAAACAAAGAATCGACTTTTGCGGCACAGATAAAATCGTTAACCGTCAGACCCCTGGCAATGTGGGATGTGTAGCTGACTTCACAGTAATCGTAGCCGATCTGCAGATCGGGGTGATGATCTTCACGATTGGCAATCCAGGCGATTGCGTTGACAAAGCCAACCGTTTCCTGAAAATGACTAAACTTAAACCGCCGTTGAATGGCCTGCTTGTTTTTGCTGATATGCCAATCCGGATTGAGCTGATTCAAGAGTGATTGAGCAACAGATTCTCGTATCGGTGTGGTACCCTTTTTCAGAGCAGTACAATGACGCGATGCTAGCCTGGCCATATTATGGAACCTCCCAAAGGGTCGTGTTCTGCCGAATCACGACATAAGCGGCCGCTGTATGATGAAGAAGCGATGATAAAAATGTACCATAGGTCGTTGATTTTACAAGTTTAGGGTACCTAAAAGCGAGTCTGCATGAGTAAAAATAATGAAAATCTGATCTGGATTGATCTGGAAATGACCGGTCTGGATTCCAATTCTGATCAAATTATTGAAATTGCGTCGGTGGTTACTGATAAACAACTCTCGGTTTTAGCGGAAGGGCCCGTATTGGCAGTCTATCAACCCGATTCAGTGCTTGAGTCCATGGATGAGTGGAACACACGACAGCACGGACTTTCAGGTTTGTCCGCAAGGGTCAAAGCCAGCAAAACCAGTGTGGCTGATGCGGAAAAACAGACCCTCAATTTTATTTCTCAATACGTTGAAAAAGGCTTCTCGCCGATCTGTGGCAACAGTATTTGCCAGGATCGCCGTTTTCTGGCGCGACTCATGCCGGAGCTGGAGGCTTATTTCAATTATCGAAATCTGGATGTCAGCAGCCTGAAGGAGCTGGTCAGGCGCTGGGCGCCTGATATTGCTGCAGGATTCAGCAAAGAATCCAGGCATCTTGCACTGGATGATATTCACGATTCCATCGCGGAATTACGCTATTATCGTGAGAAGATCATGAAAATCTGATTTATTCAGAGCTTCCTCACAGTTCAACCGGCAGGTCAGCACGATTACCCCAGTCGGACCAGGCACCAGGATAACCTTTGACGTTTTTGTATCCCATGTTTTCCAGCACAATACACATCAGTGCCGAGCGCTGGTGTGATTGGCAGTAGCAAATTATTTCTTTGTCCTCGGTAATACCCCTCGTTAATAGCAATTCACGGATCTCATTTTCCGATTTAAACAACGTTGGGTTGCTTGCAGATTTGGTCAGTTGCCAGTCCAGGTTGATCGCGCCCGGTATGTGACCGGCCCGCTCGGCACGCACGTCGTCGCCTTTGTATTCAGCTTGACTGCGATTATCAACGATGCACGCAGAGTCGCTGTTTAAGCGTTGTAAGATGTACTCAGCATCAACGACGCGGGATGTTTGTCGGTCAGCCGAATAGACAGAAGGTTGAATGACAGGTACGTCCGTTGTAACAGATTGATCTTGCGACAGCCAGGCCTGCATACCGCCGTTTAGTATGGCAACTCCAGTGTGCCCAAAGGCCAACAGAGTCCAGGCAAAGCGACCGGCGACGGGTGTTGCGGCATCATCGTAGACCACAACCTGTTGGCCGATTCTGATACCCAACTGACTCATGGCAATTTTGAAATCACCGATATCCGGCAGTAATCCGTTGGCCGGCGGCCGGGAACAATTAAATCGCGAAAGCTCAAAATGTACGGCCGTACTGATATGGCCGTTGAGATAAGACTGCCGGGGTCTGACATCAATCAAAGCAACCTTACCTGTTTCTATTCCATGTTGCAGTACATCACTATCGATAATTAATTTGTGATTAAACATATCCGCGCCAGGCTGCTGTGCTGTTAGAGGTGTAATGAGGCCAGGTTATTGTCGTCATCCGAGTCATGCCTGTGAGCGGGAAGAGTAGGTGGTTTTAATATGGTGGCTCGTGAGCGGGGTATGGTATTGGGATAATCCAGGGTGAAATGCAAGCCACGACTTTCGTGTCGTTTCATTGCGCAGCGGACAATGAGATCAGCGACAGTCGCCAGATTGCGCAATTCAATCAAGTTATTACTGACCCGAAAATGGCTGTAATACTCATTAATTTCCCGCTTAAGCAATTGAATACGATGGGCAGCCCGCTGCAGACGTTTATTAGTGCGAACAATGCCGACGTAATTCCACATGGTGAGGCGCAGTTCATGCCAATTGTGGGATACAACAATCTCCTCATCGGAATCGGTTACGCGACTCTCGTCCCACTCGGGTAACGGTGGTGGCTCTGGTGTATCCGGTAACTCCCGCACGATGCTGTCGGCAGCAACATGACCAAAAACCAGACATTCAAGCAGAGAGTTACTGGCCATCCGATTGGCGCCGTGCAATCCGGTACAAGCCGTTTCGCCAATGGCATAGAGGCCGGCCAAGTCAGTGCGACCGTTTAGGTCCGTCATCACGCCACCGCAGGTGTAATGTGCCGCCGGCACTACCGGGATGGGACCTTTGGTCATATCAAATCCAAGTTCGGAAGTTTTGGAGAGGATATTGGGGAAGTGCTGCCTGATAAAATCCTCAGATTTGTGGCTGATATCCAGTAGCACGTACTCGAGACCCAAGCGCTTCATTTCATGGTCAATTGCCCGGGCCACAATATCGCGGGGGGCGAGTTCACCGCGTTTATCAAATCGCTGCATAAAGCGTTCGCCATTGGGTAATAGCAGATGTCCGCCTTCGCCGCGCACCGCTTCGGAAATAAGAAATGATTTGGCTTCCGGGTGGAACAAACAGGTCGGATGAAATTGCATAAACTCAAGATTGCTGACACGGCACCCGGCGCGCCAGGCCATGGCAATACCATCGCCGGTGGCACCGTCGGGGTTGCTGCTATAGAGATAAACGCGATTGGCACCACCGGTAGCGAGTATCACAATCCGAGCCGGCCAGCACTCAACCTTGCCGGTCTCCAGGTTCAGAGCATAAACACCGAGGCATCGATTCGTTTTTTTCCCCAGTTTAGCTCCATTGAGCAGATCGATTGCGATACGATTTTCGGCAAAACGGATGTTCGGCTCATTTTCAGCGTTATTCAGCAGGGTATTGTGTAAAAATTTCCCGGTCGCATCGGCAGAATGTATAACCCGCCGATAACTGTGACCACCTTCACGGGTCAGGTGATAGGGGGATGTGCCTTGATGATTTTTATCCCGCGTGAATGGCATGCCTAACGATTCAAGCCAGGCAATGACCTCAGGGGCGTGCTCAACGGTGAAACGTACGGCATAGGGATCACACAGACCGGCGCCTGCATTGATGGTGTCATTGATATGGAAATCAAAATTGTCCTTGTCGTCAAGAACGGCTGATATCCCGCCTTGTGCCCAGTAGGTACTGGTCTCCTGAGAACCGGCTTTGGCCAGTATCGTGACACGACAGTGCTGCGCAAGCCGTAGCGCGAGAGATAATCCGGCAGCTCCCGCACCGATTATCAGAACATCGTTATTTTTCTGTTTTTGCATGCTTGCCGCCATTTCGCAATATTAAAACAATTGTGACATACTTGCCGCGCTTCGGCATGGTGCAATAAAAGCATGATAATCAGCGTCATGCTAAAAAAGGCATTACACCATATATGAACTAAACCTTTACCAGCAGGTCTATGAACGCAGCATTAGGCAGTTTGAATCGGATTGCAAAAACAGAGACTGGTGGAACGCTCTGATGAGTGAACGTGATACCGATCTGGAACTCGTTCAACGGGTGCAATCCGGTAACAAGATGGCGTTTGATCTGCTGGTTATTAAATACCAATCCAGAATCGCCAAATTGATCAGCCGCTTTGTCCGTAATTCGGCCGAAGTCGAGGACGTAACCCAGGAGGCCTTTATTAAGGCTTATCGTGGCCTGGCTAATTTCCGTGGTGATAGCGCGTTTTACACCTGGTTGTATCGAATCGCTATCAACACCGCCAAGAACCACCTGGTGGCAGCCGGGCGCAAAACGCCTGATATCGGCGTTGATGCTCAGGAGGCCGAGCAGTTTGAAGGCGCAGGCTGGCTGCAGGAGCATGCGACACCGGAACGCGTGATCCTGGCCGAGGAGATCAAACATCAGGTTTACGACACGATTGAGAGCCTGCCTGCAGAGCTGAAAACAGCCATTACATTGCGGGAACTGGAAGGCTTGAGTTATGAGGAAATCGCTGAGGCGATGGATTGTCCAATTGGTACGGTCAGATCACGTATTTTTCGGGCGCGCGAGGCGATTGATGTTAGTTTAAGGCCTTTATTGGATTATGATTGAACCAGTAAGCGTGTGGGGTGCAAGTGTATGAGTAACGACCTATTTGATGCTAAGCAGGTGTCTTGCTGCATGGATGGTGAAGCAACGGATTATCTGGATACCTTAAGCCGCAATGAGGAAGCGAGGGATTGCTGGTGTCGCTTTCATTTCATAAGAAGCCTTTTACGCGATGACAAGATAACGCCATTATCGGCAAATTTTCATAAGCGTGTAATGCAAGTCATCGAGAACGAACCCACCGTATTTGCCCCCCAATTATCTTCACATCGCAGGATTTTTGCTGATAAGCAGTTTATTAAACCGATTGCCGGACTGGCTATCGCAGCGACCGTTGCAGCCGTTACTGTGATGGGCTTTCAGACTTTTTCTTCATCGGAGCAGGGGCAGTTGCTGATCAGTTCATTAGGCGGCCGCCCCGTGCCTATTGCGACGGAATATGCTCCAGAAAGCAATCTGGTATCGAATAAGGCTGAAATGATTTTGGCCAGTGATGCGATTGGAGATAAACTGGATACGTATTTACTGGGCCATATGGAGCAGTCCACCGACGGCGTCAATGCTCAAGGCATGCTTCCATATGTCAGATTAGCTGGGTATGACGATAGTCAGTAATGAATTTAACTAGATTTTCCGTGCTGTGTCTTTGTATCTTTACCGGGCAGTTATTTGCTGCTGAAGGGTTAAGTTTGTTGGATCGAATGTCGGATTCGATGCGAAGCAGCAATTACACCGGCACTTTTGTGTATCGACATAAAGAGAAAGTCGAAACACTGAAGATTATCCACCGACAAACCGAGAACGGTATCGACGAGCGACTTATTACTCTAACCGGCAAACCGCGCGAGATAATCCGCGATGACAAGAAAGTCACCTGCATATGGCCGGAAAAACGCCTGGTATTATTGGACAAAAATCGTCGACGCAGCCGTTTTCCCGGTATTGTTCCCGAAAATCTCAATCGATTACCGGATCACTATTCCATCACGCTCAACGATAAATATGAACGTGTTGCCGGGCGTTCATCGTATGTGGTTGATATTAGCCCTAAGGACATGTATCGATATGGTTATCGGATCTGGATAGACCGGGATTCGCACCTGCTTATTGGCTCCGATTTACTTGATGAAAAAAACAGAGCCGTTGAGCAGGTTATGTTTACTGAGCTTAAGGTCTATAAGTCATTGCCCGATGATTTATTTGAATCTGAATATCTGCAGGAAGGCTATCACTGGCAGGAAGTTGACAAAGCTGAAGATACCGATGAGGGTCAGGTGAATAACTGGCAGGCGGGAATGCTACCTCCTGGTTTTTCTCTGCAAACCTATAACCACAAAAAGAAGTCTAAATTGTCCGGCCAAATAGAACATATGGTCTATAGCGATGGCATGGCATCCGTTTCCGTATTTGTTGAGGCGGTACCGGATGGTAAGGATGAAAAACTGCTTATTGGTAACAGGCGTCGTGGTGCCCTAAGCATATATGGTAAATCACTGGATAATTATCACGTCACTGTACTCGGCGAAGTACCGGAATCAACCGTAAAATTGATCGCCGAGTCGATTCAACACAAATAGTCCTTAGCGCAAAATGATTGTAGAAAAGGCGCAGATTATTGCCATCGAAGGTCAGTATGCAATTGTAAAAACACAACGACGTAGCGCTTGTGGTGCTTGTACAGCGCGTGAGGGTTGTGGTATTTCAATATTGGGGATGTTAATGCCCAATCGTTTTTGTAGCTTAAGAGTTTTAAATCCACTTGAAGCCAGGGTCGGCGACAGTGTGCAAATCGGCATACCGGAAAACGGTTTGGTAAAAAGCGCGCTAATTATTTATGCACTACCTTTGTTATTTGCTGTTTTATCGATTGCATTGGCGAGCGCCATTATGGGTGAGAAGATTTCCGATCTGACGGCGATAGCGTTTAGTGTGGCAGGGCTGGTTACCGGTATATTTTTTGCGCATTCGATGGGGAAATATTTTTCCAATAAGAGCGAATACCAGGTGAAAATCATATCGATTGATAAATTTCATATCGATTCGTCACCGGTAGTCTCATCAATATAAGTTGTTATTCTTGCCCGCTTTCACTTTATGGTAAAAATCGCCTTTCAAGGAGTTTTACGATGCGTCTGATTGTTGCCACTTTTTTACTGGTTTTTCAAGTTGCCCAGGCGCAACAGCTGCCCAATTTTTCGGTATTGGCGGAAAAGAATGAGCCGGCAGTAGTCAATATCAGTACCACTCGAAAGTATGCTGAAACCAGGCGGCTTGTGCCAAGAAATTTTGGATTACCTGATGAATTCGACAAAGGGCCAATGGGTGAATTATTCAGGCATTTTTTCGATGAACAGGGTTCCGGTACGTGGCCGACGCCGGAAAGCCATTCATTGGGTTCCGGTTTTATTATTTCCAGCGATGGTTATATCGTTACCAATCATCATGTTATTACAGAAGCAGATGAAATCATTGTGAGACTGAATGATCGCAGCGAATTGGAAGCAAAGCTGATCGGTTCGGATCCGCGTAGCGATATTGCGTTATTGAAAATTGATTCGACCGGACTGCCGGTAGTCACATTGGGCGATTCCAGCAGGCTTAAGGTGGGTGAATGGGTGTTGGCGATTGGCTCGCCGTTTGGTTTCGATCATACGGTGACGGCTGGAATCGTCAGCGCAATCCAGAGGAGTCTGCCATCTGATAGCTATGTTCCATTTATCCAGACCGATGTGGCGATCAATCCCGGAAATTCCGGTGGACCGCTGATTAATCTTGATGGGGAAGTTGTTGGTGTTAATTCGCAGATTGTAAGCGGCAGTGGAGGTTATATGGGCCTGTCTTTCGCGATTCCCATAGACCTGGCAATGGATGTTGTCAATCAGTTGAAATCAAGCGGACGCGTTACACGGGGGTGGTTGGGTGTCTTGATTCAGGAAGTAACGCGAGAACTGGCCGAAAGCTTTAAGATGGATAAGCCGAAAGGGGCGCTGGTATCCAAAGTGTTGCCGGGTAGCCCGGCTGACAAGGGCGGCATTGAAACAGGCGATATTATTCTGGAGTTTGAAAGTCACGCTATTGAATGGCATAACGACTTACCGCCATTGGTCGGGAAATTTGGCGTTGGTAAGTCAGCGCAGGTAAAAGTGTTGAGAAATGGCCGGCTCAAAACACTCAAAATTAAAATCGGCGAGCTTCCTGCCGATGAGATTGTTGCTGATGCGGACAAGGTTGCTCCAACGGATAAATCCCGAATGGGATTGGTTGTCGGTGAGCTTTCTCCACAGAGTGCCGAGCGCCTTGGCATTAAGGAGGGAGTAGAAGTCGAGCAGATCAAGAGCGGTCCTGCAGCTGCTGCGGGCATGCGGCGAGGTGATGTGATAACCTCCGTTAATCAACAGCCGGTTAGTAGCGTTGATGATTTTATTAAGAAGATTGATGCAATGCTGCCTGGAGGCTCAGTTGCTTTTCTGGTGCAGCGTGCCAGTGGACCAATATACATAGCAGTCAGATTATCCAAGAATGAGCCATAAACCCAAACCCAAACCGGTACTTAGACTTTACATAAGGCAGAACTGTCGTTTATGTGATGCCATGAAGAGTGAGTTATTTGCTATCAAGGATAACTACGGTTTTCACTTTGAAGTGCATGATATCGAAACCTTTGAGGGAGGTGGTGCCGATCAGTACAACGATTTGATACCGGTACTTCTATGGGGTCAGGATGTCATCTGTTATCATTCGCTCGACAAAAACTTGTTGGCCAGGGCACTAGGATTCGATCCAAAAAGTTTGCCCTCTGGCTGATTCACGATCGATTAAGGCTATATGCTTGACGGCGCCGACAATACGCGCCGATGGTAACAGTACGATACGTTTATGCAATTAATCCGCAATTTTTCCATTATTGCCCATATTGATCATGGTAAATCGACGGTGGCAGATCGTTTTATTCAGCTATGCGGCGGCTTGAGCGAACGTGAAATGTCGGAGCAGGTGCTTGACTCGATGGATCTCGAAAAAGAGCGCGGGATTACCATTAAAGCGCAAAGCGTAACGCTGCATTACAAAGCCAAAGACGGCAATACCTATCAGCTGAATTTCATTGATACACCCGGCCACGTCGATTTTTCCTATGAAGTTTCGCGTTCGCTGGCCGCCTGTGAAGGTGCCTTGTTGGTTGTTGATGCGTCACAAGGGGTTGAAGCGCAGAGCGTCGCCAACTGTTACACCGCGATCGATCAAAACCTTGAGGTCCTGCCGGTACTCAACAAGATTGATTTGCCGTCCGCAGATTGTGAGCGCGTCAAACACGAAATCGAGGACATTATCGGCGTTGATGCCAGTCATGCTCTGGCGATCAGCGCTAAAACCGGCGTTGGAATACCTGATCTGCTTGAACAGCTGGTACAGCGCATTCCGGAGCCTGGTGGAGACTCCGATGCGCCTTTGCAGGCGCTGATAATCGATTCCTGGTTTGATAACTATTTGGGCGTGGTTTCACTGGTGCGGATAAAAAACGGCCAGTTAGCCAAACGACAGAAAATTCAGGTCATGTCTTCCGGCCGGGTTTTTCAGATTGAGAAAGTTGGAATCTTCACACCGAAGCCGGTTGAAAAGGCACTGTTGGATACGGGCGAAGTGGGGTTTGTGGTGGCGAACGTCAAGGAGATCGAGGCGACACCGGTGGGCGATACGATTACCGCAGCGGACAATCCGGCCACAGCAGCACTGGCCGGATTCCGTAAAATACAGCCCCGTGTCTTTGCAGGCTTATATCCGATTGCCACCGATGACTATGAAGCGTTCCGCGAAGCACTGCAGAAATTGCGCTTGAACGATGCCGCCCTGCATTTTGAACCGGAAACATCACAGGCGCTGGGGTTTGGTTTTCGCTGCGGTTTTCTGGGAATGTTGCACATGGAAATCGTGCAGGAACGGCTTGAGCGGGAATATGAGCTGGATCTGATTACCACAGCACCAACGGTTGTATATGAAGTTTTGTTGATCAGAGGTCAGGTTTTATATATCCAAAATCCTTCAGAGTTGCCAGCAGAAAATACGATTGCTGAAATTCGGGAACCCATTATCCAGGCCAATATATTGTTGCCGCAAGATCACGTTGGAGCGGTAATTAAGTTATGCATCGAAAAACGTGGTGTACAAAAAAGCATTCAATACCTGGGAGGGCAGGTTTCGCTGCAGTTTGAGTTACCACTGAGCGAAGTTGTACTCGATTTTTTTGATCGACTCAAATCGGTCAGCCGGGGTTACGCCTCGTTCGACTACCAATTCGTTCGTTTTCAAGCCGCCGATCTGGTTAAATTGGATGTCTTGATTAATAATGAACGGGTTGATGCCCTGTCACTTATCGTGCATCGTTCTATGTCGCAAAGCAAAGGCAGGGAACTGGCAGAAAGTATGCGCAAGATCATTCCACGGCAGATGTTTGAAGTAGCGATTCAGGCGGCGATCGGCTTGCATATTATCGCAAGAACCAACGTTAAAGCACTGCGAAAAAACGTGACGGCAAAGTGTTATGGCGGTGATATAACACGAAAACGCAAGCTGCTGGAAAAACAAAAAGAAGGCAAGCGCCGGATGAAACAAATTGGTAAAGTAGAGATCCCGCAAGAGGCATTTCTATCAATCTTGCAGGTTAATAAAAAGTAATCGAGGCCACAAATGATTGATTTTGATTTTGATTTTGCGTTTTACCTGACCCTGGCTACCCTGATCAGTGGAATAATCTGGTTGCTGGATATCGTCTGGTTGTCGCGCTATCGTAAGCCGGCAGTTGATGGTGATGAAGTCGGTAAAGAGCCTTGGTATGTTGAATATTCCAAGTCGTTCTTTCCAATACTGCTATTTGTATTGATATTACGTTCCTTTGTTGTTGAACCGTTTCGCATTCCGTCCGGATCAATGTTGCCTACATTAGAAGTAGGAGACTTTATTCTGGTTAACAAGTACTGCTATGGTTTGAGATTGCCGGTTGGTAATGCGAAATTTATTTCCACAGGCGAACCAAAACGCGGTGATGTGGTTGTTTTTCGATATCCGGAAGATCCGACTCTCGATTACATCAAGCGAGTGGTGGGAGTGCCGGGTGACCATATTGTCTATCAGAATAAACAACTAATGCTGAACGGCGAAATTGTTGCGTTGGAATATGAGGAGCCTTATGTCAAGGCAGACGCGCATGGAGGCAATGGCGCGGTAATGGTATTTAACGAAAGTTTACCGGGGCAATCTCACCAGATTTTGATCAATCAGTTGAGCGGAACGCTTGATTTTGAAAAAACCGTTCCAGCAGGCCATTATTTTGTAATGGGTGATAATCGCGATGATAGCCGCGACAGTCGTTATTGGGGGTTTATGCCGGAGGAGAATCTGGTCGGCAGAGCGTTTTTCATTTGGATGAATCTGGGTTTGGATTTTGGTCGCATTGGTAAAACGATTCGCTAAATATTGGATTTACTTACTTAGGTAGAAGCCAGGTTAATGGAGGTGGTTTGTGAATACTCTGAAGAAACAACGTGGTATATCAATGCTTGGTTGGGTTGTTATTATCATGATGATCGTTGTGATAGGGACTGGTGTATTGAAACTGATGCCGGTTTATCTTGAGTATTATAATGTTGTGTCCATTCTTGAGAACATGAAAGAAGATAATGCTTTAAAAGGCGCAACCAAACAGCAGATAGCATCGACATTCATAAAAAGGATGGAAATTAATGGTATAAACAGTCTGCAGAAGGGCGATTATAGTATTACAAAAGTCGAAGGCAAAAAGGCTTATGATATCCAGATTTACTATGAGGTCAGAAAAACATTGATGGGCAATCTGTCGATTGTTGCTACATTTGATCGCAGTGTCGAGGTTGGCGGGTGACGCAAAAGCTCAATGATCTTGAGGTTTTAATTAAGCACAAGTTCACCGATAGAGACTTATTGCGCAATGCATTAACACACCGTAGTGTTAGTGGTAACAACAATGAGCGGCTTGAATTTCTGGGTGACAGCATATTAAATTTCGTTATCGCATCCGAATTATATCATCGTTATCCTCAGGCAGCTGAGGGCGATTTAAGCCGATTACGTGCCAGTCTTGTGAATAAGGATTCCTTGGCGGAGCTATCCAGCCGGATAAAACTTGGGGACTGGTTGTATTTGGGGTCTGGCGAGTTGAAGAGTGGGGGTTTGCGACGAAAATCTATTCTCGCGGACGCACTCGAAGCGATTTTTGGCGCTGTCTATCTGGATGCCGGTTTTGAAGCAGCCTGCAATTTGATTCTGCATTTATACCAGCCATTTTTTGATAATCCTATCGACCCTGAAATATTGAAGGATCCGAAAACGCGCTTACAGGAATGGTTGCAGGCAAGAAAACGGCCTTTGCCACTTTATGAGTTGGTTAATGCCAGTGGAAAACCACATGAACAAACGTTTACAATCTGTTGTGTTATCGAGGGCTATGAGCAGGAAATCCTTGGAAAAGGCAAGAGCCGACGTAAAGCGGAACAGCAGGCAGCAGAAAATGCTCTGCTGCGGTTAGCAAAGAAAAGCTGAGATGTTTAAATCCGGTTTTGTTTCGGTTATTGGCCGACCCAATGTTGGTAAATCAACACTGGTTAATGCTGTTGTTGGACAAAAAGTCAGCATTGTTACCCATAAAGCACAAACCACCCGTCATCGAATTCTTGGGATAAAATCGAGCAGCCATTACCAAATCGTATTGGTTGATACGCCTGGCTATCATCTGAATGCAAAACAGGCTATCAACAAGATGATGAACAAAGCGACTTTATCAGCCTTGCATGAAGTAGAGGCAGTAATATTTGTGGTAGAAGCCTGTCAATGGCGTGACGAAGAACAAACGCTCATTACTCAGATTGAGAAGATAAAAGTTCCAGTGTTTGTTGCTGTTAATAAAATTGATTTAATACATGATAAGGACCGATTGTTACCGTATATTTCCAAACTGAGCTCGATTTACCGGTTTGCCGCTATTGTGCCAATATCCGCCCGCTCTGCACAGGGCGTCGATTTACTGGAAAAAGAAATCATTGGCGTGCTTCCCGCCGGGTTGCCGATTTACGAATTGGATGATGTTACTGATAAAAACCTACGTTTTCAGGCAGCAGAACTAATTCGCGAACAGCTGTATTTAGCCTTGAGTCAGGAGTTGCCTTATGCAGCAACCGTGGAGATTGAAGCTTTTGAAGAAACAGAAAAAATATTTCGCATTGCTGCAATAATCTGGGTTTCCAGGGCCAGTCATAAAGGAATTGTTATTGGCAAACAAGGCGCAGGACTAAAATCGATTGCACAAAGCGCCCGCCTTTCGATGGAGTCTGCATTCCAGAAAAAAATCTATTTGAACGTATGGGTCAAGGTGAAAGAGGGATGGAATGACGACGAACGAGCCTTGCACAAGATGGGTTATCGAGACAGATAAGAGAGAGCATCTCTTGTAACCAGGTATTTTATGCGTGTTGAATTGCAGCCAGCCTATATTATCCATCGTCGACCATATCGAAATACCAGCTGGTTGCTGGAAGTCTTAACGCGGGAATATGGATTAATAGCGCTGGTTGCGAAAGGTGCACGACGTCCGGGCAACGCGTGGCGTTTCTTACTGGAACCATTTAACTCCCTGTTAATCAGTTTTAGCGGACGCAATGAGCTGATGACCTTGACATCGGTGGAGCCGGGAGAATACAGAACACAATTCGTTGGTGATAAAATCTATGCGGGTATGTACATGAACGAGCTATTGCTGCGTTTATTGCATCGTAATGACCCGCATGAAGAACTTTTTTCAACGTATATGATTGCACTCAATGAGCTTGATTCGGCGGCAGACAGTATAGAACCACCATTGCGTCGTTTTGAATTGTGTTTGCTGCGCGAGGTGGGATACGGCATACAATTGGATCATGCTCTCGATGCAAATGTGACGTATTTTTATGATGTCGAGAAAGGACCTATTGAAGTCAGCGGACCGACAAATCAGCAACCGTTGATACATGGACGTTGTTTGTTGGCGCTGGCCCAAAACGATTTTTCAAATGCCGAGCTTTTTGTGGAGATGAAGTATCTTCTGCGTCACGTATTAAATCACTATTTGTCCGGTAAGCCGCTGAAAAGCCGGGAGCTGTTTACCGGCAAAAAAATCTAGATCATCTGATCCAGGCTGAGCAATTGATATCCCGTTTGATTGAATTGAAGTATTGAAGTATCCTGGTACCAGTCGCCGAGCACGATACGTTCACACTCTTTTTTGTCGATTTCGAATCGATGAATACCCGGTCGGTGAGTATGTCCATGTATTAAGCGTTGAGCATTGTATTTGCGCATAATATCTTCAACCGTCTGTTGATTGACATCCATAATGTGTTCCAGCTTCTTTTGCATGGCTTGTTGGCTGGTTTGTCTTAAACCAGTCACGATGCTGCGGCGTTCCTGAAGGGGTTTGGCAAGAAATTGAGATTGCCATTTCGGATTACGTACCATGTTACGAAAATTTTGATAGTCCGAATCATCCGTGCAAAGCAAATCGCCATGCATAAGCAGTGTTCGCTGACCGTACAGGTCGATGACAGCAGGATCTGGTAACAATTCCATTCCAAAGCGTTGTAAATAGTTTTCGCGGATCAGAAAATCCCGGTTGCCGTACACAAAATAAACAGGTGTTCCGGAACGATTCAGGGTGGCGATACTCGTAAATACTGATTCCTGTTGGTGTTCGTTATCATCATCACCAAGCCAGTATTCAACGAAATCACCCAGGATATAAAGTTTATCGGTTGGATGGATTTGACCAAGCAGGTCGACAAACGCCCGGCTTGACGCCGGGCGTTGCGGATCCAGATGCAAATCAGAAATAAAATAGGTTGACACGATTTGTAGATTAAATAATCGAGGTGCTAATCATCAATTAGCTCAACTTTTTCCATTATCACGGCTTGTGTCGGGACATCCTGATGACCTGCACGACTTCCCGTTGCAACGGCTTCAATTTGTTCTACCACATCCATGCCGTCGATCACTTTGCCAAACACGCAATAACCCCAGCCACTGGCGGTGGGAGACTTAAAGTTCAGAAAAGCATTATTTGCCACATTAATAAAAAACTGATTGCTGGCGGAATGCGGGTCGGAGGTTCGAGCCATCGCGATCGTACCTTTTTCATTACCGAGGCCGTTGTCCGCTTCATTTTTAATTGAATCGCGTGATTTTTTTTGCGACATATCTTCGGTAAAGCCGCCGCCCTGTATCATAAAGCCTTTGATGACGCGATGAAAAATAGTGCCATCATAGAAGCCATTCTCAACATAGCGACGAAAATTCGCGCAGGTTTCAGGTGCTTGGTCTTCGAACAGTTCCAGTTTGACATTCCCTTTGTTTGTTTGGATTAATATCATTGCTTGCCTTCCTTCACAGATTCAATTTTGTCTTCGATACGGCTGATTTTTTCAATCACAACCAATCCTTGCGGTGCATCCTGATCAAATGGACCCGCCGGTCCGGTGGGCATGGCTTCAATGTCATCTACCACCTGCATGCCTTCAATCACCTTACCAAATACACAATAACCCCAGCCATCGCGAGAGGCAAACTTAAAATCCAATGCACTATTTTTGTTGGTATTTATGAAAAACTGCGCGCTTGCAGAATGCGGATCCGGTGTTCTTGCCATGGCGATGGTGCCGCGCTGATTCGATAAACCATTATTGGCTTCATTTTTGATGGGGTCCTGAGTCGGTTTCTCTTTGTAATCCTCATCATAACCGCCACCTTGAATCATAAAATCTTTGATAACGCGGTGAAACAGCGTACCCGCATAAAAACCGCTATCGACGTAACTTAAAAAGTTAGTGACGGTCAGGGGTGCCTGTTGCGGGTAAAGCTCAAGGATGATATCTCCATAATTGGTCTGTATGTTTACACGCGGGTTGGCGGCAAAGCTCGACGTTATACCGGCCGCAAATAACAACAAACAGGCTGCCAAGAAACTGATAATTTTTTTATGCATGATTTTTTGTTAATAGTAGTTGAGTGACGCGCGCTATAATAAAACCCTTGTCCGGGATATGAAACCCTGCGGGGCCTGAATAATTTCACGATTCTGAAGAAATTCGTTACTATTCGGCGCCTGTCGCCCCTAAAGTGAATGATTTGCAATGTTATCGATATATAACAGCCTGAGTAATAGCAAAGAGCTTTTCAAACCCATCGACCCTGGCCAGGTGCGAATGTACGTTTGCGGTATGACCGTCTATGACTACTGTCATCTAGGCCATGCACGAATGTTGGTGGTGTTTGACGCAATCTTTCGTTATCTGAAAGTGTCGGGTTACCGGGTAACCTATATTCGCAATATCACCGACATTGATGACAAGATCATCAAGCGAGCGATTGAAAATGGAGAAACCATCCAGCAGCTGACCGAGCGATTTATCCAGGCCATGCATGAAGATACCGATGCATTACTGATCGAACGACCCAGCGCTGAGCCGCGTGCGACCGATAATATTGCCGCAATCATCAAGATGGTGGAGACATTGGTCGAAAAAGGCCATGCCTATTGCGCCGATAATGGTGATGTTTACTACTCGGTTGGATCATTTGCAGAATACGGAAAATTGTCCGGCAAAAGGCCTGACGATCTGCTGGCGGGCGCGCGAGTTGAAAAGGATGAGAGTAAGCGTGATCCACTGGATTTTGTATTGTGGAAAGCAGCAAAACCCGGAGAACCGTTCTGGCCTTCACCCTGGGGTGATGGACGTCCAGGCTGGCATATCGAATGCTCGGCGATGTCAACAACGCAATTGGGAGCGCATTTTGATATTCACGGTGGTGGACAGGACTTGCAGTTTCCACACCATGAGAACGAAATCGCGCAAAGTGAAGCCTGCACCGGGCAACAATACGTTAACTACTGGATTCATAACGGTTTTGTGCGCGTCAATGAAGAAAAGATGTCGAAATCACTGGGTAACTTTTTTACCGTGCGCGACATTCTCAAACATTACCAGGCTGAAGAAGTACGTTTTTTTATTCTCAACAGCCATTACCGCAGCCCACTGAATTATTCAGATGAGCAGTTGGACAACGCCAGAGCCGCCTTAACCCGTTTGTACACGGCACTGCGGGGTATTGAAGAAACGCCGCTGGGTGATTTCGGCGAAGACTATCGCGCGCGTTTTAAAGACGCGATGGATGATGATTTCAATACGCCGGAAGCGATGGCGGTGTTGTTCGAGCTGGCTCGAGAAATCAATCGCTTGCGTGAACACGATGCGGTATCCGCCGCGCAGGCGGCGGCGCTGCTTGTTGAACTAGGTGGTGTGCTGGGGTTAATTCAAAGCACGGCGGAGAATTATCTAAAAGCCGCACCGAGCGCTAAAGGTCTCGCGGCTGAGGATGTCGAAGCGTTGGTGGCACAACGCACAGAAGCTCGAGCCAACAAAGACTGGGCCGAAAGTGATCGACTACGTGACTTGTTGAAAGAACAGGGAATCGTGTTGGAGGATTCGGCAAAAGGTACTAGCTGGAGAAGAGAGTAGCAGTCATTATTGCTGGCTCAATTCGCAGGCCTGCAGTGTATTTTGCATCAACATGGCAACCGTCATAGGGCCGACGCCGCCCGGTACCGGCGTAATCCAGGCAGCACGTTTGGCAGCGGCCGCAAATTCTACATCACCGACAAATCGCCCATCTGGCTGACGATTCATGCCGACATCGATCACGGTCGCACCCTGTTTGATCCATTCGCCCTTGACCAGGCCCGGTTTGCCGGCAGCTGCAATCAGGATATCGGCCTGTCGTACAAAGGGTTCGATATCGGGTGTAAAACGATGGGTGACCGTAACAGTCGCACCCTGCAGTAACAGTTCCAGAGCCATGGGGCGGCCGACAATGTTTGAGGCTCCGACAATAACAGCGTGCTGCCCGGTTACCGGATTACCGGTATATTTGAGCAGTTCCATAATGCCGGCTGGTGTGCAGGGTTTAAGTAACGGAATCCGTTGGGCCAGGCGGCCAACGGTGTAGGGATGAAAACCGTCGACATCTTTTTGCGGCAGGATACGCTCAATGACTGTGCTGCTCTGGATATGCGCGGGTAGTGGCAATTGCACCAGAATACCGTCAATACTGTTATCTCGATTAAGCTGGTCAACAAGATTTAGCAACTGTTCCTGTGTTGTTTCGACAGGCAAATCATGTGAATAAGAATGAATACCGATCTCCTCGCAGGCTTTACGCTTGTTGCCAACATAGATTTGCGAGGCCGGATCGCTGCCAACCAGAACGACTGCCAAACCCGGTTGGCGCTGGTGTTTAGCAATACGAGCATCTATTTTTTTGCGGATATCAGAGCGTATTTTTGCCGCAATGCTCTTGCCGTCGATGATGTTTGATTTCATGGCGCGCGATTCTCTCATGTTGCTGTATCAACGGACAACCCGCACCGGGTTTAAGGTTTGACGATCACGAGTGGGCTGAGTATCATCCCGTGCCTCGCCACATTGGCGAATTGTAGTGATCGTTCGGGGCATAGCGCAGCTTGGTAGCGCATCTGCTTTGGGAGCAGAGGGTCGCAGGTTCAAATCCTGCTGCCCCGACCAACAGTCTTGGGATGGTGTTAAGCTTTAGCTAATGGCTTTTGGGTTGCTAGTCCAGAATTCAGAATAAGGTCTGGAGAAGAACATATCTGCGCCTGTAGCTCAATCGGATAGAGCAACGGCCTTCTAAGCCGTAGGCTGCAGGTTCGAGTCCTGCCAGGCGCGCCATGATTTCAGATTAAGTATTGGGAAAGAGTGGTAGACCCAAATTACGAGCAGTCTAAGCGTGTTGTAGACAAATTGTTCAATTAGCGCCAATTTGTTGACTTGCCTGCTTAGTGATCTCTAGTATCGGGTTTCAGTTATGGTGAGCGTAGCTCAGTTGGTAGAGCCCCGGATTGTGATTCCGGTCGTCGTGGGTTCAAGTCCCATCGTTCACCCCATTTTCTCGGCTGGGCCGCTAGCTCAATGGTAGAGCAGTTGACTCTTAATCAATTGGTTGTAGGTTCGACTCCTACGCGGCCCACCAATCCAGATGTCTTTTGATTTCAGATTGCGAATGTGGCGAAACTGGTAGACGCGCTGGGTTTAGGGTCCAGTGGGGCAACCCGTGAGAGTTCGAGTCTCTCCATTCGCACCAACCGGTTATGGGAAATCTGTTATGACGGTGTTGCTCTTGGCGAACCAGGGTCTAATGTCATCAATTAGTTTTTAATTTCCCCTATTTTTCACTTTTTACTTCAATAAGTTACATTTTTTTTCTAGAATTCATTTTAAATCCATATGGGTGAGTTAGATGCAAGTATCGGTTGAGAAGACGAAGGGACTCGAACGGAAAGTAACGGTTCAGTTGCCGGCAGAACAATTTGAATCAGCGTGCAGTGAACGTCTGCGTTCGATCGCAAAAACAGCCAGGCTGGATGGTTTTCGGCCGGGTAAAGTGCCACACAACGTTGTACAGAAGAAGTATGGCGAGAGTGTTCGCCATGAAGTTCTGAATGATTTGATTAAAAACACCTATGGCAAGGCGATTGATGAGAAGCAGCTCAAGCCGGCCGGATTGCCTCAAATTGACTCACAACCGCCGCTGGCCGGGCAAGACGTGAAATACACGGCGACCTTTGAAGTTTTTCCAGAATTTGAACTGGGTGATTTGAGCAAGATTAAGATTACGAAACCGCAGGTTGAAATCGCTGCAAAAGATATTGAAGACACTTTAGCCAGATTGCGAAAGCAACGTGCCGAGTGGGTTGAAGTGGACCGAGCCGCCAAAACCGGTGATCAGGTCAAGATCGATTTTCAGGGTACTATTGATGGTGAGGCCTTCGAAGGTGGCGAGGGTAAGGATGTGCCACTGGAGCTGGGTTCCGGCCAAATGATTGAAGGTTTTGAGTCTCAGCTTGAGGGGATTAAGGCCGGCGAGCAACGCGATCTAAAAATAAAATTTCCCAAGGACTACCATGCTGAGCCGCTGCGCGGCAAAAAAGCGGTATTCGCCTGTCAATGTAAGCTGGTTATGGAGCAGAAGCTGCCCGAGATGGATGAGGAGTTTGTTAAGGCCTGTGGTATTGAAGACGGCAAAATGGAGAGCCTGCGCGATAAAATCAGAGAGCATGTCAATCTTGAAAGCGAACAGCGTGTGCGCTCTTACATGCGGGAACAGGCTATGGAAGGGTTGATCGCCCAGCATAAGATTGACCTGCCTAATATCATGATCGATGGTGAAATTGAGTCTTTACGGCAGCAGACTGCGAAACGCCTGGGTCTCAAGGAAGTGGATATCGACAAACTGCCGCGAGATGGCTTCGAAGAACGTGCTCGCCAACGCGTTCATCTGGCCTTGGTGTTGACCAAGTTGACCCAGGAGAAGGAGATCAAACCGGATCAGGATCGAGTCAAAACACTGGTGGAGCAGGCAGTGGCTCAGTACCCCAATGCCGACCAGATGGTTCAGTATTACATGAGTAATCCACAGGCCTTGCGTCATTTCCAGTCGATGGCAGTCGAAGATCAGGCGGTCGATCTGGTATTGGAAGCGGCCAAAACCAGCGACAAGAAGATGAGTTTTGAAGAACTGATAAACCTTAAAGCGTCATAATGCTTATTGGTGCGCGAAAGCCCCTAATCCAGGAGATTTGCATGAGTAACAAAGATATCAATCACTACGCCAATCTGGTACCGATGGTGGTGGAGCAAACCGCCCGTGGTGAGCGCGCTTACGATATTTATTCGCGATTATTGAAGGAGCGCGTGATTTTCCTGGTGGGCCCGATTGAGGATCATATGGCCAATCTGGTGGTGGCGCAGCTGCTGTTTCTGGAATCTGAAAATCCGGATAAGGATATTGCGCTGTACATTAACTCTCCAGGTGGTTCGGTCAGCGCCGGTTTGTCGATTTATGACACCATGCAGTTCATTAAACCGGATATCAGCACGCTGTGTATCGGTCTGGCAGCCAGTATGGGTGCGGTGTTATTGGCCGGGGGCGCCCATGGCAAGCGTTATGCGTTGCCCAATTCCCGGGTTATGATCCATCAACCGATGGGCGGATTTCAGGGGCAGGCCACCGATATTGATATTCATGCACGTGAAATCCTGAAAACGCGAGCCCGCTTGAACGAAATTCTTGCCAAACATACCGGTAAGCCGGTCGATACCATCGCTGAGGACACCGAGAGAGACAAATTTCTCAGTACCGATGAGGCGCTGAAATACGGTTTAATTGATCAGCAGCTTAGCAAGCGCGGTGATTTGAAGGATTAGTGGCTGGATTCGGACGCTTAGGCACGGCAATTTGACATTAACGGTCAAATCAGCCAAAAATTGGCACTGTTTAAATCAAGTGGGAACTTTGGGCAAAGAGAATGGCGGACAATACAGGCGACAAAACGTCAGATAGCGGGAAACTGCTGTACTGCTCTTTTTGCGGAAAAAGCCAGCACGAAGTTCGCAAGCTGATTGCCGGACCTTCCGTATTTATCTGCGATGAATGCGTCGAACTCTGTAATGACATCGTGCGTGAGGAATTGCAGGTACAAGCCGCAGCCGGAGGCAACAAGTTACCCAAGCCCAAGGAAATAAAAAATATTCTGGACGAATATGTGATCGGCCAGGAACGCGCCAAGAAAGTGCTTTCCGTAGCGGTTTACAATCATTACAAGCGGCTGGAAAGCCGTACCAGGGAAGATGAAATTGAATTGGCGAAGAGCAATATCCTTCTGATTGGTCCGACCGGCTCAGGCAAAACGCTGTTGGCGGAAACGCTGGCTCGCTTATTGAACGTACCGTTTACCATTGCTGATGCCACCACACTGACTGAAGCCGGTTACGTTGGCGAAGATGTCGAAAACATTATTCAGAAACTGCTGCAAAAGTGTGATTATGATGTCGAAAAGGCGCAGACCGGTATCGTCTATATCGACGAGATCGACAAGATTTCGCGCAAATCCGATAATCCATCCATTACCCGCGATGTATCCGGAGAAGGCGTTCAACAGGCTCTATTGAAACTGATTGAGGGTACTATTGCTTCGGTACCGCCGCAGGGTGGTCGCAAACACCCACAACAGGAGTTTTTACAGGTCGATACAGGTAATATCCTGTTTATTTGTGGCGGTGCTTTCGCCGGTCTCGACAAAGTTATTCGTGAGCGCTCGAAAAAGGGTGGCATTGGTTTTGCCGCCGAAGTCAAAAGCAAAGACGAAGAACAAACAGTCGGTGAGATTCTATGCGACGTGGAACCGGAGGACCTGATTAAGTATGGGCTAATCCCGGAATTTGTCGGGCGTTTGCCGGTAGTCGCAACCCTGGAAGAACTGGATGAAGCGGCGCTGGTCAAGATCCTGACCGAACCGAGAAACGCCATTATCAAGCAGTATCACAAATTATTTGAAATGGAAGACTGCGAAATTGAATTTCGAGAAGAAGCACTGTTCTCAGTAGCTCGCAGGGCTATGGACAGAAAGACCGGCGCACGTGGTTTACGTACTATTCTGGAAATGGTATTGCTTGATACGATGTACGACTTACCGTCAATGCAGGATGTATCGAAAGTGGTGATCGATCAGGCGGTGATCGAGGGTGATGCTAAACCCTATATAATTTACCAGGGCAGCGAATTCAGGAAAGCTGCTGCGGATTAATTCTTTGGGGTTGATATCTTAACGCTTTACCCCCATCTCTTTCGCTTCACAAGCCATTGGGTCGGCACGGGCACGCGCCGGCACGATATTCAGCCACCAACCGCAAGAAGGTATCTGTGAGCGAATCTGAAACTCCCGTAATTGCACACCACCAACGAGTGCCGGTTTTACCGTTACGTGATGTTGTGGTGTATCCGCATATGGTCATTCCGTTGTTCGTCGGTCGCGAAAAATCGATCCATGCTCTGGATTCCGCGATGGCCGACAACAAGCAAATTCTTCTGGTGGCACAGAAAAGTGCGGAAGTTGACGATCCTGGTGCAGACGATATTCATATGGTCGGTACTTTAGCCTCTATTTTACAGTTGCTTAAATTACCTGACGGCACAATAAAAGTTTTGGTTGAGGGAGTTGAGCGGGCACGACTCGAAAACCTGCAAATTGAAGGTGAGTTTTTCTCAGCAGATATTTCACCGCTTACCTACGAAGAGTCGCTGGATGAACGTGAAGTTGAAGTTCTGACGCGATCCATCCTGGGTCTTTTCGATCAATACGTAAAACTTAACAAGAAAGTACCTCCTGAAATACTAACTTCACTGGCCGGTATCGATGAGCCATCCAGGCTGGCCGATACCATCGCTGCGCATATGTCTTTAAAAATAGAAGACAAGCAAAAAATTCTTGAAGTGGCGGATCCACGCCAGCGACTCGAGCATTTGATGGGGTTAATTGATGCTGAGCTGGATTTACTGCAAATCGAAAAGCGCATACGCGGCCGCGTCAAGCAGCAGATGGAAAAAAGCCAGCGTGAGTATTATCTGAACGAGCAGATGAAAGCGATTCAGAAGGAACTTGGCGATGCCGGTGAAGACGGCAATGAACTGGATGAATTAAGCCGGCGTATTGAAGATGCCGGCATGCCCAAAGAAGTTAGAGAAAAAGCCGAATCAGAAATGCGCAAGATGCGCATGATGTCGCCGATGTCGGCTGAGGCGACAGTAGTGCGGAATTACATCGACTGGCTTTTAAACGTACCATGGAAAAAACGCACCAAGATTCGCAGCAGTCTGGTGGAAGCCGACAAGGTGCTGGAAGAAGATCACTATGGTCTGGAGAAAGTCAAGGAACGTATTCTTGAGTATCTTGCTGTAACTCATCGTGTGCGCAAACTGAAAGGACCGATTTTGTGTCTGGTGGGTCCGCCGGGCGTTGGTAAAACATCTTTGGGTCGATCCATTGCACGCGCGACGAATCGAAAGTTTGTCCGTATGTCCCTGGGGGGTATGCGAGACGAAGCTGAAATACGCGGACACCGTCGCACTTATATCGGTTCAATGCCGGGCAAGATAGTACAAAATCTTGCCAAAGCAGGTGTACGGAATCCATTATTTTTACTGGATGAAATTGACAAGATGTCGATGGATTTCCGAGGAGATCCTTCTTCAGCCTTGCTGGAGGTACTGGATCCCGAACAGAACAATACGTTCAATGATCATTATCTGGAAGTGGATTTTGATTTATCGGATGTCATGTTTGTTGCGACAGCCAATACCATGAATATTCCGGCGCCATTACTGGATCGTATGGAAGTGATACAGGTACCAAGCTATATCGAGGACGAAAAAATCAATATTGCGTCGCGTTACCTTGTCGCCAAACAAAGAACCAATAACGGCATTTCTTCAGGTGATGAGCTCGATATAAAAGAAGATGCGTTAAGAGATATCGTTCGTTATTACACGCGCGAAGCGGGCGTTCGTAATCTTGAACGTGAAATCTCCAAAATTTGTCGTAAAGTTGTGAAGAGAATTTTGCTTGGCGAAATTAAACCACCTGTTGCGATTGGATCTGATGATTTGGAGAAATATCTTGGTGTGCGGAGATTTCGTTATGGAAAAGCCGAAGAGCGAAATCAGGTAGGTCAGGTAACCGGATTGGCATGGACCGAAGTGGGTGGTGAATTGTTAACCATCGAAGCGGCGGTCGTCGCAGGAAAGGGTAAGGCGACTTATACCGGTCGGCTGGGCGATGTTATGCAGGAATCGATCCAGGCAGCCATGACCGTCGTGCGCAGTCGTACTGATTCACTTGGTCTTGAGAGTGATTTTTATGAAAAACATGACGTACATTTACATGTCCCTGAGGGCGCCACACCAAAAGATGGTCCAAGCGCCGGTATTGGTATGTGTACGGCGATTGTTTCGGCCTTGACCCACATACCGGTACGCGCGGATGTTGCGATGACGGGCGAAATTACCTTACGTGGTGAAGTGTTACCGATAGGGGGACTGAAGGAGAAACTCCTTGCTGCATTACGGGGTGGCATTTCACAGGTCTTAATACCTGAAGAAAACAAGAAGGATTTGTCAGAGTTGCCTGAAAACATTATAAAAAATCTTGAAATCCATCCTGTCAGGTGGATCGATCAGGTATTGGAAATGGCGCTTACGGAGACTCCAAAAGCGCGTAATGCTGATGACAAACAAACCAAAAAAGTTACCAAGGATACGGATGACGACGAAGTGAATGATGATCGTTTGCGTCCACATTAATTTATCCAGGACCAAATAATCGAAATAAGTGATCATGATGAAATTGATATTTGTCAAGCGAATTCATCAGGGTTTGTTAAGATTTACCGAGAATGGATAGATAAAATATGGAAGGCGTAGTTGACAGGCCTTTCCGCCAGTTGGTATAAAACCCGAGGACCTGGGGGTGCTGAAATAAATATCGTGGGGAGCCGCTTTCCCAACCCGCATCGTCTGATTTTCGCCTCTACTGCGCATATGAATTCGATATCGCCAGCCTGTGGGTTGATGCAACTAATAGGTGTTTCCGTTTATTAGCCGGAAACTTTGATTAACATAAAAAGGAAAAGTCCGTAATGAAAAAAACCGAATTTATTGATGTTCTTGCTCAGAAGACAAATTTATCCAAAGCCGATGCTACACGTGCACTTGAAGGCGTAATTGATATCGTAACGAAAACCCTGCAAGGCGGTGATCAGGTCGTGTTAACGGGTTTTGGTACTTTCCTGGTGCGCAAGCGTGAAGCGCGGAGCGGTCGTAATCCTCGCACAGGTGATGTGATCCAGATTGAAGCGTCCAATATCCCTGCGTTTAAAGCTGGAAAAGCCCTGAAGGATGCCGTAAACTAGCGCGCCTTTCGCGGTTGCCCCGACGCGTCAATATGTTGGTGGCAACCAAGCGGGTGCTTAGCTCAGCTGGGAGAGCATCGCCCTTACAAGGCGAGGGTCGCAGGTTCGATCCCTGCAGCACCCACCA
>JAFGLM010000012.1 GCA_016928055.1 Gammaproteobacteria bacterium
CGCGATCTATATGATCAAGCAGGCCATTATAGAAGACAAGAAGTTGGAACGTGCTAAAAATAACATTATCAATAGATTTGACCCCTAATCTAATCTCTAATCTAATCTTATGACCCCTAATCTTAATCTTCTTTGACCCCCCTTAACTTTCTTGATTCTGGTTAAAAGGATTATAAACGCGTAGTACTTGATCGATTAGAAGTCCGTTTTGCATGTCCTCAGAATACAAGGTTTCGCATCCGGCGAGCAATGCGGCAGCAACTATCATCGCGTCATAAATATTTAACTGATAGTGTTCAGCAATCTCGATCCCTTTTTCATGAGTTTCAATAGTGAAGGGTTCGGTGGTACACAGCGAGCGAATCAGAGTCAGTAATTCATTAACTTCCGTCCATGGCATATTCAGTTTTCGACGCGCAACGCTAACGACTTCGTTCAGCACTTGCACGCTGATTATCCCGCCTGATTGAACCAAAGCTTCCGCTCGATCAGCCTTGTCAGTATCACTCGACAGCAGGTAGAGCAGCACATTGGTGTCGATAAACACCTTAGCCTCGGGCATTGGCTTCTTCTCGGTCAAATTTGAAATCTGCAGGCAGTTTGCCCCGGAATTGCCTCAGCCTTGCCAGTAAAACTTCTCTGCCGGGTTTTTTCTTTACCTTGAACAGCCGGTCATCCGCGATAAGCACTTCGATATCATCGCCTTCGTGTAGCTGCAGTGCCTCGATTACCGAACGGGGTAACCGAATCGCCAGGCTGTTGCCCCATTTTGAGACTTGCATGTCCAAATCCTCGTTGATATACACATTTAAGCTGTATATCATTCAATGCCCAAGAGGTCAATTGGAATGCCAGAGATTTACTGGTATGTGCACTCACGTTACCCGTACAGCACTGGTGTAAACTCGCCCGTTCACTTGAACGTTCAAGATTTATGATTGGAGATAGCCCCAGTAATCTATGGAGGATTATCGGCAAAACGACAAAATCAATCGGGTCTGAACACATAGATTCTCGGAAATAGGATATTTCATTACTCGCAAGCCACTGATAATTCATTAGAAAGGGCGATACACAGGAGATTTTGAGGGCTTAGAATAGGTTTTTTGGTATAAAAACAGGCTTTTAAGGGAGAATGCATCATGTCACAGGCTAATCGGCGTTTGATATCGAAGCGCGTCTGGCCCAACTTGCTATATACCATTTATTGGTATATTCTCGCTCGATGAGTTGGACGGTATTTATTGCCCGGAAGGCTTATAAGCAACTGCATAGGTTGCCGCGGAGTATTCAGGATTTGGCCGATCTGGCTGTTGCTGATCTGGAAAGGGAAGGTCTCAACCCTGCAGGTTGGGATGTGAAGAAAACAGGACAGGATGAATACCGACTTAGACTCACTTATCGATACCGCATGCGTTATCGGTTGACCGATGCGCACGAGCTGGAAATCGAAGTATTTTATGTAGGCCACAGAAGGGACGCATACCGATGACGCAAGCACTGAAAATCCACCATGATCTCGCCGATGTGGTGCTTAAACCAACATCAAAAATTAATATTGTTCGTTTAAAGAAAATGATCCGCTCTACACTGGATCAATATCTTGAAGAAGAGCGATTGTCTGCTGCAGTTGTTCATGCTGACGCACAAAAAAGGTTTGGGAAAAACTATCAAACACCTGGTTATTATTTGCGTCTGTATCGTTTAAGAGCAGAATTTACGCAAGCTGATTTGGCAAATAAAACTGACATGCGCCAGCATCACCTGTCTGAGATGGAGCATAATAAGCGCCCGATTGGGAAAGCGGCAGCACAAAAGATAGCAGCTGTTTTGAAGTGTGATTATCACAAGTTCTTATAGGAATCGAAGGGATTAGTCTGAACTAACCAAAACTAAGGGTGCACTCATACGCCAAAGATCACACTAATTTAGATTTTGCACGCGAACAGAATCGCGTTTGTGTGACGCCTAAAGGACTTAGTTAGATAAGTTATTTCTTCTTCAAAAAATCTTCAGGATCTATATTCGCCTGTTTAAGTATGGCGCGAAGCGTACCTTCTGGCATATCACCAGGATGGTTCGGGATGGTGGTGTATCGGTTAGTGTGTTCATTAAACCAGATCTCATGGCTACCGGCGGCTTGCCGGTCGAAGACAAAGCCGAAATGTTTTAAGCGCTTGGTAATCCGACGATAGTTAAAACCCGTCAATCGTCCCATCTAACCGCTCACTACAAGTGGCAAATCGAAGGAATCGCTGGCCTGTTTTAACGAGGGTGTGGTTTGCCGTTCGGCCTGGGCTTCCAGCAACCGGCGTGCGACATCGCGAGCAATCTCCAGGGTCTCAGACACCGTGCGACCCTGTGCCACCAAACCTGGGATATCATCCGAGGTGGCCAAATAAACCCCTTCCGGTAACTTCTCCACATGTACGTTTACAATCTGTTCCATATCTGTTTCCTGCATTAGATCGCTTTGTTCCAATAGCATGACTGGTTGTAGGCAGCCATCCTTTAGTGACGCTCAAATGATATTACGTTCTTTAGGAAATAAATACCCGAAGATCGACGAATCTGACGCCTTGATTCTCTTGATTTCCAGGCCATGAAGAGTATCGGCAAGGATGAATTAATTTGCTATGCTTTCGTCGATAGCCAGAAGGAGGCGGACTGATGCAACTTGATCGAATTACCATTGATCCTTCCGTGATGAACGGTCAGCCGTGCATCCGGGGGATGCGCTTAACGGTGCGCCGGGTGTTGGAAGCGCTCACCGTCTACCTTACGTGGGATGAGTTAATCGCTGAATATCCTGATCTGGAAAAAGAAGATATTCGTCAGGCTCTGGAACTGGCGGCTCATAATCTGGATGATGAAGTAATCGTACTAGGTGCTGCTTGATCAGATTGCTCCTCGATCAAGGGCTACCGTACTCTGCTGCCCGTTTGTTAATTCTAACTGGCTGGATGGATGATTATAAAATAGAAAAACATTCAGTGAATTTTTTTATCCTTTCGGGTTGTTCAATGACTAAGCGTTATAGCAATTCAAGTCAAAACCCGCTTCAGTGATACCTTCTAAATTGTGAGATAAATTCTTTATTTCTTATTCAACCGCTGGAGTGGTTCTAACGCTCATGGTTATAAGAAATGACAATGATTATCAATTGGGTAGTATAAAAAAGATGAGACGCACCTTTTTTGTGCTCTCGCAGATAAGAAAGATCTGAAAATTTGCCGCCAGAGACCTTTTTAAATTGACACCGGTGTCACATGGCGGTATGTTTTTACCCTTAGTTGAGTACGTCTATGCCACAGGGAGCGTGAGCATAGATTTCACTAATTAAATCAATGAGATAGCTAGTTTCAGGTCATTTTATAGCCTGCTCTGCTTAAACCATACGGTATGTAAATGCCCGTATTGGCTGGGTACTCCGCAAAATGACGCAAATAAGAGCTATTTAATCAAAAGCAGTCGGGGGACTACTTCAAGTGCAAAGACTTTTCCGGTCAATCCCAATATCCCTTTTTTGGAGGACCTGATCGCCTGTGGTGATCGGGAAGGAAGACATTGCATTCAAATTTCAAGCAACCCAAATCTGGATTGCTTATTAAATGACGCGTTTAAGGCAGGATTTATACAAGGTGGGTAAAAATGATCTTAAATAAACCATTATTGCGGGTGATTGTTGCTTTGCTTTCCGCGGGTGTTGTTACCGCGCAGGCACAGGAAACGGCAGACTCTTCGGATATTGAGGAAGTGATCGTACGCGGTATTCGCGCTGCGGATATGAATGCCCGCGAAGCTGAACGTATGAAAGATATATTCAGCTCGGTTATCTCGCAGGATGATGTGGGTAACTTTGCCGACCAGAATGTCGCTGAAGCCCTGCAACGACTGCCGGGTGTGACCCTGCAAAAGAGTGACGGCCAGGCTGAGTTTGTTAACATCCGTGGCCTGGGGCCGAGTTTTGTTGGCGTAACAATGAACAACTCAGAATTATCTTCTGCAACCGACGCTGGGCGTGCTGTCGGGCTTAATGCAATTCCGGCCGATTTAATGGGTGCAATGGAGGTTTTTAAATCGCTGACACCGGATATGGATTTGAATTCCATTGGTGGCAAGGTCAACGTTAAGTCAGTGAGTGCATTCGATAAGGGTAAAGACACATTAAAAGTTTCTGTGCAAGGTTCTATGCATGAGCAGCGTGGTGAGTTTTCACCTAAAACGACTGTTTTGGGAACCAAGCTTCTGGCCGATGATACAATTGGTATTGCGGCATCATTTTCATTTGAGGAGCGTTCCACCGATATTAATCAGATCGATGCGGATACTGACGACGGGCTGCAGTATATTCGTCAATCGCAACCTTATGTGGGTCGAACCGATCCAACCATGCTGGCTCGTCCGCCTGCCCTGTCTTCCACACAGTATATGGAATCCGGATTTGTAGATCCGTATATTGATTCACCGCGAATGTTAATTCCTTCGGATTTTGAAGTTATTGTGGACGAAACGGTTCGTACTCGCATTGCAGGCACACTAGATTTCGGCTGGCGTCCCACTGATGGGCATGATTACTATTTCCGTTATGCGCATACCGATTTTAACGATGAAGAAGTGACTTTGCGGGAAAATTATAGATTAATTAATTCAACTAATTTCAATTATATTATTTCAGTTGATCCCGCTAATAACTTTTTTGCCTTAACAAATACTGATTTGCGGCACCAGATCCAGATTGAAGAGTACAGCGCCGTAACGGATGATATATCTATCGGTGGAGAAAATATTTTTAACGACTGGACGATAGATTATGAGTATCACCAGTCGGAGAGTGAGCGTAATAGCCCGGATGATCGCCGTATACAATATCGCATCCGCGCATTACCAATGTATGGCCAGCTCTATAAGGAAGATATTCGAGGCGCGATCATTTCAGGACCATCGGCGAATCAAATAGCAACTGATGCGGGAGCGGTGTTTGATTCCAGTCTTGATGGAATGAGTGGGTTTGCTGCGGGATTTGCCGAGGGCGTGCTCGGTTATGGAATCGGACTTCGTCGGCAGCCCAATATGCGGTATGACAACATAAGACTGCAAACTGTTCTTCGCACGGACGATTTGAGTTCATTGAATTTTAACGTACGTAAAAACTTTACCGATGGTGGTTTTTTTAATGCGAATTATATTAAAGCAGGTATTGAGATAAAAGAACGCGATCGTAATAACATTGAAACTGAACATAGCGTTAATCCCATTGATTTTTCACCATCTATTTGCAATGAAGACCGGGATTGTTTAAACAATCTTAATTCCAGTTTGGGTAGCTCCGGATTTGCCACATTCACCCCGCGTTTTAGCCGTTTTGATCATGATTTTATTACTATGAGCGATGCTGCGCGATTGATAGTGGCCACTCGCATTATTCCGGAAAGCGTTGATCCAGAAAGATCGGGTGCTGACAGCTTGAAGGAGAATTATGCGGTATATGAAAACAGTACCGCTGCTTATTTAATGGGCGAATTCCAATTTTCAGATAGTATTTCTGTGATTGCCGGTGCGCGCTATGTTCAAACTGAATACGGTTCTACCGGGTGGTTAACTTTAAAGCATGACCGGTTTACTCAGGAAGACGGAATACTGCGTGATATCGCTATTCCTTTGGGTGGGACTAATGGTGGTTATGCGATTAACAAATACGATGGCATATATCCCGGTATCCATGTACGTTATGACCTTCGGGATGATTTATTGATTCGCGCTTCATTGTGGACCAGTTTTAATCGCCCTGATTTCGACAACGCTAACGCGTATGCTGAATTTGACGATCGGGTGGTGCTGTGCACAGATGCACCTTTACCGAACGAGGCGGCTTGTGGTGATAATTTAACAGACGACTTAGGTGCCACCGGTGATCTTGATCAGTATGCTCGCGATCATTTTTCTCTGGCGCCTGGCGGTAACGCTCTTGACGTAGGTAATAGTGAATTGATGCCAATGCAGGCTACTCATTTTGACGCATCTCTAAGTTGGTACGGCGAAGGGGGTCATTTTGCCGAGGTGGCGGTTTTTTACAAAGATATTGAGGACTTTATCGTCGATGTTCGTGGTCTTGATGTTTACCGTTCTAATATGCCTCTTGCTATTCGTCAGGCGCTTGATCAGATCGATGTCAATGTAAACGGCGGCGCAGATCCCAATAGAAATCAAAATGTGTTTGCAATTGCTCCGGATTTCTTATTTCGTGATGTCAGCACAACAATTAATGGTGATAAAGCCACGCTATATGGCTTGGAAGGCAGTTATGCCCGGTATTTTGAGAATGGCCTGTTTTTTAGCGGTAATATCACTTTGCTCGATAGTAGCGCTGATGCCGGTGCAACCGTTCGTGCTGATGATATCCCTTTGCCGAATCAGGCTGATGTAACTACAAATATTACGGTAGGTTGGGAGAACGAAAAGTACTCAGTGCGTATGATCAGCAATTATCGCAGTGAAGTATTGAGGGAAATAGGCACTTGTTCGCAGGCTGATATCGATGCCGACGCCGCATGGGCTAGCTTGAATGATGCCAGTAATCCGGATGCCTTAGCCGGTGCGACGGGCACAGGTGTACGATATGCAGAAAACTGCCAGCGATGGGCGGATGTTTTTCACGATGATATATTTTCTATGGATTTGAAGGCTACTTATATTCCTTGGGAAAATATCAAGTTCTACCTTGATATATTGAATGTTACCGAAGATGTTGATGTTTTCTTCTACCGCGGCAACGAATTCTCTCGTGGTAATGTGCTCCAATTTACGGAAGGAGTCGGCCGGACTTATCAGTTGGGTGTGAATGTCAGCTTATGGTAGCCAATGTAGAAGCACATCAGATAAGAGCAGAATTGAATTATCCTTTTACAGTTGGCGCTGATAATTAGGTTTGCATTTATTTAAAAATTTGTTTATGAGGATCTAGGAGAGTTGTATGAGTACTAATAACCTAAGTTCACTTCCAGCGCTGATACTGCTGAGCAGTTTATTAATCGCTTGTGGTGGTGATGAGGTCGGAGTCGACGCGGATCCCCCCAATATTCCTGCCGGCACCCCTCCTGAACCTACGCAGATCGATATTCAGGAAACACCTTTGCCGATTATTGAGGACTTTGGTGCTGTTGATGCCATAGAATTTTTCAGTTCCAGTTATCAGGCGCTAGCTACGCCGGCTGCAAACGAAATATTAGACGACGATGGCAACCCTTTTATCATGGTTGATCCGTGGCCGTCCTTCTATTACCCAACCTGCTGTTTTTTTCAAACTGATGATGTTACCGGTGAAGTGATCCGAACACCGCCGTATGCCGACGATATGGATTACAGATTGAAGGTTGGAAATAATAAAATGGCGATTTCCAATGCGCGTTTCACTGTAGGTCAAATCCTTTCCGATTTGACATCTCCAGCTATACCGGATCGGAAGCGCGACACGACCGATAATCCGGCGGGCGCATCTTTGGCCGATGGTAGCTGGGGTGAGCTGGATTTATCGGAGCCATACCGTGTTTCTTTCTGCCTGGTAGATTTCGGAGAAGAGTTATCAGGTGCCAGTAATATTGAAGTTTGGGTTGATAATAATAGCGGTGGTCGGCAACTCGAATCTATCCATAGTAGTGCATCGTTATTATTACGTGCAGCACTGACCGGTTCGGGTGTGAGTCTGGTTTCGGGTAATCGCGTAGTAGTAAATGTGCCGGGCGATGCTTATATGGTTAATAATGCTGAGGAGCGAGTTGGCCCTACGTTGGGTGTTGTTCAGCCTTTGGATGGTCTTGCAATGCCGGTTGGTACATTTTCTTCCTTCCTGCAACTGCGCGTTAGCACTGGTGGTTACGCTGTCATCAGCGATCTAATCATCGAAAAGCAAACCGAAAACAATGCTGCCAGTCTGTTGAATCCATGCACCGTTGATACCGCTTTCTGGGTGCCATCGCCGCCACCTTCTGTTGAAGGGACACCGTTTACCGGATTGCCGTTGAATGTCGATGCTACTGTGGGGGAAGTGGAATTTTTTGCTCAGGATGGCAATACAGGTAATTTCCTGTCGATCTCGGATGCTTTAACAGACCGTTTTTACAAAGAAGTTAGCTCATCTAGCAGAATCTTCGTTGAAGCTGCTGACAATGCTGTTCGTTTCGGCAATGCTCTTTGGACCATGGGATTAAAGACCGGAGCGCAAGATGATGGAACTACACCCAATGGTGATATTGATTTGAGTGTTGCATATCGTATTTCTATGAATATTGTAACTCCACCAGCGAATCCCACATATCGTCTCCAGGTGCAGATCGATAATTCTACCGGTACAGCAGCCAGCTCTGTGCACGGTGCGGATTCGCGTATTGCAAATCTGGCTGTCGCGGATGGGTTGGTTGACGGCGCACTAGTCATCAATGTGCCTGGTAATATCACTATGAATGGTAGCACCATCGGTTCGGTCCCGGCGCTGATCGGCACTACGACTTCATTTATTGCTTTCCGGTGTCCGAGCGACTCTGGTGCCTCATGTGCAGATGCAGATGCGACCAGCACAACCGGTTTAAGTTTGGGAAATATTGTCGTTGATTATCAGTAAGAAATATCTTTATGAAGAACCCTGTTTTATCACAGGGTTCTTCATGTGATTTACATTTTTAAGGAGAGATGTTGCGAAGCGCATAACCTGCATCGGTAAGGTGGAAAACTCGTCAAGCAGAGTTTGTGTGAAGTACCTGTTTTTTATTGAAAGCCGATTTTTTCAAAGTGTTGTTGGGTAAATGCTCTTTGTGAGATAAACAGAAGGGACTAAGTGCTGGAAAATCCTGTATCGATGTTGCCAGAGTGATGAGTGAAGTTAAGCAATACTCTATAAAAAATTCTACCGATGTAGGTTATGGCAATACAGCGATTAACTGGTTTTTATTTTGAGTCAATAAAGGTGGAGGTATTCCATGACTAACATAAAGTTATTATTAGCATTGGTTTTTGCGGGCTTGCTCGTCGGTTGCGGCGGCAGCAGCGGTGGTGGGGGTGGTATTACATCTTCCAGCAGTTCATCGTCTTCGAGCAGTTCGTCTAGTTCGTCTAGTTCGTCTAGTTCGTCTAGTTCGTCTAGTTCGTCTAGTTCGTCTAGTTCGTCCTCTGGAGCGGTGACGGGCGTAGTATACGACAATCTACTGCCATTCAGCATGGATTTCAGCCTGGATCGCAATGAGTTCTTTGGTGGAAGCAATGTTCAGCCTGCGGATCCTCTTTTCGTCCCGGCAGGTTTATTCCTGGCAATTTCCGACAATGCTGAGGAACCTTTCTACAAGGTCTCTAGTTCGGGTAGCCGCGTCCTTCTCAATAATTCAAGGCTTCGTTTTGGTAATTCTGCATGGTACGCAGGCAAGGCTACTGCCACTGCTACTAATAGTACAACTGTACCGGATGGTGATCTGGATTTGAGCACCCAATATACAATTACGATGCAGATTACTGATCTACAGCTTGCGGATGGTCCGCTTGAGATTCGTGTAGATAATAATACGACTTCTTCTGCCAACTCTATATTTGGTACCGATAGCCTAATATTGTCACTGACTCCGAATGAAGGCCTGACCCTCGGGGAGTTGGTAATCAATGTTCCTGGTGCCGTTACGATGGGAGGCACTGAGATAGTTTCGAAACACATTGATAATCATATAGGCACCCCAAATTCTTTATTGGGTTTCCGTTGCCCGAGCGCTTGTGTGGATACCACTCTACCCAGTGATCAACAAGTCCTTCCGACTGGCGGTGGTATTGAGATTTCCAGTATTGTAATTGATCACCCGGTAGGCGCTACTCTGCAGCTGCCGCTTGAACCCGCCGTACCAGTTTTGGTGGCGGATGACACGGCGATTGACGTCAGTTGGAACCCCGTTGGTAATGCGACGGCTTATAATGTCGCATACAACAGTGCAGAAGATAACCCTGCTACCGCGACTGTAGTCGCAGGCGATATTACGGGGACTAGCACAACGATCACTGGCTTAGCTAATGGCACTCTGTATTATGTGTATGTCAGTGCCAAAAATGCTGCAGGTAACGGTCCCTATAGTAATAGCCTCGATGATACCGTTCCTGCTGCCAATCCTTCAGTGACACCGATTGGCGATCCACCGACTACGCCCACGGGGTTGGTAGTGACTGCCGGTGTTGAAGCGATTACCGTTGTTTGGGATGAAGAATCACTAGCGACGACCTACGAGATAGCCTACAACGTCGGAACCGATTCTACTTCAGGTGCAACGGAAGTTGTTGATCTTTCGGGTACCGCTTTGATAATCACAGATCTGGAGGCCGCAGCAGCTGCAAGTACGCCGGTTTATGTATTCGTACGCGCAAGAAACGGGTCTGGAGTAAGTGACTACAGCGCTTCCGCAACGGCAACACCAACCTCTCCGGTAGCGGGTTCATGGACAGGTGCAGCACTGGAAATTTTTGGTACAGATGGTTCGGCTGCTTCCGGCTCACTCGACAAAAACAATGTCACTCAAGTGACCATTACTTCAACCGGTGGCGCGCTGAGCAGCGACACCCGTAGGCATTACTTTGCCTACCAGTCAGTAACTGCGAACGATTTCACCATTACTGCTCGTGTGAAGTCTGTAACCGCAAACGGTGGAGCGGTAGCTGAAGGTAATGTTTCTCGTTTTGGTATGATGCTAACCAATAACATTACCACTGGAGTAACTACTTTTGCAGAGACAGGGTCTTTTGGTGAAATAGGCTTTTATTACAATGGCACACCTGCGCTAGTCGGTTCCAGAGCCCAAATGAAGGAGACTGATGTGGTGACCCGTAGCGACATTGGTGGACTGGCGGTCGGTGACTGGATTCGGTTACAAATCCTCGACGACACCACCAACAAGCGGATTAGACAAAGTACTTCGACTGACGGTGTTACTTTCACCCAGGCAAACAGCACAACCGATTTCCAGGCTGATGCAGGTGATAATAGTTGGTTCTGGGGTTTCTATGCAGCACCCGGTGCGAATAATGTCACCATTGAATTCGATAACATCTCGATTACGACTCCTTAGTCTCGAGAATTATTGAATATTATTAGATGTTGTTTGCAGTCAATGCAGTGCGGGAGCTCCAAGGTTTCCGCACTGGATTTTGAATATAAAACCCCGCTTCGGCGGGGTTTTATCTCTCACTAAAGTGTGGTTTTGATTGGTTCTAGACTGATAGGATTTTTCTCAAATTATTTTCAGGTGAATTGAAATACTGATATGCATCGAAAACCGGAAAACACTTTGAGAAAGATCGTTCGATTTAAGGAATGTCTGATTAAGTCATTCCCGCGAAAGCGGGAATCCAGTAACGGTCTGATTTGACTGGATGCCGGATCAAGTCCGGCATGACAAAAAACATTTTATTTAGAGGCCCACAGGTTTATTCCAGTAAAGATTTAGATGAGGAATTTTTAGATGAAAAAATTAGTTGCTTTATTAGTGCTTTTCCCAGTTATTATCCTGCAAGCAGGGTGTGGTGGTGGCAATAGCGATCCTGCGACCACGCCCGGATATACTGGTTCTTCCAGTTCCTCGTCGAGTTCATCAAGTAGTTCTTCTTCCGGTGGTGTGGTTTCCGGTCTTACGATTGAAGAGAATTCTGATGGCTTTTGTCACGTTGATGGATCGATTGATTCCACCGGCAGCGGATTTAACGGTACCGGTTATGCCAATCCAACTAATGACCAGACTAATGGCGTCGATTGGCGCGTGAGCGTTCCGTCAACCGGAACCTATACGCTGACGATTCGCTACGCAGGTATCGATCCGGCTGAAGTGGCTAGTATTGCCGTTAACGAATCATCGCCTTTATATGCAATCACTTTTCCAGCCACCAGTTCAGCGACGACCGACTGGTCGACTGCATCGGTTGATGTCACGCTGACTGCCGGTGAAAACGCGATCAATATCGGCACCTCAGACAGCGACGGCTTGCCGAATATTGATTCGCTGCATGTATCAGGTGATACCACTCAGGCGGTTGCTTGCAGCTTTGATACCGCTACACAAAATACCACTGCTTGTAATGCATTAACCGGAGCGGCATCGAGCACAGTTGATCCCGCTGCGTTGATGGGTTATGCCGGTGTCGATGCCTTGGGCGTGACGACAACAACCGGTGGCGGTGCAGCAGTTCCGACCACGGTAACGACTTTTGCTGCATTGCAATCGGCTGTCAACAATGATACTGCGAAGGTTGTGCAGGTGTCTGGGACTATAGATGGTGCCACCAGTGACATGATCGATGTTGGTTCTAATACCACGGTTATTGGTGAAAACGCTTCCGCTATACTAGATGGTTTTGGTTTAAAAGTAGACAATGGAAAGCAAAACGTTATTATTGCTAATTTAACCTTTCAAAATTCAGATGATGATGGTGTTACTATCGAAGATAATGCGCATCACGTTTGGGTTCACAACAATCTTTTTGGGCCTCATGATCCACTCGATTCTGATGGTGCTTTGGATATCAGACGAGGATCATCCTATATTACTGTCTCATGGAATCGTTATGTCGGATGGGACAAAACCATGTTGGTGGGCAGTGACGAAACAGAGTTTGAAACCGTTGGCTCAAAAATTACCTATCATCACAACTGGTTCGACGCGACCGTGCAACGCAACCCGCGCATACGGTTTGCCGATGTGCATTTATTCAATAATTATTACGATGGCGTGACCAGTTACGGAACTGTTTCCGTGCAGTTTGCCAATATACTGGCCGAAGGCAATTATTTTGATATGGCAAGCAGTGGATTAAGAACCACTTCTACCGGAGGGGTAGCCGAAAGTCCACATAAAGGCGATATCGTCGCTTGTGGTAATTCCATTACAACCGGTCTTGTAGAAGAAACCAGGGGACTGGCGTTTGACCCGGGTCTCGAATATTCGTACGACATGGAGGATGCTACTGATGTTCCAGCAACTGTTACGGCCAATGCTGGTCCGCAGGATCCTCCGCCTTCATAGTCAATGCATTTTTTGGTAGATGCGGAATTTGTATGCCTTTTTAACATTTGGTTATGGTGTATAGCGTGAAAAAAATAGAACTGGTTTTTGTCGCATTAACAGTTTTGTTAATGACAGCATGTGGCGGTGGCGATAGCGATCCGGCTACTACGCCTGGATATACTGGATCATCCAGTTCTTCATCCAGTAGCTCTAGTACGAGCTCTTCAAGTACGTCGAGTTCATCGAGTTCATCGAGTTCATCGAGTTCATCGAGTTCATCGAGTTCATCGAGTTCAAGCAGTGGCGCAGTAGCCTGTTTACCGCCGGGTAGCTTGTTAAGCGAACCGGATTTTTCACTGCAAGGTTTTGCTACGCAGAACGGTGGTACAACGGGTGGTGCGGGTGGGCCGATTGTTTATGCAACCACAGGTACGCAAATTCACCAGGCGATATGCAATCGCGCGTCGGATAATGCCCCAATCATTGTTCAGGTTGAGGGCACGATTAACCATGATAATACCAGCGCGGTCAGTGGTGCCAGCTGTAATTCCGGCGATGCAGATGACCTTATCGAAATTAAAGATGTCAGCAATGTTTCTATTGTTGGTGTCGGTAGCGGGGCTTTGTTTGACCAGATAGGCATTCATGTTCGTGGTTCCTCTAATATTATTTTGCAGAATCTGCATATTCGCAACGTGAAGAAGAACATAGCACCAGAGTCTAATGGTGGTGATGCAATTGGCATGGAGGCCGATGTATCAAATGTGTGGGTGGATCATTGCACCCTGGAGGCGTCTGGTGGTGAGGACGAAGGTTACGACGGACTGTTTGATTTAAAGGACAACACTCGATACGTAACGCTTTCCTATAGTATCCTGATGAATTCGGGTCGTGGTGGTTTGGTGGGTTCGGGTGATGACGATAATCAAAATGACTTCTTGACGTTTCACCACAATCTGTACACCAATATTGATTCGCGTACGCCGTTGTTGCGCTTTGCAACTTCTGCGCATGCGTACAACAATTACCATCTCAATCTTAATGAGTCAGGCATCAACTCGCGCCGTGGCGCAACAATCCTGGTTGAAAACAATCATTTTAAGGATTCAAAAAACCCGTTGGGAAGTTTCTATGACGACGTATTGGGTTATTGGGAAGTTAGTGGGAACATCTGGGAAAATATTAACTGGGTGCCAGCCAGCGATGCAACGCCTGCTGGCCCTGACCCGATTTCAAATGTCCCAGTCCCAGTGGGTATCCCGTACAGTTATGTGCTGGATGATGCGGCAGATGTCGCAGAAATTGTAAACAACTGCGCCGGTGCAGGTGTGCTCGATATACCGTCCTCAAGTAGCAGTTCGAGTTCTTCAAGTACGAGCTCGTCGAGTACTTCGAGCTCTTCGTCAACCAGTAGCTCGAGTAGTTCGTCTTCGAGTAGCTCGTCCAGCAGCTCATCATCCTCATCGGGTGGTCAAATATTACTCCCCTACATAGAAGAGTTTAGTGCCGGAGACGCTGCAGAGTTTTTTACTGCCGCATATAGATCGCTTACCGCTGACGGATTAGAACCGATGTATTTCATTGAGGGTGGAAATACAACCTATACCGTAGATACCAATGGTATTACCGTTGGGGTTAGTCGCCGGTTTACTATCGGTCAGTGGCCGCCACGTTCAGATACCACAGCATTATATTCGCCCGGTGGAGATCTGGACTTAAGCGCACCTTATACTATTTCGTTTGATGTGGTTAGTAATACGTCTGCGCCAGATGAAGAAGATGAACTACAGATTATGGTAGATAATAATACGACTTCTAGTGGGAACTCTATTCATGGCAGCAGTTCCAGAATTTATCAAATCGAATCTGGCTTACTACCAGTTGGGCCAGTATCCATAAATTCATCAGTCGGTACCGCGAATTCATTTATTATGATTCGCTGCGAAAGCAACTGCGGAGAAATCGTGATTGATAATCTATCAATAACAGCTCAGTAAAGAGTAAAGTTTCGACAATGTTTTGATTGCGCGAAGATTTATCATAGAAACTGAAAGGGCCGCAACGCGGCCCTTTTTAATTCACACATAAATAAAAAGACGTTTTGCGATAATAAAACACGTTTCTTTAAATAAACGTTTATCGCCATACTGGTTTTTGGTATGGATGTAGCATTTATCAGTTGGCTGCTATAAGATCAGGCGATTAAAAACCAAGGAAGCTCCGATTAAGTCATTCTCGCGAGAGCGGGAATCCAGTAACGATCTAGTTTTCCTGGATGCCGGATCAAGCCCGGCATGACAACGAACGTATAATCAGGATTTTCCCAAGTTTTGTATGATTGATTATAGGAAAAGGTTCTTTACATGATTAATTTGTTGTTCGACGGCCAGATCAGTTTATTCATCATTATTCTTATCGCGCTGATCATATCGCTGACATTTCATGAATTCGGTCATGCATGGTCGGCCAAGATGTTCGGCGATGATACTGCTGAACGCGCGGGCAGGTTAACGCTTAATCCGGTTGCCCATATCGATCCGGCCGGGTTGCTGATGGTGATGTTTGTCGGATTTGGTTATGCCAAGCCGGTGCCGACTGACCCGCGGAATTTTAAATCGCCGTGGGCATCGCCGACTGTTGCTTTTGCAGGGCCGGGCATGAATCTGCTGCTGGCTGTTATTACCGTCAATATCTATGTTGTCGGGTTGAACGCAGGCATAGAATTTTTTAACGGCCCGGGACCGCAATTCTTCTTTTTGTTTCTGGCGAAAATAAACCTCTTATTAATGCTGTTTAACATGATTCCGCTCGGTGCCCTCGATGGCCACTATATCCTGGCGCACTTCCTGCCGCGTGACCTCAGTTGGCGCTATCTGCGGTTTAACAATCAGTACGGAAATATGCTGCTGCTGGGTCTTATTGTTTTGAGCATTATGGGCCTGCCGATATTTCATTCCCTGTTTGGGTTTGCCCAATATCTGCTGCAGTATCTTGTGTTGGTCTGATTGCCCTGCAAATGATTGACTGACCGGGCCGAGCTTCTGGACTTCCGCGTAATGCTTTTTGTGGCGGATGATTGGGCATTTATACTAAACTTATATGACAAATGAGGGTCGGATCTCTATTCGATAGTCCTGCAGGACTGTTTTTGCGGGTCGAAGTGAGTGGAAATTAGTGGGATTTGGGGGTTTGCAGGGAGTACGAAGCAGGAAGAATCCAGATCCGCTGTTGCGACGTCTAAGCTGTTAATGTAAGGATTTGTCTGACTATTGATGTAAATCATTTTCACTAACTACAGCCATAAAAATTGATCTGGATCATGATCGAGCTTAAAGCCATTCATAAATCGTATAGTACCGGTCAGCAACAAGTACATGTCCTCAAGGGCGTTGACATGTTTGTGGCGGAAGGTGAGCTGGTTTCCATTATGGGCTCATCGGGTTCGGGTAAATCTACCTTGTTGAATATTATCGGTATCCTGGATCATTATGATTCAGGCCATTATCGACTGGCGGGTACACCCATTAATGGGTTGACAGAACGTAAAGCCGCTTACCTGCGAAACCGAATGATTGGCTTTATCTTTCAGGCATTTAACCTTTTGCCGTTTAAAAATGCCATGGAGAACGTCGCGCTCCCGCTTTACTACATGAAAGTCGGCAGAAAGGAGAGAAACCGGCGAGCGATGGAGTACCTGGAAATGCTGAATTTAACCGATCGCTGGAACCATATGCCCAACGAGTTATCCGGTGGTCAGAAACAACGTGTTGCTATTGCACGAGCGCTGGTTACGCAACCCAAAGTGATTTTGGCGGATGAACCGACAGGCGCACTCGACAGCGTTACCTCACAGGAGATTGTTGAGGTTCTGAAAAACATACACGATCTGGGTAACACTATTATAGTTGTTACGCATGAGCACGAAATCGCAGAGCAGACGCAAAGGCAGATCATATTACACGATGGATTGATCTCATCAAACGAGGTGGATGCGGATATCCTGCCTATTCGAGCATAAATTTACGGAATGCAGAGATGATTGGTTTTGACGGGCTACAGGAAATTTTATTCACAATCAAGCAAAACAAATTGCGCACCTTGTTAACTGCGTTTGGTGTGTTTTGGGGAATATTAATGTTAATCCTGTTGCTGGGGGCGGGCACCGGTATGCAGAACGGAGTCGAGAGTCAGTGGGGTGGCGATCCGGATGATGCGATTTTTTTCGTACCGGGTACTACCTCTGTGCCATATAAGGGTCTGAGTGTCGGCCGGCAGATTGAACTGACCCAGTCGGATATGCAAACAATTAAGCAACAAGTAGCAGGCATTCGTTACATTTCGAGTGAAAATCAGCTGGGCTCCTTTAGGCAAGCCGGATCCATTATCACTTATAAAGATAAGTCGACCAATGTCGCGGTATTCGGGATTTCCGATGATTTTTTCAACATTAAACCTCACATTGAATTTCCATTTGGCCGGCAGACAAATCCGTATGACACCGATGAAAGTCGAAAGATAACCGTATTAGGAACACGTGTCGCGGAAAGATTATTTCCAAAAGAATTTGATCCGGTTGGTGAGCAGGTGAACGTAAACGGCATTACACTTAAAATCGTCGGCATTTTTTGGGATAAAGGTTGGGAAGGCCGCTTATCAGAACGTTTGTATATGCCGTTGAGCGCATATCAGAAGATATACGGTTCCGGTGAAACGGTTAATTTGATTGTGGCTCGCATCACTTCTGATTATGATCCGGCCGAGAAAGAAAAAGAAGTACTGGAGTTGCTGCAACGCCGACATAATATCGCACCTGATGATCGTAGAGCCATTCATTCATGGAATGTAGCCGAGCAAACCGGAGAAACGAGGGCAATATTTACCGGTATTGATATGTTTATATGGTTCGTCGGACTAGGCACACTGATGGCGGGCATCGTGGGCGTCAGCAATATTATGATAATCACTGTTAAAGATCGTACACAGGAAATTGGTGTTAGAAAAGCGTTAGGCGCAACACCTGTTTCAATTGTCGGAACGCTGATGGTTGAGTCGATTATGATAACGGCAATTGCCGGATATACTGGTTTGGTGCTTGGTGTGGCAATACTGGAACTGGTTGCTTATTTATTGAACGCTCTGAATTTGAGCTTCGCCTTTTTTAAAAATCCTGAGGTAAATTTTCAGGTTGCGATTACTGCATTGTTACTATTAATCGGTGTTGGGGCAGTGGCAGGATTATACCCTTCACTAAAGGCTGCTCGTATCATGCCGGTTGAAGCAATGCGCGCAGAATAGGTCCGTAGCTATTTATTTCATACATTTGTATGGTTAACCGATGATTGATATTGATAAGTGGCAGGAGATTTATTTAACCATAAAGCAACATAAGGTTCGCACAGGGTTAACCGCGTTTGGCGTATTCTGGGGAATTTTTATGTTAGTTGCGTTGTTGGGCGCCGGTAAAGGTCTTGAGCGTGGTGTAATGAACGGGTTTGGAGATGTTACGAATGTTGTGTTTTTCTGGGTTGGAAATGCCAGTCAATTACCGTATAAAGGTTTATCCAAAGGAAGAACGATTCATTATACTGACGATGACATCGAAGCAATCAGGAGTCGCATTAAAGACATTGATCTGGTTAAAGATTTGAATGGATTGGGTAATTATGGGTCAGCACAGTACATCGTTCGTGGTGAAAAAAGTGGATCTTTCTCAGTACGGGGATCGCATGAAAATATGGCGCCAATGCATCAAGTGCGTGTGATAAAGGGACGGTATATAAACAAACGCGATATTGATGACAAGCGAAAAATCGCCATCATCGGAACCAGAGTGGAAGAGCTTCTATTTGAGCAAAACGAGGATCCGATTGGCAAGAGCCTGAATATTTATGGCGTGCATTTCCAGGTGGTTGGTGTGGTTAAACCACGATCTTCAGGAGATAACGCACAACGAGACGCTGAAGTTATTTTTATTCCGAATAGCACACTTCGATACGCTTTTAATCAAACCGATACTGTTGGCACTATTGTGCTAAGGCCTAAACACGGTGTGCATGCGAATATTGTGCAGCCGCAAGTTGAGAAATTGTTGATGGAACGACACAAAATACACCCGAGTGATGCAGGCGTGGTATCCAGCTTTAATCTGCAGGAGCAGTATGACAAGGTGCAGGGATTATTTACCGGTATTACATTTTTTAGTTGGTTGGTAGCGATCGGCACGATTATGGCCGGCGCTATCGGTGTTGGTAATATTATGCTTATTGTTGTTAAGGAACGAACAAGAGAAATCGGATTAAGAAAAGCGCTGGGCGCTACACCGATTTCTATCGTGGTGATGATAGTTCAGGAATCAGTAGTGCTGACTACAGTGGCCGGTTATATCGGATTGTTTCTTGGAGTCCTGCTATTGGAATCGGTAACCATGTTGATGGAAAAAATGGGGATGGGTGACGGTATATTTTCAAAACCGGAAATTGATTTTGGTACGGCAATGGTTGCTGTGATAGTGCTGGTTATTTCAGGGATCCTGGCAGCAGCATTACCCGCAGCGAAAGCGGCTGGCGTAGATCCAATTTTGGCGTTACAAGACGAATAAGAGGTATTAGCATGAAAAAGTATGCGATGATTTTGGTCGCGTGTGTAATCGCATTATTGTTCCTTGGAACAGCAATATTTTTGTATCGCAAATCCCAGCAGGATCCTGTGGTGTATGAAGTTGAAAAGCCGTATATAACAGATATTATCAAAAAGACGGTTGCTACCGGAAAAGTCGTACCAAGAAAAGAGGTGAGTATAAAATCACAGGTTTCCGGCGTGGTGGATAAAATATATGTCGTGCCAGGACAAAAAGTCGATAATGACGATTTGATTGCCAAAATTAGATTGATACCGGATATGGAGCATCTTAATGCGGCAGAATCCCAACTCGATACAGCGAAAATAAACTTTCGCAATGCCAAAAGAGAGCTCGACCGACAGCAGAAACTGTATGAAGACGGCCTGGTATCGAAGGTTGAATATAACAGACTGCTGCTTGACTATGAGTTACAGGAAGAAGCGGTGGAAGCGGCTGAAAATAACGTGGCATTAATCAAAGAAGGCGCATCGAAGAAATCAGGTCAGGTCTCAAATTTGGTCAAAGCAACAACGGCTGGAATGGTGCTGGATGTACCGGTTAAAGAGGGTACATTCGTAATTGAAACAAATACCTTTAATGAAGGTACAACGATTGCTGAAATTGCCAATATGACTGATATGATTTTTGAGGGAACAGTCGATGAGTCGGAGGTGGGTAAAATACGTGAAGGAATGGAATTAGTGCTAAACGTTGGCGCAATTGATAACGAGTCCTTTACTGCTGTACTGGAGTATATCGCGCCTAAGGGAATCGATGATCAAGGCACCATTAAATTTGAGATTCGAGCGGCTGTGAATATTCAGACCGACATTTTTTTAAGAGCCGGATACAGTGCGACTGCCGATATCGTGCTGGATAAGCGTACAGATGTTCTGGCAGTAAATGAAGGAAATCTGATATTTGAAAATGAAGGAGTTTATGTGGAAGTCGAGGTTTCTGAACAGAAGTTCGAAAAACGTCAGATTGAAACCGGCTTGTCTGATGGTATTAATATAGAAGTGATCGGCGGGATTGAGCAGACTGACAAAATAAAAAGACTTTAAGGGTTGAGGTTTTTTACAGCGAGACGCTAATTTTTAGTGGCAAGATCAATGCCTTTAATCGCAACATCAGCCATTTGCCTGATTTCCTGGGGTTTTATAACATAAGGAGGCATAAAATAAACGACGTTGCCGAGCGGTCGCAACAGCATCTCGTTCTTTAGCCCATATTGATAGACGTGCAGTCCACGGCGTTGCTGCCATGGAAAGGATTCTTTCGTCGCTTTATTTTTTACCATTTCAATGGCGATGATCATGCCTTGTTGTCGAATTTCCGCAACATGTGGGTGATCGACTATTGGTAAAACGGCATCCAGCATGCATTTTTCCAGTGATTTATTATTCTTTATGACATTTTTTTCTTTGAATATGGCAAGCGTTGCGATGGCAGCGCTGCAAGCCAGTGCGTTACCTGTGTAGCTGTGTGAATGCAAAAACGCCTTGAGTGTTTCATAATCATCGTAGAAAGCCCGGTAAAGACGGTCAGTGGTTGCAACAACAGCCAGTGGCAAGTAACCGCCGGTTAATCCCTTTGATAAACACATGATGTCGGGGCTGATATCGGCCTGCTCACAGGCAAACATACTACCGGTACGACCAAAGCCGGTTGCAATTTCATCGGCGATTAAGTGCACACCAAATTCGTTGCAGGCCTGGCGTAACAACCATAAATATATCGAATCATACATGCGCATATTGCCGGCGCACTGCACCAGCGGCTCAATGATGACTGCACACACTTCTTTATGATATTTTTCCAGCTTACGGCGCATGGGTTCGAACATTCGGATGCTGTAATCCCGATTACTCTCGCCTGGCTCGCGGTAAAAACAATCGGGTGACTGTACGGTTAGAACATCCATTAGCAGCGGATGATAGGTTTTCTTATATAAGTCAACGCCGCCAACCGCCAATGCGCCAAGCGTTTCGCCGTGGTAGGAATTGGTTAAGGCAATGAACTTCGTCTTTCCGTTTTGTCCCAGATTTCGCCAATAGTGATAGCTCATCTTTAATGCCGCTTCGACTGCGGAGGAACCGTTATCGGTAAAGAAACAACGTTCAAGCGGTTCCGGCAGTATCTTAACCAGTTCTTCAGCAAGCTTGACAGCAGGTTCATGGGAAAAGCCGGCCAGAAGTACGTGTTCAAGTTGTTTGCTCTGCTGCTGAATAGCCGCATTGATCTTTGGGTTGCTGTGGCCAAAAAGATTTACCCACCAGGAGCTGATCGCATCGAGATAGCGATTGCCATCGTAGTCTTCCAGCCAGACGCCTTTGCCGCGTTTGATCGGAATGAGCGGCAGCCACTCGTGATCTTTCATCTGTGTGCACGGATGCCACAAGACAGAAAGATCGCGTTTTATCAGTTCATTATTATTCATATAACTTAGGACTAAAGATAAAGCTCTACTACCTTATCGCGGCAGTTTTAAGTTTTTCCAGATAGTCCTGGTCGGCTCGGTCATATTCATTGTATAAAAGTGCAGGCCCGGGGCGCCGGCGGTTAACAATTGGTCGCAAAGATGTGTCACGACATCGATGCCGAATGCCCTTAGAGAATCAAGATCATCCTCATACGATTCAAGTTTCTTACGTATCCAGCGCGGAATCTCGGCGCCGCAGGCATCAGAGAAGCGGGCCAGTTTTTCATAATTATTGATCGGCATAATCCCCGGCACGATGGGTACATTGATTCCGTTGGCTTCGCACTGATCAACAAAATGGAAATAGGCATCCGGATTATAAAAATACTGTGTTATCGCGCTGTTAGCGCCGGCCTTAATCTTGTTCACAAAATAAGCGATATCTTTTGCAGGGCTGTTGCTCTGTGGATGAAATTCCGGATAAGCAGCCACTTCGATAAAGAAGATATCGCCGGTTTGTTGGCGAATGTAGCTGACCAGCTCATTCGCATGATTAAACTCGCCGCCTTCGTAGGCACCGGAAGGCATATCGCCGCGCAATGCGACCAGGTGCCGGATATTTTTTTCCTGATAGACTCTGAGCAACTCGTCGATTTCTTTTTTACTGGATGCAACGCAGGAAATATGCGGCGCCGCTTCGCTGCCACGTCGTGTAATCGATAACACCGAGTCCAGCGTGCGATCACGGGTTGAGCCACCGGCACCGAAAGTGACCGAAAAAAAACGTGGCTTCAGTTTGGCCAGCGCGTCGTGGGTAGCCAGCAGTTTCTCCTTCCCCTGTTCGGTCTTGGGAGGAAAGAATTCAAAGCTGTAGCATTTTTCAAAAGCTTGCTGCGATTTCATAGCGGTGTTGTGGTAGTGAAATTTGATAGAGTAGTTTAACGACTGACGAGAGTGATGAACATGAAAAGATTTTCATCATCTGCTTGAATGTTGTTCAAATCAAGGAAAAAACAAGGGCCGCTGCAGCGGCCCTTGTGCCATTAAAAAGCTTAGTAACGGTAATGATCAGGCTTATAGGGGCCATCAATCGGTACGCCGATATAATCAGCCTGTTTCTGATTCAGGGTCGTTAAACTGGCGCCGATTTTTTTCAGATGCAGGCGTGCCACTTTTTCATCCAGCTTTTTCGGTAACACGTAGACCTTATTTTCGTATTGATCGCTGTTGGTCCAGAGTTCCATCTGCGCCAATACCTGGTTGGTAAAGGAATTGGACATCACAAAACTCGGGTGACCTGTCGCGCAACCCAGATTCACCAGTCTGCCTTCAGCCAGCAGAATCAGGCGTTTACCGTCCGGGAAAATGATGTGATCGACCTGCGGTTTAATATTTTCCCATTCATATTTTTCCAGGCTGGCGACATCGATCTCGCTGTCGAAATGACCAATATTGCAGAGGATGGCCTGGTCTTTCATGGCGACCATATGATCATGCTCGATGACATGATAGTTGCCGGTAGCCGTCACGATGATATCAACCTTGGACGCAGCCTCTTCGATGGTGACCACGCGGTAACCTTCCATCGCCGCCTGCAGGGCATTAATCGGATCAATTTCGGTAACCCAGACAATGGCTCCCAGACCGCGCAGGGATTGCGCACAGCCTTTGCCGACATCTCCGTAACCACAGACCAGCGCAGTTTTACCGGCGATCATGACATCGGTGGCGCGCTTGATGCCGTCAACCAGCGATTCGCGGCAGCCATATAAATTGTCGAATTTGGACTTGGTCACCGAGTCATTCACGTTAAAGGCAGGGAATTTCAGTGTGCCTTGTTTTTCCATTTGATACAAACGATGGACCCCGGTGGTGGTTTCCTCGGTTACACCGCGAATGTTTTTCAGAATACTGGAGTACCAGCCGGGTTGGGATTTCAAACGCGAGCGAATTGAGGCAAACAGGGCCGTTTCTTCTTCGCAGCTGGGATTGTCCAGTATGCCGGGATTTTTTTCAGCGCGGCTGCCGAGCATGACCAGTAGCGTGGCGTCGCCGCCATCATCGAGAATCATGTTGGGTGTGCCACCGTCATGCCACTCAAAGATCTTGTGCGTGTACTGCCAGTATTCCTCCAGCGTTTCGCCCTTATAGGCGTATACGGGAATCTGGCGCGCAGCGATGGCGGCTGCGGCATGGTCCTGGGTTGAGAAGATATTGCAGGACGCCCAGCGAACCTCGGCACCCAGTTCGATCAGTGTTTCAATCAGCACGGCGGTTTGAATCGTCATGTGCAGGCTGCCGGCGATGCGGGCACCCTTTAATGGTTTGCCGGCGCCGAATTCCTGACGACAGGCCATCAGGCCCGGCATCTCGGTTTCCGCAATATTGAGTTCCTTGCGGCCCCATTCGGCGAGGTTAATATCTGCGATTTTGCAGTCAGTGAAAATGTTGCTAGCTATCGCACTCATTAGTTAACTCCTTAATGTTCAAGTTGCTAAAGTGCGAGCGCCGTTGCGGTGTTGATGAACTGATCAAGCCTGGCCCGGTTTACCTGGTAAGCAACCGGGTTGCAACGCTCCTCGAGCAGTCAGATATTTGCGGGTATCTGTGCTGATCGCCGATACCCGCAGATTTTATTGCTAGGCAGCGGATTGGGCTGCTTTACGTAAGACTTCGGCCTTGTCGGTTTTTTCCCAGCTAAATCCGTCTTCCTCTCGACCAAAATGGCCATAGGCCGCAGTTGCGGTATAGATCGGTTTCAACAGGTCCAGCATCTGATGGATGCCATAGGGGCGCAAATCAAAGTGTTCGCGAACCAGGGCTGAAATCTGCTCTTCTGAGATCTTGCCGGTCCCGAAGGTGTCGATGGTGACGGAGGTCGGTTCAGCGACCCCGATAGCATAGGAAATCTGTATTTCACAACGCTCAGCCAGTCCGGCCGCAACGATATTTTTTGCCACATAGCGACCGGCATAAGCGGCTGAACGGTCGACCTTGGACGGGTCCTTGCCGGAGAACGCACCGCCGCCATGACGAGCCATACCGCCGTAGGTATCGACAATGATTTTACGACCGGTTACACCACAGTCGCCCACCGGGCCGCCGATGACGAATGAGCCGGTCGGGTTGATATGAATTTTGGTATTCGGGGTGATCCATTCACCGGGTAGTACGGGTTTAATAACCAGTTCGCGCACGGCTTCATGGATTTCTTTCTGGCTGACATCCGGGCTGTGCTGGCTTGAGATAACCACGGCATCGATGGCGACGGGTTTATCGTCAACGTAGCGCAGTGTAACCTGGCTCTTGGAGTCCGGTCTGGCCCAGGGTAATTGCCCGGCTTTACGTAAATCAGCCATCTTTTTCACCAGACGATGTGCCAGCGTAATCGGTGCCGGCATCAAAACATCGGTTTCACTGCTGGCGTAGCCAAACATCAGGCCCTGGTCGCCGGCACCCTGTTCCTCAGGTTTGCTGCGATTAACACCTTGGGCGATATCAGGCGATTGCTTGCCCAGTGCGTTGATGACGGCGCAGGTCTTCCAGTCAAAGCCCATATCAGTGCCGCTGTAGCCGATTTCCTTGATGGTTTCACGTACGACTTTTTCGTAATCAATATTGATGGAAGTGGTGATTTCGCCGGCCAGGACAACCATGCCGGTTTTAACCAGCGTTTCGCAGGCGACGCGGGCGTTTTTATCTTTGGCAATAATCGCGTCCAGAATCGCATCAGAAATCTGGTCGCACATTTTGTCCGGATGGCCTTCCGAAACCGACTCCGAAGTAAATACATAATTACGTGACATATTGTTACCCTGAGGTTGGCTAAAATCGATTATCAGTAGATGATTTGGCGCGGTTTTGCGCGAAGGGCGGATTATAGCCGAAAATTCCTGAATATGAGGCCTAACTTCGGCCGAAAGCCTGAATTTCCTCGCGCTCTGCCGGGGTCAGGCTGGCTGGGGATTTCGCCAGCAATTCCGCATAACGTTGTTCCGCCGCTTTACGGCGAAGTTGTTGAAGTGCATCTTGAAATACCTTCTCCAGCAGGTCCGCTTCGTTGTCAGGATTCGGAAATTCGTAAGCGGCCAGCTTGTGCAGCGCAGCACTTTCCGGTTTATCCCGATAGTGTTCCAGTATCTGCGCGGTTGTCAGGTCAGGTTCACCGCGTAATTGCTCGATCAGCTCCAGCAGCAGCGGAATACCGGCGTGCTTAAGCTGTGCCAGAGCCTCTGGCTTTTCCACTTTGCCCGCCAGTGAGGGTTGTGCCAGTAAGGCCGCGACAGCCAGACGAATATCATTCATTTCCAGTCGTGCTCCACGTGCCCGCCTGACCGGCTTGTGTTCAATCGGCATCGGTTTACTGCCGCCCAGCAGTTTGGCCGGACTGATACCGACCCGTTTGGCGACTTCGCCGCTGACCAGTTCACTTAATACTTCGGCCTGAATTTTTTTCAGTAGTGGGCGGGCAAAGTCAGCCATTTGAGCGCGGCTGTCCAGGCTGTTGCCGTCAAAGCGGTCAGTAAGCTGCTGCAAAAAATACGCTGACAGGGATTGCGCGGTTTCGATCCTTTTTTGAAAGCTTTTCCGGCCTTCTTTCTGCACCAGGCTGTCCGGATCTTCACCGTCGGGCAAGAATAAAAATTTAACCTGATGACGATCATCCAGCTCCGTCAAACTGGTTTCAAATGCACGCCAGGCAGCCTTATGGCCGGCGGTATCACCATCAAAACAAAAGATAATTTCCGGTGCCGCGCGGAACAGATTGCGCAAATGATCCGCTGTGGTTGCTGTACCCAGGGTTGCGACGACATTGTTGATACCGTGTTCTGCCAGCATCACGACATCCATATACCCTTCTACCACCAATAACTGCCTTAAATGACGATTTTGCTGACGGGCACGAAACAGACCATAGAGTTCACGGCCTTTCTGGAAAACCGGTGTTTCAGGAGAATTTAAGTATTTAGGTTCGTCTTCAGGATCAATAACTCGGCCGCCAAAACCAACCACTCGACCGCGTCGATCATGAATCGGGAACATTATGCGATGCCGAAAGCGGTCATACAGGCCACCACTTTCACGTTGACTGCTCAGACCCGCGGTAGTGGCATGTTTTTTTTGCTGATCGCTGAACTGTGATACCAGGTTTTCCCAACCGGCTGGTGCGTAACCGATTCCGAATGCCGCCGCTGTTTCTCCGCTGAGTCCGCGCTGTTTTAGATACTCAATAGCGCTGGGGCTGTTCTTAAGCTGCTGCCGGAACCAGCTATCCGCCAGATTTAAGACATTATGCAACGGCTCAAAACTATCGCGCGGTTCCTGCTCGCCACCTTCGTGCGGCACTTCCAGACCCAGGCTGTGCGCCAGTGTCTCAATCGCTTCGGGAAAACTCAGCCTTTCATAGTCCATTAAAAAACTGATGGCGGTACCGTGCGCGCCACAACCAAAACAGTGATAGAACTGTTTGCTCTGGCTGACACTGAAAGAGGGTGTTTTTTCATTATGAAAGGGGCAGCAGGCCACATAGTTGGCGCCAGCTTTTTTCAATGGCACACGCGCATCGACGATATCGACAATATCGATTCGTGTCAGTATGTCGTCGATAAATGATTTTGGGATTCTGCTCATCAAATCAAGCTGCTGTGTGATGCCAGCGCAGAGATTTACATATATTTACCGTACATACCAGCCCGTGTGTAACTAATTTGTCCGCGCTGCTGTTGCAGAATCAATTGCGCATCAATGTGCTGATCGGGCGTGGCCAGGGTTGACTCTTGCGCAGCTCCGTCGGCAGATTCTGGATGGCATCACGAGCAGCGTCGCGATCCGGGAACACACCATAAAGCAGGGCATACCAGGTTTTATCATTGCGCAGGCTGGTATGAAGAATTAACTCATTTTCCAGTGTTAGTGTTTCCGCCAGTTGCAGTAACTTTTCACTTTGCCAGGAACCAACCAGTTGGATGACGTAGTAATCATCAGGCCACTGGTTAAGCCAGTCGCTGTTTTTGACAGTGGGAGTGGTGGTCTTGGTTGTTGTTTCAATTATGGGAGATTGTGCAGGCGCGATTTGCTCAGGTTGATCAGGGACACTGATATCGACGTTAACTTTTTTTTCTGTTGTCTGGGGTAGCTTCTCTGCGGTTGAATCAGTCAACCAACCGGCCATATAGCTTGTGGCAACAGCCGCAATAATAATGGCCGCGCCGGCGATCATCAATAATCGGGGTGAAGATAAAACCTTAAAGCCGGTTCCGCCATTATTGAGTATGTCGCTAGCCAGTAGCTCAATTTTTCCAGGCGCGCCCGCAGATTCTTTCTGAATCATCTGTAATTGTTTATCGGAAAAAGGGTTTTTTTTAATCCCGGCTAATGCAAAGCGAAAGTCGAGATAGCTGGTGATTTCCTGCCGGTTAAGTGGTCGTATCAGGCTGGTGTATACCGCTTCATCAGCGGGTGCCGCGTTATCAAGAGTATGCCATTTTTCCTGCAACTGACGTTCACCGACCAGCGCAATTTTTAATTTACCCCGATTTTGTTTGCTTATCGCATCCTGAAAGCGAAACAACATGCGTAAAACGGGGGTCGTTAAGAGGTGTGCGTCATCAATCAGCAATACCGGTTGTTGATTATCGCGCAACTGTCGAAAAACACGTTTGGCTGCCTGTACTGCCAGACTCTGTGCGTCACTGGAACCGTTGAGTCGAGTATCACTTAGTAGAGCTGAAAATAAATCATCAATACGGGGTCTTTTATGAGCTTTGTAATAACAGATAGATAGTTCCGGCGGCGCTTCACAAAGTAAGCGCCGACACAGACAGCTTTTACCGCTTCGATATTCGCCGATCACAAGCTGGATCTTATCGTTTGCCGCCAGCTGTTGTTTAATGCTGTTTATCAGCATATCCGATGAAGTGTTGTGAAAAAGCTCCTCGCATTCTTCGGCTTGCTTGAAAGGCTGTGTGGTTAGCCCAAGGCGCAGCATCACATTGTTTTTTAATATTGGCTGGCGCATTTTCAAATTCGCTAATCGGATTTTTCAGGATTATACAATCGTTGGTGTTCTGCAATAGCATATCGATCTGTCATACCGGCTATATAGTCAGCGATCACTCTTGCCTTGCGAGCGTCACCATCGCCGAAAAATGGCCAGGGATCGGGTTGAGCAATACGAAATTGTTCGTCTGCCGGCAGCAGCGCGGGATCTGATATATAGGCATTAAATATCTCCTTGATCAGTCGTTGTGCCTTGACTGTCATGCGTCGTACGCGATTATGCCGGTACAGGTTTGCGCCAAGAAAACGTTTTAACTCCTGATGCAGTGACAGCATTTCTTCACTGAATTGCGCCAATCGTTTAGTTGTTTGACGTACGTCGTCAACGGATCGGGGTGAAATTGTAGTGATATTTTCCGAAGTCGTATTAATAAGATCCGTCACCTGTCGATTAATCATGCGACGGATAACTTCGTGGATGCGTCGTTTGCGGGCAAGATTGGGATATTTTTTTATGACAATTTCGTATTCATCCTTAAACAGTCTCACCGCCAGCAGTTGCTCTATTTCAATAAGACCGGAACGCAATCCATCATCAACATCGTGATTGTTATAGGCGATCTCGTCGCAGATGTTGGCTAATTGTGCTTCCAGACTGGGTTGAGTGTTATTCAAAAATCTTTCGCCAACTTCTTTTAATGTTGCGGCAACGGGTTTGGCGCAGTGTTTAAGCACGCCTTCGCGTGTATCAAACATCAAATTCAGACCATTAAACTCGGCATATTTTTCTTCCAGTAAATCAATAACACGCAAAGATTGTAAATTGTGTTCAAAGCCGCCATATTCGCGCATGCACTCGTTCAGCGCATCCTGGCCGGCATGCCCATAAGGGGTGTGGCCTAGATCGTGTGCCAGCGAGATCGCTTCAACCAGGTCTTCCTGCAATCGAAGCGCGCGCGCGACGGAGCGCGCGATTTGCGCAACTTCTAATGAGTGCGTTAAACGGGTTCTGAATAAGTCACCTTCATGATTAACGAAAACCTGTGTTTTGTATTCAAGTCGCCGGAATGCAGCGCAATGAATAATTCTGTCGCGGTCGCGCTGATACTGATTACGGCAGGAGGGTGAGGTCTCTTTATGGACTCGGCCGGGTGATTGATTTTCGTGGCAGGCATAAGGCGCCAGCATTTTCTCAGAACGTAATTCGGGGGTAGGTGAATCCATTAAACTGAAGAAGTTCTATTCAGGGAGCACGCTAGCGAGATAGTCTTTGAGCAAATTTCGATCAAAGTCATCACAAACCTGCGCATGGCCAATTGACTTAAGCAATACCAGCCTGAGCGTCGAGTCTATTACCTTTTTATCTCGAGCCATAAGTTCGATGAAATCATCAGTGTGCATCGTTTTGGGTGCCTGGACCGGTAGGCCGATCTGCTGCAGTAAAGAGCGAATGCGTGGGATTGCCTGTTCGTCCAGCCAATTGCAGCGAACCGAAAACTCCGCAGCCATTACCATGCCCACGGCAATAGCTTCGCCATGCAACCAGCCCTTATACTGGACAAAGGTTTCGATTGCATGACCGAATGTATGACCTAAGTTGAGTAATGCACGTTGGCCCTGTTCACGCTCGTCTTTTGAGACGATATCGGATTTATTTTTACACGAGTTGGCTACAGCGTATTCGAGCGCTGCGGGCTTGAGTTGCAGTAAATCGCTGATATTTTTTTCCAGCCAAGCAAAGAATGGCGCATCAGTGATCAGACCGTATTTTACGACTTCGGCCAGGCCGGCAGCGAGTTCACGCTTTGGCAGGGTGTTCAGTGTTGTCAGGTCGGCAATAACACAACGAGGTTGGTAGAAAGCACCAATCATGTTTTTACCCAGACGATGATTGACGGCGGTTTTACCGCCAACAGACGAATCAACCTGTGCCAACAACGTTGTGGGGATTTGAATGAAATGAATACCACGCTGATAAGATGCGGCGGCAAATCCGGTGATATCACCAATCACGCCGCCACCTAATGCAATAAGGGTTCCATTACGGTCAAAGCGGTTCTGTAAAAGTTGCTCAAAGATTATCTCCAGCGAATCCAGCGTTTTGTACTGCTCGCCGTCAGGCAGCGTAATAAAAATAGGTGAATAGCCGTCTAAAACAACTTCCAGTTGCTCACGATAAAGCTTCTCAACGGTACTGTTAGTAACCACCGCAACATGTTCGCCGGGGATATGCGGTTTGAGAAAGTCATCATTCGCAAGCAAACCGTTGCCAATGTAAATTGGATAACTGCGGTCGCCCAGCGCAACGGTTAGAGTTTTCATATTAAGATATCTGTAGGTCAGATGATTTGGTGAATTTGTTGATAGCTAATGTTATGCGTATGCAGCACCGATACGCAAGCTCCATAACGAACCGGGAGAGGGGGTGATTCGCTATGGAACCAAATCAGCTTGCGCTTCGGCAAGTAAGGCGGTTGGACTAGTGCGCAAATATTTAGTTTAAAGCGACACTATCCCGAATAATCTTGGGTGTGACAAAAATCAATAGTTCTGATTTGTCATCTTGCTTTGTTGTACGTCGGAATAAGCCACCAATGCCAGGCAAACTGCCAAAGAATGGGATTTTATCCACTTGATCACGTTTGATTTGTTCAAAGACGCCACCAAGCACAATCGTTTCACCATTATTGACTAAAACCTGCGTCTGCACCTCACGTGTATCAATACTGGGTATTTGAGCCAGTCCAAATAATTCCCCTACCGTATCATTGTTGACAACCAGATCCATAATCACTCGATCATCCGGCGTGATTTGAGGTGTAACCCTGAGACTTAATACTGCTTTTTTGAAAGCAACATTTGTGGCGCCACTGGATGACGATTGTTGATATGGAATTTCCACACCTTGCTCGATAAACGCTTCCTTTTGGTTCGCGGTTATCACTCGTGGGGTAGAGATTACCTCGCCGCGTCCTTCAGCCTGCATCGCGGAAAGTTCGAGAGCGAGTAAAGTGCCAAAAGGCAAACGCGCAAGCGCGAGAGACAGGGTGCCCATCGAGCCACTGGCTGGCAGGTTAACGTTAAGGGTATCAGTAAGCGGTATATCTTCTCCATTTACTGTTGTGCGGACAGCATTCAAGTTTCCGGTAACGACTGAACCATCGCCATCATCAGTAGTATTGCGAATAGAACCAAAGCGAACACCTAATTCCTTATTGAAATCATCAGTGGCGATAACGATTCGTGATTCAATTAATACCTGTCGTATGGGAATATCAAGGCGGCTGATCAGGCCACGCATTTCTTCCAGTTTCTCGGATGTATCCTGAATCAACAGAGTATTGGTGCGCTGATCGATAGAGACTCTGCCGCGTTCAGAAAGCAGGCCGCCTTTTTTATCTTTGCCTGTCAACAACAACGCCAATTCTTCAGCCTTTGCGTAGTTGACCTGCATATATTCGGAACGCAATGGTGCCAGTTCCTGCACCTGTGCTAGCGCTTCCAATTCCAGTTTTTCCCGGGTAGCGATTTCCTCGGTGGGGGCTATTAATAACACATTGCCGGATTTACGCTGTGCCAGACCCTTTGCATTAAGGATAATATCCAGCGCCTGATCCCAGGGAACGTTTTTAAGTCGTAACGTTAATTTGCCGCTGACGGTATCACTCACCACTACATTAAGATTGGTAAAATCAGCGATGAGCTGAAGGACAGAGCGCACTTCGATATCCTGGAAATTCAGCGATAGTCGCTCCCCTGTGTATCCAAATTTTTCTTTTATCTTTTGTTCTCTAACCTCTTTCGGAATCGGTTTGAGCTCTAAGGTAAAAACATCATCCGACTGGTAAGCAAGATGTTCGAAATTTGAGTCAATAGGTGTAACGCGAATGCGAACATTATTTCCATTCTGGAAAGCATCCACTGTTTTCGCAGGAGTGGCAAAATCAAGTACATCAAGCCGGCGTGCCAACGTTGTAGGTAAATTTGTCCGTACAAAATCAACGATGATGCGTCCACCTTCTTCGTTCACATCAACCGGTATATTGTTTTCAGATAAATTGACGATAATCCGGGCTTCACCTTTTGATCCACGACGAAAATCGATACCGCTAATACCACGATCAAGCTCAGGCACTGATCTGATTGCAGCATTCGTAATCGCTGCCGCGCTTGTTGATGGTTCTGAGGTTTGTGTTAAGCCGGCTTCATTTTCAAGAGTTAGATAGATCGTTTTATCATCAACTTCAGTACTGTAGGGTACGAGCTGGGCAAGGTTAAGTACCACTCGAGTGCGCCCTTTGGCTTCGGCAGTGGTTATTGATCTGGCCAGACCCAAACCGATGGGCAAAGTTTTTTGTGACAGATTGTTTTTTGTGTCGAGCAAATCCAGCGAAATACGGGCCGGATCATTAACAGTAAAGCTCAATGGTTTAGTTGCCGGTTCCGCCATGCGTAGTGCAATCTGCAGGCGATTACCTGGCAAGGTATTGAAACTGATGTCTTCCAGTGAATTGACGGTTTGAGCGCACAGCTGCACACTATGGATCGTGCACAACACACCAAACGCCAGCATTAATCCTGTACGGATAAATATTTTGGTGCAATGAGTCAGTTGGCGGCTGCTGATATTGGTAATCATAATCTGTCTCCGTCGTAACGGTAGTTATTTTTCACCCAGCGATAAGGAGATTTCACGTTCAATCCATGCTCCTAAACCGTCCGGGATAATTTCAAGTAAATCCACTGTGCTTTCACTGATACGAATTATCTCACCGAAATTTTCACCGATGTGATTGCCGGGCTGCACGCGATGAATCGTACCATCAGGATCACGTACCAGGCCCCAGGTTTCTCCGCCGCGTTCCAGAGTACCGACCATTGTTAGTGAATCCAGCGGAAAAAATTCCAGCGGTTCCTTACGGCGCTCCTTATCAGGTCGCGGACCAGTATCACCTGTTTGTTCTTCAGGTTCGGCAGACGACGGCTCAGTAAACGGTGTGCGATAGTTAAAGGTGGAATAAACGTAATTCTGATACGGCTCGAATTGTGGCAACGGTTCCACTGAACCTTGATATTTAGTACGTGTTGAAGTGACATACTGTTCCAGATCGCTAAAGTCACTGGAACAAGCTGCCAGCAGCAAAATCGCCTGCAAAACGACTATGCGAAATATATTGCGATGCCGAATAATTGCCATCTTATTTTTTCTTGCGCTGAGCGGCCGGTTTTGTCGGTTTTGTCGGTTTTGTGTTTTGTGCTGGGCTAGCTGTCGACCCAACTTCATCGCTATCGTCCAGATATCGATAGGTTTTAGCGACCATTTCCATTACCAGATCTCCTTCGGTGGATTTATCCCTTGGTTTGATGGAGATATTTCCTAGCGTCACGATACGCGGTAGCGCCGCGACATCGCTTACAAACTTGGCTAGTTCATGGTACTTGCCATATACACGCAGATCGATAGGGTACTCTGCATAAAACTCTTTGGCGACTTCGCCTTGAGGTTTGAAGAACTCAACTTTCAGACTGTTGGCGGCGCTGGTTTGCGACAAATCGACTAATAGACTTTCCACTTCGGTTTTATTAGGCAGTTGACGGAGCATTGCACCAAAGGAGCGTTTCATTTCATCCAGTTGCTCCTGATATGCAGCGAGATTGGCAGCTTTTCTGCTTTGCCTTTCAAATGTCTGCTTTAGTTCCAACTCTTTCGTCTCTAATTTAGTAATTTCTTCACGGGCCGGACTTATAACCTTCCACCAGCCCAGCGCCAGAATAATCGCGATAATTAATACCAGTGCGCCAGCGCGTATGGGCAGCGGTGCGATTCCGATTTTTTTGATTGAATCCGGATCTTGAATAAAATTGAGTAACTCTTGCGCATTCATCGTTACTCGTCCTCTTTTGCAACCAGTAAAGAATCTTGCTGCAGGCTGAGTTTAAAATTGGCGACTCGTGCATCTTTCGCAGTCTGAATAACTTCCAGTATTGGATTCTTCAGCCATTCGGAGGCTTCCAGATTACGCATATAAGCCGAGACGCGCGCGTTTGATTCGGCATTACCTTCAATCATTAATGTTTTACCGGCTTGCTTAATACTATCCAGCCAGACGCCTTCCGGTACTGTTGTCACTAATTCTTCAAAAAGATGCACGACTTCCGGGCGACTGCGTTGCAATTCCTGGATGATATTCATTCGAGCCAACAGGTTGGCTTTGGTTTGTTCCAGTTCTTTGATTTGCTGTAATTTAGTGTTGAGGATATCGATTTCGTTTTGCAGGTATTGATTACGTGCTTTATGATAATCCACGATATGGCCGGTGTGTACCCATGCGGCAAATACTATGAAGCCCGCAGCCAGGGCTATTAATCCAGCCAGGGCGCCATATTCAACGGTTTTTTGCCGTCGTTGTTCTTCGCGCCAGGGGAGTAAGTTAATTCGTGCCATCTTACATCACCCCACGTAAAGCCAAACCGCAGGCAATCATAAGAGATGGCATATCGTTGACAATTCGTTGTTTTGCGATACGACTAGCCATTTTTGTATTACTAAAGGGATCTGCAACGCCGGTTGCTATACCAAGATTGGACTCAACCAGTTCCGCGATACCTGGAATGGATGAGCAACCACCCGCCAGAGCAATATAGTCGACATGCTCATGTTCGCCGGAAGAATAGAAAAACTGCAAAAAGCGACCCACTTGTTGAGCCATTGTTTGCTTAAATGGTTGCAGCACTTCCGGCTCGTAATTTTCCGGCAACCCGCCTTCTTTTTTTACGCGGCCGGCATCTTCATACGACAAACCATAACGACGCATGATTTCTTCGGTGAGTTGTTTGCCACCAAATGGTTGCTCGCGTGTATAGACCAGCCGACCGTCATAAATCACGTTCAAGCTGGTCATAGTGGCGCCGATATCGACAATCGCGGTGGTTTTGTCGACACCGTAATCAGGGATCTGATTGGTAATCAGCGTATAGGCATTTTCAATCGTGTAGGCTTCAACATCGATGATTTTAGCCGTCAGGCCGGCAATGTCGGCTACAGCGGTACGGGTACTGACATTCTCGGCACGGGAAGCGGCTAGCAATACTTCAACGGATTCGGGGTTATTCGGCGCTTCCCCCAGAACCTCAAAATCCAGATAAACTTCTTCAAGTGGATATGGAATATACTGATCCGCTTCCGCCTGAATCTGGTACTCCATTTCTTCATCACTTTGGTTGGCAGGCATCAGGATTTTCTTGGTGATGACGGCGGATCCAGCCACCGCCAGAGCAGCGTGTTTGGCGCGGGTACCGGATTTCTTGACCGCCCGGCGCAGTGCCTCGCCAACCGCTTCAACATCCTGAATCGTTTTTTCTGTGACGGCGTTGGCAGGCAGCGGCTCTACTCCGTAGCTTTCCACTCGGTATCCGTCCTTCAATTTGCTAAACTCCAGCAACTTGACGGCGGTTGAGCTGATATCGACCCCAACCATGGGTGGTTTTTTTGAGCCAATGGAAAACACAGTTTTTCCTGTCAGTTTATGAGGTTAGATAGCCTACATGATTTACTGGTTTAAATACTAGTACTAAGTACATAAAATTACTAGCCTATTTCTCGTCAGCGCACCTAAAAATGAGCTATTTGCTACCCAAAATTTAACGAAGTACAGGCCCCAGAATGACCCAAAAGAAAAAGATCCTCGCTGTCCTGTTTTTGAGCGGCATCAGCCTCGGTTGTGCCTCTGCCTGGTTCGGAGTAGCCGCTCTGGCGGGTGCATACTGGTATCTCAATCCCCTGCTGCCGACGGTGGATGTTCTGAAAGAAGCGCGCATGCAGCAACCATTACGGGTATATACCAGCGACGGCAAGTTATTGGCAGAGTTTGGTGAAAAAAGGCGTATTCCCGTCGCGATTGACCAGGTGCCCGAGCAGATCAAGCAGGCTTTTCTGGCGGCCGAGGACGATCGGTTTGAAGAACATCCGGGTGTTGATTATCGGGGCTTGATTCGGGCCGTTCTGAACCAGGTTCTGAAAGGGGATCGCTCACAGGGTGGCAGCACCATTACCATGCAGGTCGCGCGAAACTTCTTTTTATCGCCGGAAAAAACCTATGTCCGCAAGCTGAACGAAATCTTTCTGGCGCTGAAAATCGAACGTGAACTGAGCAAAGACAAGATTCTTGAATTGTATCTGAACAAGATCTACCTGGGTAAGCGCGCCTACGGAGTGGCCGCGGCAGCGCAGGCTTATTACGGCAAAACACTGGATGAGCTGAATCTGGCGCAAACCGCCATGGTGGCCGGTCTTCCCAAGGCGCCGTCGAACTTTAATCCAATTGCCAATCCTGAACGCGCATTACAGCGACGCAACTATGTTTTAAGTCGCATGCTGGAACTTGGTTATATTTCTATCGAAGATTTTACCGAGGCTGTCGCCGAGCCTATTTCCGCCGGCACTCATGAGGTTTCCGTCGAAGTGGAAGCGCCTTATCTGGCTGAAATGGTGCGTGCCGAAATCATTAGCCGTTACGGCGAGGAAGCTTACGATTCCGGAATGAAGGTTCATACCACTATCGACAGTCGTTTGCAGGCCGCAGCGAATCAGGCGATACGCAAAGGGTTGCTGGATTACTCCGAGCGTCACGGTTATCGGGGTCCCATCAGGGTAACTACCCTGAAAGAAAACATCAAACGTATACAGCTGGATGTTGATCAATCCGAGCAAGCTGAGCTGCAAATTCAGACCGGCATGGCAGATGCCCCGGAAGCAGCAGAAAAACCTGTCGAAATTGCCGTACCGCAGGATCCGGCTGAAATCCATCATATTCCGCAATCCGAGATTGATGAATTACTCACAGTGACCGGGCGTTTTGGGGATATTCGCCCTGCGTTCGTGCTGGAAATATTTGAACGAAAACCGCCTGCAGAAGAAAAGAAGCCGGAGGGCAAGGAAGAATACAGCACTGATGAGATAGCACGGGTTTATCTTGGCGACGGTCAGTTTGGTGAATTGAATTTCCAGGGTGTTAAATGGGCGAAAGGCTATATCAGCGCAAATGAGCAGGGGTCTGAGCTTAAATCGATGCGGGATGTGCTGGAGCTTGGCGATTTAATATGGCTACGGCCGATGGCAATCGAAAGTAAGCCAGAAAATAATCCCGAACAGACCGATACTCAGACCGACACATTGCCCACCGTTTGGCAACTCACACAGCTTCCTGCCGTTGAAGGCGCTTTGGTATCGCTGGATCCGCAGACCGGTGCGACCATGTCTCTGGTCGGCGGGTTCGATTATTACAAGAGCAAATTCAATCGTGCTGTACAGGCCAGGCGTCAACCGGGTTCGGGCTTTAAGCCGTTTGTTTATTCGGCGGCGTTGGAAGATGGATACACGGCGGCCAGCATCATTAATGACGCGCCGGTGGTGTTTGATGATCCAGCCTTGGAAGGTAAATGGCGACCGGAAAACTACAGTGGCAAGTTTTTTGGGCCAACGCGTTTACGCGAAGGCATCGTTAAATCCCGTAACCTGGTTTCAATACGACTGTTGATAGCTCTGGGTATCCGCTCAGCACGCAACTATGCCAAACGTTTCGGGTTTGATGATGACGCTTTGCCGAGAGATTTATCGTTGGCGCTGGGGAGTGGCACACTGTCTCCGTTGCAGTTGGTATCCGGATTTAGCGTATTCGCGAATGAAGGCTATCGGATAAAACCGTTTTTCATCGACAGGATTGACAGTGATGAAGGCAAGGTGCTTTGGTACGCAGATTATGATTTGGCTTGTCTGCAATGTTATGTTGACGGTGTCGACGCAACGGATCTTGAGCAAAATTATATTGTTGAGTGGCCGGTATTGGACAGCGAGATAGAAGAGGATGCCGGCGAGCAACCTGTTATTGAATCCAATATTCCCGCTCCAGTAGTTGAAGAACAAACAGCTGTTACAGAAGAACCAACAGAATCGGTTGAGGTGAACGGAGATGAAATCATTAATGGTTCACTGGAACTTAATGCGGATACTGGACTTGAGTTACCTCCAGCCAAGCGTGTCTTGCGGCAGGCGCCGCGTATCATGGATGCGCGCGCAAACTACATAATGAACAGCATTTTGCGTGATGTGGTTTTGCTCGGTACCGGCCGGCGTGCTATGGCTCTCGGCCGTAATGATATCGGTGGTAAAACCGGTACCAGTAACGATGAGCACGATGCGTGGTTCAATGGTTTCAATCACAAGTACGCGACAACGGTCTGGGTAGGTTTCGATACCGATCAACCGCTGGGGGCCGGCGAAGCCGGTAGCCGTGCAGCATTACCTTTATGGATCGATTATATGCAGGTTGCGTTGCAGGGAGTTCCGGAAAAATTACCTGAACAACCTGAGGGCCTGGTGACTATTCGTATTGATAGTCAGACCGGGTTACTGGCCACAACAGAAACAAAAGAAAGCGTATTCGAGATTTTTCGTACTGAGAACATGCCAACAGAAAAATCCGAACCTACTGGTGATATTCCATTCGAAGTTGAAGGCGAAGAAAACAGTACAACGGATGACAGTGATAGAGTTGGTAATTCTGTAGCAGAAGATTTGTTTTAAGGTATCAATTCAAAAAAGATGAAACAAAAGCGACGGCTTCAACGTACGCGTGAGCAGATAGCGCAGGAGGCTGCCAGGATCATGCACGAGCAAAGTCTGCGCGATTTTCGTCAGGCCAAAAAAAAAGCCTGTGAACGTCTTGGTATACCGGATAAGGCATCAATGCCGGGAAACGATGAAATTCAGCAAGCCTTAACAGATTATCTTCGTCTATTTAAAAGTAATAGCCAGCCACAGCTTATCAAGCGCCTTCGTCAGGCTGCACTTGAGGCCATGCAATTTTTGTCGGATTTTGATCCGCGTCTGGTTGGAAGTGTATTACACGGTACGGCTGACGATTATGCGCCTGTGCAACTGCATGTATTTGCCGATCCTCCGGAACGTATTTTGCACTATCTGTTGCAGCATGATATCAACCATCAGTTGTCCAATCGACGCATACAATATTGTGACGACCGCATCGATAACATAACCGTTTGCGAGTGCATGGCTGGCGCAGTATCGATTGAACTAATGCTGTTTAACAGAACGGGTTTGCGTGAAGCGCCGCGCTCGCCAATTGACGGCAAGCCAATGCAAAGAATAAATAAGCGTGAACTGGAAAAATTAATTGGCGATTATTAGTGATTGTGGTGCTGAGGGCTAAGTTCATGCACGGCCTCCACCATGGCGGCGACATGTTCCGGATCGATGCCGGGGTGTATGCCGTGGCCCAGATTGAAAACATGTCCTGGACCATTGCCGTAATCCGCCAGTACTTTGGAAACTTCCTGTTTAATAATTTCCGGCCTGGCATACAAAACGGAAGGATCCAAATTTCCCTGTAGCGCCACTTTATCCTGTACATAAGTTCGTGCGTCGGTTAGTGATGTCATCCAGTCCACACCCAATGCATCGCAACCACTCAGGGCCATATCAGCAAGCAATGGGCCGGCGCCTTTAGTGAAAAGGATTTTTGGAATAACCTGACCGTTAACTTCGTGTGGTAAAGCTTGAATAATTTGTTGCATGTAAGGTAATGAAAATTCCCGATATTTATCCGGTGCTAACACGCCGCCCCAGGTATCAAAAATCATAACTATTTGCACGCCGGCGGCAATTTGTGCTTTTAAATATTCAGTAATGGCCTGCGCGTTTTTATCCAGTAATTGGTGTAGTAGTTCCGGTTCATCGAACAATAGACTCTTAATATTGGCAAATTCTTTGCTCGAGCCACCTTCAACCATATAAGTGGCGATGGTCCAGGGGCTGCCGGAAAACCCAATCAACGGCACCTGTCCATTTAATTCGCCAACAATTAAGCGAATCGCATCAGTAACGTAGCGTAGATCGCTTTCCGGGTCCGGTATAGCCAGTTTTTTAATGGCCTGAGCATCACGCACCGGATAACTGAACTTCGGTCCTTCACCCTCAACAAAATAAAGTCCCAGCCCCATCGCATCCGGCACAGTGAGTATGTCTGAAAACAGAATCGCTGCATCGAATGCGTAGCGCCGCAGTGGTTGCAGGGTTACTTCGCAGGCCAGCTCTGGCGTACAGCAGAGCTTCATAAAGCTGCCGGCTTTAGCGCGGGTTTGTCGGTACTCAGGCAGGTAACGACCAGCCTGTCGCATCATCCACACTGGTGTGCGTTCTACAGGCAGACGTAACAAAGCCCGCAATAAAAGATCATTTTTAAGATTGGTCATAGCCAGACAAGAATCTGGGAAACAGCAAGAAAAATCAATGGAAAGTGGTGTTTAGCCGAGTTTGGTTTTGATCTGGCCGCTGAGTTTGCCCATATCGGCGCGACCCTGCGCTTTGGGCTTAATGATCGACATCACTTTACCCATGTCTTTGATAGAACTGGCGCCGGTTTCCCGGATGGCTTCTTCGATCAGAGCGGTAATTTCCTGTTCAGTCAGTGCCTGGGGCAGGTATTCGGTGATGATCGCCAGTTCAGCCTCTTCAACATCGACCAGATCGGTGCGGTTGGCTTTGCTGTAATGCTCTATTGATTCGCGCCGCTGCTTGCACATTTTGTCGAGTACTGCGATTACATCGCTATCGCCCATCTCTTTGCGGCTGTCGACTTCCACCTGCTTGATGGCCGCAGTAATCAGACGTAACGCAGCCAGACGCGGTTTATCGCCCGCGCGCATAGCTGACTTGACGTCTTCCTGAATCCGGGTTTTCAGGCTGGAGTCGGCCATGATTGGCTCGCTGTTGGACGACTAGTAAAGTCGCGTGCGGCGGGAGATTTCTTTACCCAGGCGTTTTTGATGCCGTTTACCCGCGGCGGCATTCTTGCGTTTGCGCTCTGTGGTCGGTTTTTCGTAAAACTCACGACGACGGGTTTCGGTCAGAACACCGGCTTTTTCGCAGGTGCGCTTGAAACGGCGCATAGCCGATTCGAAGGGTTCGTTTTCTTTAATTCTTACTGAAGGCATATCCTGTTCTATACAGTTCTGGTGAAAATGGGCCGCGATTATAAAGGCTTGTCGCGCCAATTCCAATGATCCACCGTATAATTCGCCCTTTTTTACCGCTTTGACAATAAGGAGTCATTTTGCGTATTCTGGGGATCGAAACCTCCTGCGACGAGACCGGCCTGGCTATATACGATAGCGAATGCGGGCTACTGGCGCATGTGCTGCACAGCCAGACTGATATGCATGCCGAATACGGCGGTGTAGTGCCGGAACTGGCTTCGCGCGACCATATTCGCCGGCTTACCCCTTTATTGAAAAAGATCCTCAAGCAGGCCGAGCTCGAACTCGCCGATATCGACGGTGTGGCGTATACCTCCGGGCCGGGATTGCTGGGCGCACTACTGACCGGGGCATCCTACGGACGTGCTTTGGCCTGGTCCCTGGGTATTCCGGCAATCGCTGTGCACCATATGGAAGGACATTTGCTGGCACCCATGCTGGAGAAGCCCGCGCCGGAGTTTCCTTTTCTTGCGTTGCTGGTGTCCGGCGGCCATACCCTACTGGTGGAGGTGGATGCTATCGGCAGGTATCGCCGACTGGGGGAAAGTGTTGATGATGCTGCGGGTGAAGCCTTTGATAAAACCGCGCAGTTGCTGGGGTTGCCCTATCCGGGCGGGCCTGCTCTGGCAAAACTGGCCGAAAAGGGTAATCCAACCCGTTATCGCTTCCCCAGGCCGATGACGGATCGGCCGGGGCTGGATTTCAGTTTTAGCGGCTTGAAAACTTTTGCCTTATATACCGTTAACAACGAGCCCAGGGACGATCAGACCCGTGCCGATATCGCACGCGCATTTGAAGACGCGGTGGTTGATGTGATGGTTATCAAGTGTCGACGTGCATTGGAACAAACGGGGCTGCAAAGAATTGTTATTGCAGGCGGTGTCGGCGCTAATCAACGTTTGCGCGCAGCACTAAAGGAAATGGCTGAGAAACGCGGTGCCAGACTGTTTTATCCCAGGATTGAATTTTGCACGGATAATGGCGCCATGATTGCCTACGCCGGCTATGTGAGGATGCAACATCAATCACCTGGCGATTTACAAATCAGAGCTCAGGCAAGATGGGGTGTGGATGAACTGGTGCCCCCGGCATAATTTTGTGCACGCGTTCCAAGGTGGCTACTGCTAAGATAGCTATAATTTAGAAAAGCCCTGCTCGACCAACTGGAGAGAAGATATGGCTGATTCGAAGAAAAAAGTAAGCAAGAAGGCAGCATCGAATAATGATGTTGCAACCGGCGAACCGGTTACCATAAAGAAGAAAACTGCCGTAAAAAAGAAGGTTACTGCAAAAAAAGAATCTCCGACTGACGCGCCTGTCACTGATAATGCATCTATAGAACAAGAAACTAAAAGCAATGTTAATGAGCCAATAAATAGTCGTGAGCGGGCTGCTGCCAGCCGGCAGGCTTTAGTGAATCAATTGCGAATGGATTTTCATGCGAGCAAAAATGCGCTTAAGGCGGTTACTGCGACCACCAGACAACATTTAAATCTGGTTATAGATGCTACGGAGTGTGAAGTCGCAGTTATAAAAGAGCAAATTACTGCTGCATTAAATCGTGAAAACTCCTTGATAAGCGTCGGTCAGAAAAAAGCTAGAGAAATTCTGACAACCGGTGAAAGCTGGAGCAAGCAACAGTTGAGCAAGGCCAAGGATAGCGTAGAAAAGTTTCGCAAAAAAATCAAAAAGTGATAGCGGTCCCCAGTCATCCGTTTTTTGAAAATCTGGACCCGGCAAACCAACGTTTTATTGAGAGTAAGGCCGGGCCTTTCCGTTTAACCGTGCAGGATATTAATAATCTCATCGAAATCGCAACTGATTTTGAAATGTGGGATTGCGGGTTGCTGGAAAATTATTGGGATGAAAGTGAATTTGCAGCGATGCAGGGCAAAGCCAGGAAACAGGCGACTATCAATCGCGTAAAAGAAAAATGGCAGCTACTTAAAGAAAGTTTTCCTGAATACGAAAAAGAAAGTATTACGGTTGTAGATCGTTCAAACAAAATAGTGTTCAAGGAAAAGAAAGATAACAGCAAGATGTTGGGTTCCTGCCCGGTTTTTTCGCCGCGCACACGTTGTTGCAATTTACAGACTCTGGATGCAGTCATTAACTGTGGATACGATTGCAGCTATTGTTCAATACAGTCTTTTTATCACAACGATGAAATTATTTTTCATGAAAATTTCCGGGGTAAGCTACAGCAGATAAAACTTGATCCGCAACTCATCTATCATATTGGTACAGGCCAATCATCAGATTCTTTGCTATGGGGTAATCGCAATAACGTGCTCGGTGATTTGTTTGAATGGGTAAGAGAAAACCCGAATGTTATTCTGGAGCTAAAAACCAAGTCGGCTAACATAAGCTATTTGCTTGAAAATGATGTACCTAAAAATGTGATTGTTACCTGGTCGCTTAATGCAGAATCGATAGTTAATAATGAAGAACATCGTACCGCGCCACTCAAGAGCCGTCTGGTGGCAGCTGAAAAGGTTGCGAATAAAGGTGTAATTGTTGGTTTTCATTTGCATCCCATTGTTTTATTTAAAGGCTGGCAGTCTGAATATGCTGAATTGGTTAAATCCCTGACTACGCGCTTTAATCCCGAGCAGGTTGCTCTCGTATCCATGGGAACTCTGACTTATATAAAGCCCGTAATCAAAATTCTAAGACGGCGCAAACTTAGAAGCAAAATCCTGCAAATGCCGTTTGAGGATGCAGCGGGCAAATGGTCCTATCCGGTCAAGTTAAAACAGGCTTTTTTTTGCGAAATATATCAATATTTCGGAGCATGGGCCGATAAAGTGTTTTTCTACCTCTGCATGGAAGACGCAGGGCTTTGGGTGCCGGTATTCGGTTATGAGCATCGTGATAACACTGAATTTGAAGAGGCTATGAAATCGGCCTACAGGAAAAAGATTCGGTTAGCGGGCATGGAATAAACCTTAGCCAAGGAAAAGAGATGTCGACAATCGAGGTGAAACAATTTCCCGAGAAAAATTTAACAGTGCTGGCAGTTCGGGGTGCGTTAACGGCCAGTGAAATTCTTCGGCACGCGAGTCAATCCTATACAACAAAATTGGTGTTATGGGATTTCAGGAACACCGATTTTTCGCAGATTACCGCGTCTGAATTTGCGACTATCGCTCAATTTATGCGGGGTCTTTCCAGTTCCCGCGAAGGTGGTAAAACCGCATTTGTCGGTAATGAGGATTCCAAATTGGGTTTGGGTCATATGTATGCAGATCTGGCGAAGAAACAGTCCGTTCCGGTTGAGTACAAGGTGTTTACATCGGTCAAAGAGGCAAAGAAATGGTTGGCAATTGTTTAGTTGTCACGTTCGTCGTTCATGTTTGGTGCTAAACTTTTGCTTTAGCGCCTATCCTGCTTTCTTGTCCCTGCAATAGGCGTTTGATATTAGCCTGGTGTCGCCAGAAAATCATCGCACTCAACAGGGCGATTAACAGTGTGGCAATAATCTGGCTGCCGAATAAAAAGGCATAAACCGGAGCAAGTGCAAATGCGGTTAATGCCGCAAGTGCGGAATAACGAAAAATCCCTGCCATCAATAACCATGTCGCCAACGCAGCCAGGAAAACCGGCCAGCAATATCCGAGTAAAACACCAAATGCGGTTGCAACACCTTTACCCCCCTTGAAGCCGTAATACACCGGATAAACGTGACCCAGAAATGCCGCCAGTCCAACCAAAACATAACACCACCGCGGATGTTCCGGTAAGATGATGAGTGCCATTAATACAGGTAACAGACCTTTAATGCTGTCACCCAGTAGTGTGATTATGGCCGCTTTTTTACTGCCGGTACGCAGCACATTGGTTGCACCCGGATTACCGGAACCCAATGAACGCGGATCGGGCAAGCCCATAATGCGGCAGGTAACGATGGCGGTGGAAATTGAACCAAATAAATAGGCCGCAACTGCCACGGCCAGCACCGGTAACCAGTCTGTAATATGCAATGTTTCAAGCATTGGTGTTTTTAGCAAAAGATAAATTTGATTAACGTGGATAGTACCGAAAACTCAGCCGGACGAGAACTTTTAATCAGTGGTAGTGGTGAACCATTGGTGTTGTTGCATGGCTGGGCGATGAATTCAGCGATCTGGCAACCGGTTTTACGGTCGCTGGAGGCGCGCCGGCGAGTGTACAGAATAAATTTACCCGGGCATGGCGGCCGAAAATTCACAAAACAGACTGCGACATTTGATGAGTGGTTGCTGGATATCATGAACAAAGCGCCGGCCAATGCTGTCTGGCTGGGCTGGTCGATGGGTGGATTGTTCGCGTTGGCTGCTGCAGCGAGATTTCCGGAACGCGTTAAACGGTTGATTCTGGTTGCGTCAACACCCAGATTTGTGGCGACGGATAATTGGCTGTCTGCCGGCAGGCAAGCGAGCTGGCAGCGATTTTCCGACTATTTGGTTAAAGATGTCGATGCAGCGAATCATCAATTTTTAAAAACGCAATCCCTGGGTGCTGATAAGCCGCTGCAAGTAAGTAAAAAACTTGTGCAGCTTCAGTTGCAGGGTGGTCGGGCAGATTGCGAAGCATTACTATCCGGACTTCAGGTTTTACAGTCGGTGGATCTAAGACCCGAACTGGGCAAAATTTCCTGCGATGTGCATTGGATACTGGGTGAAGGTGATCAGTTGGTGCCGGTGGGCGTTGCCGAGGATATCAAACTACTAACACCTTCCTGTGATATTCATATTATTCCATCTGCCGGGCATGCCTTGTTTATCTCGCAGACCGAAAATTTTCTAAAAATTGTAAATTTCTTATGAGTGATCAGTATCAACGCATACGCAGGGCTTTTTCTGCTGCCAGTCAAAGTTATGAACAGGCGGCAGTATTGCAGCGTGAAGTTTGCGGCCGATTAACTGAAAGACTGTCCGATATTGAAAAGCAAGCAGAATGGATTCTGGATATTGGTGCAGGCACCGGTACGTCGACGAGGGCACTGCATCAACAATATCCGAATGCAGAATGTGTGGCGCTCGATTTTGCCTATCCGATGTTGCAACACCTCAAACAGCATAGCGAGCGCATTCAAAAACCGCGGATTGTTTGCGCGGATGCGTCGAACCTTCCGTTTTGCGATAGCCAATTTGATCTGGTTTTTTCCAGCCTAACTTTTCAGTGGTGCCACGATTTGGCCGGGGTATTTAACGAGGTCAGACGTGTATTGGCACCAAACGGTTTGTTTTTATTTGCAACGCTGGGTCCGGATACTTTGTATGAGTTGCGTAACAGTTGGGCGGCAGTCGACGATGCTGTGCATGTCAATCATTTTCTCGACATGCATCATGTCGGTGATGCTTTGTTGCATGCGGGTTTCGCCAATCCGGTCGTGGATGTTGAGCGCATTGTTCTGACTCAGCAGAGCGTCGATGTCTTACTAAGGGATCTAAAAGCGCTGGGAGCCAATACGGTCATCGGGAAACGGCGCCACGGATTAACCGGTCATCGTAGATTGCAGGCCATGCGCCGGGAATATGAGCGATTTCGCACCGCTGAAGGCAATTTGCCGGCGACTTTTGAGGTGGTGTTTGGTATGGCCAATCAGGCCAATGCTCAACATCCCCTGCGGTATTTCTCAACGGATTCATTCAAAAAGTCATAAAATTTTGCCAAAAGCGTAAATTGATCGTCGTCAATTTCTGAATTCTCCCCTATAATACCCGACTAATTCCGTGGGGTTTTACAAAAACCCTGATCGCAACCGCACCGGATTTCATTAGTCACGGCTCAAAAGGCTTATGACCGCCTTTTTGCAGCTCTTAAAGAGAGGAGAGCTCAATGTTTATCGCCAGGGCTGCTTGGCGCCTGCTTGTTGGCAGCGTTATCCTGCTTGCTGCGGTGCCTGCTCTGGCCGAGTGGGCCATCAATATGCCCCGCGGCGTCACACCCATCAGCCACGAAATTTACGATTTGCATATGACCATTTTCAGCATCTGCGTGGCCATTGGCGCACTGGTTTTTGGTGTCATGTTTTTTTCTATCTGGAAGCATCGTAAATCGCGGGGTGCCAAAGCGGATAATTTTCATGAAAGTCAGACGGTGGAAATTATCTGGACCGTTATTCCCTTTCTGATTCTGATCGGCATGGCTTTCCCGGCAACGAAAACGCTGATCAAGATGGAAGATATGAGTGACATCGAAATGACCGTTAAGATCACCGGTTATCAGTGGATGTGGCATTACGATTATCTGGAGGACGGCGTTTCTTTCTACAGTCGTTTGGATGCGAATAGCAACAAAACCCGTCAACTGGATTCCGGTTTAAATCCGGGCGACGTTCCAGATTATCTTTTAAATGTGGACAAGCCGCTGGTTTTACCGGTGGGCGTTAAAATTCGCCTGCTTACCACCGCCGCTGACGTTATTCACTCCTGGTGGGTGCCGCAACTTGGCGTTAAGAAGGACGCTATCCCTGGTTTTATCAACGAATTCTGGACACAGATCGAACAACCCGGTGTATATCGGGGTGTTTGCGCTGAACTATGCGGCAAAGACCACGGTTTTATGCCGGTGGTGGTAAAAGCCGTTAACCAGGATGAGTACCAGGCCTGGTTGCAGTCCCAACGTGATGTCACGCCGAAAACTGCCTCGCTATAACCCAACCTGGTAAATAAGGAAGAATCAATGAGTACGACCGCAGCCGCATTGCATGATCACCATGAGCCACAGCTTACCGGGATCAAACGCTGGTTATTGACTACCAATCATAAAGATATTGGCACCCTATATTTATGGTTCAGCTTTATTATGTTTCTGTTGGGTGGCGGGATGGCGCTCATTATTCGTGCTGAATTGTTTCAACCCGGATTGCAGATTGTCGATCCACAATTTTTTAATTCCATGACCACCATGCATGCGTTAGTGATGATCTTTGGTGGTGTAATGCCTGCGTTTGTCGGGCTGGCAAACTGGATGATTCCGATGATGATTGGTGCGCCGGATATGGCATTGCCGCGTATGAATAACTGGAGTTTCTGGATTTTGCCTTTTGCATTTGCCATGTTGATCAGCACTTTATTTATGCGGGGCGGCGCACCGGCGGCGGGCTGGACAATGTATGCGCCACTGGTATTGCAAACCGGTGACGCATTTCCTTTTATGATTTTTTCAATACACCTGTTGGGTATTTCCTCTGTTATGGGTGCGATCAATATTATTGCGACAGTTTTGAATATGCGTGCACCCGGTATGAGTTTGATGCGCATGCCGTTATTTGTCTGGACCTGGTTGATTACCGCCTATTTGCTGATTGCGGTGATTCCGGTTTTAGCCGGCGCAGTAACGATGTTATTAACCGATAAGTTTTTTGGCACCAGCTTTTTTAATCCGGCCGGCGGTGGAGACCCGGTGTTGTTCCAACACATCTTCTGGTTCTTCGGCCACCCTGAAGTGTATATCCTGATTTTGCCCGCATTTGGTGTAATGTCGCAGATCATTCCAACCTTCGCCCGAAAACCTTTGTTCGGTTATGCCTCGATGGTTTATGCTAGCGCATCAATCGCGTTTTTGTCATTTATCGTGTGGGCGCATCATATGTTTACCGTCGGCATGCCTCTGGCCGGTGAATTATTTTTTATGTTTTCAACCATGTTGATTGCTATTCCTACCGGCGTAAAAGTATTTAACTGGGTTGCAACGATGTGGCGAGGCGCCATGACGTTTGAAACACCGATGTTATTTGCCATCGCCTTTGTTGTGTTATTTACTATCGGCGGTTTTTCGGGCCTGATGTTGGCAATCACTCCGGCCGATTTTCAGTATCACGATAGTTATTTTGTGGTGGCGCATTTCCATTATGTATTGGTGCCCGGTGCCATTTTTGCGTTGATTGCCGCGGTATATTTCTGGTTACCCAAGTGGACCGGGCATATGTATAGCGAAGCTCTGGGTAAATGGCACTTCTGGCTGTCAGCCGTTTCTCTTAATGTAACTTTTTTCCCGATGCACTTCGTTGGTTTGGCCGGCATGCAACGGCGTGTACCTGATTATGCACTGCAATTTGCCGATTTTAATGCGATCTCCAGTGTTGGCGCGTTTATATTTGGAACTTCGCAATTACTCTTTTTGTATCTGGTGATTAAATGCATTCGCGGCGGACCGCAAGCATCTGCACGAGTTTGGGAAGGTGCGCACGGCCTGGAGTGGACGGTGCCGTCGCCGGCACCCGCGCATACCTTTAATACAGTGCCTGATTCGGAAGTGATCCGACGTGAAACACTTGCTTAAACGTAAAACACAATGATGCAAGTTAAAAATCATTCCGAACGCACCGTGATCAAACTAATCGTTGTTGTGTTGGCAATGTTTGGTTTTGGCTATGCGTTGGTACCTTTATACGATGTTATTTGTGATGTGACCGGCCTGAATGGCAAAACCGGCCGGATCTCTGAAGCTGAATCGGCGGAGCAGGTTGCAGATATAAATCGCACGATCAAAATTCAGTTTGTTGCCAGTGTGAACGCCGGTGCGCCGTGGGATTTTTATCCCAACGAATACGAAATGGAAGTGCGCCCCGGCGGTGTTTATTACACAACTTTTAAGGCGGTTAACAAGACTTCACATAGCCTGGTCGGACAGGCCGTACCCAGTCTGGCACCTAGAGAAGCGGCGTTATATTTTAATAAGACAGAGTGTTTCTGTTTTACCCAGCAAAGTTTTACGCCTAATGAAAGCCGTGACATGCCGGTGCGATTTATCGTCGATCGTGATTTACCCGTAAATATCGATTCGCTGGTTTTGTCTTATACTTTTTTTAATATTACACCCGATAACCAGAAATCCTGACAGGAGTAATCCAGAAAATGTCTGCGGTGAAAACCAACTACTACGTACCACATCACACCGCCTGGTGGCCGATTGTTGGATCGGCGGGTTTGACCGGGCTGCTGGTTGGTGCGTCGATGATACTGAATGGTGCCTCGACCGGCAGTTACATACTGGTCGCAGGTTTACTCATTACATTGCTTATGATGTTTGGCTGGTTCGGTACGGTTATCAGGGAAAGTATTAGTGGTTTATATAACGCACGAGTGGATACTTCTTTTCGCTGGAGCATGATCTGGTTTATTTTTTCCGAGGTTATGTTCTTCGCCGCTTTTTTTACTGCCTTATTTTACGCGCGGGCTTATTCGTTGCCGTGGCTGGGTGGCATGGGTAAAGGTGTAGTTACTAATGAATTATTGTGGCCGGCTTTCGAAGCGATGTGGCCATCCAATGGACCTGCCAACATCGGCGGTGCGTTTAAAGTTATGGGGGCATGGGGGATTCCCGCCATTAATACTGCAATTCTATTAAGCAGTGGCGTGACCGTCACCTGGGCACATCATGCGCTTAAAGCCGATCATCGGCGTCAGTTAATATTAGGGCTTGCTCTGACGGTTATACTGGGATTTACTTTTGTCGCGTTACAGGCCGATGAGTATATTCACGCCTATAGTGAACTCAATCTGAAAATGACCACCGGTATTTACGGCTCAACGTTTTTTATGCTGACCGGTTTCCACGGTTTTCATGTCACCATGGGTGCCGTTATGTTAACGGTGATTTTGTTGCGTTGTATCAAAGGTCATTTTTCACCGGACAGTCATTTTGCATTTGAAGCAGTAGCCTGGTACTGGCATTTTGTTGATGTGGTGTGGCTATTTTTGTTTATATTCGTTTATTGGTTTTAATAAGATCACAAGAATTTCTAATCCCCGATTATTTGATGACCATCCAGGAAATCGCTGCGCTTGTAAATCCCCGGGCGTGCATGGTCTCCCTCAATGAATACGAAATCTATGGAATGGATATTTTTGTACTCTGTTAAGATATAGGTTGCTCGAGCTAGAAACTGATACGCTCCAGTAGTCCCCATGCTTTGTGTTAGATAGTCATCGTTAATCACTTCAATTTTTAGTTTATTGTCAGCAATTTTGAGTAGTTTAATGCAGGGAGGGTCGAGAGGCGGTTTGTCTTCAGGTGTTCTAAAGGTCTCCGGGTCCTGATCGGTTCGGTTCACGACATTGATAAGTTTATTTAAATCGTTTTTTACTCGGCTGATTTTATTTCCTCTTATAAACTTGTCGTCATTAAAATACCATGAATATTCTTTATTGGCGTAATATCCAGGTTCTACATCGTGTGAAACAGATATGATCCCGTGTGGCTGGATCCAGCCGGCGGCATAGGCAATCCAGAGTAACAAAAAAGCCAGAACAGAAAGACCGATGCGCCAGCTTAATGCTTTGACGGTGCGCCGGCTCCGGCCCTTATCTCTAAGCATAAATACCAGCGCCGAACCCATGCTGGCGAAAATAAGCAACAGGATTGCGATAATAAATAACTTTGCCATAATGCGGTCCTGATCAATCAATTGCGGAATGAGATGCCGATTATAAGCTGGACAAGCAAACAGATACACTTTCAATGCAAGGTTGGATTTATGGCGTTGGTGGTGTTGATGCTGAGCCTGATGATCAGCGCCGGATTCTGGCAACTTGATCGTGCAGAGCAAAAGATCAAGCTGCTAAGTGCCCATCAAAACCGCGCAGCGGAACCCTTAATGAAGATAATTGGGAGTTTGCCGCCGGCTGAATCCATCAAGTACAGACGCATCAGTATAAGAGGCGAGTATGATCAACAGCACCAGTTTCTGCTTGATAATCGCAGCCGCCAGTTGGAAAACGGTCAAAGTCAGCCTGGGTATGAGGTCTTAACCTTGCTGCAATTAAGCTGGGGTGGGTACTTATTGGTTAATCGCGGCTGGTTGGCCGCGTCAACCGATCGCGCACAATTGCCGGCATTACCCATAAATGAAAACGAGCGACAGGTGTCCGGTATTATCAATATTCCGGAAAAAGGTTTTACTCTGGGAGAGATAGATACGGATGATGGTTGGCCGCGCCGAATCCAGTACATTGATTTTGAAAAACTGGCCGCGCGATTACAGCTTGAACTATATCCTGCTGTATTGATGCTCGACGCGAATGCTGCGGACGGTTATCGACGCGACTGGCAACCGGTCATCGACGGACCGGCCAAACATTACAGTTATGCCATACAATGGTTTGCGATGGCGTTAGCGACGCTGGTGCTTTTTGGGTTTGCGACGATTAAGCGGAAAAACCATGAATACTAAAAATAGTAACAGGACACGCAATCGGATTATTTTTATGTCGGTTGTCGCGTTGTTTATACTGCCATTTGTTATCGCCAGTTGGTTTTATAAACAGACCGTTAAGACAGAAGTTTGGGGCACGAGCAATAAAGGCTTACTTGTACGACCTGTCCGGGCGCTGTCGGATTTCACACTATTTGATCAGACAGGTGAACAATATAACGCGAAACGTTTTCTGGGCCACTGGACTTTGGTGTTCATTTCGCCGGAATATTGTGATGAACCTTGTAAGAAGAATATCTACCATATGCGGCAAATCTGGATTTCATTGGGGAAAGATGCAAACAGATTACAGCGGTTATTAGTCTTTACCACAATTGAGCAAAAACAGCAGCTGATGGATTTTCTCAAAGCTTACCCACAGACTCTGCTTGTCGTTGATGAAAATGAACAATTGGTCGGGCAAATAGAAACCGCAAGATCTTCAGATGAGCCGGCCATCATGCTGATTGATCCGTTGGGATATATAATGATGTCTTTTCCGCAGGCCATGGATCCACAGGATATTTTGAAAGACCTGCGCAAGTTGCTCAAGATCTCACAGATCGGTTAATGCCAATAAGAAGTTAAGTAGAAAATTGAATTCCAAATTCGAAACCTTCCGCCACTACTATGAGCTAACCAAGCCGCGCGTGGTGGCTTTAATTGTTTTTACCGCTGTGGTTGGTATGTTGTTGGCGGTTCCCGGCAGGGTTCCCTGGCAGCCTTTAGTGTTTGGTAGTCTGGGTATCTGGTTAGCTGCGGCATCTGCAGCCGCAATCAATCATATACTGGACAGACGCGCTGATGCGATTATGGCCAGAACAAAAAACAGACCCTTACCAAAAGGGAAAGTGGCGACCCGGCCTGCATTGGTGTTCGCTGTTATTCTCGGTATTTTGTCGATGACTATTCTGGTGTGTCTGGTCAATAGCTTAACCGCCGTATTAACTTTTTTATCACTCATTGGCTACGCCATTGTTTATACTATCTACTTAAAACGCGCGACCCCACAAAATATTGTGGTGGGTGGTGCCGCCGGTGCCATGCCGCCGGTATTGGGTTGGGTAGCAGTAACAGGCGATATACATCCGTATTCGCTATTACTGTTTTTGATTATCTTTATCTGGACACCACCGCATTTCTGGGCCCTGGCAGTGAATCGGCGCAGAGAATACTCTGACGTTGATATCCCGATGCTGCCCGTCACGCACGGCGCCGAATTTACGCGCCTGCAAATCACACTCTACACGGCGCTACTGTTTGTTGTGACGTTATTACCCTGGCTAACCGGAATGAGTGGTTGGATTTATTTGCTTGCGGTAGCGTTTTTGAATCTTCGGTTTTTATATTTGGCCGTTAAATTACAGTTAACCGCTGACGATACAATTGCCATTAAAACGTTTGTTTTTTCAATTTCCTATCTGATGTTTTTATTTTCTGCCTTATTGATTGATCACTATTTTCAATAGGCCCTTTGTTAAACAAAGGGTGCATATTGATCGTCTCAATATGCACCCGGTAATTTACCAGAACACTGCATACAAAGCTGCGAGGATAATCAAGATAGCAAAGGCTCCGATATTAAAAGCAGGACCAGTGCTGAATAACTGCCTGTTAAGTGATATACCTTTTGGATCATCCGCGCCTTTTTGTTCGAGGTAACTGACAGTCATCATAATGATCGCGGTTATGATGAATGTCAGCCCCATCTGATTCATAAATGCCAGTTTAGGGAAGATGGCATTAATCGCTTCACCTTCAAACCAGCCCTTGCCGCCAATCTTCAGATAAAACGCAATTGGAATGGACAATAGCGCACCGATGATTGCGCCCTTGTTGGTGGTTTTTTTCCAGAATAAACCCAGCATAAAAATGGCGAGTATTCCAGGACTGACCAGGCCGGTGTATTCCTGGATATATTGAAATGCCTGACCGATGTCTCCTAATAATGGCGCAATAAAACAGGCAATGATCAAGGCCACGGTTGCTGACAGGCGGCCCACTTTCACAATATTGCCTTCGCTTGCCTGACGATTGAAAATCGGTTTATACAAGTCCATGGTAAAAATCGTTGCTGTGGAATTCAGCATCGACGCCAATGATGAAACAATAGCCGCCGTCAGCGCGGCAATAACCAGACCTTTGACACCCACCGGTATAAACTGATCGATCAACCACGGTAATGCTTTGTCATTATCAATGGTACCAGATGCGGTTATAAACGCGTCGGCGACTGTATCCGTTGAAGCAACACCATCGGGTGCATTAAGCGCAAAAGCGATAATACCGGGGATAACAACAATCAAAGGAATAATTAATTTCAGAAAAGCTGCAAACACAATGCCCTTCTGCGCTTCGCTTATGTTTTTAGCGGCCAACGTTCTTTGAATAATGTATTGATTAAAACCCCAGTAGTACAGATTCGCAATCCACATACCACCGATTAGTACAGCCAACCCCGGCAAATCCCAGTAAGCATCGGTGCCATTTGGCGTGATGATTTCGCCTTTATCTATAATCATCGAAAATTTGGCGGGTACTGTCGTCATCAACTCACGAAACCCGGTGAAAATACTGCCGTCGGAAGCATAATGACCCAGCGCGATATACGTTGTAATCAGACCGCCTCCAATCAAAATGACAACTTGAACAACATCGGTCCAGGCTACCGCTTTCAGTCCGCCCCATAACGAGTATGCCGCTGCAAACAATGCAAGACCGATAATACTTGGCATTATCAAGCTACCATCACCCGCTCCCATAATCGTGTCCAGCGCTTTCGAGCCAAGGTATAAAACCGAGGTCAGATTTACAAACACAAACAACGCAATCCAGAATACTGCGAGAATTGATTTCAGATTCGTGCTGTAACGCTGTTCCAGAAATTCCGGGATAGTATAAAGTTGCTTTTCAATAAATACAGGCAGGAAAAATTTTCCGACGATTAGCAGTGTGGCCGCTGCCATCCACTCGTAAGAGGCAATCGCCAGACCAATCGCAAAGCCGGAGCCTGACATACCGATAAACTGCTCGGCCGAAATATTGGCTGCAATCAATGAAGCACCGATCGCCCACCACGGCAGGGCCTTACTGGCCAGAAAGTAGTCCTTGGAATCTTTGCTGTGCCCCGTTTTTTCCCGGGATACCAGCAGGCCGATGGCGATGATTAAAAGACAATAGCCGACGAAAATGGTTAGATCAATAGGAGACAGTTTCATATAAACTTACTTCTCTTGGTGGTGTGAAAGTAATATCTGTTTCAAAACAGCCGCGTACAATAATATTTTGTTTCGCAAGTCGTTATGAATCAGGTCCAGTATATATTTTCATTTATTTTCTATTTTGCCGGCACCGCTGCTGGCAATACACATGTGAATTTCTGCAATCAAACCGGTTTTTTCCGGATATAAATTGTTTACGGCATCGACGACAAGCTGGCCCAGCGCTGAAGGGGCCAGTGCAACAACGCATCCACCGAATCCGCCGCCCGTCATCCTGACACCGCCGCGGTCATGCAGGACAGAGTCGATAATTTCTACCAGGTAATCGATTTCCGAAGTTGTGATTTCAAAATCATCCCGCATCGAAACATGCGATCCACGCATCAATCGACTGAGTGAGCCGTAATCGTTCGAGCGCAGCGCCAGCGCAGCTTCCTGTGTACGAAGATTTTCCGTAATGACGTGCCGCGCCCTGTGAAAGGTCGGCACTTCCATTTTGTCCTTATGCCTATGAAGCAAATCAAGATCAGCATCTCGCAGGCTGTTGACCTGCATAATATTGGCTGCCTGTTCGCATCGTTTGCGTCGCTTATTGTATTTGCTGCCAACAAGTCCACGGCTAACCTTGCTGTCAACAATGATCACTTGCATATCATTTGGCATTTCTATTGGTTTATAGCTCAAATTACTACAGTCAATTAAGAGTGCATGATTTTCCTGGCCTGCGACGGAGATTAATTGATCCATAATGCCGCAGTTGCAACCGACGTATTCATTTTCAGCAGCCTGGCAAAGCAGCGCTAATTCAGTCGGTGAGAAATCAAATCTGTTGATGGAATTGATAGCCGTTGCAAAAACAACACAAAGAGCTGCCGATGAACTCAAGCCGGCGCCCTGGGGGATGTTGCCGGTCACCACAACATCCATCCCCATCGGTTCCAATTTCCTTTTCAGGAATTGCTCGTTAACGCCACGTAAATAATTCGCCCAGCTTTGATCTTTGTCTTTCTCAATGGGTAAAACCGATTGCCACTGGCTGTTTTGACCGTTGTTATCAACAGCGACAACATTGATCAGGTTATCCGATCTGATGCCAATTGCCATATAGGTGCCGCGATCAATTGCACAGGGCAAGACAAATCCATTGTTATAGTCAGTATGTTCACCAATGAGATTGACTCTGCCCGGCGCATGAAAGACCACTTCAGAATCTTTATTGAACGATTCTGAAAAAGACTGTGTTACTTTTTGAATTAGTCTGTGCATCGCTGTCTTTTTAAATTTTGGTTTCCAGATAATGAATCGGATCACAGTTACGCAGTTTTTCGGCGGCTTGTTCCGGTGTTATGTCGCGTTGCGGCTCGGCAAGCATTTCGAAACCGACCATGTGTTTTTTAATCGTGGCGCTGCGCAATAACGGCGGGTAGAAATGCGCGTGCAGTTGCCAGTGATGGTTGGTTTCTTTGTTAAATGGTTGGCCGTGCCAACCCATAGAATAAGGAAAGCTGCATTGAAACAGATTATCGTAGCGACTGGTGATTTTTTTAAGAATTAAAGCCAGATCGGATTTTTGCGCGGCACTTAAATCGTCCAGATGTCTGGCGGGATTGATTGGAACCAGCAGGAGTTCAAATGGCCAGATGGCCCAATAGGGAACCAGTGCAACCCATTCATTACTCTTTTCAATAATACGCTGGTCAAGTTCGATTTCGGTTTTGACGTAGTCAAGCAACAAGTTGGATCGATATTGATTATGGTATTGCAGCAGGTTTTGTTCTTCTTTCTGCGCTTCTGTCGGTAACTGATCCATCGCCCAAATCTGACCATGTGGATGCGGATTCGAGCATCCCATTACCGAACCCTTGTTTTCAAAAATCTGTACCCACTGATATGTCGCCGACAATTCGATTAATTGTTGCGACCAGCAATCCACCAGCTGATTTATAGAATCTACCGACATTTGCGGCAGTGTTCGACTGTGATGAGGCGAATAACAGATTACGCGAGAAGTCCCGCGAACCGGCTGGTTAAGTAACAGCGAATGCGGAGTACGACTTTGAATTCGTTCTTCTTCCTGTAAGGCGGCAAAATCGTTGGTAAAAACAAAGGGTCCATCATAAACAGGATTCCGCTCACCGTTAACACGTTGATTACCCGGGCATAGATAACAACCTGCATCATGCATAACTTCAGCAGGCCGGGCGGAATCTTCCTGCTGCCCCTGCCATGGACGCGTGCTTCGATGCGGTGACACCAGCACCCATTCAGCCCTGAGTGGGTTGTAGCGACGATGGCTGTGTTCCTCAGGATTAAATGACGCAGCGCTAGTTTTTTTGCTTTTGTTCATACAGGGTAGACGATATCTAAGAATTATCAGGATGGTTTAATTAGTAAGATATGGTCTTATGTACTATATCTCAAAAGAAATTCACTTAGTACCCTGAAACAAAAAAGGCGTCTCTAGTGGACGCCTTTTTAGACCTTAACAAATCCAAATTCAAACCTGAAATGCGCCACGCAGCTTCTTAATGGCATTGTTTTCCAGTTGCCGGATGCGTTCGGCGGAAACGCCGTACTCGTTCGCCAGTTCATGCAGGGTGGCTTTCTTTTCGTTGCTTAACCAGCGTTTGTTGAGGATATCGCGTGAGCGATCATCCAGATCCTGCATGGCGGTGGACAGTTTATCGACGTTTTGATCATTCCAGTCGTCGTGTTCCAGCAGTTTGGCCGGATCGGCGTTGCTGGCGGCCAGGTATTGAACCGGTGCGTAGCTGGAGTCATCGTCATCCGACTCAGTCGGCTGATCAAAGGTTACGTCCTGACTGCTAAGCCTGGATTCCATTTCCAGCACGACTTTGGGTTCAACGCCGAGATCGCTGGCGACGGTTTCGACTTCTTCCTGGTTAAGCCAGCCGAGCCGTTTTTTGGCGCCACGTAATTTGAAAAACAATTTGCGTTGGGCTTTGGTGGTGGCAACTTTGACAATGCGCCAGTTGCGAATCACAAATTCATGAATTTCAGCGCGGATCCAGTGCACTGCAAATGAAACCAGTCTGACACCCACCGCGGGATCAAAGCGTTTAACCGCCTTCATCAGGCCGATATTGCCTTCCTGGATCAGATCCGCCAGCGGCAGACCATAACCGAGGTAGCCTTTGGCGATATGCACGACGAACCGTAGATGCGCCAGAATCAAGGTCCGGGCTGCGTCCAGGTCACCGTTTTCATGCAGGCGCACAGCCAGTTCATGCTCTTCTTCAACGCTTAGGACGGGAATCGTGCTGACTCCGGCGATATAGGCGTCGATGCTGCCGACAGCCGGTACCGGTATCAGCGACAGGTTGCGAAAATCGGTTGTTAATGCGGTGCTGGTCATATGAGTTTCCTCTAACGGCAACGGATTATAGCAAAAAATTTCTGGATTTAGCACTCGCGACGTTGGAGTGCTAACCAATACTGAAGTTCCATCCAGGTTGAGGCTCGTTCAGTAATATAGGGGAGGCAAATCGGTCTAAAATTTGCTAATAATACGCATCAATAGGTTAAAAGGGGTTGTGAAAGGTGTTTGCGCTCAATTTTGCGTAAATTCTGACCATTTTTGACAGGGAATTAACACAATAAGGCATATCGATGATCATTCAGCAACAGCGTTTTCGCGTCGTTTTTGTAGGGGAAATCGATCCGAAAAAGGATCTGGAACAGGTTAAAGCCAAATTGGGCCAGCGTTTTAAGTTACCGCCTTCTATCCTGGGCCGTTTGTTCTTAGGCCGTCCGATTGTGGTTAAAAATAATGTTGATGCTGAAACCGCCTACCGCTATAAAACCGAAATTGATCTGTTGGGTGGGGTCAGCCGTATCGAACCGATACCCATTCGCAAAGATTATGACGAGAAGGGTTTTATCGAGCGTCGCAGGGGTGATCGGCGCTTACGGCCTGAACGCCGTAAGGTCGCGCGCAGCGGGTCGATTCAGCCGGATCGAAGGAAAAAGGATCGTCGTCAATCGAATGGTAGCGGCAAGGTGGTTACAGAAAGCTAACCCGGTTCGATGTCCCGCAAGTGGCGCCCAACTGCCAGCCAGGAGCCCAGATAGCCCAGTAATATGGCAATGGCGATCAGCAGAATACTGTTGCCAAATCCCAGATTGACTACGCGAAATCCGCTGTCGTAAAGACCGGCCAGCCGTTTGGCCGGGCCCTGTAAAAGGCTTAGCGCGGTGACCACCAGCACACAGGCGGTCAGACCGCCAAACAGGCCGTACCAGAAGCCGGTATAGAGGAAGGGTCGCCGGATAAACGCGTTGGTTGCACCGATCAGTTTGTTCACCTGAATTTCACTGTGCCGGTTTTGAATATCCAGGCGAATGGTGTTGCCGATGACCAGTATCACCGCCAGTGCCAGCATTCCGGCGATCACAATCAATCCCCGTTGTACCAGATTCATTATTGTATAAAGCCGCTTGACCCATTGCAGATCGAGCTGCACCAGTTCTACTTCCGGCCTGTTCGCCAGTTCCTCTACCAGATTTTCTACTCTCTGCGGGTTCTCGGTATCGACCACCGGCGTCACCACAATGACCATCGGCAACGGGTTGCTATCCAGTGCGTCCAGCGCATCACCAAAACCGGACAGCGCCTTAAACTCTTCCAGCGCTGCATCCTTGTCGATAACTCGCACTTTCTCGATTTGTGGAGTGGTGTTGAGCTGTTTGGCGAATTTTTCCGCCTGGCTCAAGCTGACATTGTTGTGCAGGTAAAGGGAGATGCGGGCGGCGCCGTCCCAGCCGCCGCTCAGCTGTTGCAGGTTCTGCAGCAAGGTGTAAAAGCCGGCAGGCAGTGCCAGCGCGATACCGATAACCGAGGCCGTCATCAGGCTGGCAAAAGGTGCCCGCCAGATGCGTCCCAGGCTGGAGAAAAACACATGCAGGTGATTAATGCCATACGCCTGTATACGCGTCCGCAGTTGCGGTTTGCCTGTTTGTTGCTGTGCTTCAGCCATAATGACGCCCTTCGGCAAAGCCGTTATAGGCCAGGCAGCCGTTCTTTAAGGTCAATTTGGGATAGGGCAGTGTGTTGATCAAATCGATGTCATGGGTCGCCACCAGCACCGTGACACCGACCTGATTAAAGGCCTGAAACAGCGCCATGATTTCACGCGATAACTCCGGATCGAGATTGCCGGTGGGTTCATCCGCCAGCAACAGGGCAGGTTTATTAACCACGGCACGAGCGATGCCCACGCGTTGCTGTTCACCGCCCGAGAGGGTGATCGGATAGGCGCGTTCTTTATGCAGCAGGCTGACTTTATCCAGAGCCGCGCGAACCCGGCGGCCGATTTCACGATGACGATAGCCGGCGATCACCAGAGGCAGCGCGACATTATCGAATACCGTGCGGTCATACAGCAGTTGATGATCCTGAAAAATGACGCCAATCTGGCGGCGCAGATAGGGTATGCGCCAGCGCGCAATCCGTGAAACATTAACGCCGTTAACAATAAGCTGGCCACGGGTGCTTTTTTCGATAACGGTGATCAGTTTTAAGAAGGTGCTCTTGCCGGCGCCGGAATGCCCGGTCAGAAAAGCCATGCTGCCGGTCGGCATTTTAAAGGTGATATTGGCCAGTGCTTCCTGGCCGCTGGGGTAACGTTTACAGATATTGGTAAATTGCAGCATCGGTTTGCTTGATCCCGGTTACTCGTCCGAAGCGAGTAATGCATCGACAAAATCGTCGGCATTGAATGGTTTCAGATCGTCAATGCCTTCGCCAACACCGATATAACACACCGGCAGATTCAGTTCTTCCTTAATTGCAAAAATAATTCCCCCTTTGGCGGTGCCGTCCAGCTTGGTGATCACCAGACCGGTTAAACCGATCGCCTGGTGGAACTGTCTGGCCTGCTGCAAGGCATTTTGTCCGGTGGTGGCATCCAGCACCAGCCAGGTTTCCTGCGGTGCCTGCGGATCGAGCTTGGTCAACACTCGCTTAACCTTTTTGAGTTCTTCCATCAGATTGCTTTGTGTATGTAAACGACCGGCGGTATCGGCCAGCAGTATTTCAATACCCCTGGCCTGGGCCGATTGCAGCGCATCGAAAATCACCGCCGCGCTGTCGGCTCCGTTACCCTGTGCAACCACCGGGACCTTATTTCGTGCTCCCCAGGTTTGTAACTGTTCAACCGCAGCCGCGCGAAAAGTATCGCCGGCGGCCAGCAGGACCGAGTGGCCGAGCTGTTGATAATGTCGGGCCAGTTTACCGATGGTGGTGGTCTTGCCACTGCCGTTTACACCGACGACCAGAATGGCATGGGGTTTTTTGACCAGACTGAGTGGCTCTGGGTTTTGCAGCCGTTGCCGGAGCAAATCCCGTAAGGCGGTCAGCAGAGATAATGGTGAATCGATATCACCAAAACCGATATGTTTGCGTAAGGCATCCAGCACAGTATCGGTTGTTTCAATACCCATATCCGCCATCAACAGGCGGGTTTCCAGCTCTTCCAATAATTCTGCATCGATCTGCTTGCGTCCGGTAAACAGGTCGGACAGATTGCTCGTCAGAATCGCGCGTGTTTTACGCAAGCCGTTGAGCAAGCTGTTTGATGTGTTTGAAACGGGTTTCTGCTTGCTGAAAAAGCTCATAAATTCGTTGTGTGCCGGCCTGGTCGCAATTTACTCAAGTCTGATCATCCACGCTATAAGTGGACAATCGGCTGCTATCGGAGTCGCAGTATCGTATCATCTGTGCCTCATATCGGTAAGCTTGCTGTACAACCGAAAATATTTATCGCGTTTATCGTTCGTCGAATATCTGAAAGGTAGATTTTGGCCGGAAACTCAAAACATCATGTTCGTATTATCGCCGGGCAGTGGCGTGGCCGAAAACTGCCGGTGTTGGATGCGGATAACCTGCGTCCCAGCAAAGATATGGTGCGTGAGACTTTGTTTAACTGGTTGCAGCCGTTGATACCGGGCAGCGTTTGCCTGGATATGTTTGCCGGTAGTGGTGCGCTGGGATTTGAAGCTGCGTCACGCGATGCGGCAAAAGTCATTATGCTGGAAAAATCGCGGTCGATTGCTGACAATCTGGAACATAGCAAAGCAACTTTACAGGCCGATCAGGTTGAAGTACGGCTGATGGATGCGATGCACTACCTGCAGGGCAGCCATGAAATCTTTGATATTGTTTTCCTCGACCCCCCGTTTGCCAGTGGTTTACTGGAACCTGCCTGCCAGCAGCTGGCCGCCGGCAACTGCCTGCATCCCGGCAGCCGGATTTATCTGGAGGCAGCGCGCAGGGAAGGATTGCCGCTCTTACCGTCTGACTGGCGCTGGTTGCGTGAAAAATGTTCTGGTGATGTGGTATTTGGCTTGGCCGGGATTACAAACTAATATTGGCTTGTGGATTAAAGGAGCGTCATGATCACTGCAATCTATCCAGGTACGTTCGACCCGATTACCAACGGGCATACTGACGTCGTACGCAGGGCGGCAAAATTATTTAGCCGCGTTATTGTCGCCGTTGCGTCGACACCGATGAAACAAACCCTGTTCAATTTACCGGAACGTATTGAACTGGTGCAGCAGGTGCTGGCCGATTTTCCATCTGTCGAGGTGGTTGGTTTTGGTAACTTGATGGTGGATTTTGCCAAATCCAGGGATGCACAAGTGATCATACGCGGACTTCGCGCGGTATCCGATTTTGAATACGAAGTTCAATTGGCGGGTATGAATCGCAGCATGCAAGCGGATATCGAAACGGTTTATTTAAGTCCCGATTTAGCCTATACCTTCCTGTCCTCAACACTGCTTAAAGACATCGCTCAGCACGGTGGTGATGTTTCACCGTATACACATCCCATTGTGCACGCGGCGTTGGACAGAAAATTTAAATCAAAATGTTAATCCGCAAAGCATCGGCTATTGCTTTAAGTATATTGCTGTTGTGTATAGGCAGCACACGAGCTGAGCAGGCCCCCGGACAGGCTGCTATTGCCAGTGCGCATCCACTCGCAACCCGGGCCGGACACGAAATTTTGGCCGCCGGCGGCAATGCATTTGATGCAGCGGTGGCGGTTGCTTCGACACTGGCGGTTGTTGAACCGTATGCGTCCGGCGTCGGGGGCGGCGCTTTTTTTCTCCTGCACCGGGCTAAAGATAATTATGATGTCATGCTGGATGCGCGTGAGACAGCACCGCTGGCTGCAACACGCGATATGTTTTTGAACAAGGAGGGCGAAGCGATTGAATCGTTTTCGCGTGATGGCGCGTTGGCGGCCGCTATTCCAGGCTGGCCGTTAGCACTGGAGGTATTGGCGAAAGAGTATGGACGCAAGTCATTAAAAGATTCGATGGCTGCATCGATTCAACATGCCCGCCAGGGTTTTGCAACCGGCGAACGTTACAGCAAAATGGTCGGCTGGCGTGAAGAAATACTGAAACGTAATCCGGCAGCAACCAGTATTTTTTTACAAAACGGAACGGCGCCTGCGCCCGGTTTTAAACTAATACAAAAAGATCTGGCCAATACACTGGAGTTGATAGCCAACAAAGGCGCGATTGCGTTTTATCGTGGTGGTCTGGCCGAGCGTATGGTGAACGAAGTCAATAGTACGGGCGGAATCTGGAGCAAAAAGGATTTAGCGAATTACAGGATATTGCAGCGTAAGCCGATTAAGGCAAAGTATAAGGATATGCAAATCACAGTTGCTTCTTTGCCTTCTTCAGGCGGCATCGTGCTGGTTGATTCTTTGAACATGCTGGGCAATTTTGATTTAACTGCCGCTGGTGAAGTTGATCGAATTCATCTTGTAACAGAAGTTTTGCGGCGAGCTTATCGAGATCGTGCTGAATTTCTCGGCGATTCGGATTTTGTATTTGTGCCGGTCAAACAGTTATTACATCCATACTATGCGGCGGGGCAGGCAGCCGGTATTCGACTCGATAAAGCCACTCCCAGCGATATGTTTGCCGGTGTGCCTGAAACTGCGATAGGCGCAGATACCACACATTTTTCAATCATCGATAAGGAAGGTAATCGTGTTTCCGCTACTTTATCGATAAACTTTCCTTTCGGTTCCGGGTTTGTTGTAGCGGATACCGGTATCGTTTTGAATAATGAGATGGATGATTTTGCCGCCAAGGCCGGTGTGCCGAATGGTTATGGGCTGATTGCCGGTCGCGATAATCCCAATGCGGTGTTTCCGGGCAAGCGCATGTTATCGAGCATGACCCCCACTTTTTTAGAAACCGATAACCGTTTGGCAGTGTTGGGAACTCCAGGCGGCAGTCGTATCATCAGTATGGTTTTGCTGGCTACGCTTGATTTTTATAACGGTGCCGATGCCAATACGATAGTCAGCAAGCCGCGCTTTCACCATCAGTTTCTGCCTGATCAAATCATTTATGAAAAAGACGCGTTTAACCAGGACACAAAACTGGAATTACAGTTACGCGGCCACCGGTTGGCTGAAAGTTCACGCCATTATGGCAATATGCAAGTGGTTATCTGGGATAAACGCAAAAACGCCTTGTCAGCAGCCTCCGATCCGCGTGGCGAAGGATTAGCAGTAGTACTGGATCCCGCGATCAAGTCGCGGGATGACGAGCCGCGATCAAGTAAATAATGAACGTACTAATGCTGTGCAGAGTCCCTCTGCAAAAGATTCCTCTCGACTTTGGCTTCCTGCACCATTTATCCATAGGGTCTGGAAAGAGAGGTGTTGCGAAAGATTTGGCGGTGTTGGGGTGATCAAATTTTTAAAAAGATAAATCAAAAACACGACCGGAAATGCCACGTACAATTAAAAACACGCAAATAAAACCGCTCAACCGTCATCCCGCGACTTGATCGCGGGATCCAGGATACCGGGAAATGGATAGGGAATTTTATGTTTATATTTTAGCTAGCAGAAAGAATGGCACGCTGTATATTGGTGTTACATCCAACCTGATAAAAAGAATATGGGAACATAAAAATAATCAAGCTGATGGTTTTACAAAAAAATATCAAGTGCATCAACTTGTGTACTACGAACGACATGAAAGTGCAGAATCGGCAATTCACAGAGAGAAACGTCTCAAGGAATGGCAACGGCAATGGAAAATCGAATTGATAGAGGCGGGGAATCCAGACTGGCGTGATCTTTACTCGTATATTACTGGATCCCGCGATCAAGTCGCGGGATGACGGAAGTGGTCTTTATTCGTATATTACCGGATTCAGCGATCAGTAAGCATGTCCCGGACCTGATTCGGGATCGCGGGATGACGGGTGTAAACAAGCAAATAATGAATGTACTAATACTATGCAGAGTCACCCTGCAAAAGACTCATCTTCTACATCCATGTGGTCGGGGATAACGGGGGATTTTGATTATGGCGACAAAACTTGACCAGGTTGTACCATTCGGCCGTTCGCTGTGGGAATATGAATTAATCTTCAGTTTGACAGAAGAAGATTTAACAAAGCGCATCCTCAGTTGTGCTGACGGTCCGGCCAGTTTTAATGCCGAACTAAAACAACAAGGTGTAACTGTTACCTCTGTGGACCCGCTTTATCAATTTAGCGGACCAGAAATCGCGCAGCGATTTGAAGATTGTTATGAACAGGTGTTTTCCCAGATCCGTAATACTGTCGATGATTTTTCATGGATTTATCATCGCGATCCTGATGATTTGTTAAAAAATCGTCGTCGTGCACTGCAATCGTTTGTGCAGGATTATGAACAGGGCCGCAAGGAAGCTCGTTATATTATCGCCAGTTTGCCGGATCTGCCATTTCCGGATATCAGTTTTGATCTTGCCTTGTGCTCCCATTTTTTATTCCTTTACACAGACCACTTTACACTTGAGTTTCATCTTCGTTCTATCGAGGAGATGTTGCGAGTCGCCGGTGAGGTTCGCATCTTCCCATTATTGACTCTCTCAGGCGACTACTCACCATATCTCGGCGCAGTCAGCGATCATCTTTGCAAGCAAGGGTATATCGTCATTATTGAACCGGTTGCCTATGAATTACAGAAAGGTGGTAATGAAATGATGCGGATTGTTAAGGCGGGTGTTTAAGCGAAGCGTATTTTGAAAATGTATAATGTCTTCTATCTTATGGAAGATTTTTGATTTTTAGTTTATCTGGAGTGTATAAACAATGAAACTTGAGTCTCTGGCCTTACATCATGGCTACGAATCGGAAGCCACCACCAAAGCGGCTGCCGTTCCCATTTATCAAACTACTTCTTATACTTTTGATAATACACAACACGGTGCAGATTTATTTGATTTGAAAGTGGTTGGAAATATTTATACCCGTATTATGAATCCAACGACCGCAGTATTGGAACAAAGGCTGGCGGAAATGGAAGGTGGTATTGGCGCCCTGGCGGTAGCCTCGGGTATGGCCGCCATTACCTATGCGATCCAGTGTATTACGCGCTCCGGGGACAACATTATCAGCACCAGCCAGCTATACGGTGGAACCTATAATTTGTTTGCGCATACTTTCCCGGGGCAGGGCATCGAGGTGCGCATGGCCACGCATGATGACTATGCGGCGTTTGAAAGACTGATTGACGACAAAACCCGGGCGATTTTTTGCGAATCTATCGGTAATCCGGCCGGCAACATCGTCGATATCGAAAAACTGGCGGAGATCGCGCATAAGAATGGCATACCGCTGATGGTCGATAACACGGTTGCGACACCCTACTTATGTCGCGCTTTCGATCATGGTGCCGATATTATCGTGCACTCATTAACAAAATATATTGGCGGTCACGGCACAACCATCGGCGGCATCATTATCGATTCCGGCAAGTTTGACTGGGTGGCGAACAAAAAACGTTTTCCCATGCTCAACGAACCCGATCCTTCCTATCATGGTGTGGTGTACACGGAAGCCCTGGGCGCGGCGGCATTTATCGGTCGTTGCCGGGTGGTGCCGTTAAGAAACACCGGCGCGGCTCTTTCACCACATAGTGCGTTTCTGCTTTTGCAGGGGCTGGAAACATTGGGATTGCGTATTGAGCGTCATTGCGAGAACGCGCTGGCCGTTGCTCGGTTTTTGCAAAGTCATCCACTCATAGAGTGGGTGAGTTATGCCGGTTTGCCTGACAGCCCATATCACAAAACCTGTCAGAAAATCACCAAGGGCAAAGCGTCCGGTATTCTGAGTTTTGGCATTAAAGGCGGCAAACAGGCCGGTGGCCGATTTATCGACGCTTTGCAGATGATTTTAAGACTGGTCAATATCGGCGATGCCAAGTCACTGGCCTGTCACCCTGCTTCCACCACGCACCGACAATTGAATGAGAAGGAACTTGCGGCGTCTGGTGTCAAGGAAGATACGGTCAGAATATCGGTGGGTATCGAGCATATCGATGATATTATTGCTGATATTGCGCAGGCACTGGAGGCTGCCCGAATTGTATAAAACCGATGAGGAGGGAAATTTATGAATAAAGTCTTATTAATTATTCTGGCAATTATATTGGCGCCGTTGGCAGTTTTTTTGAAGAAGGGTGTGGGTAAAGATCTGTTAATCAATATTGTCTTGTGCTTTATTTTTTATATTCCGGCTGTTATTCACGCGCTTATTCTGGTTACTTAAACCTGTGACGCCAAATAAAAAAGCCGGAATATTAATTCCGGCTTTTTGTTTAGCTGAGCTTACGGTTTAACAATTCCCGGATTTTTTCCGCCAGCGCATCTTGTGAATACGGTTTTTGCAGAACGGCACAGTTATCCCGACACTCCAGCATTTCCAGCGTTTCAATACTCTGATTGACATCATAGCCGGTGACAAATAACGCCGGCAGTTCCGGTTGCATGGCATGGATACGGGAAAACATCTCCGGGCCGCTGGATCGTGGCATGACCACATCAGACATAACGAGATCAATTTTGCCCATGTTGCGCCCGAATAATTCCATTGCTTCTTCGGCATTATGCGCGACCAGAACCTTGTAACCCAGATCATCCAGTAAACGCATGGCGACATTCAGCACCATGTCATTATCTTCCACCAGTAATATCGTTTCAGATCCGCCGACCATTATTTCTTGTTTTTCATTTGTTTCCACGGCCAACTCCATCTTGGGTGTTGCGGGCAAATAAACTTGGATAACAGTGCCGCTGTTAATTTTGCTGTCAACTATTATCTGTCCCTGATGTTGTTGAATTATACCTTGAACAACGGCCAAGCCAAGACCTGAAGCCCTGTCAGATTCTATCGTTGAGTCAAAAGGACCGAATAAACGATTCTTGGTCTCTTCAGAAACAGCGTATCCCGTATCTGCGAAAGTGATAAAGACATAACTGGATTCCCTGTCAATATCGAGGGCGGGATTGAGTGCGGTTGTGTCGGTCAGATTGTCTGTTCTGATCGTCAAGGTACCGCCGTTTGGCATGTCATCGCGTGCATTGGTACACAGATTAATGATCAGTTGTCTTATTTGATCGGGATCAACAAAAGCAGGGTAGAGTCCGGATGTCAGTTGAATGATGAGTTTGATGTCTTCCCCTAAAATCCGGCTGACCATCTTTAACAGATCGCTGATGATATGATTCAGGCTCACATATTTTCTTTTTAACTTTCTTTCTTTGCCAAAGTTCAGCAAGCGACCGGTTAGATCGCTGGCAATCAGAGCACCGTTTTTAATATCAAGAAAGTGCTGATGTATTTTATTGTCGGTGACTGATTCCTGTAATCCCAGTTCGGCGCTGCCGATAATTGCGGTCAATAAATTGTTGAAGTCATGAGCAATCCCGCCGGCGAGGCGACCGACCGCTTCCATCTTACGAGTTTGACGTAATTGTTGTTCCAGCTGTTCGCGTTCCGCCATTTCTTGCAATAGCTGTTCGCTGGTATTGGAAAGTTCGGCGCTATCCCTAAAAACGATGATGTATCCATCCGGCGTTGCCGGTTCGCGACAGAGTGGTTTTATATCCAACGAGATACAGCGATTTGTATTTTTATGCTGAATTTTAATTTCCGGCTTGTTTTGTTCAGCACAATGCTGGATAGCGTCAACCAAATCGGGATGTGCGGCAAATAGTTCCATTGCTGACCGGCCGATCATGTTCTCGTCCGACAAGCCGGTATTGCGTTTGGCCGCCGCATTGATCGCTACGATGTTACCTTCACTATCGATGATTACGACGCCCTCGTTGAGAGAGGCAATAATCGAACTGTAAATGTTTGATTCCATAGCTATAGGAGTATAGATGTTGATGACGATGATTGGGGCTTGTTTGGTTCTATATCAGTAAAAATGCAGCTGCATCACGGGATCACACACTTCATATGCCAAAAAGCTATGCAATAAGCGGATAAGTGATTATTGTATGCTTCGCGGAGTCAGATTCGACTAATCCAACTTGCAGGTATTAAAGAATGTCCGATGTGGGGAAAATATTGGCGTTTTTGAAAAAGCCAAATCGCTATCGTAAGCTGGACGCGTTGGGCGAAGGGGTGGCGGCGAAAGTCTATGGCGTTTTTGATACCTATTTACGACGTGTGGTCGCATGCAAGCAGTTGAATCGTGAGCACTTGAGCAATCCGGATCTTGTACAAACCTTTATCAATGAAATGGTATTGATGGGAAGCCTAAGCCATCCCGGCTTACTGTCGGTTTACGATGCAGTACTCAGTGAGGAGGGTGATCCGTCATACATTATGGCGCTGGCAGAAGGTAAAAGTGTTGATCGCCTGATGCAGATCGACTCACGTAGCGGTGATGGGCAACCGCTGTCGTTGGCTGAGGCCGTGAGAATACTGGCCAAAGTCAGCGAAACACTGACCTATGCGCATGATCGCGGCGTTCTGCATCTGGATATGAAGCCGGAGAATATATTAATCGGTCATTACGGTGAAGTGGTCATCATGGATTGGGGCGCGGCTTATGTATACGACAAGTCAAAATATACCCAGACTTACAAGGCGGTTGCCGGCGAGATTACGGTTGGCAGTCTGGGTGTTGAGAACAAGGATCTGGTCATGGGCACACCGATGTATATGTCGCCGGAACAGTTACAGGGTAGTCGCGACAGTCTAACCCCGGCATCCGATGTTTTTTCCGTTGGTATTATGTTGTATCAAATGCTCACCGGACATTTGCCATTCAAGGGCGACACCCTGAAAAAGATGGTCGATAGAATCTGCAACGCCGAAGCGGTCCCGGTGCATGAGGTGAATGCCGATATTCCACTCAATCTGTCGCGCCTGTGCATGAAGATGCTGCGCAAGGATTCGTCCCGGCGTTATCAGAACTTTGTCGAAGTGCGTGACGCCATCGACGATTACCAACGCTCGGCAGTGGGTTTCCCCACCCGTATCTACCGGGCCGGTGAGGTGATTTTCCGTGAGGGTGATCCCAGCGACTATGTTTGCATTCTGGTGAGTGGCTGCGTGGTGATTACGGTGGCGAGCGAAAACGGTGAGAAGGAACTTGCTCGAGTGAAGGTTAATGAGCCTTTTGGTGAACTGGCGGCTTTAACCGGGTTAACGCGAACCGCGACGGCGATTGCCAAAGAAGAGTCTGTAGTGCGAATAATCAGTCGCCAGGATATCGTTGAAGAAATAGACAAACTCAGTCCCTGGGTCGGCGGTATCGTAAGCACGCTGACCGAGCGCCTGATTGAAATGAATATACGTTTACTGGAGCAGGATAAAGCTAATCAGAATTAGTGCTGGCAATGACCACAGTAATAACTTGAGCGTTGGCCTAGAGTAAGTTTTTTGATTTTACCGCCACAGACGCTGCACGGTTCACCGGCTCGCTCATAGACTTTCAATTTTTGGCTGAAGTAACCGGGATTGCCTTGCTCGTTAACAAAATCTCTTAATGTCGTGCCGCCCTGTTTGATCGCTGCTTTGAGGATTTTTTTTATTGCATCGGCGAGCAGCTTATAGCGCTGCAGCGATACCTTGCCGGCGGCCCGAGCCGGGTGAATACCGGCGATAAACAGCGCTTCGCTGGCGTATATATTGCCCACCCCAACCACAATCTGCGCATCCATAACAAAGTTTTTCACTGCAACTTTGCGTTTACGGCTTTGCTTAAATAAATACGCTCCATTTAATTCCCGGGTCAGTGGTTCCGGCCCGAGCTTAACCAGTAGCGGATGTTGTAACGGGTCGGTCGCGGTCCATAGCACTGAGCCAAAACGCCGCGGATCGTGCAGACGCAGGACTTTGTTATTATCTATTTGCCAGTCGATATGATCGTGTTTGCGTGCCGCGGTGTCTATGCTAACAATACGCAGGCTGCCGGACATACCCAGATGTATCAGCATATGACCGTGCTGGAACGAAATAATCAGGTATTTGCCGCGCCGACTTAGCGACTGGATTGTCTGCCGTGCAAGCATTTTTGGTAACGTAGCCGGTATCGGCCAACGCAAACGTGACTTACGAACCTTAACGTTGACCACGCTGCGATTGAGAAGATACGGTTCGATACCACGCAAAGTGGTCTCAACTTCAGGTAATTCAGGCATGAATTTATGCAATCGGTATGCTAGGCGGCCGGGGCAATCTCGTCCGTCACTTGATTGACCGGTTTTGCCAACAACATCTCCAATGCTCCAACACTGAGTTTATAACCGATTTTTTGTGTTGCTTGATACAAACCTGACCATTCATCAGATTGAATAATTTGCAGTGCAATAGTGTTGCCGTTAGCAAGTTGCAGGATTGCCTGCGGAGGGTTGTTCTGCATAATCTCCGGTTGATATACAATTTCACTGGCGTGTTGTTTGCGCCAGCGATCAACCCATTCCTGCAAGGCGTCGGCGCTGAGTTCGGTGTCTTCAGGCTCAATTCGCCAGCCGCCGGTCTCGGTTTGTGAGATTTTAAAATCCGGTAACTGGTATGAGGTGATACTCAACTCGTCCGGCAGGATTTTCGTATCAATAAAAGAAGCCAGCGATTGTGTGAGTAAGGGAAGATAGAAGTCGTCGAGTAAATACAGCCGCTCGTTAAACTGCGTATAACGCAGGTTGTTGAGAGGATCCTTGCCGCCGAACTGGATTTTATAATCATTCAGAAAAAGTGTTGCCGACGACGCATCGAGCCCCAATTCAACCGGATCAATGTCAGTCAGAGCATAATCAGCGTAACTGCTCGCCTGTGCAATATTTAATATGCTGTTAACTCGAAAAGCGTTGGCCGACACATCGAGCGGCTCGATTATTTGCCAGTGTTGATTGATTTTATTAATAACAATAACAGGTTTGCCGGGCTGTTCAATGCTAAGTTTGGTAATGGCGTCACTGTCGATACCATCAAACAGATGCCTGTTTTCTGTTTGATTGGGGCTCAGCGCGATAACCATGACGAGCAGGCCAACGCCGGCCAGCAGGGCGATATTAATTAGCAAGCGTTTTTTGATCGGATTATTGAACATGGTTATTTTTTACGTCTTTTCAGCCAGATCACAATACCGGCGGTAACGAGCAGCAGCGGAAGTATGACCAGAAACAGCAAGGCAACCGTAATGAGATAGGTGTTGCTGATCGTGAGCTGTGTATCCGGTGCACTGACGGCGTCAACGCTGATTAAATCATCATCGTGGCTTAACCAGTTCATAATATTGACCGCCAGCAGCATATTGCTGCCGTAGCCGATATAGGCGTTGGTCAGAAAATCACCGTCGCCAATCACAGCGATGCGCTGCAATGAATCAGCGTTTTGCAGTGTGCGCGACAAGCCGATGCCAATATCGATCGGTCCTGCTATCTCGTTGGCATTTTCATTAAATTCAATGTTGCCTTCGATGGGACCGGATTCGGTCCAGCTGCGCGCCAGTGTTTGCAGGAAAGTAACCGCTGTCAATTCCAGTGGATTGGCGGGACCGGCGACCAGGCCCACGGCCTGGGGGAATAAGGTGAATTCATTAAAATCACGCATGATTTTTCCATCCGGATAATTCACCACCAGCACAAAATCGGGCTGCGTAATTCCAAACATTTGACCGGTGGCATCGACCACCACACCAGGCAAACGTTCTACGCCGAGTTCTTTTTCAATTGCATCGAGGTTGGCGGGGTTTTCCGGTTCGGTCAGCCACAACAGATTGCCGCCATTGCGCACATAGTTGAGAATGATTTCAATTTCACCGGCAAGATAGTTTTTTTGCGGGCTGGCGATAACCAATACGCTGGTGTTATCCGGAATATTTTGTTCAGCGAACAAATTCAGGCTTTGCACAGTAAAACCCTGTTGGCCGGCTCTTTCGGTAAATTTCGATAAACCCAGGTCATTTCCGGCGTAAGGATCGCGTTCGCCATGACCGGTTAAAAACACAATCCAACGTTCGCTTTTGCGTGCCAGTTTTTGTAATGCATTGGTAAAGGTTTCTTCAGTTAGTTGTTGTAGATGTTGTTGAGCATCGCCGTACTGAACAATCAATTCGCCAGCACTATTAATATTCATTTCGCGGCTACGACCGGGGCTGGTTTGCGGATTGACAAATTCGAGTTCAATGTCTTTTTTATAACGTTGATAACGACCGATCAGGTTGCGTATCGCCGAGCGTGTCATTTCGTCATCCAGAACAAATGCAGTGACATGTACGGGACCGTCAATTTTTTGTGCGATGTCACGGCTGACCTGGTTGAGGGTATTGCGGTTGTTTGCCGACCAGTCAATTTGGGTGCTATGGCGAACGCTCAGCCAGGCAAGCAGTCCTGCGATGGCGATCAATAACACGTAGTAAACCAGATTCTGTATAAATAGTTCCCGTCGGGTTTTACCTGTAATTCGCATAGTCAGTTTTTACCTTAATAGAATACTTAGCTCAAGCTTGCAGGCGTTCGGCATCAAGCCTTCGCATGCTGAGTAATAGAAAAACCACGATCACAATAATGTAATACAACGCGTCACTGCTGTTGAGTACGCCGCGCTGAAAACTTTCCTGATGTTGCATCATCGATAACCAGCGCAATAAGTCTGCGCTGTTTTCTTTTGTCTGCGCTGCCCAACTTACAATCCACAGCATAAACAGCACACCAAAGGTAACCACTGCGGCAACGGTAGGATGATCGGTCAGGCAGGATATATACAATCCGATAGCCGCAAATGCAGAAATCATCAATAACAGGCCGAGGGCAGTGCCGGCGATCTGGCCATAATCAAGATGGGTACCGCCGGCAAGCGATAATGACATCATTAACAATAAAACCAACATAAGCAGAATAAAACAGAGAATTGCCAGAAATTTACCCAGTACGATGTGGGGGGTCGTTACCGGCGCGCTCAGCAATAGCGTAAGCGTTTTGTTACGCCGTTCTTCGCTGATCAGGCGCATGGTCATGAGTGGCATGACCAGTAACAACAAAATACCGATTAGACTGAATAACGGTGTGACAACGATATCGGTTACACCGGGCGCACCATCCAGTCCGATCAGGCGAGGCTGAATCAGCAAAAACTGTTCAAGAGAAACCAGAAAGATCCAGGCCAGTATCGCCTGTAGCACGCCAAGCACTGCCCAGGCTAATGGTGATAAGAACAATGAACGTAACTCGCGGGCGGCAATAGCAAAAATCATGCGGCTTTCTCCCTGCTGGTTTCGGGATCCGTTATTTCGGTGCTGGTTAACTCAATGAAAATCTGTTCCAGATTGCGACTTTCCGGTGTCAGCTCTATCAAGCCCCAGTTTTTTTCAACTGCCAGTTTGGCAATTTCCTCTGCTGGTGACTGGCCGTTATTAAAATGAATGCGGAAACGACTATTAGTGATCGTTTCAATTTTGTTGACGCCGGATACATTTTCGATTTCAGTTGCTTGCGGCGGGCGCCTTAATCCAATTATCAAAGACGTTGCAGCCGTATTTAATTTGAGATTATCGACACTGTCGTGAAAAACCAGCCGGCCGCGATTGATGATCTGTACGCGATTACAGGTCATTTGTACTTCGGGCAGAATGTGTGTGGAGAGAATCACGCCGTGATCCCGGCCAAGTTGTTTAATCAACTGTCGTATTTCACGGATCTGTATGGGATCGAGTCCGACGGTGGGCTCATCCAGAATGACGACATGCGGCGAATGAATAATAGCCTGGGCAATGCCGACGCGTTGTTGAAAGCCTTTGGATAAATTGCCGATCAGTCGTGATCCGACTTCGGTCAGGCCACAGCGCTGTTTGACGCTGTCCAGCGCTTTGGCACGGAACGCTTTTTCAATTTTATGCAGTTGGGAACAATAGCCGAGGTATTCATCGACCGTTAACTCAATATACAGCGGCGGTTTTTCCGGCAGGAAACCGATAACCTGTTTGGCCCGTAAAGGCTGCTCCAGCAAATCGATATCGTTGATTTTGATGCTGCCGCCGGTGGGTGCTAGTGCGCCGCACAGCATTTGCATCGTAGTCGTTTTGCCGGCACCGTTGGGGCCGAGAAAACCCAGTACTTCGCCCTTATTTAAGGTAAAGCTCACATTATCAACGGCCCGGATATTGCCGTATAAACGCGTTAAATCCACCGCTTCAATGAGTTTTTCGGGACTTGTATCAGACATGAGGCCGCCTTTTTGTTAACAAGTGTTCTGCTTTCAGCTGAAACAGGCCAGCAATGATATTCATATCGTATTAAATAACAAGTGTTCAGGGCTAAGACCTGATTCTTACTTATCTGCCTTGGACATTAAATGGGATTAATGTTGAATGGTCTGGATATAAACAAAAGCCCCGCTTATGCGGGGCTTGTAATTGCTAGAATCCACTCCCGATTGTTATATAGACGGCGTTATCGTAATCACCGCTAAAAAACTGACGGTAGAGCAGGCCGAGATTAACCGCACCGGCTTTTGCGCCGACAGCCAGTTTAATATAACCGCCGCCATCAATTTCGATATCTTCTGAACGGCAGTTTCTACAATTTGGGATTGCGCGTTCTGAAACCAGTGCGGTGTTAAAACCGGCAGCCACTGTGAAATATGAGTTTTTATTTGTCCCAAACTGCCAGCGTGGTCCGGCATCGACATAGCCGGAAAATGCATAAGCATCGGAGCTTTCATGGTATGTCTCATCATCGTCGAAAAGATATTCTGCCACGACCCACTGCGAGAATTCGGCGTTGTCATCGTAAGATAGATATTCGACTCCCATAGTCAACGCCAGCAAGCTGTCTGACTGAAATTCGGCATAGCCGCCCAGCGTTAAAGCCGAATTTTCAACGTATTCTCGTTGAGCAGCTTCGTTGTCGAAATTGGCCTGCCCAATATAGCCACCAAAATTCCATTGTTCGCAATAAGCAGGATTGACCCATAATAATCCCAGTGATGCCAGAAAGAATAATTTGTTTTTCATCGGTGCCTCGCTGCTTTTTATGTTTGAGAAGATCTATATGTTTTGCATCGCACAAAAGCGTAATCCTTTTCCTAACACAAGAGAAAACGCATTTGTACTTAGAGTTTGCCAAACAAAAACCCGCCATGCGGCGGGTTTTTTGAATTCGGTTCGAAGAAAGACTATTTGATTTTAGCCTCTTTGTAGATCACGTGTTTGCGTACCACCGGATCATATTTTTTAAATTCCATTTTATCGGGCGTATTACGCTTGTTTTTGTCGGTAGTGTAGAAATGACCGGTACCGGCGCTGGAAACCAGTCTGATTTTGTCGCGAGCTGACTTTGCCATGATTGTTTACCTCAGACCTGTTCGCCGCGGGCGCGGACTTTTTTCAAGACGGTGTCGATACCCAGTTTATCAACCAGACGCATACCCTTGGTTGACAGGCGCAGTTTCACCCAACGATTTTCACTTTCCACCCAGAAACGATGGCTGTGCAGATTGGGTAGAAACCGGCGTTTGGTGCGGTTATTGGCGTGTGAGACGTTGTTACCGCTCATGGGCCGTTTTCCAGTAACTTGGCAGACTTGGGACATCTTCTTGATCCGTACGGTTTAATAAACGAAACAGGCTTAAATCAAAGCCCGAGGGCGGCGGATAATACCGAAAAAACCGGGCCCGGACAAGCTTGGCTCACTGGCATCGTCCCGCCGGCTTCGGTATCGTTCGGTTTCATGCCTGAAGTGACGACTATGGACAAAATCATCCTCGAAGACCTGCAAATTGACACGGTTATCGGTGTTTACGATTGGGAGCGCCAGATTCGCCAGCTGATCAGCCTGGATCTGGAAATGAGTGTCGATATCAGCCGGGCCGCCCGCTCTGATCTGGTTGGCGATACGCTTGATTACAAGCAGGTCGCCAAACGCCTGATTCAGTATGTGCGTGACAGCCGCTTTGAGCTGGTTGAAACCCTGGTGGAGAGGGTTGCGCAGATAGTGCTTTATGAGTTCGATGTGGCCGAAGCCCGGGTTCGTCTTAACAAACCGGGTGCGGTGCGCTACTCCAGAACCGCTGGTATCGAAATTACCCGTCGGCGGCAGCCTGGCGATACTCAGGATCTTTACATCAGCGTCGGCAGCAACGTTGAGCCGGCATCCCATATTGGCTCCGCACTGGCCATGCTGGAGAATGAGTTTGTCGGCCTGCAGCGGTCAACGGTATATAAAAATCCGGCGATCGGCTTTGCCGGCGACGATTTCCTGAATCTGGTGGTGGGTTGCCGATCGGCATTACCGGTGGCACACGTCGCAGATCGTCTCGACTGGATAGAGAGGGCGCACGGCCGTGATCGTCAGCAACCCAAGTTCTCACCGCGGACGCTGGACCTGGATCTGCTGCTCTATGGTGATGTGGTTCTGGAGCAGGAAGCGTTTAAATTACCTCGCGAAGATATTCTCAAGTATGCCTTTGTGCTGAGGCCGTTGGCCGAACTGGCGCCGGTCCTGCAGCACCCGTTGGAAAACAGGACGATGGCAGAGTTATGGGAAAATTTTCAGGGCGAGCGCCAGCTGGAGGCGGTCAGTCTGGAATAGTTTCTAATGGCGGTTAGATTTAAACAGTTATGCTTCTACCACCGTCCACATTGATAATCTGCCCGGTGATGTAGGGTGATTCCAGAGCCAGAAAGCGTACCGTTCTGGCAATATCGGCCGGATTGCCCGTGCGTTGCATGGGAACTTGTTGCAATATTGCTTGCTTGCTTTGTTCGCTCATTGTTTTTTCCGGCCACAAAATAGCGCCGGGGGCGATACCATTGACTCTAATGGCGGGGGCTAGCTCTCGCGCCAACGATCGGGTGATTGAGGTCAGAGCCGCTTTTGAAGCCGAGTAAACCACATGCCGGTGCAGCGGATGATCAGCGTACAGATCCAGAATATTGATAATGCAGCCTTCTGCTTGTTGCAGCATCCCCGCTACCGCCTGTGACAAAAACAGGGGCGCTTTGACATTGATTGTAGTCAGCTCATTCCATTGTTGTTCTGTAATTTTACCGACCGGCGTGGGGTAAAAAGCTGATGCGTTATTGATTAAAACATCCAGTTGCCCGTAGTGATCGACCACGTGTTTTACCAGGGATTCAAGTTGATCAGTATTACCAAGATCCGCGGCAAATACCGTACAACTGTTATTGCGTACCGTGTTGAGCTCCAGTGTCAGCTGTTCAGCGGCCAGTTGCGAAGTGTTGTAATGAATCACAACATCGTAACCATAGCTGTGTAATTCCCGGCAGATTGCTGCACCAAGTCGTCGCGCGCCGCCTGTGATCAGCGCAACTTTATTGTTGGCATCAATATAAGGCATCTTTGTGTAAGTGGTTGGCGAAGTTGCTACTTTAACGTATTGTGCGCTTTGACGGAAACGCCTTGAAACATGAAAATATCTAAAAACTCAACGCACCTATGTTATTACCACAGCCTGAACCGGAAGCATTACAGCTAAGTCAGCAACTTGAAGCATTGCTGCGAAATGAGATTGATGCCGCAGGACCCATTTCGTTTGCGCGATTTATGCAACGCGTGCTTTATGAGCCCGGCTTGGGTTATTACATGTCTGGCCTATCCAAATTCGGTGCCGACGGCGATTTTGTAACGGCACCGGAAATATCACCTGTATATTCACGATGCCTGGCCAGGCAGTGTATGGATGTTATGCAAAACATCCCCAACGCCAGTATTCTGGAATTTGGCGCGGGCACCGGCACCATGGCGTCGGAAATTTTATTGCAATTACAGAAGCATCATTGCCTGCCGGAGCATTACTACATTCTTGAATTAAGCGCCGATCTCCAACAACGTCAGAGACAGACGTTGCAAGAAAAGGTACCGGAATTAATGCCACAAATAAAATGGGTATATTCATTAAGAGACCTGAGCATTGATGGTGTTGTACTTGCCAATGAAGTATTGGATGCAATGCCGGTAGAACGATTCGTAAAACACGCTTCCTCAATTAATCGTGTTTGTGTTGATTGGAATAAGTCATCGCAATCTTTTTGTCAGATAGAATCTGATGGTGGCGAAGAATTGCAGCAGGTGGTGAAGTATTTAGAAAAAAACTTACAGGCGGATTTTCCGGAAGCGTATTGTTCAGAAATTAATCTGCAACTCAAACCCTGGTTCAATAGTCTGTCTGATTGTTTGCAAGTAGGCGTGGCGTTGATTATTGACTACGGTTATCCGCGCGCGAAGTACTATATGCCTGAACGCAGCATGGGAACCCTGATGTGTCATTATCGTCATCGTGCGCACGATGAGCCGTTGTTGTGGGTGGGCTTGCAGGATATTACCGCGCATGTCGATTTTACTGCGGTTGCGGAAGCGGCCGAAGCGGCGACTATGGAAGTGTTGGCATTTGCGGAGCAAGTCAGATTTCTACTGGATTGCGGTGTGGAATCCCTGCTGGCAGAGAGCATGCAGTCTGCGGAATTGCCGGCGCAACTGAATTTGATACATCAGCTGAAAAAATTAGTATTACCGGGTCAAATGGGGGAACTGTTCAAGGTTATGGCCGTTGCAAAGCAGTATAATCACCCCCTTGCCGGATTTAGCAAAAAAAATGATCAGCGGCATCGTTTATAAGGATTGCTATGGAAGTAATTCTAAATATTTTCTCCCCCGACAGGCGTTTACGTCACCTGAACCTGTGGTTGGTTGCGGGATTTGTGTGGATTATCGGTGTGAATTACTGGTCCTTAACGTCGGTGCTCTGGGTGCGCATGCCCGGGCATACTGACAAGATATTTCATGCCGCCGGTTATTGCTTTTTAATGTTGTGGTGGCTGCAGTTATTTCCTGCGCGATCGGCCAGAATTATTCTGGTGTTATTTTTTATTGCCATGGGTATTGGCCTGGAAGTATTGCAGAGTTTCAATCCCATGCGACATATGGATTACGGTGATATGGTGGCCAATTCCACGGGCGTGGTGATTGCGTTTCTAATGGGGCTGACGCGAATGGATCAGTTGTTGTACCGGGTGGAAAGAAAAATGCTGAAAAATCAGTAATGCAGTATGAAAATATAGGAGTGTGAAAAGAAAAGTAGGGAAGTAGAAAGGAACAAGAACTATACGCTTATATACTCCCATACTTTTTTGCCCAGTGTTCATTCCTTCTGCTGATGCAAATCCGCAGATTTGGCGTTAAACTGCACGGCTACTAAGAACGGGCAATCCAGGTAGATTGTCAGGGCGCATATCAAGGATGACCAGCCACGCTGCAATGTGATGCGCATGGAAGAGAATTCCAAACAAATCCAGAATCAGTCTGAAGGACTATTCGATACAGGGCTAGCTTGTATTGTGCTATTGGCGCGCCTGTTTGAATTACCGGCTGATCCCAAGGGGCTCAGACATCAGTTTGGCCGTTCAGGCCTTCCATTCGATTCCACTGATATATTACGTGCTGCCAAGGAAATTGGCTTAAAGGCGCGCCTGATCAAAAGTGATTGGGTCAAGCTGCAGAAAACCCAGTTACCCTGTATCGCCATTTCAAAGGATGGAAAATACTCCATCCTGGCGAAACTGGCCGAGGATAAGATCCTTATCCAGCACCCCGATCAGAAAACACCAAGTATCCTTAAAGCGGATGACTTCAAGCAATGGTGGTCAGGCAAACTGATCTTGCTGACACGTCGTGCACGTCTCGGCGACAGTTTACGAAAGTTTGATATCAGCTGGTTTATCCCGGCCATTATTCGATACAAGCGTTTTTTGGGCGAGGTCTTGCTGGCTTCGCTGTTTATTCAATTGTTTGCATTGATTACACCGTTGTTTTTCCAGGTGGTTATCGACAAAGTTCTGGTGCACAAGGGATTGACGACACTGGATGTGCTCGCCATCGGTTTGCTGGTGGTATCGGTGTTTGAAGTCACGCTGACCGGTTTGCGTACCTACATATTTTCTCACACCACCAACCGCATTGATGTTGAATTGGGCTCAAGCCTGTTCCGACATTTATTAAGACTGCCGCTCAGTTATTTCGAAGCAAGACGGGTCGGCAATCTGGTCGCGCGAGTGCGTGAACTGGATACCATCCGCAATTTTATTACCGGTTCCGGACTGACGTTGGTGATTGATTTATTATTCACTGTTGTATTTTTTGTGGTGATGTATTTCTACAGTCCGACACTGACCTATATTGTCCTCGGTACTATCCCTTTTTATGTCTTAATTGCTTTTTTTGTCACACCGATATTGCGCAAACGCCTGGAAGAAAAATTTCAACGCGGCGCTGAGAATCAGGCGTTTCTTATAGAGGCGATTAACGGTATCGAAACCGTAAAAGCCGGTGCAGTGGAACCACAGAACCAACGTCGTTGGGAAGAACAACTGGCTGCCTACGTCAAAGCCGGATTTAGAACCACTAACCTGGGCAATATCGCCAACCAAAGCACATCATTTATCAGCAAACTCACCGTGTTGCTTATTTTATGGGTTGGCGCGCATAAAGTGATGGCGGGCGATTTATCAGTAGGCCAGTTAATAGCCTTTAATATGATCGCCGGTCGTGTCAGCGGGCCGATACTCCGACTGGCACAGTTGTGGCAGGACTTTCAGCAGGCGCGTATTTCCGTTGAACGTCTTGGAGACATCCTCAATTCACAACCCGAACCGGCTCACAATCCCGGTCGCGGATCATTGCCCAAACTGGAAGGTCGGATCGAGTTTGAAAAAGTCACCTTTCGTTATCGCCCTGATGGACCGGAGATTTTAAGAAATATTTCACTGGGCATTCAACCCGGAGAAGTCATCGGTATTGTTGGCCGTTCCGGTTCTGGCAAAAGCACGCTGACTAAACTCGTGCAACGACTCTATGTACCCGAAAGTGGTCGTGTATTGGTGGATGGTGTTGATCTAGCCATGGTTGAACCAGCCTGGTTGCGCCGTAATATTGGTGTGGTGCTGCAGGAGAATTTTCTATTCAATCGCAGCGTGCGGGAAAACATCGCCCTGGCCGATCCCGCTATTCCAGTCGAACGCGTTATCCAAGCCGCCAAACTGGCCGGTGCGCATGAGTTCGTTTTGGAGCTTCCCGAAGGTTATGACTCCATGGTGGGTGAGCGCGGCAGCAACCTGTCCGGTGGTCAACGCCAGCGCATCGCCATCGCACGTGCATTGATTACCAACCCGCGTATATTGATCTTCGATGAAGCCACCAGCGCATTGGATTACGAATCCGAACGCATCATCCAGCAGAACATGCAGCTTATCTGTAAAGGTCGAACCGTTATCATTATTGCGCATCGCTTGAGTGCGGTACGCAACGCTAATCGCATACTGGTTGTTGAAAAAGGCGAAATCATCGAGCAGGGACCGCACGAGATATTGCTGCAACAGGATGGATATTACAAAAGGCTGTGGGGGATGCAATCAAAATGAGAATTCAGAATTCAGAAGTCAGAAGTCAGAAGTCAGAAGTCAGAAGTCAGAAGTCAGAAGTCAGAAGTCAGAAGTCAGAAGTCAGAAGTCAGAAGTCA
>JAFGLM010000013.1 GCA_016928055.1 Gammaproteobacteria bacterium
CATGCTTTTCTAAACTACATGACACCAGTAGAATATGAAGAAAAATATGCCAGTAATTAATTCGTCCGTTTTATTGGGGGAAGCTCAACCTGACCCCTCACTCCTTCGCTGGCCCGCTGTTTTTGATACTGGACGCACCACTCGATTTGCTCTCCAATGATTCTTTGGCATGAACTTTAATCGAAGAAGCGCCGCTGGCCTCAGCCTTTACATAATCAGACAGTAATCCTTCACCATTAAATTTGCTTGCACCGCTGGCCTGTACCGCTAAATATTTGGCTACACCCTCCGATACTGTGAGACTTGACGCCCCGGAAGCATCCAGCTTCAGCGCCTCAACCAGCAACGCGGAAATCTGCGTGCCGCTTGCGCCGGATATATCCATACGGACTTTTTTCACAGTCAACTCATTGATACTTAATTTACTGGCACCGGAAATTTCCGCATCAAGATTGTCAAGATTTAATTTTTCGGCCAGCAATTTTGATGCGCCACTAATCTTTAATTGCAGGTCAGCCAACCGCATATCGTTGACTTGCGCTTTTGATGCCCCGGCTATGCTCAGTTTCTTCAGCTCGGGCATTTGAACTTCAAACAGTACATCCCCGTCATTCCCGTTCGATCCCCACTTGAACCAGTCGAACCAGCCCTGTTTTCCGGATGTGGTCCCTAAATGAAGTGTACTGCCAGATTGCTCTACCTTTACCCGCGGCTTCATGGATTCTTCCTTGACCGTGACCCTAAGACTGGGCGTCTCACCCTGCACAATAACCAAACGGGCAGCGTTACTTAATGTGATCTCATCAAAATGCTTAACCGGCACATCCGCTGTAATGAGATTTTCTTCCGCAAAAGAAAACATCGGAATCAGGGCTATTAATACAAGCGAGGTATTGCGTAGCAGGGTCTTCATAATATCGTCCTTCCGGTTATATCGGGTTTTCTATTAGACGCTGCAAAACGAAATCTGGATTCAAAAAGAATTCTATTCCGGAGTCCGCAAGCCGCTATGGGAGATAGTCAAAAAAACCACCGCAACCCGGGCAAACAACCCCTTTCTGCGAGTCAGGAACAAAGCTCTCAAGACAGACTTTACAATACAGATTCCCGCAATCCCTGCACATATAGCCTTGATTCTTTTCCATATCACGAGCCTTCTGCGTTAACCCTGCCTGAACCGCATAACTTTGTGATGCCATAAGACGGTCACGTCCTTCAACCTTTTTGCCGCAGTTCATACAACCTAAACCCGCAGACGAAACTCCTTTGTACTTGTGTTTGCCCCGCTTTGAAAAATACAGCAGGATAAAATACGCTGTCCATACCAGAATGGTGGCAGCAACGCCGGACCCAAAGTCTTTGTAATCGGATCTGACAATGCAGATGATAATTGAAACCAGAAACAGAATACCGATAACGAATAAAACCCATCTTAATATTTTCATTTTTGTTTCCCCGGCATTCTTCTGGCTACCCTTTATCGCTAGTTTTTATTTAGGATTCTCTCAACGCCACCACCACCGGCACTCTGACCGCATGAATCGCCGGAAAAACCCCGCCAATCAAGCCAATCCATATTGCTGCATTCATTCCCTGCCACAATAATTCCGGCGTGATTGAAAACGCGAAGACAACCTGACTAAAGCTCTGCCCGTTCATAGTCGACACGGTATATCCATTAAAAACCATATAAACAAAAACTGAACCGATCAAACTGCCGACAAATGCCAGCAGTACCGATTCAACCAACGTAGAAATAATAATCGGAAAATTTCCAAAACCCAACGCACGCAAAGTTGCCATCTCCCGAGTGCGCGCTGAAACGGATGAATACATGGTGTTTACTGCGCCAAAGATCGCGCCGATAGCCATCAAAATCGCAAGCGGATAGCCTATCAATTTAATGAACTGCGTTAACCCTTCCGATTGCTCTGCATAATAATCTCTTTCAGATTTAATGCTGACTGTCAGGCGAGGGTCAGACGCCAACGCCTCCTTGAATTCAGGCAACACTTCTTCACCGGTTAATTTCACTCGCACTGATTGATAGCTGTTACCGCGCCGATACACCTGCTGCAATATGCGTACATCACACCACAATTCAGATTCAGAGACACTGCCACCGTCTTCGAAGACCCCAACAATATTCCATTCGCTCTGGCCAAATTTAATGGTGTCGCCAATATTAAGACCTGCAAACTGACTCTGTGCGGCCCTACCGACAATTAATTCATTTTGACCCGGAGTAAAGTTTCGTCCTTCAACAATCTTGATATTATCCCTGACTTTAAATGCTGGTCCCTGGACGCCACGCAAAGGAATATTGGCATCAGTGTTGGTGGTTTTTTTCGGTATATCGACTATGACATACAATTCCGCTGAAGCTATCGGATTGTTATCAGCATCTTTAGCCACACCTTCGGCATTGGCAATGAGTTGCGTTTGTTCAAATGACAGGCCACTATTCATTTCAGATATCGCACCTTCCCTGGTAACAATATAGGTATTGGCAGAACCAGCCGCAGTCATGGTTTTCTGAAATCCCGCCGCCATCGATAATACGCTGATAAACACACCCACTACGCAGGCAGTACCAAATACGGCGACGGATGATGCACCGAGACGACTCGGTAAACCACGGATATTATTCAATGAAACTGCAACCGCCTGATTTAAGGTATGCAACATTATTCAAGTTCTCCAGCTATATAGCTACTTTACTAGGCATGCATTAATGCATCAGTAATACTTAAACGCATTGCTCGAATGGCCGGAAATATTCCGGACAGTATTCCAAAAATTATGGCCAACCCGAGTCCCTGAAAAAATATAGCAGCTGTTATCGAGAGACCCGGCAAAAAAGCACCGACACTTGCAGCCATGGCATTCACAACAGCAAAATCCACGATCAGCGCCAAAGCTCCGCCGACCAGGGCAATCGTTACTGACTCACCAAGCACCCAAAACAACATGCTGCCATCGGAAAAACCGATGGTTTTCAGTACTGCCAATTCCGGTATCCTTTCGCGTACAGTCTGTGCCATGGTATTACCGGTCACCAACAACATTGTAAAAAAAACTGCTGTCATTATTAACTTTGTAATTAAACCAATATCGCCAAATTGCTTGGCAAACGATTCAGCAAACGCTTTTTCGGTACTGGTTTTTGTTTCTGCCGATGAATTGGCAAACAACTCATCGACCGATTTGGAAATCTGCGTTGCCTTGTCCGGCTCGTTAATCGAAAAACCCATCCAGCCAATTTGTCCTTTGGCAAAATCACGTGACTCATCAAAATAGTCGTAATGAAATAACATATAACTGGTATCGACATTGCTATCCGTGGCCGTAAAAGTACCTTCTATTTCAAACTCCAAGGTAAAGTTACCGTCATGTGTAAAAATAGTCGAGGTAACTGGAATTCTATCTCCTATTTTCCAACCATAGCGACGTACTAGTTTTTCGCCGACCACGGCTCCAATTCGATTCTTCAACCAGGCTTGTTTTTGTTGATCCGACAATACGATGTCTTTTTTATAGACCTTCAAATAAGATTCAGCATCAACAGGAAACTGCGCGAACATATTACGTTGTTCCTGGTAATAACCGCCAAACCAGGTTGCGTGGGTAACATCTTTAACTCCTTGCACCTGTTCAACCCGTGCAACATAACTAATCGGCAAAAAGTTAACCAGAGAAATTTTATGAATAGTTACCAAACGATCCGCGCCGGCAGCATCAGCTCCGCCGGTAAACGCCTGATTCAAAGCACCCAATAATCCAAACAAAACGAAAGCAACAAAAATCGACAAAAGCGTTAATAGTGTCCTGGCTTTTTTTCGGGTTAGGTTTTTCCAGATAAAATAGGCATACTTCATGGCAGCGTTACCGCCTGGCTGTTTAACTGGCCTTTATCCAGCACATGAATTTCTTTGGCGTGATCAGCGGCGCGAGGATCATGCGTCACCATAACAATTGTTTTTCCATGCTCGCGATTAAGAGTCTGCAACAGTTCCAGAATCTCGTCTGCTGTTTCGCGATCCAGATCACCGGTAGGTTCATCGCAAAGCAATAAATCCGGATCCGATACAAAGGCCCTGGCAATAGCAACACGCTGTTGTTGCCCGCCTGACAACTCATTCGGGGAATGACTGCCACGATCTTCCAGGCCAACTACCGACAGGGCTATACGTGCACGTTGTTTGCGTTGCGCGCCGGACAGATTGGTTAAAAGCAACGGCAATTCAACATTACGCTCGGCGCTCAGCACGGGCATTAAATTGTAAAACTGAAAAACAAAACCGATGTGTCTGGCACGCCATTTTGCCAGCGCACTATTGGAAAGCTTGTCGATTCGCTGACCCAGCACTTCCACACTGCCGGAGCTGGGGCGATCCAAGCCACCCAACAAATTGAGCAGGGTCGTTTTCCCGGAACCGGAAGGCCCCATTAATGCCAGGAAATCGCCTTGCTTGATCTCCAGTTCAAGATCATCCAGAACGTGTACTTTTTGATTACCTTTGATGAAATGCTTTTCAATATTATGCAATCGCGCCAATAAGGTAGAGGACATTTTATTTCCTTTGTTTCTGCTTCTAACGAGTTTCTATTGCATCACCATCAGACAGACCTTCAGGTATGTCGTTGATATACGTTTCACCCGGCTTAAGGCCACTGGTGATAATCACTTTATCGTTATTCGATGAATTGTGTTGCTCAACCATTCTCTGCACAGCGCGTTGAGCTTCTACAACAAAGAGAATGGATTGTCCGTTTTCTTCACGCACCGCTGTTCTGGGCACTAACAATAAGCCCCTGTGCTCAGCCGCGTTGGACTCCCGGTATTCCATAAAAGCCACTTTAATTCCCATATCGGGCAATATCCTCGGATCCAGTTCGTCAAATGCAATACGAACCTTAACCGTCGCTTTTTGCCGGTCGGCGGTTGGAATAATCGCTGCGACTTTGGCCGGTATTCGCCAGTCAGGGTAAGCATCCAGTGCCGCCTGCACCGCCTGACCCGGTTGAACACGATCGATATAGGCCTCATTTACATCCACTTCAATTTCCAGTGAAGACATGTCAACGATACTGCATATTCCGGTACGGGTATAACCGCCGGATGACAAGGGTGAAATCATCTCTCCAGGCTGGGCATTTTTTGCCACCACAACTCCGGCAAACGGGGCCCGGATCACCAGATCTTCCAGCCTTTGTTTCTGAACCTGAATCTGGTTTTCGGCCATTTGTACTTCCGCCTGACGGCTTTGCAGGCGCGCCTGCAAGGAATGGTATGACGCTTCAGCATTATCCAATTCGGATCGACTGATTAATTGACGGGCAAACAATTCACGTTTGCGCTTTACGGCCAGCTCAGATTCCTGCAATAGCGCTCTGGTTTCATTAACCTGCGCTTTTGCACCCAGCAACTGCGATTCGGTCAGAAGATAATCCTGGCGGGTGTTGCTGTCATCGAGTGTCGCCAGAATCTGATCAGCCTCAACATGATCACCTTCTTCAACCAGTAACTTATCAACCTTACCCATTACTTTAGACGAAACCGTGGCCTGTAGTCTGGCAGTAACATAGCCGGTTGCCTGCAAGGCAATTTGCCCGCCATTGTCACCAACTGATTCAATACGCGCCATTGAAGTAGCGACCGAAAATACGCGCTCACCGCCCAACATCGCCCAAATCAATATTATTAACAACAGACTACCGCCAATAGCCGATACCAGCCAAACCTTTTTGATATCAGGCCGGGCTATTGGTTGATCCTTATCAATCTTTAACTGTTTTAATAGATCGCTTTTATTGGTCACGGCGTATCCAGTATAAGAATCAGGCTCTTTGTGCAATTGCGAGAGCCTGCGAATTATAGTTTTCTGCACAACAAAGGCATTACAGGTCACTCTGATGAGCCCGCGTTATATTAGCAGCGCCTGCCGTAAAGATCATCTACCGTTGTGAAAAATCATCCAATTTCAGCGCTTTCTTCAAATACCTGGGAAAACCGTTAAAGACAGTAACAACTATACGCTCAGAAAAACAAACCCCGCACGAGCGGGGTTTAAAAAAAACTGCTGTCATTCGATAATCCAACTATTGACGAACTCCTTCTATCAACAGCTCCAAATGCACCTGATTCGTCGGTACAAATCCCGGCATACCAAAATCCACGGTGTTGAGTGTTACCGTTCCTTCAAATCCGGCACGATATCCACCCCACGGATCCTCGCCTTCACCAACAGGTCTGGCATCGATTACGATTTCTTTGGTCACGCCATGTAAAGTAAGGTTACCTTTAACTAGCAGTTTGTTATCTTTTATCGGCGTGACCGATGTGCTGTCAAATTTTGCGGTTGGGTATTTTTTTACATCTAGAAAATCATCACTACGTATATGTTTATCGCGTTCGGCATGGTTGGAATCGAGACTGTTAACATCAACTTCAACATTGATAACGGTCGCTTCAGGTTTTGCGGCATCCCACTTGAAATTTCCACTAAATGTTTTATAGGTTCCGCTCAACCAGCTGTAACCAAGATGATTAAACTTGAAATTAATCGATGCATGCGCGCCTTCGGTATCAATCACATAATCTGCCGCAGTCGCATTACCCACCACCAAAAATAACGTCGCCAGCAAAAAAGGTGAAATAGTTTTTTTACTCATCACTTCCTCTCAGTTAAGTTAGTAACGTCCAATTATTAACGCTCTCTTCCAAGCATACGTAACAAGGTTGTATCCTTATCTATAAAATGATGCTTGATTGCGGCCAGAGCGTGTATTCCCACCAGAATCAGCAATGTGACTGCGAAATAATAGTGAAGTTCTCCTGCCAGATCGGCCTGTTGCGGGATAGATGTCAGCGTCGCAGGTATCTCGAACCAACCAAAAACGCTGATGGCTCGGCCATCCGCAGTAGAGATCAAATAACCCAGTATGATCGTGATCAGTACAAGGCCGTACATCGACCAATGCACAAGAACCGATGTGATGCGTTCCCAGCGTTTGAGACTGGCGAGTGGCTTCGGTACCGGCATGAATAAACGTAGAAGTAATCTGAGTACTATCAAAAGCGCAAGTAAAATTCCCAGACTGCGATGAATTTGTGGTGCATCCTTATACCACGGATGGTAATAATCCAGGCTAATCATCCATATCCCGAGACAAAACAAACCAATAACGATCACGGCCGTTAACCAGTGCGCCATAATATTAAAATAACCGTACTGACTGTCTGTGTTTTTTAGCATAAATACCAGTCCTGCTCAAAACGCTATTTACTTCGTAATAACGTGCGCAAGACTATAATATCCATCACCTTCGACAGGAAAAACAGCAATTGAATCATACCCTTTTTGTAAAACATAGGCTGGAACAGTAATTGAATATGAGGATATGCCGCCTGATTTGCGCTTGGGTACATCACCTGCCCCGGTGACATTACCGTGCGATAAAAATACAATCAGATACCAGTCATTGCTGTCCAAACCTAACTCAATAGCATTCTGGTGGATCTTCTGCTCGAAAGTCACCAGTAAGCCACTTTCACTAAATATTACATTTCCATCTTGATCCCATGCCGTGCCGATTTGTTTTCTTGTTGCCAACTTATCGGCTTGTACATGCCGGTCAATTTGTTTGATACTTTGTGCAAGAGGAACCGTTTTCGGAATTGAAGTAGTCCAGTAAAAGAACCATACAGCGGAAACAAAAATGATTGGCACTCCCATCAAGCGTAATACGCTATACTGTTTACGGTGTAGTAGATACCCTGTTGAAGACAAAAGAATAATTAGTGACAGGATGATTGCGAATATGCCGGCGGCAGTAAATCCATAGCGAAACTCAACACTATGAATTCCTGCCGGCACGTTGATTGCAACTGGCGCAAATGGGTGCCCTGGATATGCATATGTTTTAACCGGTTCTCCATCTACGCTGGCATGCCAGGCAGGATGCCAATGCTGATTCAAAACAACCACACCTGCTTCGCCCGGAATCAGGGTTAACCGGGCAATTCCATTCTCAATTTTTTCATTCATTATGCGTTTTTGTTCCGCAAAATTCTTATCGTAAAATTTTGCGACTTCCAGTCTTTTCAATCCACGATACGGTATTTCCCGAACTGCTGAGGGAAGAAATTCATGTTCATTAGTCGTCCAGACGCCAAATTTCATCTGATTTTCCAGTAACAGTTCCTCGCGATCCGCTGCTGCATACTGACCGACTCTGGCAAAATTCCAGTGTAAAAAAATCACAGTCAGGCACATCAATGCGGCTGCCGTAAACTCTAACCATGGAAATTTGAAATTAAATCCAGCTAATAATCGTGGCAACGCACCCGCGCTAATAGCCAGAAATAATGTGGAAGGCAACAGGAATCGCCATGGAAACTGAACCACTTCTATTTTTGGAATGACGGCCCATAAGCCTTTACTCCATCCAAGCGCGAGAAACGCCATAACCAATGTACTGACTATACAAGCGATAACAATTCGGCAGAGATCAACATACTCGATACCATCCTTCTCTTCATAACCAGTTTGCGTCGGTTGTCTATTATATTTAATGAGTCGATATAGGCTGATAGCTGTTGCCAAAACCGCAAATGCTACAATAGACGGGCCAAGCGAAAACGACATAAAGTCAGCATGTCCCGGTTCACTGGCACCATATTCCCAATAGTGATTGAACAACTGATCAATGTAGACAAAATGCTGACTGTAGCCGTAAAAGCCTTTGGTCATCGCCTGGAATCCCCTGACAGCCGATATATCAATAATTGCAGGCAACCAGAAGAAAGCACTAAGACCCAGACCAATGCCGGCCATCGTAATGCCTGATTTAAGAAAAATAAATCTCACGTTATTAGAGGGCAGCAAAATTAAATACACTACACAAAAAATCACTAAACCCAACCCAACCAGGTAGGTAGATAATATATGCGTAAGTGGAATCAGCATGATTGCCAATGTTCCCAGAACAACTGGTTTCAGAGAGGAAACTCTGTCGCTTAATAACGCACGTAAAATGAGTGGTGGAAAAATAAAAGCGGTTGTTTCAGGTAAATTGGTTCTAACATAGGTATCAACAAGATGATAGGGCGCCAGCAAGTAGCAACATGCTGCGAGCAGTGCACCCCAACGACCCAAAATGGGTTTTGTTGCCCAAAACATTGAAACGCCGGTCAAAAAGTAAGCGGTAATCCAACATACGTTTAGAGCGGAGTGAGGTTCAAATCCGATCAATACAAGCAGACCACCAAAAGTGTAGGGTAACGGTCCGGTATAGTGGAACAAAGGATAACCCCAACCGTGCGAGAAGCCCTGCAACCAGCGACCAGGCATACCGTCGGCCAGCGCATCCGCCATGGCCAGCAAACGCCATAGATTGTATTTCCATTCATGGCCGGCAAGAGAGTACACCGACAGAGTAGCCGGATCGCGCGGATATACAAGTAATCCCTTAGCCGCGACCAGCACCAGCAGAACTAATAGAAACCACGCAATTCGATTGACCAGGATTTCTTTTTTCATAATGTATTTGTTTGCATGAAATAACAACATGGATAAATTGTAATAAAACACATACCGAGCAAATTACATTATGAATTTTGTTCGGAATGAAATGAGATTTTTCAGAGGCCCTGTTCGCGCATTTTTTCCGCCCGTTCCTGCTCGACCTTCTGAAGATCTCCCTCAAGCTGTTTGGCTTTGTTGAGCGCCTGGATTTGCGGATCGATAATGGTCTTGGTCTTTTCGTTATTGTCAGTTTCCGGACTGCAACCGAAAATAAGCTGAAATGCAAAACCTAAGATGACTGCAGTCAAAAGATGGTTTTTCATAAACCTTGCTCCCTCATCATGGATGGCGTAAATAAATCTCAAAATCATAGAATTAGTATTCAATAAATTACGTTGAAAATCACGGTTTATCTCCGTTCGTTTAATTTATCAAAACGTGCTCTATTCCATACTTTTTATAAGGATATATGCATAGACTGCGCTTTGCCAGATTATTTTGCCTGAGAAATCTCAAACTCGAAGAAGGCTCATATTATGCAACGTATACTTATTTTTTTTGTTAGCACCTGTTTCGTGCTGGCCTTTTTAGGCGCCTGCGGTGGCTCCGGAGGGTCTGATGAAACAAGCACTGGAGAGACAGCCCCAGTATTTCCCGGAGATGGATTGCTGGTCGACCATAATGCCGCGTTAGCTTTTGAGGATATCCCGGATTGCTGGCTGGACCAGGCCAAACAGCTCACGCTGCATTACGCACATACCTCACATGGCGGACAAATTATTGAAGGACTCAATTACCTGGAAAATTTCGTAGCCGACAAATACAGAATTGCTATCAGAGCAGGCGCAACTGAAGGTCTACCGGCTGTTGAAGATCCACCGGCACTAAGAATATACGATGGGAACCCGGGCGATACGTATGTCACTCCCGAACGGTATTGGGACGGCCAAACTGCCATCAATTGGACCCGGTCAGTTGCCGATACCGGACACTATGATTACTCGATGTGGAGCTGGTGTACGCAACAATCAGATAATTCAGTTGAAACCGTGAATCGTTATCTCGCCACTATGAGTGCATTTGAAAGCGAATACTCTAGTATGCGCTTTATCCTGATGACCGGTCGTACCGATGGCGACCAGGATACCAATCCCGACTCCGTGCTACGTCGCAATAACAATATGGTCCGGGATTATGCGCGTGATCATGAGATGGTCCTGTTCGATTTTGCTGATCTCGAAAAATACGATCCTAATAATGTTTTCCATCCAGATGTACACGATACTTGCAATACTCCAGATGGCTACTGGTGTGGCGACTGGTGCTCAGATTATCCAGACCAATGTCCAAACTCACTTGCTTCGCTCGGATGCACACACTCAAGCGGGCCGGTTTGCTTTCAAAAGGCCAAAGCCTTCTGGTGGATGATGGCAAGACTGGCCGGCTGGAACGGCGAAGCCGGTCAAGCGTGTAACTGATTATTAATTACCACGGAAGGCACTGAAGCCTTCCGTGGCTTATCAGTATTCATCTGACAAGAAATCGATCGATATCAATAAACCCACTACTCTGTTCTGTATTCGTCGCGGCGAATACACCGACCTTGGCGCCTACCCAACGACCTGGCTTTGCCGTAAAGACTTCCGGTAACTCAATAAATGTGTTTCCATCCTGCGAATACGAAAATTGAGCCGCACCGCCTGTTTGCATCGTCATTCGTAAATTGACATGCGCATCGGTTAATTCTTTGATCGGCGTAACTTTTTTTTCACAATCATTTCTGGCATCGATACAGATTTCCAACACCAGCTGCAAACGATCATTACTCTGCTTGCGAATTCCGATCCAGGCGTAATCGTATCCATATAAAAGAAGACCGGCGTAATCGGACGCTTTAAGATTGCTGGCATCGAAGCCGGCAATGACGTCGAATGACGGCGCGGGTAATTTTTGAAACAGTAAAAACGGCACAGACCAAAGATTTTTCAACACGGAAACGGGCTGTGTATATAACCTTAAATACCCGTTTCGTTCCGTTAACGAATACCAATCCGGTTCCCAGTTGGCATTCCACTGCCACTGCAAACCTAAACTTTTTTCTGCAAAATCATCGGATGTTTGAGGGACAGTAATCGGATACTTTGCACCCACATCAGGCTTTCTAAACGACAGTACCGGTTCGCCCTTACCATCTGCGTTGCTATCCTGTCCGATAACGGGCCAATCATCATGCCATTGCATGGGCTGCAGATGCACAATACGACCGTACGGACCCAGCGACTGAAAATGGAAAAACCAGGACTCACCTGTTTGTGTTATCACCCATGCGCCCTGATGAGGGCCGTTTATTTCTGTGTCGCCTTGATCCAGAACGATACGATCTTCATAGGGACCATAAATATTTTTCGAACGGAATACCGATTGCCAGCCCTGCTCAACCCCACCGGCCGGGGCAAAAACATAATAATAACCATTGGCCTGATAAAACTTGGGGCCCTCAAGAGTTCTATAGCCAGGTAACTTATTCCCATCGATAATAACGCTGCCTTCATCCAGCGTTTTTGTGCCATCCGCTGACATTTTGTGGAGAGTCAGTACATTATTGAAACCGGCACGACTCTTCGCCCAGGCATGTAACAAATAAGCGTTACCATCGGCATCCCATAATGGTGTAGGGTCAATAAGCCCTTTACCCGCCAACATTAATATCGGCCGACTCCAATCCGCGGCCGGATCGGTGGCCTGCGTCATGTATATTCCATAATCCGGGTCCGGGAAAAAGACCCAGTATTTATTGTTGTGATATCGAATACAGGGTGCCCACACGCCATTTCCATGCTGCAGTTTTGCATACACATCCAGCGGTGTCTGTTGTTTAACGATATGGTTAATTAAACGCCAATTAACCAGATCTTTGGAATGCAATACGGGCAAACCGGGTGCGCTGTTAAAGCTGGACGAGATCATGTAGTAATCGTCGCCGACGCGTATCACATCCGGATCGGAGTAGTCAGCAAATAAAACCGGATTTTTGTAGGTGCCGTTTCCCTGATCTGCAATCCACGGTGCCACACCGGGATCGGTTGTGCAGGCGGATAACACCAATATCGCTGTGCCGATAAAAATATTTCGCAGACTGTTAATCATAAATAACCATCATTAGCTCGATTTGTGTAAAACGCAAATACGGTACTACTCAGGAGCAAGCGACAATTCGGCGGGTCTGGAGTCCATATCCTGAATCTCACACGAACCTCCGGCGGCTTCTATCTTCTTACGGTACTGCTGCGCTTCATCATAGGATAGATTTTCCTTGAGAACCGTCGGCACACTCTGAAACAGTTCCCTGGCCTTTTCCCGGGGAATATGAAACGCATCCGCAAAATCTTTTTCGATGTAGTACTCACCTTTCTGAGTTTTATACCCCGTCATATCCACATGATAGTAACCGGTTAATACTATTTTATATTTGATATCAGACATCACTCTTCTCCTCGGACTGATGCTAATGCAGCAGTAAATATAATCCGCCCATCTTTAAACATCAAATGGCAGATTTGAATTGATACAAAAAATACCTATCCATTTGCCATACCCTGATCTTCAGGTAATGCAAACCACGTCACAAATAAGCCGCATAACGCGACTAATCCCGAACAGATAAATACAGTCGAGCCTCCGAAATATTCCAATATAAACCCACTTATAACAGCGCCCAATGCCCCGCCAACGCCAAAACTCAGGCTTGAGTACAGAGCCTGTCCTCTACCTTGATGCTCGGGCGGGAAATAACGATGAATCAAATGAATCATAGTGGCATGGAACATCCCAAAACCGAAGGCATGAAACGGTTGCGTCAATGCTACAATCCAGCCGTTCCCAACGAACTGACTGATACACCACCATCGTAATGTGGTGGCAAGAAACGCAACGCATAATAGCAAACGCCCGCCAAATTTGGGCAGTAAACGGTACATAGCCAGGAATACAAAAATTTCCGCGCCCGAACCCAGCGCCCACAACATACCCACTGCCGATTTGGTATAACCGTATTGTTGCAAGTAAATAGAAAAAAACGCGTAATAAGCACCAAAACTGAGCTGCATTAAAAAACCAATTGCCAGCGTAGCAATCACCGGCCGCTGTTTTAATGTCTCAATAATCGGTCTCTTCGGTTTTTGATGCTTTTCCGGTTGATTGATATCCGGCACTCTCAACGTAGCAATCCAGATACCGGTATATAAGATCACCAGGCAATGCGGCAATACCTGTAAACCGGAATGATCCAGTAACGGACCCAGAGATAAAACCAGCAAAATAAAACCGATTGAGCCCCATAAACGTATATGACTGTATCGATTTGATTTCTCGCCGAGAAAATGTAGCGTGGTTACTTCAAATTGCGGCAGGCTGGCGTTCCAGAAAAAACTGAACAGCAATATCACCAATGCCATCAGCAATAAATCATCAGCGATATAGACTCCGGCAAACGTGATGATCGCAGTAAACGCACTGTAACGTATTAGAGTTAAACCCCGGCCACTGTGATCGGCAATCCAACCCCAGATATAAGGTGCGATAATTTTCGTTGCGGCGACAATTGCCAGCAGTTCGCCGATTTCGATGGCGGAAAAACCTCGATATTGTAAATACAGACCCCAATAGGGAACGATTGCACCAAGCGTTGCAAAATAGAAAAAGTAATAACTTGAAAGGCGCCAATAAGGCGTTGATTTTTTAGCCTGCATTCAGTCCCGAACCTGCGCGGGAATCACAGGCGTAGAAGATCGAACATCGGCGTTCTGCGCGCGGTGACGTAACATCTGGTCCATCAACACCAGCGCCAGCATCGCTTCAGCAATGGGTACGGCCCGGATGCCCACGCAGGGGTCATGACGCCCTTTGGTGGACACTTCGACCGCCTTACCCTGAATATCAATACTTCGTCCGGACATACGAATACTCGAAGTCGGCTTCAATGCCATATTAACCACAATATCCTGACCGCTGCTGATGCCTCCCACCACACCGCCTGAATTGTTGCGTAAAAATCCCTGCGGGGTCATTTCGTCGCGATGCTCACTGCCACGCTGTTCAACACAATGAAAACCGGCACCGATTTCAACGCCTTTGACGGCGTTAATCGACATCATCGCCGCAGCAATATCGGCATCCAGACGACCATAGACCGGTTCACCCCAACCCGGCGGTACGGATTTCGCCAACACCGTCACTCGCGCACCGATAGAATCGCCATCTTCACGCAGCCCATCCAAAAGCTGCTCCAACTCGGCCAGCTTGCTGCTATCGGGAAAGAAAAACGGATTCTGATTTACGTAATCCCAGTTCATCTGATCCGGTTTGACGGGGCCCAGCTGTGATACGCAGCCACAAATCTCCACACCATAACGTTCCTGCAGATATTTTCGCGCGATGGCGCCTGCAGCTACCCGTACCGCGGTTTCCCTGGCCGAAGACCGACCGCCGCCACGATAATCACGTAATCCGTATTTCTGGATATAGGCATAGTCGGCATGTGAAGGGCGGAAACGGTCCTTGATTTCGGAATAATCCTTCGAACGCTGATCAGTATTCTCAATAAGCAAGGCGATTGGCGTGCCGGTGGTTTTATCTTCGAACACACCTGAAAGAATTTTCACCTGATCCGCTTCGCGCCGCTGCGTCGTATGGCGCGACTGGCCGGGACGCCTGCGATCCAGCTGTCCCTGAATATCAGACTCTGATAACACCATACCGGGTGGACAGCCATCCACCACGCAGCCGATGGCAATGCCGTGACTTTCGCCAAAGCTGGTTACGGTAAACAGGGTTCCAAAGGTATTTCCAGACATGGCGCGTATTGTAGCCGTTAATGTCCTGACGTGCGAAAATTCGCGTCTGACCGACCGTACAAAACAGGACAAAAAAATGCAGAACAATCCAAAATCCCTTGCGGCCAGTTCCAGGCATGGTATGGTTTTATCCCATTTGATAAAGTTCGGGCTGACGCAGGTCTTTGACCAACTAATTCACAACCAATCGTGAGTGACCGATTTTATGAGTGAACACGCCAATATCGCATTCAGCGAAGACACGCTGCTCAAGCAATTTAAGAAAGGCGATTTCGATCGCGCTAAGGCCAGCCTGCTTGAACGCTATCACGAATGGAATGAGATTCTGGTCAGCGTCAATGAGCAATCGGTCATTACACCGGATGATATTGAACACTTTCGTGTCCAGGCTGCTGATTTACTCGATCAATCCGTTAAATCTGATTACGAGTGGGAGCAGTTAAAAATACTGACCGTACTGATTTATCAGATGATGAACGCAGACAAAACCGCCTTGCCTGCGGACAATCCTGCCATCAACAAGCAACTTGAAACCCTTGATCCGCCACACGCCAATCAATACATTATGCGTCGTATCATACACGGCGCCAGCCAGCTTGATTATCAAGCCATTGAAAAGTTTGTTCGTTATCAGAATCTCGTTCTCAGCTCTTATATCACCAACGTACCACCGGAAGGCCAAAAAAATTTGGTCGTACTGGAAGGGTTGGTCAGTAAGGACGGCGTCCACTTTGACCTGCTCGATACCGCCTATGATGTTCAACTAAGGCAACGCACCGATCAAGCCAGGCCGGTTGAAGCAGCACCGGAACCAACCCAGTTCCATATGAAACCTGGTTTAGCAGAAGAATTGCTGGAACCTGTTGTTATCGCTGACAATGAGGCACGCTTTCTGATCAATACCATGCAGTTCACTAACATGCACGACGATATTGAGGTGACCGGTGCGTCTTATGTTGGCAAAGAGCGTAAGCATAATGAAGACGCCGTGGTACTTGTGCCAAGCGAAAATCAGGTGGTTGTTATCGACGCCATGGGTGGTTACGGCAACGGTGTTGATGCACGGGATGTGTTTGTCGACATGGTTTTAAAATACCGGGGCGATATTGAACAGGCCGTACTGGCGACGCAAAAAGGTTATGATGAAATTGGTCTGGAACAGGGCGGAGTCTGCATCATTAACACCGATATCCGCTGGAAAGAAGATTATTTTCGCCTGACCTTATCGCAAGCCGGTGATGTCCACGCCCTGCTGATTGACGAGCACGGTGAAATCAAACATGAAACTGTTGATGAAGCCATCGGGCACCAGGTCGTTAATGCCGTTATCGGTGCCGGCGCAACGGAAAACCAGCGCGCCAATGGCTGGAAAAATTTCGGCCACTTAACCCAGGCGACCTTGCGTGCAAAACCCGGCTGGCGGTTTACGGCTTACTCCGATGGCATCGCGAATCACTTTAACGCCGAACAAGTCAAGGAACTGATTTTTAACAAAACCGCACAGCAGGCGATCGCGGCTGTCTCGCAGGCGGTTGATTTAAAAATGAGTCAGGACAACGCTTATCGGGATAATTGCTCCATCGCGATAATCGATTTTTAAATCGACTGATTAAGTCATCGACATACCGTTATGATGGCAAGGGATGTTGTTAATAGAAGTGATTTACTCGGCTTCAAATCCAATTACATCAAAGTCTCTTTCGCCGGCAAATTTCCATAAAGCATCCACTTCCGGCTGTTTCACCAGATATTTCTTATCGTCAGTAGTGTATATGGTCAACCAGTCAGTACGGTACTGATTGCCGCCCTTGACCGTGTTCCCTAATAGCAGTTTTTTTGCCTCATCCCACGAGATTATTTCAAAATCACTATTAACAAAGAATTCCTTTTGATCGCCCCAGCTCTCAACAAGTTCTTTATCCAGTTCTTTGCTTTGAGTGGTCAAGGCGTCATTTGTATCGCCCTGATTAGTACAACCTAATAACAGAATAAAACCAAATATCAAAATCACGGTTATCTTTTGCATTTTCTAATACCCCCAGGCGCGGATGAGTTTCCAGCTGAACTGCCCGTCAATATTGGTTTTCTCCGGCTCTATCGTAAAGCTCTCCGTTGCATAGGGTTTTACTTTTAGATTCAATTCGAAATCCTCTGAATCAAAAAAGTCTTCCACTGAACCTTTTTTTGTTTTGGGTGTGATAAGTAAGTCCAGACGCGTGACGATTAAATAGGAATTACCGTTGTAAACGGTGCCGTTAATTTCCCCCTTATCAGTTCTATTGGTGTAAATTTCGATTTTATCCAGCGCCTCATTATTCAGTTTATCGCCAAGCATTACCGGCGCGGTATCCGGAAAGCGTTCTTCGCATAATTCCTTAATACGACCGACATCCCGCCTGGATTGAAAAAATCCATCACGCGTAACTTCCAGAATACAATCCTGATAGGTCATGGCTTTGGATTCGGCAAGAACATTTGTCGTTGAAATTATTGCCAGAAAACCAATTAATATAAAAATTTGTTTTTTCATTCTTTAACTCTATTCCACAGTTTTATTAATACCAATATCAGTCAGGTCAGACCTCGTCAATATAAATACGCCGTACCCCCCCTGTTCAAACTCCTGCCAGACAAAGGGCATATAAGGGTACGCCTGAGTCAGTGCGACTTCGCTATTGCCGACTTCACAGACTAATACCCCATCCGGGGTCAGAAAGTTCCCTACCTCATTCAACATGCGTCTGACAAAATCCAGACCGTCATGACCCGCAGCCAGCGCCAGCCCCGGTTCTTGCTGATATTCAGGCGACAAAACGGCCATTTCTTCGGCATCCACATAAGGTGGGTTGCAGACAATTAAATCATATTGGCATGGCGGCAGCCCCGTAAAGACGTCTGCTTTATAGAGTTGCAATTGGTCTTCCAGCGCATGCCGGTTAACATTTATTTTCGCAACACTCAGCGCCTCATCGCTGATATCCGTGGCGGTGACGCGCGCAAGCGGAAACTGCAAGGCGCAAGCGACGGCAATACAACCGCTGCCGGTACACAAATCCAGTATTGTCTGCGGCGTTTTCTTTAACCAGGGCGCAAAATCATTGGCTATCAATTCGGCAATCGGCGAACGCGGCACAATGACACGTTCGTCGATATAAAATTCCAGGCCGCAAAACCAGGCGCTGTTAAGTAAATACGCAAGTGGTTTGCGCATTTGTATCCGCCGTTCAACTAAATCCCGAATTCGTTGCGCCTGCTCAAGCGATACTGGAATGTCGGCATCCAGCTGTTCCATTTGCGGCGATATTCCCAGTACACCCAATACCAGCCAGGCCGCTTCATCCCAGGCGTTCTCAGTACCATGACCAAAGGTCAGATGAGCCTGCTCAAACCGTGCGCTGACTTCACGGATTTTTTGTTCGATTGTTATAGCGATACCCGTCATTCGAATACTGATTACACTATTTGGCTATTTTGTGATTTGTTACTTCTGTGCAGGTTGCAAATCGACAGATCGCCTGCCATTATTCCTGCCCATTTTAAAAAACGGGAAAGATTGTGCCAAAACAACGAAGTCTGATTATGTTAATCGGCACTGTGCTGGGCATCACAGCGTTGTTTACCGGACTGTATCTTGGCGGTGCCTTTCGTAAACCACTAACGGAGCTGACGGTGGCAACGCTGTATCCGGACAGTTTCCGCAAGCTGGAGGATTTTGCGCTATCCGACCAGCACGGTCAAACCTATTCCCTTAACGAATTACGCGGCCACTGGAGTCTGTTGTTCTTCGGATACAGCTATTGTCCGGATATTTGCCCAAACACACTTTATATGCTTAATCAGGTGGATAAACTGATTAACACGGACGCAACCGCTTATCCAGTAAAAATCGTATTCATTTCGGTCGACCCGGCCAGGGATACGCCGGACAGACTGAAGGAATATGTCGGTTATTTTAATCCACGATTTGTTGGCCTGACCGGCGCTCAGGAACAGGTTGATAAACTGGTTACCAGTCTGGGTGTTTATTATCGCAAGCAGGAATCAACCGACCGCAATACCTATCTGGTCGATCACAGTGCCGGCTTGTTCCTGTTCAATCCTGCCGCCAAACCGCAGGCGCTGTTCTCCGCACCACATGACGCTGAGAAACTTGCGCATGATATCCTTCTGATCACACAATATTTTGGTAATCACCATGCGTAAATATCTTTTGCTTTTGCTGCTACTTTCTTCTGCGCTGAATGCCACACCGCTGGAATTCGCAGATGCGCGCATTCCCGAAGCACCACCTGGCGCGCAAACCATGGCCGCTTACATGAAAATCATTAATGATAGCGATAATGAGAAAGCCATCACTGCTATTAGCAGCCTGGAATTTGGTAAAGTGGAAATGCATCGGACTTCTATTGAAGACGGTGTTGCGCGCATGCGTCAACTCGATGCTTTAAAAATTCCTGCGCACAGTTCACTGGAACTGGTGCCCGGCGGAATACACCTGATGCTGCTGGAGCCGGAAAAGGAATTTATGCGGGGTGAGATGATAGTGCTATACCTGACGGAAGCCGATGGCACTGAACATACCCTGGTTGTAACCATTAAGAAAAAGCAGGATCAAGAGCAGGAACACCATCACCACCATGAATAAAGCTAAACCTGATTCTGAAGCCGGCTGGCGCGATATTTTTCTAAGCGCTTTGCTCTATCCTTTGCCACAACACTGGATATCCAGACTGGTTTTCCGTTTAACTCGTTTGCGTACCCCTATTAAAAACCCGGCAATTCGCTGGTTTATCCGGCACTTTCAGATAGACATGTCCGAAGCGCTGCTGGACGAAGCCGATCACTACCCGGATTTTAATGCATTCTTTACCCGGGAACTGAAAAACGATGCCCGCCCCATTGATGCCAACAGTGAAGCACTGGTTTCTCCGGTTGATGGTACTGTCAGCCAAATCGGTGTTATCGATCAAGGTACATTGATACAGGCCAAGGGCCGTCACTACAGCGTGCTGGATTTGCTCGGTGGTCAACGCAGCCTGGCAGAGACTTTTATAAACGGTCGATTCGCGACAATCTACCTGTCACCTCGTGACTATCACCGTATTCATATGCCTCTGCAGGGCAAACTTGAAAAAATGATCTATGTCCCAGGTCGATTATTCAGTGTCGCACCGCATACCACGCGAGCGATCCCAAACCTGTTCGCCCGCAATGAACGGGTTGTCTCATATTTTGAGAACAGTAGCGGTCCGTTTGTAATGGTGCTGGTCGGTGCAATTAATGTCGCTGCTATTGAAACAAGCTGGCATGGCTTAATAAAATCCAATCATCAAAATATTATCGCCGAATACGATTACAGCGATCGCAACATTGAACTGCTTAAAGGTCAGGAAATGGGCCGCTTTAATCTCGGCTCAACTGTGATTCTGCTAACCACTGATAAAGTAAGCTGGCTGCCGCAAATAGACAAAGAAAAGAAGATTCAATACGGTCAAAGAATAGGAACCGTTAATTGAAGTTTCATTCCATTATGAATACAAAAATCCGCTTTTTAATCATTATCCCCGTTTACAATATGAGTGCGTGGATCGTCGACAATATAGAGATACTCAAAAAGCAAACTTATACCGATTTTCGCTGCATGATTGGCGACGATTTATCCACCGATAACAGTTTGGAAGTTATTAAGAAAGCAATCAACGGCGATTCCAGGTTTTCTTTAATCCCCCATAAAGTCAAAAAGTATTCTCTTGGTAATATCTGCACTTTAATTGAAATGGCCGATGCCGACGAGGACGAAGTCATTGTTCTTATCGACGGTGATGATCGGCTCGCCGATGAAAATGTTTTACAAAAATTGTCTGATGTTTATAACAAAGAGGATTGTTGGTTAACTTATGGTAGTTATTCCGGGCTTTATGGCGAGATACCGGACTCCATATGCACTCCTTATCCATCTTTCATTGTCAAAAACAATTGCTTTAGAAATGTAAAATGGCGCGCATCACATCTTAAAACCTTTAAATACAAACTCTGGCGTCGCGTACAAGCATCGGCGCTGACCATTTCAGACAAAGAACTTTTTTTGGCCAAATGCCGCGCCTTGTTGCTTGGCCAATGGCGTCGCTGGTATCACTGGCGCCGGATTAAACGGGCCGAATTACTGGATGAAACCTTCCGCTTTGCTCGCCGCTGCAGTGACAAATTCATCACCTCGCCTATGCTGGAACTGGCGGGCGAAAAAGCGATCTTTATCCCCAACATACTTTACTATTATAGAACCTATGAGAAAGATCTGAACTTTAACGTGGGAAAATCACGGCAAAAATGGTATCAACGGCTGACGCGAAGTATTATCAAACACAAACCCAAATATCGGAAAATCGCTCAGTTGTGATTATTTTTTAATCCGGAATCCAACCGTTTAAAACATTCTCAGTCGTATACCAACCAGCCGCCTGTTTACTGAGTTGCGGACGTGTCGAACTGCTGACAGCACCCGGGCCATAACTGCCGTATTCAAAAAACCGCGAATAAGGCTCCAAATCAAACCACACGCGTTCACCGGAGGCATTGACTGCCGAGATCGGCGCGTAACCTTCCGCACCGATATGGTTGTCCATATAACAATCAAGAAATATCGCGCTGCCGACAGAGCTTAAATTAGCCCCCGGATGCCAGGGACGACCCAGTCGCACCGAGCCCGTCGGAATATCCGCCGTTTCTTTTATAAACCGGCTGTTGATAAACAACAACCCATAGGGGAAAGAAATCGGCGTACCAGGTGCGGTGATGTAACTGGTTGGATTCTTATTAACTCGGTTGCGGGAAACAATTTCGCATCCATCGAATACTGCCTGCCCCTCGCCGAAAATAAAATCAACATGACCCAAAACACGACAACCCTGAAAATAACTGCGCCCGGCATTAACAAACAAACTATCCTGAAAACCAACAACAGCAATATCCCGGAACACTGCGCGATCACTATTACCATCCGTCATCAACGCTACCGCCTGTGCGTTTTGGATTTTTTCTGGATCATCATCTTTTTTGGCAGCATTAGCCGGATAATCAAAACTGTTTTCTATGGTAAGACGTTCAGCACGAAAATCCGGCGCCGTAATACGTAAGGTGAAACTGCCCCAGGTTCCTAACGGTTTGCTATATGCATCCAGACTGTCGCCTGTGTCGTTATAGCTGATAATCGTTTGCTTGCGGCTCTCGCCGAGAAAATGGACATATGGACGGTCAACACTCAGCTTTTCGTGATAACGTCCGTTTCGAATATTTATCATAAACGGTTTTGAATTATCGGCCGGCACCATCGCCAATGCTTCTGCAATCTTTGCAAATACCGGAACACCTTTAACCTTCTCGCCCGACTTACCGGAATAATCTGCATCAACGACCGCATGGTAGCGCGGTGTAGCATGTGCCTGAGGTAGCGTGGATAAACTTTTCTTCCATGCCGGATAATCCATGTTGAGTAAATCCGCCGGCCAATAACCATACCATGTGTATCCGGTGCGTCGCTCACGTAAAACATCCTGCAGGCGATAAACCTTTTTGCCATCACGGTTGGCCATAAATGGCTTATTGGTCTCAATTTCATAGAACCGCGCCCAAATCGGCGGCGCGGTTTTATCTTTTACAACCCGATAATCAATATCACTGGAATGATAAGTAAATCGCACGTGCTCGGCGGTAACTTTTTCAATCTTAATGCCGTATAACCGGGACGCTTTAAACCACGCAATTGCGCTCTCAATAGCCTGTACAATTTTTTCTGAGGGTTTTTCAATACTCATTAAATAACGCACGACTGCAACACTTTCCTCACTGACCAGGCCGGCTAATTCATAGCTGCGTGCGCCAACCGGTGCCAGTGTCTTTCTGTCGTACTGCCCTGCCCAAGCTGTCAAAATATCACCACGCCGGATTTGCAGTTGCAATAACAACTCGTCGCCTTTTTGCAACGCATCATTGATGCGACTCCGCAGCGCATCGTCGATAAAGGTAAAGGGTGCGCGCTTTTCAGCAATTTTCCGCAACAGCCCTAATACGCCCGGCATCACATCGTCAGCGAAAGTTATGTGGCCATGGTAACCATCAGTGCTCGGCGGTGAGTGCGACCAACCACCGTTATCGAATTGATTGTCCAATAAAAAAGCCAGTCCTTTCTCCGCCGCCTTGCGGTACCGCTTATCCTTGGTCTGGGAATAGACATGACAGAGGTATTCAATTTGCGGATAGGTATTACGATTATCCAGCGTGGTATCAGTTAATTTCTTGTCCTGCTGAATCTGATTTTGTTCCTGCTCAGACAGAATTCGTGAAGGATCGACATTCTTCGGCCAGCCGCCGTTGTCGCGCTGATACAGCAATACATTATCAGCAATACCAACAATCTGATCGGGGGTATAACGAGAATAGCTGAATTGATCATTCTGTTTCTGCCAGTGACGGATAATATCGTCAAAACCAGCCACCGAAATTTCACGGTAAGTCTTTGTTTCAGCGGTTGTGTCCGGAGCAAATAAGGCGCCGGAGCAGAATAAAGCAAAAAAAATCAGAATACGAATCAGCGGCATTTTATCGAAATTTCCCTTCCATGCGCATTTGCTGAAACCGGCGGGAAACATCGCACATGCCTTCAACAACCAATAACTTTTGCCTCAGGTTTAACGAACGGAAATAGAGCAACTGATCAAGATTATGTTGTTCCCATGCTGATTTTTCGGAGTTACTGCTTTGATGAGGTTTATGATTCATAACACGCAGGATGCTCTCTTAATATATTCAATTGTCGGATATCTTCCAGATCTTTCTCACGACCCGCAGCTTTTTTCATTTCAATAAGTGTTTGTATGCTGACAAAACGAACCGAGAACCCTGGAATCACCTCGCCGACCAGCGCCTGGCTGTATTCAGTATCAAAATCGAAAGGCTCGTTTACAAAAATATCAACTCGAGTTTCCGGATGCTGGTCGCTGTGCATCTGAAACACCACCATGTTTTTTTCAGTTGTCCAATGCTGACGGATTTCAGGATCTGCAAAGTCTTTTGCCAACACAGGAACGAGCGGGCGAAACCCCAGTAATACCAAAGCTTGAATAGCTCGTTCGAGATTTTTTCTCTCAAGCTGGATTACCAAATCCACATCAAACGTCATCCTGCCATAACCATGCGCATTAACCGCTAACCCACCTGCAATCAAATACCTGACATCGGCCTTTTCCAGGGCTACTACTATGGCTTCAAAACTGGCGAGTCTCATTGAGTTTCGGACCTGTATGTCTGGCTTAACCCGACGTTCACTTTAGCCAATCGCCTGCCCGGTGTCCAGATGCGTAGATTAAGCAGTGATTTTCCGTTTACGCGTCTTCAGGCAGCGGCTTCTCCCACCTGATTCCTGCCGTTCATTTTAGCCTGAGATAATCTTTTATCTGCCAGTTCCACAACAGCACGCCAGTCCTTGTCCTGCTCGACATCCTCCGGCGATGCGACGCCACCACTCATCGTCAATACGCCGAAAGGTCCCTGCGCATGGGGAATATTACGTTCTGCCAGATTATGGACGATACGTTTGGCAGTAATCGTAGCACCGATCAATTCTGTTTCCGGTAATAATAGTAGTATTTCTTCGCCACCGTAACGATATAAACGATCGGCCTTGCGAATTTCGCAACGTATATGTTCGGTAATGATTTTTAACGCATCATCACCGGCCCGGCGCCCATAGTGATCATTGTATTGTTTAAAATAATCGACGTCATACAAAATCAGCGAATAGGGTCTTTTATAACGTATGGCTGAACTATGGGTGTAACTTAAATCCACCTCCATACTGCGACGGTTGCCGATTCCCAGTAACGCATCTTCCAAAGACAGGGACTGTAACTGATCGTTGACCTCCCGCAAGCGTTGCGTTTCAAAACCCATTTCTTTTTCAATAATCTTGCGTTGTTGTTCGATGATACGTTCATATGCCCTGGCCAGATCAGAGTATGACAAAATCCCGCACAGGAAACCTTTATCATCAACGATCGGCAAATGCCGGATACTGCGGCTCTGAGTGACAACCAGCGCATCGAATATCGGTGTGGACTGCTGTACCACTGTCGGCGACGAGGTCATGAAATCCTGAACCAGACTTGTTCTGGAACAGCGTTTATCGATTAACTGACCTAGCATGCGGACCAGATCTCTTTCGGTCACGATACCTACCGGCCGGTTTTCCTCAACAACCAACATGCAGGAGACTTTGTTTATATGCATCTGATGCACAACTTCAGAAAGCCTGGTGTCAGCTGTAGTGGACACCACTGAGCGATTCATTAAATCAGCGACGGTAACGTGTTGCATGCCCTGCCCTGCTGTTCGTAGAAAGTACTATCCGGGTTTAGCGGCAGATTAGCGAATTTGTTTCAGGGAAAAATACGATTATTCCTGTTCCGCCTCACGTTCAGCGATGGACTTGGCAACCTTATTTCGCAGATAAATCGGCTCAGCTGATTCAGCCGCTACTGTTTTACCCTGCTGATAGAGCGGTACCGCCAGCGTTAATACATCCTGCGCCTGCGGCCAACAATCATCTTTAATACTCTGTAAATTTTTAATGCGTTTTTCAAGTATTGACGCTTGTGCGCGCCAGCCGCTGCCGGCGCCGATCCACTCATCACCGTCTGGGACCGGCACTTCATCTGGCGACACAACCAATTCCTGTCCCTCTAATTGCATCAAGCCGTTTTCAGCCAACTTATACGCGCCCCAATAAATTTCTTTCATGCGTGCATCAATGGACGCCAGTACCGCTTGCGATCCATATTGACGATAAACGCCTTGCGCCAGTGTTGCCAAGGTGGAAACCGGAACAACCGGCAAGTCGGCGCTGACCGCAATAGCCTGCGTTACCGCTGCTGCAATTCGTAAACCGGTAAAACTGCCGGGGCCGGCACCGAAGGCGACAGCATCAAGCTGCTTTGGCTTGAGTTCCGCTTCAGCCATTAACTCATCCACCATCGGCAGCACCAGATGCGCCTGTTTCTGTGGTTGGTGTTCATAACGCGTTGTAATCTGATCGTTGCAAAGTAATGCAACAGAGCAGGTTTCAGTAGCGGTTTCAATAGCGAGTATTTTCATAAATGGCGGTTAATTTTTATCGTCTAAAAAAACTTACTACATCTTCGATATCATCCGTAATCGGCATCTCCGGTAAACTGTTGATAAACACCTTACCATAGCCGCGTGAACGCAGTCGCGGATCGGCGATCATTAAAACACCGCGATCCTGCACATCGCGAACCAGTCTGCCAATACCCTGCTTCAGCGTAATCACCGCCTGCGGTAACTGATACTCACCAAAGGGATTACCGCCCCGCTTGCGTATTAATTCCAGACGAGCCTGTAAAACCGGATCGTTCGGTGCCGCAAACGGCAGCTTGTCGATAATGACCGCTGATAAGGCTTCGCCGCGTATATCAACCCCTTCCCAGAAACTGCTGGTACCGAGTAAAACGCCGTTACCCGAACGACGAAACTCATCCAGTAACTGGCTGCGTGGTGCATCGCCCTGCACAAACAATGGATAGTCAATTTGATCATGCAGTGCTTCCGCTGCCAGTTTTAATGCGCGGTGACTGGTAAACAATAGAAAGGCGCGTCCTTCACTGGCCTGCAATACCGGCAGCGCTTCTTCCAGCAAACGCGTAATAAAACGATCATCGGCCGGGTCCGGCATATTCGGCGGCAGGAATAATAACGCCTGCTTCTTAAAATCAAACGGGCTGTCAAACAGCGCCGTTACCGCGTCACTTATACCCATGCGCGACTGAAAATGGTCAAACCGTCCTGCCACTGACAGGGTGGCCGAAGTAAAAACCCAGGCTGCCTGATACGACTGCATGGCCTGGGCAAATAAGCCGGCAATCTCGGTGGGCGTGGCATGCAATGCAAATCCGCGCCGGGTCGTTTCGAACCAGAGGATTTTGTCCTCTGCCTGTTCATTAAACATTTCCAGACCGTTACTGATAACTGCAACACGATGACTGCAATTGGCGAGATCGGGGCCTCTTTCCGTCAGAATACTCAGCGCTTCCTGTAACTCCTGCAATGCATTTTGCAGATCCACCAAAGCCGATTGCGATTGTTGCACCACGACCTGCCAGTGATTGCGTTGCCCGCTAGCGCCCAGAGCCAAACGAAACTCCTGCAATGTTCGACTTAATTCCTCAGCCTGTTGTCGCAATGCCACCGCATCCGGAGCCTCGTTAACCTGCGCGGCGATACAGTCTTGGATTAAATTCTCAATCTGGCGTCCGCTCAGGCTTTGGCCAAAAAAACGCGATGCCGTCTCCGGCAACTGGTGCGCTTCATCCAGAATAAAAGCATCGGCGCTGGGCAGCACCTCACCAAAACCTTCGTCTTTGAGCGCCATGTCGGCAAAAAACAGATGATGATTCACCACCACCAGGTCAGCTTCCTGAGCCTGACGGCGGGCTTTGACCAGATGGCACTGATTGAATTCGGGGCACTCGGCACCCAGACAGTTATCGAGGGTTGAAGTCGCCTGCACCCAGACCGGATCATCTTCGGCAATCTCGGCCATTTCTGCGATATCACCGCTTTTCGTCAATTGTGACCAGGTCGAAATGGCCTGGATCTTAGCCGTTAGCTCCGCTTCAAATGCGCTGTGGCGAGCCTGTTGCAAGCGATGCAGGCATAAATAATTGGCCCGACCTTTGAGTAGCGCCGTCTTTAAACCCGCCCCCAGCGCCTTCTGCACGCGCGGTAAATCACGATGAAAAAGCTGATCCTGTAAATGCCGGGTCCCGGTAGAAATAATGACGCGCAAGCCGCTCAATAAAGCCGGTACCAGATAAGCAAAGGTTTTGCCGACACCAGTGCCTGCCTCAACGATCAGGGAATCAGCTTGTTGCAGACATTCGTGGACGGCCTCGGCCATATCCTGCTGAACCTGCCGGGGCGCAAAACCGGAAATGGCAGCGGCCAAAGGACCGGACTCACCAAGCAATGCGCTTGGCGAGTCGTCGTGAAATGGGTCTGTTTCGACCTTGCTGGAGCGCTTGTCGATCAGGGTTTGAAGGAATTGGCGGTATATTCGGCTTCCTGAGCACCAATATCGTCGCCTTTTAGCGTACGGGCCCGGGCGATGATTAACCAGTTACGGTAGTTGAGTAGCGGATTATCCAGTGTCATGGCGTTGGATTTAACCGCCAGATTCTCAGCCTGATTGGCGTTTTCCTGCAGCAGCTGCACTTCGGCCAACCGGCTCCACATAACGGCATCATTAGGCTCAATGCGTAAGGCGCGTTCAAGCTGCATGGCCGCTGTTTCGTAATCACCGCTGGTGCGGGCGAATTCCGCTTTTTGCCATAAATCGACTACAGCCGGATTATTAACCGCGTGTGAAATTTTGTTGCTGGTGGCCTCGATATCCCCATACGGCTGCTGACCTTCCATACCATCATAATCCGGTGTTGAGGCGCAGCCGGCAAACAGCAGCGCAACCAGGATCGCAATCCACTTTCCATTTTGATGTGTTGACATCGTAATTACCCTCAAACTAATACCATTTACTTGTTAAACAGACGTTCAATCCAGGACTGGCGATGGCATTCAGCCTTCTGCTCAGGCGCGCTGCCTATTATAAACGGCAATTGCACTGTATTGTCACATTTAGCGGCACTGCGTTGACCGGTCTGCCAATCAATCCAGACATGTTCAATGTTGGCGGGCAACGACATACGCAATTCACGCGAATGTACATGATCCATTAAAGCAATCCACACCGGTACCGCCGCACTGGCGCCGCTTAAACCGGTGGACGTATTGTTATCACGGCCCACCCAGACCACCGCCAGATGGGAGCCGGTAAATCCCGCAAACCAGCTATCGCGTAACTCATCGCTGGTACCGGTCTTACCTGCCGCATTTAGATATGGGAAATGCCGGCCAACCGCTTTGGCCGTGCCTTGTTTCACAACTAACTGCAACAAATTGTTAATGAGGTAAACGCTGCTTTGATCGAGCGTCTGTTCCACTTTAAGCGGATAGCGATTCAGACCGGACCCTTCGGCGGTAAGCACTTCGCGCAGTGCGCGCAAGGGCGTGCGAAAACCACCGGCGGCCAGCGTCTGGTACATCTGTGCGACCTCAATCGGCGGCAATTCCAGTGCACCTAACAGCAGCGAAGGATACGGCGGTGGTGACTCCTGCAGGCCCATTTTCTGCAAATTGGCGACGACTCTATCGACTCCAACCTGCAATCCCAGTCTGGCGGTGGCGACGTTATAGGAATTGATCAGTCCCTGAGCCAGCGGAATGCTGCCATGGAATTCTTTGCTGTAATTGGTTGGCGCCCAAACCTTGCCGGGTGGAAATTCAATCTCCAGCGACGTGTCGTCAATCAATGTGGCTGCGTGATACAAAGTGGGTTGTTGCAGTGCCGTCATATAAACAGCCGGTTTGACCAGCGATCCGATTGGCCTTTTCGCATCCAGCGCCCGGTTATAACCGGAGAATCTCGGATCACGATCGCCAACCAGCGCCAGTATTTCGCCGCTGTCAGTCGAGGTGACCACCACTGCGCCCTGCAAGGGATCACCTTTGAGTTTGCGTTGGGTTTCCAATCGAGCCAAATGCGTGCTGAGTGCCTGCTCGGCGGATTGTTGTATCAAGGGATCAAAGGTAGTGAAAATGCGCAAACCCTCGGAGCGCAAATCCTCATCACGATAGATTTCGTTCAGCTGGCGTTTAACCAGATCAATGAAGGCAGGATAGGAATAACTGCTGTAGTCACCTTCAGGCCTGATCGACAGGGGTGCCAGGCGCGCTCGACGCGCAGATTCGGAATCCAGTAAATCACGGGCCAGCATCACATCAATAATTAAATTGCGGCGCTCAAGCGCGCGCTCCGGCTGGCGCCGCGGGTTGTAATAAGACGCACCTTTAACCAGGCCAACCAATAAGGCGATTTCATCGGTATTGAGTTCATTCAACGGCCGATCAAAATAAAAACGGCTGGCTAATGCGAAACCATGAATCGCGCGCTCTCCTTGCTGGCCAAGAAACACTTCATTCAAATAGGCTTCCAGAATTTCATCTTTCTCATAATGCCATTCCAGCAGCAACGCCATAATCGCTTCATTGGCTTTACGACTTAATGTGCGTTCGTTGGTCAGGAAAAAGTTTTTAACCAGTTGTTGTGTCAGCGTGCTGCCACCCTGCACCGCTCCGCCGGCCCTGATATTGGCAACCAGTGCCCGCAAGATGGATGTTGGTTTAATACCGGCGTGCTCATAAAAATCCTGATCTTCAACCGCCAGCAACGATTGCACCAGCAAATCCGGCGCGTCCTGCAATCGGATCAAGTCACGATCTTCTTTATGCGTTGGATAGATACTGGCAATCTGTGCCGGTTCCAACCGTTGCAACAATAAAGAACCGCCACTATCAATATCCAGAATCTCAAGAACCTGATTGACTGAAAAGGTGATATTGACGCGTCGCGCCTGATCCTGCTTATCCCAAAACGTAAATCCGCGCGTGTTGAGTAAAACTGAATTGCCACGCTCACTATAGGTACCGGGAGTTTTACTACCGGGTCGATAGTTAAGAAATTTGAGCTCTGCCAATAAATCTTCCTTGGTCAAACTCTCGCCCGGATAGATCTCCATGGGTCGCGCATAAACACGCGCCGGCAAACTCCAACGCTTGCCTTCAAACTTGATACGAATGACGGCGTCCAGATAAACAACGTATAGCAGGGCACTGACAAAAAGAACGCCTGCTGCAATACCGGCGATAACCCAAATACTCTTCCTATTGAGTTTATTGGGTTGTTTTTGTCGATGACTGGATCGAGGTTTTGCTTTGCTTTTGCGCTTGGTTTTTTTCTGCGGAGGCATGTGCCAAGTTTACATTATAAAGAGTGCGGGAGTCAGGACTCCGGGGTTAACAAATAAAGATCGACGCCTTATCATAATTCTTTAGCGACGGGAGTACCTGTGCACCTAACGGCGGTTGAAACCCGATTGTCCGCAGATCATAGCTATAGCTCCTGCTCGTTATACAAATAACCGTGAACATGTTCGCAAACATTGCCCTGTTTGCATTTTTTCCCGATCACATACTGCTTCATCTCTTCCAGTAGCCTGTTTGCCAGAAATACTTTGGGTGGCGCATGCTCAAAGGGCAGTTTGAGTAACTTGATATCCGCCTCGATATACGGCTTGAAGCTCTCCTGTATATAGATGGGGACATAACTGTATTGGGCTTTTTTGAAAACGGATTCTTCCTGAAAAAACAACTCCGGGTCCATTTGTTGGGTTAAGGTGATATTGGACAGAATCTTAAAGCCGTCAAAGCCTTTTTCGATAGTCAGTTCTGCACATTTATAAAGCCAGTAGGTTTGCGTGGTTTCTCTTGTGGTATACCCGTTGGAACTGAAAATAACCCGGTATATGTCACCCTCCATGTGCTTGACTTCATAACCACCGGTGAGCGCGCGTTTTTGATAGAGCGTAGCGCCGCATGAGGTTAAAAGACTCAGAAACAGCATTGAGATAATAATTCGGCTTGTCATGTTATTTACCCTGTTATAGTCAACCCCTGAATCAATCTAAGACTCGCTGGAATAACTTACGACGCATATTTCATTTTAAGGGGCTGAACATGTAAATCGGTTTTTTGTTTACGTGCCCACCACAAATCATAAGCATTCTGCAATCTTAACCAATGATCAGCGGAAGGTTCCTTAAACATTAACTCAAGACGAAGCGCCATTTCAGGCGTGATGGAACCTCGACAATTCAAAACTTTCGATAAGGTTTTACGGCTTACGTCCAAATGCTCAGAGACATCAGTAATAGTAAGCCCTAGAGGCTCTATCACCAATTCTTTGAGAATTTCACCAGGATGGGCCGGATTGTGCATACTCATTAGTGATAATCCTCATAATTTACAATTTCAGCATCGTGATCAATAAATCCAAATGTAACGCGCCAATTCCCACTGACTGAGGCTGACCATATTCCCTTGCGTTTTCCTTTAAGTTCATGCAAACGAAGACCCGGTAAGTTCATGTCTGCCGGAGACTCAGCCTGATCAAGGTTTGACAGAATTAATCGTAAACGACTCACATGGGCAATTTTCACGCCGGATGTGTTGCCAGTCTTATAAAATCGCTCCAACCCCTTATGTTTGAAACTCTTGATCACGCAATTATTGTAACCTAAAAGGTTACAATGTCAAGAAAGATAAACGTTAGAAAATCAAGCGGCAGTCAAATAATCCTGCCGAGCCCTGGCACACCTCTGCATCCAGTGGTTTTCTTTGATTCCCAACTTGGCAACAAAAATATATGTATATGGGGTCAGCGCGAATTCAACCATTAAGTGTATATGGTGTATATGGGGTCAAGTATCATATTGACGCTTTATCCTGTTTACCTTGTTGAGTACCCGAGTATCACTTTCCATCAACTTTTCCAGCTTCCTGATCGTCGTCGGGATGCTGCCCGTGCGCTTTAAGCCAAATGCTCTGGCAATCTCACTCAAATGATGTCCACCCCTATCCCGACTCAGATAGAAAGCGACCCACCGGGGGATGTTGTTCGCCACTTTACCTCGCTGACTCTGATAAATCGATGATGTGGAAACGCTAAATTCATCGGCAATGGTATCAACGATTTCATCGATACTTGTCCTGAATAGCTGCCGCGCTTGATGGGTGATCGCTGCCTCGTCCGTGCTCTTGCGCTTATACAGCCAATCTCGAAACGCTTCACTCCCTAAGTACGGCATGATATTGCCCTTGCTATAAAACTGTTGGGTTTCCTCATCGATCCCGGATTCAACGTAAGCCTGGTATTTTTCCGCGAACCGGCTTTTCACACCCAGTTGCTCATAGATCTCCTGTCGATCCAGCCATTCGGGAGCGGCTGCTTGTTTTAGATAGGCCGGATAACTGCTCCATGGATAATCGGCCAATCGACCCACCATATTGGCTTCGAGGGGATTTCGATGAATATAGCGGGATACGTTCAACTGATAGCTGTCTTCTTCAATACTGATCGCCTTATAGCGCCCTCGAAACAACGGCCCATCGGTGCGTTTAAGACGATTGTGTCGCTGCGTATACACCCCATTGATATGACGCATCGCGCGGCCTAAATTGGCTTCGGGTGTCTTCACCAGCAAATGGTAATGATTGCTCATCAGGCAATAACACAATATCTGAAGATCAAACCGTTGATGGGCTTCGCTTAAGGCGTCCAGAAAGGCTTCAAAATACACCGCCCCATGAAAAACCTTCTGCCGCCCTCGTCCACGATTCATCACGTGGTAATAGGCATTTTCGTACTCTATTCTCAAGGGTCTTGGCATGACCGGTCATCATACGGTCAATCTTATAAAGCGTCAATATGATACTTGACCCCATAGTTCCCTTAATTTATTATTCCCTCTGTTTTTCTATCAATCACTTCTGTTGGTCTGACTCGTCCATCGTCATTCTGGCTATTCGGGGCAGATGTTATCCAGTTTATATTCTAATTTAATCGGGCTAAGTATAGTTCCATTTGCCTTTAATGTGTCATATATGAAGATGAAGTCTGCACAATTTTTAATAGGTCTATTATCCGATAAGACATAAACTTTCAAATATTTCTGATAGTGATACTCCGTAGTAGTTTTAACATCCAACGGATGACCAACTATTGGCATTGGTTTTTCGTAATTGGATATACTAAGTTCATTACCTAGAGCATCTGTAGCATAGATATAGAGATAGTACCCAAGAGCAGGGTAAATTTGTCCACGCCAATCATAAACAGTTACCGGCTTTTCAAAATTGAAACCAATATCTAAAACAAGAATACTATCTTGAAACGATATAACTGAGACATCCAGTTGGTCTTTACGTTTATCTTCAGAGACACAGCACGAAGTAAAAACTATCAAACCAAACATAAGAAATATTTTTTTGAACATTTAAATATTACCTACTAAAGGCCCAAATCTAGATCCAATTCCAAACTTAGTCTTTTGCCATGAAACTGGACACCTATTTCATATCCCGCGTCAAGAGTTGCTTGAACTTGTGGCGCTATTTCCATTATTGTTTCATTAGTAAGTCTAGCGCATCCATGTGTGAACATTCTATCCGCTGGATTTTTTCCGCCAATATAATCTATTCCCCCAGCTAATGGACCATTTGTTCCGTGAATATGCTTACCTCCCGTACCGGAAACTTCAAGATATCTTGGTCCATACGGATTGTTATTATCTTGTTGCCAACTAGTTCCAGTATTTTCATAAGGCCCTACCGCTCCCTTTACTACTCCGACGATTTTACCGGAAACTTCGTTATCTGATCCAGGATACATAAGTCCATCTGCGACAGCCGCAGGATGGACAACAGTCCTACCATCACGATACGTAATTGTTACTGTTGCATTTTTCTGATCCACTGAAATATTTTTGATTTGATCATTCTTTGCAGTTTTACCTGCACTCCCATCATCATGCAACCGATCATTCATCAAATGCACCACCGCCGCGCTTCTCGCCCCATTCCTAAACTTACCACCACTCAACTCAGAAACAGTGCCACCCACCATAGCGGCTACAGCTGTACTTAATACAATATTGTCAATCTTTCCAGCGATCGGACCCATAAGACTTCCGGCAAAACCGCCAACAAATCCCGATCTGAAATCTCCTCCCATCATCTCAGAAACAGCGCCTTGCGTGATTCCATGCACAAACGCTTTGCCAATATATGCCCCGGTACTCGACATTCCTTGAAACGAACTTCCAATACCGTATGCTACTGCAGCGCTCCAGGTGGCCAGGAAAGCCAAGCCTACATCACCCGTCTTCACATAGGTGTACGCAAAAGTAGCCGCCACAGTAACCCAAAATGTCGTTGCAGCTTGCCAGGCCATCATCTTCCCAATAGCTGCCACTACGAACCAAACCCAATGACCACTTGGATCGTTATAACGAATTGGGTTATTCAATACATAACTGTACCGGTTATAGTTCTGACTGTACGACGCAGCCTGAATAACCGAGTCAGGACTTAAGAACAGCCCCAGCTCCGGATCATAAACCCGTCCGTTCATATGAATCAGACCCACCTCGGGTATCGATTCATGTCCGGTAAACATTCTATTTGTGCGGGTACTTTGATATTGGCCGTCGACTAAATCGCTCCAATCAGAATTACGCAGCAAGCCAAAGGCATCGAAGCTCATTAATTGGGTTTGCACAACGCCATCCGCCGTCGCGATGGCTGCTCGCTCATTGGTAATGGCAATGATCGAACCCAAATGATCCCGATGGTAATACTCAGTACCACCACTGGATACAAAATTAGGCTGACTCGGATCATTGTCCTCCAATTCTTCAAACACCTGCATGGCGAAAGCCTGACCTTTATGATAAGCCCCCGCATAAATGAAATTGTGGTGTTCACGCCGGATTACATTGCCACCGGAATCAAGTAAAGCTTTCTGTTCGTAAAGAGCATTACCATTCGCACCTAAACCCACATAGAAGGTGTATTCACGTTGCCCATTCGTATTGGGGTCAGATACTTTGAATATGCGAGATCGGTCAGCACCATAATAGAAATGCACCGTGCTGCCGTTTTCGGTAATTTCAATGGGTTTATTGAAAGAACTGTACTTCAACGTGCGTGCTCTGGCACCGGTACTTTCGACCATATTGCCATTGGCGTCGTAGGAGAAGTTTGAACCTTTTGCTGCGCACACTGCGTGCGGGCCGGCGGCTCTTGACCCCGCAGAACAAGTATTATAGACATAAGTGTCATCAGTAGTATCTTTATAGAGAAAATTACCGAGTCGATCATAGTCATAAGCTTTACTACTCGTCTGCATGCCATCACGTGTCACGACGGAACCGGTCAAGCGATCCAGACTATCGTACGCAAACCGTTCTTCAATTTCTTCGTTGGCACCGGCATAAAAACTACCATCAGGATTAACCACCCACGGCTTAAAGCGATTGCGTGCCTGGACATTACCGAATGCATCAAACTCATAACGCGTTTGCTGAATCATGTCAGTATTCACATCCCAGCTTTCGACTTTCTGCAGCCAGCCGGTAGCCCTGTTATAACTGTTATTAATGGTGTTCCGGTTGCGTAAAAATTCCTGCATGATCTGTCCGCGTGCATCGACCATTTTAGCGATCCAGAACACACTATCGTCAGAATCGTCCAGGAGATTAAATCCTGTATCCAGCACATACCATAAACCGCCGTATGGGCTGTAAACATTTTCGGTTGTTAAACGAGCGGTACCGGCAACCGGATAAGAAATATAGCGAACGCGACCATAGGCATCATAAGTTTGTTCTACGCTAAAGGTTTGCATCAACCCGCTCATGCCGACTTCGTAGTCAGTACGTTCGAGTAATCCATTAGCATAGTAACTGTACGTTTTACTGGTGCCTTCCGGTCCCACTTCACGATATAGCTTTCCGATATACGCGCCACCAGCAGCTAGATCATCGTAATACCAGTAACTCGTTTGCACCGCCTCCAGTGAACCGTCATTATTCTCATCCGGCCATTCACGGCGTTCGGTCATACGCCCTAGTTTGTCATAATCGATTTCAGTGATCTGGCCTTTGGCGTCCTGTTGCCATTTCAGTTCACCGTAGCCATTGTAGTCATAATCCCAGCGACCCATGTCTGGATCGATCATATATTCCTTGTTGCCACGTTTATCATATTTAATGGTAATCGCTGTTGAGGTATTGTTATCGACGGTTGTAGTCGTCAATGATCCTTGACTGTCGTAACCGAAGCGGGTTTCGACACTTAAACCACCTTCATCATCAACCGTACGCACCGTTTGGCCGATTGCGTTTTTCTCTATTAATTTGCGACGATAATTGGCATTCGTTGCGATAGAGATTAATCCTTGATACTCAGTTGTTGATATCGCATAACCATCATCAACATTATAAAAATAACGGGACACTCATAATTTAATAACTTAATAACTCACTTCATCCAGCGTCAACCGCTCTTCTTCACAATAGGACACTGCCGGTTGCGAGATCGATAGGGTATCAGCGACTTCTCGCATGCTATAACCCAATTCTTCCGTACCCCAGAGCTTATCAAACCTTATTACCCCAATCCAGACGTCCACCGGTTTCTGGACACAACAAGCTCTCTCGCGTGCCAAGCTGCACACGATTTGATTCCGATTTTGTCGGTTACTGACTAATGAATCGCTTGAGCTTAAAAACTCAGGGCCAGGCCTTTCTCGATGGCGGGTCCGCGATATTCTATAAACCAGTCCAGTTGATGTATGAAATCATCCAATAAGGAAAACGCTTCATGCGGTTCGCAGTCACGTTTCCATAGATGAGTCTCGATGCCGCTATCGACATAGACAAAATAAAACCTGCCGTCGAAAAATTCGACTTTGAGTACGCTTCGACAGGGATCAATTTCCGGCGTTTGGCCGATGATGAGTGTGTACTTCGAGGTGAGTGGGTACAGGCCCTGAGCATATTTGGAATCTGCTATTTGCTCAACGAAATCAACCATGGGCTGTATGTCCCATTTCGGCGATTCGTTGAGCAGGCTGTAGTACTCAATCACCTCATCCCAGGTATTGCTTTTTTCTGTCATAAACATGATCAAGCATCCTTTGGTAGGAGGAGTAACGCCCTCAATCATATACCCGTGTTTGCCGGCAGACAAACCAAAGTAAGATGGTTTGTATATTAGTTAGCTCTACCAGCTTATAAATGTTCAAGCTCAATGTGTTAAGCTGTTGATTTTTTTAAACTTGGCAAAACGACCAAATGTATATTTCGCATATATATAAGGTGTACGCTGCGGCCTAGTGCTGACCTACCCCAAAGCTGCCCTGATCAAACTTGAAGCGTAGTTTCAGGTAGGGGCCATCCGCAGTGTACTCGGCTGAAGTAAAATCGTCGTCCTTGAAGCCCGCGAAATTATAGCCAACACTTAACCATAGATTTTTTATCAGGTTGTAACCGGTGGATAAGCCGTATGAATAGAGCTTGTTATTGGCATTAGCCGAATACAGGACATCAGCATGCGCACCGATATCCCAGCGTTGAGTGACATCGTATCGATACTCAGACCCTAGCGAGTGCGTCAGGCCTTTGTATTCCGTTTCGTCATAGGTGTCTAACACATACTTAACACCATAGCTGAATGCAATCTGGTTTCTACGATTGGGTAAATAGTTCGCTTTCCAGTTATTGATCAATTTGCGCTGTTGTTCTTCGTTACCGGTATTGTCAACTCGTTCATCAAATTTATAATCGAAACGATTTAAATGAATCCAGTTTGAGGTGACGGGTCGATAGGCAAAAGATAGCCGCAAGTTGCCACTGGTGGTCTCACTGCCATCGGCATATTCCGAAGCAAACCACTGACTGTCAATACCGTAGCTGATACCTTCCAGTAAGTCTCGATGCCAGCCCAGCAACATTCCATGCCGGTCTTCCTGGTCGGAATTACGTTGCTCGAGACGTAATACCGCAGTTGAAGAATCACCACGCCGGGTCAGCCCGGTGGAGATTGCATCGTAGTCATTATTATAGGTTCCGGACTGCGGCGGCACGTTTACGTTAAAAGGTGTATCACCCGGATCGCGAATCGTTTCAGCCCGGTCGTAGGACAGGTCGCCACTCCAGCGTTCGTTCATACGAAAACCCTGCGTTAAGCCCATCAGTGCAAAAGTACGCGGACCATATTCACTCGTTTGCTGTTCTATTGAGGTATCGATATTGGCCTGTGACCACGGGGTGGCGCGAATACCAAAGCGGGTTGAGTTGGTGTCTTGACGCGTACCTTCAGTGATTTCCTGTTCCAGATAGGCCAGCATACTCGGACTAAACGTGTATTCCGAACCGACGATATATCGTGTTGGATAGGCCGGATTAGCATCATTGGAACCGGTGGCGAATTCAGCATTGGCACGAAGCAACAGTTTGTTATCCAGTAGTTTTGTGCTGGCACCGGCAAGCAATAACTCGGAATCGTTTTCCTGACCATCACCCATTACATCGTGCGCAGAACGCATACCTGCCATAAAGGTATTTTGGCCGGTGGTATAGGACGCATCCAGTTCCGCAATATCCCGCTCGGCATTGGTCGCTAAATTATCTTCATGAAAAACTTCCGAATTCAGTCTAATTCTTTCAGTGAGCTTATAACTTCCTTCCAAACCATATTTGCGCGTTGCCATTTCACTGTCTGCCTGTTGCCCCAAACCAAAGCCGGCATCCTGTTCGCGAATGTAAATGCGCCCGTCGATGCTTTCATAATTCAACTCATATTCAGCCAGATAAGCATCGCCTTCGACTAAAATACCGGCGTTGTTCGTTTCACTGCCGGCCATTTCCAGACGTAATGTTGAGTTCACACCAAACTTGAATTCAGCATCCAGCCCGTACAATTCGCTTTCATCAGCGAGAGTACCGTCATTGATGGCACTGACGCCAAGTTTAATATCACCACCCGCCAGACGAATTTCGCCTCGTGCACCGGCAGTCAGCTCATCCGCAATACCGGTTTGTGTTTCATATTCGGCAACGATAAAGACCGGATTAAAATTCAGATCGCGGCTCGGAATGGGCCTCTTGAAGAAAATCGTTCCACCAAGGTAATCAATATTGTAATCGTAGTGTCGACGCAAAGTGCGCTGTTCCAGAATATCCTGACTGTGAAAACGATCTCGTGTTTCGACAACTATCGTTTCACTATTGATAATGATATCGTTTCCGCGTAATCGATATAAACCGGAAGTACCGTCTCCCTGGATTTCGTCACGCACGTAATGGTTATCGGTATCGGCAGCAAACAGATTCAAACCAAAGCGGTCGCTATCAAATTCCGATTTAAGACCGGTAAGACGACGACTGTACTTTGATAACTCGGTGTTATTCAGTCCGGTATCAAAATCACCATACAGGCTATAGAAGCGCTCATTTTCCAATCGCAGGAATAACTTGTCCTGACTGGAGGCTTCATAACGCTGATCGGTATCGTCACCATAGAGCGCGAAATATTCATCCGGATCAATTGTCTGGAATAAACCGTGGCCGGTGGCAGCATCTTCTTTATCGGAATCGATCGCTGTGGTCAGCAACCAGTCTTCACCGATATTACCTTTGGCGAACAGTGCCAGGCGATTATTGCTGTAGCTGTCCGCTTCAAGATCGTGCTGCAGTGCAACATTGCTGTCACCCGCTACATCATGATCGCCTATTACAGCCTCACCCATGCCAACAACAATCCAGTCTCGTTGCGCGGGTTTTAACCAGGCTTCAAGCTGTTGCTCAATTCCATTAGCCAACTTGAATCGTAGAACAGCTTTTCCGGATTGGGTTGTGGGTTCCAGTTCGATATAAGCGATACCTCTTTCGGAAATTTCAAATAATGGTTGCTCGCGATCATAAGCCGCCAGTTTGTCTTTCGACATCGATTCCAGCCACTGCTTACTTTCATAAGGCGGTGCCACACTAAATTCACCCGTCACACCGCCGCGTACCAGTTGCCCAAAGTGATCAACAAAACGTACTGCCAGTACCGGCGACGTGCGACCATCCGCGATCAGCCGGGAATATTCTTTAACCAGTTCCGCCTTAACCGGTGCATCAGAAAAATGAACCAGTCGCTCAAGTACCACCGGTTTACCACCGTTGGCCGGATAAACCCGGAATTCAAGTTTATTGGTTCCATCGACAATATGAATACCCTGCCAGTAACTTCTGGCAACGGTACCGCGTTTATTTTGTTTTGCACCAAAATAAAATAATGGATTCAACGGCTCACCATTAATAAAACCTTCAATTCGATCTTGCGGACCATGCTTAATCGCAACACTGACCGCACGCACTTCCGGCGTAAACTCGGGGATCGGCATCAACCACTCTATTCCGGGACTGGCGCGTTCAAGCCACTGTTCATCAAATTGATCTATAGTTAAACGCGTTGTCGGCGGCGGCTGATAAGCGGTTACCTGCTCACTATTGCTTCTTTCTCCGATGACGTCGACACTGGCCTTATCACTGGATGAACGAAGCATAGTACTGACCTCAGCACCTTCTGCTTCAACCGTTTCAATCAGTATTTCGGTACGTCGGTTTTTTGCTCGCCCTTCTGCGGTTTCATTGCTGGTAACCGGTTCGCCGGCACCGCGACCTTCCGCAATCACATTCTGATTTGCCAGACCAAGACTTGTACCCAGATAATTCGCCACGGCTGCTGCACGCGCCTTCGACAAAGCATCATTGTCTTGATAAATATTCCTTGATCGTGCTGATATCGGAACATTATCCGTATGACCGATAACCGTGATACGTTTAATTTCCGATTTCAGCAATTCAGGCAGCATGGCATCAAGCTGATGCTTATCATCAACACTTAATTCGGCACCCAATGTATCAAAGTGAGGATTCAGAACATAACGTCGCGGCGTAAATTTACGGCCGTCAAGCAAAGCGATTGTTTCTACCGGCGCGATACGCTGGTTCTTGCCGGTCTCGCTATCGAAAATAACAGCGGCCTTGCTGATCAGTTTACCCTGGATTTTCTTATCGACCGTCGCGGTGAAAGTTAGCGGAACATCCCAATTGGGTGACAAATCACCGAAGCGGAAGATCAGGATATTTTCACTGATCTGTGGATCGCTGATGCGTTTGTTGTGCACTTCGCTGCTACCGGTTTGATATTGCACACCATCCGGCAACACTACCGTCAATCGATAATTATTGACCGGCAAGACACCGCCTTTATTATCAATACGATAGCGCAGCAAACCATTATCAATTTGTGTGTGCATTTGCAATGTGGCCGGCGATACCATGGGCGGCTCTTCCTCGACATGAAAATCTGCGCGCCAGAGTGTACCCGGTTGCAGATCAATAAACTGCGAATAACTGTTGCCGGCAAAACGTGAATTTTGTTCACACTCAACAACGCGCATACCCGCCGGTAAACTGGATAAATCCAGTTGCACAACATGCGTGCCGGGTCGTACACCTTCAATATGATATTTGCCGTTCTCGTCGGTAATCACATAGGTGCCGTCTTCAAGATAAATTCTGACACCGGCCACACCGTCCAGCTCTGTGCCGACTACTGCTCCTTTACGCTCTACTTGCGGAACAATTGTGCTGGTCAAGACACCGCTGTCTTTAACAATCACTTCATCAACCCTGGCACCGGTACGCACTTTGGCATTAACTGCAATATCAACCCTACGATTGAGTGCCAATCCGGATTCGCTGGCGCTGCTGGCGAAAGGCTGCGTATCACCTGCTGCTGAGACAGTAACCTGTTCATCGCTAAGTTTAAGCTGAGATTGAAAATAGGGTGCAATTGCAATTGCCCGGGCGCGTGACAGCTCCAGGTTATTTGCATACGGCGCATCCTGACCGGATATCTGTCGTCGGTCGGCATGCCCTTCAATACTGACTTTAACCACATCAATGTCGCGCATCACCTGAATAATTTTATCCAGTTGTTCGCGATCCTGTTCTTCCAGCGAGGCTTCCATGGTTGGGAAGATCGGACGAAAAACGAATTGCCGTTCTTCATAAGTTGGCTGCTGACGCAATAAAACATTATTAGCAACCGGCGTGCTGTGTTCAATACCCTGATAGGTCATCATTTGAGCATGCGCCGTTGTAACCTGACGCCCGAATACCGCTTGATTCACTTTCGCGCGGAAGCGCAGGCTATGCTGCCAGCGTGTTACATCCTGGAAGTAACGCGGATCGAACTGATACACCAGAACCTGATTATCAGCTTTCGGTTCATGCCAGGCGTAATCATCCAGCAAACTACTGGACGGTATATACTGCAATCCCTTCGGTAAATTAATCTCGATGCGATAATCAGTTAGCTGTACATCATCGACACCAAACTTTAATTCATAATTAATCTGATCACCTTTGCGTACACTCTGCATGCGTAAACTGGTACGACCTTCTTCCGGTTTTTCCAGTGCACAATTACCGTTGATAACGCGACCAACGATCGTGTTGCGTTCACGCATCAGCTCATCACGAATTTTTATAACAGCTTGTGCGGTATTGGATCGCGAGCCCAGCGTATCGATTGCACCGGCGCTGTTGATGGCATTACCCAACGGGGTGCCGGACGTTATTTCTGTAACATAAGTCAAATTGGCAATTGCGCCAGGAGCGATATCACCCATCGCAAACTCAAGCGTTCTGCCGTTGGCCGCAATAACAGGATCAGCGACTAAAACACCATTTAGTCTGGCCGAACCGCTTTGATAACGAAAACCGATGGGTAATACATCAGTAACAACAACGCCGACACTGCTTGCCAGCGCTTCGGTATTTTCCACTGTCACCTGATAACGAACGAAATCTCCAATTGCCGCATCGTTACTCAGTGAAGTTTTGCTAATCACCAGTTCGGTAGCGACCGGATCGATTGGAATATCAACATGAATCGGCGGACCGGCTGGTACAACAAAATCCTGACCATACGAGGCATCAATTGTCAGAGCGAAAGGCGAACCCGGCAGTAATTGCAGATCAGTGATTACTACATTCGACGGTACTGAATAACCGGTTGCATTGATAATTTCCAGACGATAATTACCAGGCAACACCAGCGGGAAACGATAACCGCCAACCGGAAAATTATAAACAGTACCACCGCTGTCTGTTGCGGAGCTACCGGTTACCAGAGTATTCGGGAAAGAGCTGATTCCGTCATTGCCAAATATTTCAACACCAGGTTGCGCCGGTAGTCCGGTGGTAGCGTTAATTAGCTGAACAGAAATACCGTCTATCGGATCGCCGTTACCACTGCTGAATACCATACCAAATGGATCAACCAGAGAAGTGCTTGCAGAGTTATCTGTTCCATCGGCAGGATCGGTGTAATCTGCCTGTACTGTGGCATCGGGCGCAACGCTTAGCACGCAATCATAAGGTGTTACGGCATTTGTGGATGACTGAATATAAGCAACAAAAACACCGCTGTTTATATCCGTTTCTGTAAGAAGAATTTCTTCATTATCACCCAAGCTACTGCTTACAATAACGGTCGCAGTATCAGCGACGAGCGAATTGATATTTTGATCATTATCTTCGAGTTGAACAAAAATCGGTTCGCCACTGTTGTAAATATTAACGGTATTTAATGGTAAAGCACTGCCTGGATCCAACACGGTTATGCCGCTACCCACTACCGGTATAGATGGATTCGCAGACGGAATGAATGGGCCACCTGCGCCATTGCGACATTGCGTTGGAGCTTCTTCATTAATCGTCGAACTTGAAGGCTGGTAACTCAATAAAGAGAGTACGGAAGGTGTACGTAAAATCGTCGTCGTCACCGTAACCATATTACTGTTTTCAGACAACCCAATTGCAACACCGACATCAAATGAGGCCTGTGCTGTATTATCGATAAGCGTTCCCGGTGGTGCAGCGCCAACCGCATGAACACCGGTCAATAACAACATCGCAATTAACGACTTAAACAAACGGACAGGCGCGCGCACGCCGGCAGTTAAACTGCCGACAGTGCGTGCGACGCGCGTTATCCGATTGTCAGTCCGATTAAGCATGAAAATCCGGACTGGTTATTGCACCGTTACCTGGAAGATTAAGATGCAGCTCTCACCTGCGCTTAAGGTTCCACAATCTGCGCTGATTTCACGATTGCCCGCGGTGTCATTGAACTCACCTTCGTCCGCATCCGCTGCATCAGTCAGTGCTTGTGCGGCACCGGCATCCGGCGAAGTAATTACCATCGAATCCGTTACCCAGGCGATAGATCCATCCGTTGAAATCTGGGTATTCAGATTGTCAGTGATCGCAACAAGATCAGCATCACCGGCGCCGGCAGCATTCGCGATAGTTAATGTGTACTCAATAACAGCACCCGGTATTGCTTTCGGGTTTGTTACACCATTAACCGGATCGCTGATCACCGCTGAAGTTTTGGTAATCGTTAATGCAGCAGCATTAGCCTGGAAAGCATCCGCATCGGAAGCCTGGCCATTCTGCGCGATATCCTGTGCACCGGCTGTACTTTCGTCTTCAGCCGCCGCACCGGCAGGATCGTTAAACACCGTTTCCATGGTGCCAACAGCGTCTGCAATATCATTTGCCGTGCCGGCAACAACAACAGTACCGCCGTTGCTATAAGTACCGGCCGGGCTGATATTGCCGTTATCATCATTGGTGATTGCAGCGCCTTCCGTTGCCACCGCGCCACCTGCTGCAACCTGTGCAGCCAACGCATAACCCGCTGTCTGCCCATTGGTTGCGCCGGCAGGAATATCGCCAACGACGTATACGGTAACCGAAGCGCCTTCAGTCAGTTCATCAACAAAAACCGCTGTGTCTTCTGCAAGCTGATAACCTGGCGTTGTACCGTCTTCAACAAACACCACAACGTTATTGGCATCAATGTTATCTGCTGCGCCGCCGTTATGCGTGTCCAGATCCGTATCGATTGCCGCCAACAGAAAATCCAGAGTCGCATTGCTGTTGTTGGTTAGAGTGAATTGCAGTGCAACATCACTCTGACCTGCAGCACCAACTGCGTAACCGATTACACCAGCCTCGGCAACGCTAAAGTTGATTTCACGGTCTTCCAGAAAATCAGTAGAGGTTCCGTTACCAACACCCGACGTTGTATTGCCTGTCGGTGAAGACTCGATAACGGGCTGATTAACTGAACCCACTTGATAGCTAATGGTTGCAAGATTACTGATCGTATCGCCTGCGTCAGCAAATACCGAGGTACTGCCTAACAGGACAAATAAACCGCTAATCAGCAATCCTACATATTTTGCTAATAGCCTAGTTTTCATAACAAATACTCCTGTTCAAATTTAACTTCTTTCTTTAATTCCGGCTTTGCATTTGAATTTCTTTCTGGTTTCGCAAAGTATGAAAAATTCCAAAACATGTTTGGCGGCCCGGTTCCATCCGGTGGCCCGGTACCGCTATATTTTGATCCAATAAACCGGTACCACTGCGGGCCATCACGCCTGTGATATATCAAAGGGCCATCGCGATTTTTATATCCTCGTAAAACGGCAAAAGGCTCTCGTGACGAGAGCCGCCGTTGCAGCCTGATTGTTTGTTTATGGTTAAGCATCGCTTATCTCATATTTGGTTACTCAATAATCGTTCGGAACGTTACAGTGCCTTCCTGTCCGGGCTGCAACGCGTCGGTATAAATCCAGCGTATGTTCGTGTAATTTTCCGGTTCCGCAGAAACTTCAACACCTGTCGAATTTTTCATTTTCAAATTTTCCGGAGCAGCGTAGGTTTTTCCACCATCAATAGAAAACTCAATTTTGGTTCCCGCACCAAACGCTGAATTTCTTTTGTAAATAGAATTATTAGGTATCGGATCGGTGATATTGATATTGCTCACCGGCTGGTTGCTGATATTTTCAAATGTGATAATGTAAATAATTTCATCTTTTGGCAGCACAGTTGCCGGCTCAACCAATTTGAACTCTTTTTCGCCTTGATCATTAGTAACCTCAACTTCCTTGAATGCTTTATTAGTAAACTTGATAACCCCATCGCCTTGCGCATAAACGGAAGTCAATCCGGTAAAAATTATCAACAAACTTGGAAAAAAGTATTTCTGAAATATTTTCATAGCGATCACCTAATTAATCGTAACTTCAAATTCAATAATAAACGTTGCCGGCGGTGCGATACTCACCGCACTACCTTGACTTAAATCAACAGTGATTGAGTTAGCATTGCTAACATTAAAATCGGAGTAGTCAGCAGGCGCATCCTGCGCATCGGTTTGCACGGCACTATTTAACCTGATACTGCCTGGAGTATAAGTTGTGACGGCGGGAGTCGGATCGACAATAATTAAATTATCTATCGCAACGCTCCCTGATATTTGAACATCCAGACGGTAACGCAGAATTGCGCCGGTATGTGGATCATTGCCACCCAGCGTATCAATGACGGTTACTGATTTATTGATACTAACACCTGATGAGACAATTTCTATTGTACCCGCCGCATTGGCGATGGCGCCGGTCAAACCCACATTGGCATTCACGCCACCGTCACCTGCACCGATGATCTCAGCACCAACATTTCCTGTTTGTCCTGCGGTGTTTGCCGTGTCCGATGTTGCGTTCAGTTGAATATTGGATAATTCGCCAGCTGAAAGACCTGCTTGCACATCAGCAACAACAAAGATAACGATGGCATCAGAACCGGCAACACCACCGTTCAGGACAGGACCATTAGCACCGGTATACAGCGTATCTGTTGCGGATGACCACAAACCATCTCCATTATCAATCCAGATTTCAAGATCAATAGGTGCGATATCAAAATCATCGCCGGCAATCGCACCATCGACTGCCAGTAAATATTGATCGCTGCCGTTTCCGATATTGGTCAATTCATAAGTGATAACAACATTATTCTGCCGTGAACTCGAAGAGACATTAGCTGCATCCTGCCAAAGTAGACTGACATCGAGTAGTTCAACAACGGTAAAAGTTACGGTTGCATTGGCCGTTGCCGCCACGCCACCGATCTCATAATCAACCGTTGCTGTGTTACTGATTGTGGTATTGGCGGGAACGCCGGCAGCAAAAACAAGCTGTGAATACAGCGATGCTATTAACACCGAAAGCAGGCAGGTCAAACGATTGTTAGTTTGAATCGCCATCTATCGTACCCTCGCCCGAAAACGTATTGTGAAGCTTGGGTCGGGACTACCGGTGGAGCCGTTAAATTGACCGCCTGGTGTTATACGGATGTAATTAATTGCCGGGGAGGTAATATCGAAACCGTCACCATCCGCGACCGGTGTTACAAATGTTGATCCACCGTCATTGGAAAAATCGATATCGTCTGTGCCATCACCCAAAGCGATAAAACTGAACGTCAAACCACTTGATCCAGGAGTAAAAACAATTGGATTGGCCGGATTACCCAGATACAGTTGCAGATTGCTGGAAATGGGATCTGAAATAATAACGCTGCCCGAGTCCGCCGAACCGTACCCTGTATTGGTTGCCGTAACCTGAAACTCGACGATCGCACCGGGTATCGCTTTTGGATTTGAAACGTTAGCAGGATCGGAAATGGTACTGACAAGTTTCAACAAACTTATGCTCGGCATACCAACCAGAAATGTCCCGATACCTAAATCGGAAACCGTTCCTTCTGTTCCTTCGTTTGCCGTTACTCTGGCTGTCCAGTTGCCTTCTGCAACCACTCCCGGGATAGTGTACTGATATTCATAAGTTCTTGTCGCAACTCCGGAATCATTCACCAATGTCATCGGCGTCGATGGCTGAACAGTATTATTGTCCGCATCGATGATTTCTATGTTGGCACCATTAATATCGAAACTACCGAAAGGATCACTGACAACAGCACGCGCATAAATTGTTGTGTTGGGAGTATAAGATGCTTGAATAATACCTAAACCCGACGCGTAAGAATTATCATATGCATCGACACTATCAACGTTGATTACAGTATTTGCATTCAGCTCAATACGGGAGGTAATACCGCAGTTTGCAGTCGAGCTCAAACGAACACGATTATTGCCTGCAGGACTCTGGTTTGTCAGTGTCATGCGAATCGCGGTGTTCGCATTGAGCGTCGCATCGGCAGGAAGATTAATGTTGAAAATTACAACCTGAAAACCATTGAGTCCCAAAATCCCATTCAACGTTTGGTTACCAATCACGCCCGTCGAACCACCTGGGCCGGTGGCAACATAGTCTAATGCAACATCAATATTTCGTGTGCCTCCCGTGCTTTGTCTGTCCATACACAAATAGACAGGGATATTACCGGCACCGAGTATCAGGCTACTTTGTGTTGCGGGAGTTACAGGCAATAATATTGACGTACCAGCACCATTTATATTTGGTGTATCTGTATTAGCTACCGGTACCACTCGGCTCAGTGTATTGGTATTAAAATACGGATAAAGGTTTTTTGTGCCTGTAGATGGAATGGATGATGCAGAAACAATTATGGTTGGAGCAACGGCATTGGTTGCTACACCCGTCGCAGGATTGGTTACAACTGCCGTATTATTAATCGCATCACCGGGATTTGCGCCACCAACAACGGTCGCATCAAATACAACGGTTACCGATCCGTTTGCCGGTACACTTATTCCGGTAACATTAAGCGGTCCGCTACCTGGAGTAGAACTGTCGGTCGCCCCGCCAGGAATGCTGACAACATTAAATCCGGTCAGCAATGCATCAATCGTATCCGTTACCGATACACCAGCCGCTGCAATACCGCCCGTCTCATTGATCGAAATGGTGTAGCGTAATGTATCACCGGGATTGGTATCACCGCCGTTTAAATCAACAACGGCTTTAATTGAAGTCGACAAATCAGGAATCAGCACCGTCGTCGCATCGCTGGTGCTATCGTTGGCGGTAACGTTATCAAAATTCGTTCCGGCTACGGTCGCCGTATTGGTCACTGACGGCGCGGCAGCGGCAGCAACATTAACCGTTAAGGTGATATCCGCCGCGCCGGCGCCTGAAGCTAATGCACCTGTGCGTGTGCAAGTCACATCCTGCCCAACCGCACCACAACTCCAACCCGTACCCGTGCCTGAAACAAAACTTAAACCGGCTGGTAAGGTGTCAGTTACAACAATCGGGCCCGGTTCACTTAAAGGGCCGTTATTGCTAACGCCGATGGTAAAGATGCCCGTCTGTCCAACGGTGAAATCGCCGGTATGTGTTTTGGTGATGGCTAGATCAGATACCGGTGTGTTGGTCACCGAAATAATCTGTAACGTTAATAAAACACGGTCTTGCCCGGTACTGTAGAAAGTCGTTGCCGATGTATCACCAGAAGACAACGTACTGCTGATATCGTAGCTATCAAAATCAACACCGTAACTGTTGTTGACACCAAGCGAATTAATTGTTGAGTTGTATTGGTTCTGAGCCGGATTCAATGCATCAGTTAACAATGTACCGTTAAAACGCAGGTCCTCATTACGACCATTAAGTGGCGTGGAATTGCCAATATCCCCTTCCCAGGTCAGTACTGAAAAGCGGCCGTCAACACCTGCGGGAATGCGAAAATTACTGGGCGTCAGAGTGATATCTGTGCCCCAGAAATTCTGCAACCCATCGTAAAGATTGAGAACCCGCAAAGGTTCACCGGAATCTTCGAAAATTACCGCCAAGCCCCAGCCTGAAAGAACGGTAGCAACCGAACAGTGATCGCCGCCGGTATCAACAGTTAAATCCGCGAAGGAGTAAGTACCATTCGGGCCGCCCGCCTTGTTCTGAACAATCGTGGTAACGTCTTTAAAACCAGCAAACCAGTCACGGGTACCCGCTGATTCGGTAAAGGTACGATCAGCGCTAAATGAGCCACCTTCAAACGTCACCGTATAATCCGGTGTGCTTCCTGAGCCCGCCCAATACAAATATGCCGCTACAATATTTGCAGATCCTGGTATCCCGGAAATCGGCGCTGAACCGCTATTGGTAACAAGACAGGCGTTGGCGTCACTGGTACGCAAGCTGCCACCAGTAACAACGAAATCATAGTTTCCAGCCAGGGATTGATAAAACGAAACAGGCACTGCCGTTATGGAGCTGGACCAACTCCACAACAAAACCCACAGCAATGCAGCAACTTTATGCTTTAAATTCATGACCTGCCACGCGACCCACCCATTGGTGGAATTCTGACCGCTTTGCCTGTCCTTAACCGACCCTGTAGCGAGGGTAAAAATCCTTATTTTTTATAAGCTTACATTAATTTCTTAATATATGTAATGAATATTTTGGATCAGGACTAAGCAGTCAATCACGGTTTAACAATCAAGATTCCTTCTTACATACCATAAAACGTCGAATTACCATCATAAGTTGTTGATATTTATATAGAAAAGACCGTGGAGACCCGACACGAAACGTCATTTAGTGACGATAAGGATCACTCGCTGACCTAAATGACCCCAATTTATGAAAAATTGACGAATCTTCCTAAAAAACAACAACTTACCGCTTAGGTCATTGCAATCGCTATGCCAGCGGACGTTGCGAGAGGGTAGATTGGGATTGCGCAGCGGATGAGATTGATGATTTATCGCGACTTTGTTTCAGGCAGGTGGTATCGCTATACTCCGGAATCTGATGCGCCCCGGTAGCTCAGTGGATAGAGCGACCGCCTCCTAAGCGGTAGGTCGCAGGTTCAACTCCTGCCCGGGGCACCAAAACTATGGGCTCGAGAATTTAAGCCTGGTGATTAATTGAACCTGATCAATATCGTCTTGGTCGCAGTCGTGGGCTTGTTCCTATACCGACATCCCCGCGGAGGGATCCGTGGAATGCTCTTAAGGCAGGACGCCGGTATAAAACCAGCTTTACTCATTAAAGGAGGTAAATAATTGCACGCTTCCACGCGCGCGGTTCAACTCCTGCCCGGGGCACCAAACAAATATGGGCTCGATGTTAAATCAACACATCTTCCAACGGTCGGCGTGGTGTTGGTTTTGGTTTGCGTTTGCTGTAGCCAATCCGGCAAATCATGGTGGGATAAACCTGACGTCGTGTATATTCCCGCAGTTCGCTACGTAACTCCGGTATTTCAAGGATCTGGCTGTGAACCTGTGTGCCGATTCCAAGGCTGCTGGCGATGAGCCCTATTCTCTGAAAGACCCTGCCTGCCTTAACATGCATTTCCGGACTGTCTTTTTGCGTACCCAGTACAATCAATCCGGGTGCATTCTGAATCAAGGCCTGGTCTCTCTGACCGAGTTTTTTACCCGGATTACCCGACAGGGCAATGGGAACAGCCCTGCGCAACAGCGCGCGCAGACCCTGCAGGTCGGCTTGCCGATAGGTAAATGATTGTTTGCGTTCCCTTAAGTAAGCACGATCGCTGTACAGAACCTGATAGGCCAATGGTGTGAGTTCGGCGATTTTTCCTCTTAATTGCGGCATCTGCCGCGTACTAAAAAGATATACACCATCCGAATTACAGCTTTCAATCAGGGCCCAATGACTGGCCTGCAGCGGTTCGCGCTGATAATGACCGCGACAGATCCTTCTTATCGCAATGGCCTGCATCATGGCAGCATCGGTTAACTGTGCATCACTTTCCCGGCCATACAATTCCAGTATGGCAACCAGCTCGGGCTGCAATGGATCAGGAAAGTACTTAATCTCGGATTTAAAACTGTAGTGATCGGCTGCTATTTGCAGATTTTCTATCGCACATCCCAGGCTTAAATACATTTCGCGCTTGTCGGAATCGGCGATTTTTAACCAGCGACTGCTGTCGGCATAGACCCAGATCTGATTCTGCTGCACGCGAAATTTCCACGGCTGGCTGTTATAGGTTGACGGCGCAAAATGCGCGTAACGCACGAGAAAACGCAAGCGCTGAACGGAATCAGCGCGTCGGTAGAACAAGGTCTCATCCACCGGTAATGAGGTTACTTCATAATGATAATCAGGCACTGGTATAAGTCTTTGTCTTCGTTTTTGAATTCATCTTGCCAAATAGTCATGGCCGGTCATGCTAGCCGCATAAGTACACACAAATAACTGATGCGAATACCTAAGCCAAAGTAGTGAGACTCTGGCCCTTTCAGAGCGCCCCTGTCAAGTTATCTGCGTTCCCGTTGAAATTTCCTTCTTTAAGATAGTCTATTACAAGCCTTATGACGGTGTTATTACGCACAATAAAGGTGTGCGTTCTTGGCACCATCTTAAACGCTCGCATACCGTCTATCTGCGTTCTTTCAACTGCGACTTTGCCGTCATCGTCACCGGAAATTAAATATGAATAAAAAGGATTAAAACTACGATTACCCGTAATAACGGCCAAATCAAAATCCACTGGTCCCAATTGATTCGGCAGACTGTCTTTCGATGTTCCAAGCTGTGCACCGGCTGAACCGTTTAACCATTTAAAAATAAAAAAATCTCCCAGTGTATCGACCAGTTCACTACCCTGATTAGGCGGGCTAATCATCACAACACGATCTAATTTCGGCAGCTGGTAGTGACTCAAATAGTAACGTACCAGTATGCCGCCCATCGAATGGGTAACAAAATGAATGGCATGACTTTGCGGCGGGCACTCTTTTTCGACAACCGGTTTTATATATTGATCAACCAGTGTTTCAATCGGGAAACGTGTCGATGGATAATCAATATTTAAAACTGCAAAGTGTTCGTTGCTCAAAGCACGCTGCAAACGCTTCATTGAACCGGCACTGCGAGCCAGACCGTGCAATAACACTACACATTCAGCTTCTGCGGTGGATCCCGCGATAAAAACGGTTTCCGCCGAGACAGGTGAGATACAGGAAAAAAGAATAAGAATAAAAAAGACTTTAGAGACTTGCATCAGCTAAAAAATATCAAACAGACCCTAACGTATTTCAACGCGATAGGACGATTCAGGTTGCATTTCCCGAATCGCTTCACTGGTCCAGATAACAAAAGTATCGGTTAGTTTGTCGTGCGGAGCCTGACGCCGGAAGTCCTTGATCATAAAAAACACGCACAGTGGCGCTAATGGAAATAATACCAGCTTGAATATATTGCGAAATAACGCTCGTTTGAAGCTGATCGCCTTGCCCTTTCTATCGACTACCTGAGCTTTCAAAGCGCGCTTAATCAAGCCACCACGAAAACTCGATTCAACCCAGGCGGTGTACAGTAGATACAAGGCCACCACCAGAACAAGCCATAATGTTTTCAGCCAACTGAAATCGGGAGGCACGGTAATCAACCACGGACACAATAGTGCAAGTACCAATGCCGAAGGCATGGTAGCCAGAAAACGTACGTTACTTCCGGGATACAAACGACTGCTTTGCTCTAAACTGTTCAGCACAACCAGAAAGCTCAGAACAAAGACACTCAACCCCAAAACCAGAATAAATATTTGTAACATACAGATTATTTTCCAAATTGCAGAAACACTTTTAGCACAAATAAAACACGTCAGCTGTGATTCGCATCAAAACACGTCTATCAAACCAACCTTAAGCTGTTATTCACTCTGACTTTGCCAGGCATCATCAAAAGTGATTACTTCAGCTATAGTCTCTGAACCCGTTAATGCCATTAATAATCGATCCAGACCCAAAGCAACCCCTGCAGACAAAGGCATCCCGGATGCGAGAGCGGATAAAAACATTTCATCAACCGGCATCTCTTTTAAACCCGCGTTTCGTCGTCGCTCATTCTCAGCGGCGAAACGTCCGCGTTGTTCCTGAACATCGGTTAATTCCTGGAACCCGTTGGCAAGTTCCAACGGCCCCCAATATAACTCAAATCGCTCGGCTACCTGCAGCCCTTCTTTCTCAACCACCTGCGCTAAGGCAGCCTGATCAGCCGGGTAATCATAGACAAATGTGAGACAGCCTGGATCAAGCCTGGGCATGATCAATACTGACAGTAATAAATCCAGCCATGTATTCAGACCCTCACCCATATTTTCAGGCACCGCAAGATCCTGTTCATGACAACAACGTCTGCATGCTTCGACGTCAGCGGAAAACGGATCCAGTGCCAGAAACTTCTGAAATAATTGTCGATAGCTAAAACGTTGCGTCTGCCCCAGCGTACTTGCGTCACGCAGCGAGTGCAGCAAGGCCTCCACTTCGTCCATCAATTCCAAATAGCTCCAACCGGGTCGATACCATTCCAGCATGGCAAATTCGGGTCGGTGCTGCTGTCCGTAATCGCTGTCCCGAAATACCGTGCATATCTGATAGATCGCGCCGCTGCCTGCCACCAGCAGACGTTTCATGGCCAATTCCGGCGAGGTATGCAAATACCACTTTTGCCGGGGCCATAACGCAGATCCGACTTCCAGACTGGCGATATTGGGTTCAGTTGTAGCGCAACGTGACAAAACCGGCGTGTTGACCTCGAGCACATCGCGCTCAGCAAAAAACTTGCGGCATGCTGCCAGCATCTCCGCCCTGGCGCGTAATGTTTGAAGATTGGCGGATGGACGCCAATGCATGCTGACAGGCTCTTTATGGTGGTGCCGATTTATTGATCAGTCCTTTGCTCGTGAAACATAAGCACCGGTGCGGGTATCGATCTTGATGGCTTCGCCTTGCTCAACAAATAACGGCACACTGACCACTGCGCCGGTTTCCAGACGAGCCGGTTTTGAACCGCCCTGCGCGGTATTACCTCGCAATCCGGGGTCGGTTTCAGTGATCGTTAACACCACAAAATTGGCCGGCGCCATGCTGATGGGTACGCCATTCCAGAGCATTACCGTGCAGGAATCCTGTTCTTTAAGGTAGAGTTTGGCATCACCTACCGCGGCGGCATCAGCAGCAATCTGTTCAAACGTTTCCGGATGCATAAAATGCCAAAACTCGCCGTCGGCATATAAAAACTGCATTTCCAGTTCATGCACGTCAGCGGCTTCAACGCTTTCACCTGATTTATAAGTTTTCTCAACGACACGTCCGGTCTTGAGATTACGAATTCTGACGCGATTAAAGGCCTGGCCTTTACCGGGTTGGACGAACTCATTATCCACGATCATGCATGGATCGCCGTCGATAATAATCTTCAGGCCTGACTTGAATTCGCTGGTTGAATATGATGCCATCGGTTCCCCGTAATAATTCAGTTTAAAGAGGGCGGTAATGATACCCGAGTTCGCCGAGGCTGCAATCGATCATGAACGTCGGCAAGCAGATTGGAAACAGTCTCTCGCCACCACGGTACGTGACCCGGCCAGATTGTTGCAACATCTTGGTTTTTCCAGCGATCCCGGCCTGATCGACGCTGCCCGCCGGGCTGCCAGGCATTTCCCACTGCGTGTGCCAATGGGATACATCGCCCGTATGCAACCCGGCGATATACATGATCCGTTATTGCGACAAGTCCTGCCATTAGCGGAGGAGTTGGCCAACGCTCCGGGCTACCGTTCCGACCCCGTCGGCGACATGCCGGCGATGGTTAAACCGGGATTACTGCACAAATACCACGGCCGTGTCCTGCTGGTCACCACCGGCGCCTGCGCGATCCATTGTCGTTACTGCTTTCGCCGTGAATTCCCCTATACCCAGGCCGACCCAAAGCGGGATGACTGGCAATCAGCGTTGCAGTACGTCGCCGCTGATCGCTCGATCAACGAAATCATATTAAGCGGCGGCGATCCATTGACGCTCACCGATCACAGCCTGGCGAAACTGCTTGGGCAGTGCGGGCAAATACCGCATCTGCAACGCTTGCGTATCCATTCACGAATACCGGTGGTGCTGCCGGAGAGAGTGAATGATTCACTCTGTGATGTATTATCACAATCGAGTTTGCAGATAATTCATGTCATTCACAGCAATCATGCTCAGGAAATCGACAACTCGGTGGTTCGCGCGGTGGCGCGGCTGCGCGCCAACGGCGAGCTGGTTTATAACCAAACGGTGCTGCTAAAAGGTGTTAATGATTCGGTTGCCGCGCTCAAAAGCCTGTCGGAAACACTCATCACCATCGGAGTCCAGCCCTATTACCTGCATTTACTCGACCAGGTCAGGGGTACACACCATTTTAATGTCGAGTCAAAAACGGCTTTATCGCTCATTCAAGAATTAAGTCGTTCCGTACCGGGTTATATGTTGCCGCAGCTGGTGCGGGAACAAGCCGGCAAGCCCGCAAAATCTCGTTTCTGTCTTGACAGCGGTTGTAAAAAGACAAGCACTTAACCATGGCAGTTGCTCGCTATGCTAGCCGCAAAAGCCAAAAACTGAGACAATACGCGCCGTTTCAAAGCAAACAACACGGGAAACTGCGGTTGTTTGATAACAACAAAGAGATGCTGGAGAACTTAGTTTGGCAGTCGAAACAGCACTGCGTTTACTGATAATTGAAGAATCCGCGAACGACGCGAACGCCTATATAACAGCACTGCGTGGCGGTGGGTTTTCGGTGCGCTCGCACATTATGAGTGAATCAGACAACCCGGACGAAATAATCAGCGCACACCAACCGGATATCGTATTGCTGAGTTATTCCAACAGTATCCTGTCCCTTAGCCTGTTAACAAAGAAACTGGAAGCTTCCAAAATTTCCGCCAGTGTTATCGTCATGGCCGGCAAACCCGATCAGGTTGGGACCGCGGAAGTCATTATGGCCGGTGCACGTGATCGGGTACTAAAAAAAGATCTCAAGCACCTGAAAGCGGTTGTTAAACGCGAATTTGAGCACGTCAGCCTGCTGCAGAAACAGTATTCAATTAAAAGTCTGTATGAAGAAAGCGAAGCGCGCTGCCAAATCCTGATGGAAAACTCCCGGGATGCAATTGCCTATGTACATCAGGGCATGCATGTCTACGCCAATGCCGCTTATCTGGAAATGTTTGGCATTCAGCAATTTGACGATATTGAAGGCCTGCCGATTATGGATCTGGTCGCACCAGCCAAGCAAGAAAGTTTCAAGCAGTTTCTACGCAACCTCGAAATCAAAAAGGGCGAAGCCAAGCCGGAACTGGAAACCGAACTGAAAAGCATGTCGAACGAAACCTTTACCGGTCGCATGGAGTTCAGTCTGGCCAGCATTGAGGGTGAACCCTGCACCCAGATTATCATTCGACAGGAAGCGGACGTCAGTGAGCTGGAAGAACAGATCAACCAGCTTAGCCGTCAGGATCCTCTCACCGGCCTGCTTAACCGACCCGCCTATCTTGAAGAATTTTCGAATGCGATCGCCAATGTTGATAAAAAAGGCAAGCAGTACTGCCTGTTTCAGGTCGGTATAGATGATTTTAAGACCATCCAGAATACAGTCGGCCTGGTCGGCAGCGATCAAATTATTGCCGAAGTGGCAAGTGTTATAAAGAAATGCCTGGATGCGACTGATCTTGCCGGTCGTTATGAAGGCAGCCGGTACCTGGTATTGCTTGCAACCGGCAGCGAAACCGTCATACATAAAAAAGCCGGCGCCATCATAAAAGCCATCGAAAATCATATTTGCGAAGTGGGCGGCAAATCGATACATGTCAAAGCCCTGATTGGTGCCAGCATTATCGATGACAGTTCGTTGGAAGTGAACGAAATCATGTCTCGTACCGACAAAGCGCTCTCGCACGCAAAACATGACAACAAAGAACGATTCAGTATTTATCAGCCCAAAGAAGGCGAGATGTCGCAAAAACAACTGGATGCGGCCTGGATCAAACGTTTAAAAACAGCGATGGACAAAAAACGTTTCCATCTTCTATTCCAGCCCATCGTACAGCTGGACGGCGGCGAAATGGAACGTTACGAAGTATTTATGGATATGCGCGATGAAAAAGACGAGCGTGTTCCAACCAGCGAATTTATGCCGGCTGCCGAACGCACCAAGATGTCCAAGGTGCTCGATCGCTGGGTTATCGGACAGGCCCTGCAACATCTTACCGTGCAAAAGAAAACGCATCCCAATACCGTGTTTTTTATCAAACTGACCGGCGGTTCGCTGGAAGATATGGAATTGTTCCGTTGGATCAGTGAAAAAATAAGACCTCTCGATTTACTCAACTGGAGTTTGATTTTTGAAGTCAAAGAAGAAGCAGTAGTTTCGCACCTTAAACAGGCCCAGGCTTTTGCAACCCTGTTGAAAACCATTCATTGCGGATTCGCCATCGATGATTTCGGTAAAGGCCCTGATCCGTTTAAACTCGTGGATCTGGTGCCGGCGCAATACCTGAAATTCCATAAAGATTTCGCTAATGATCTGGCCAGTAATACACACAACCAGGAAACCTTGCGCGACATTACCGAAAAAGCCAGAGCCTTAAAGAAAAACACCATCGTGCAACATGTCGAAGACGCTTCCACTTTGTCCGTGTTATGGACTATCGGCGCTAATTTTACTCAGGGTAATTTCTTCCAGGGTGCAACCGAAAAAATTGATTACGATTTTTCGTCGGGGATTGCTTAAACAAAGAAAAGATTACCACGAAGACACGAAGGGAAAGAGGGATCACAGGGAAAAACAATTAAGGGTTAAGAAATATACAAATCTTAAAAAATTGTTCTGGCGATTAGATTTTGGCCGTATTCAGACTCTAAACAGCGTAATACGGCCACTTTAGGTCAAATACGGCCATTTTGGGTTTTTGAATTGTCAGGATCTGGGTTCAACTAATAGGGCGCAATAACCGCAGGACATTGCGCCGGAATCAATCTTCATAAAATAATCCACTCTCTTTACCGATCCCAGCCCAATCAGAACTATAAGTCCCATTGGTCACCAAACGATGAAACGTTGAATAGGACCAATCGCTTACTCTCTCAACAAGGCTGTGTTTAATCAGCATTACAAATATTTGAATATTTAAAACATTCGGCGCTACGCGCTGCATTTACCATCTAGATCCCAGGTGTTTAGTGGTCTCGTCATTTTGCCGAACTATTATTAACCGATGTGGCAATGCAAGACCTGACCCTCTATTCCCATTAATATCCTTGCGCGGCCAGTTGAATTTATCCCGCTCCAGACGTTTGTACCATAATGCAAAGCCGGTCTTATCCCAATACAGCGCTTTGAGTTTATCG
>JAFGLM010000014.1 GCA_016928055.1 Gammaproteobacteria bacterium
CCTCCCGTAGGAGTCCGGACCGTGTCTCAGTTCCGGTGTGGCTGATCGTCCTCTCAGACCAGCTATGGATCGTCGCCTTGGTGAGCCGTTACCTCACCAACAAGCTAATCCAACGCGGGCTCATCTAATAGCGAGAGCCGAGGCCCCCTTTGCTCCGTAGAGATTATGCGGTATTAGCCTAAGTTTCCCTAGGTTGTCCCCCACTACAAGGTAGATTCCCACGCGTTACGCACCCGTCCGCCACTCGTCAGCCAGAGCAAGCTCTGCTGTTACCGTTCGACTTGCATGTGTTAGGCATGCCGCCAGCGTTCAATCTGAGCCAGTATCAAACTCTCCAGTTAAAACTAACCTTTTAACGTCTTCCCTCACCGAAGCCCAAGAGCTTAAGTAAGTTGGACGTAGAACTGTTTGATGAGACCCAGAACACTAACGTGTTAAATCGGAATGATTTAACGTAATGTTCAGTTCAGGTACTTCATCGAATTTCTGGATCCCCAAAAACCGTACAAGCACCCGCACAAACCATTGAATTTTCATACTCTTAAAGAACCAAAGACCGCGATGTACGCGGCCCGAAGCAGACCGATAAGTATAGCGACTACCGAAGCCGCTTACAATGCTTTGGACTTGAACTATATTATCGGATCTGATGCCCGAAGACTTAAGTCGGGCAGTGCAGCGGCAACACAAGACTAGATAATAAATTGTCGCCGACAGTCTCCTGGTTGGCACGCCATCCAAGGAAGGGCGCATTATAAGGGCTGTTTTGCCTACGTCAACTGTTTTAAATATTTACGTAATAATTGCCTGAAAATGATCGATGCTAGGCCAGCAGCGTCTGAAAATATCGCACCGTATTGCATAATCCCTGCTCCAGTTTGATGGCCGGTTGCCAGTTGAGCCGTTCTTTGGCCAGACTTATATCGGGTTGTCTTTGTGTAGGGTCATCCTGTGGTAGGGGTTTGAATTCAATGGTTGATTTTGAGTTTGTCATTTCAATGACCTTTTCAGCCAGCTCCAGAATCGTGAATTCTCCGGGGTTACCCAAATTCACCGGTCCCACAAAATCATCATCGCTGTCCATGAAGCGTATAAAAGCTTCAATCAAATCATCCACATAGCAAAAAGACCGGGTTTGCGAACCATCTCCATAGACCGTAATTGCCTGACCCTGAAGCGCCTGCACGATAAAATTCGAAACCACCCGACCGTCGTTCGGCAGCATGCGTGGCCCATAGGTGTTAAAAATACGTGCAACTTTGATATTCAACTTGTGTTGACGATAGTAATCAAAGAACAGTGTTTCGGCGCACCGCTTACCTTCGTCATAACAGGAACGTACGCCGATTGTGTTTACATTGCCCCAGTAAGATTCGGTTTGCGGATGCACGGCCGGATCGCCGTAGACTTCGCTGGTTGAAGCCTGCAGTATTTTTGCACGAACCCGCTTGGCCAGGCCCAACATATTGATAGCGCCATGAACACTGGTCTTGGTGGTTTGTACCGGATCGTGTTGATAATGTACAGGAGATGCCGGACAAGCCAGGTTATATATCTCATCCACTTCAATATACAGGGGAAACGTCACATCATGCCTGACTAATTCGAAAAACGGATTTTCAAGTAAATGTGCAATATTGTTTTTTGTGCCGGTATAAAAATTGTCCACGCATAACACTTCGTGTCCGTCTTTTAGCAAGCGGTCACACAAATGTGAGCCCAGAAATCCCGCGCCCCCCGTTACTAAAACACGCTTACGCAGTGCATTTTTCATATTTGTAATCCGCATTCATTAATAATCGTGAATCAATTTGTGAAGCAAGGTCTATTGTATAACGGCATTCGGCCTGGTGGTTATAACATTCTCCAGTAAAAGTAATTCTGTACCCCTTTGCCGCGACAACTCATTTATTTCATCGTAAACCCTTTCTGCATCCTGCCCGTCTAAAATCTTCGGCTGCAACTGAACATCAAAGTTATTGATATTAATCGGTATCATTACTAGATCTGCAAACAAACCGTCAACAAAATTTACTTTCGCCACGACACTGGTATAAACATGCGGACTAAATGTGCTGAAGGTGTAATTACCGAGACTATACAGAATTATTCCAGATTTGTACTTTTCAACGGCCTGCAAAATATGGGGATGATGACCGATGACAAGATCTGCGCCCGCGTCGATCGCGGCATGCGCGAGCAGGGCTTGGTAGCTACGCAGTTCTGTTTCGCGTTCCCGCCCCCAATGAAACGAAACTACGATAATGTCGATACCTTGCCCCACCAGCTTACCTACATCTTCGCGAACATACTGCTCATGCCCATAGGCCGTGCCCGCATTATTACGAGTTGCCCAGAATTCTTCCGGAAAAGTATTGCTGTATGCAAGAAACGCAAGTGACAAGCCATTTTCTAATTTAAATACTTGTGCCTTCCTTGCTTCCGCAATATTTTCACCGGCACCATGCGAACGAATGCCTGCTTTATCAAGCGCCGTTAAAGTATCCAGTAACCCTTCTGCGCCATAATCCATACTATGGTTGTTCGCTAATGTGACAATATCAAAACCAGCCTGCTTTAAAGCTGCCGCAACTTTGTCGGGCGAATTGCGAAACAAATATTTTTTATCTGCAAAGGGTTGCCCTGCATGAGTCAGAGAAGTCTCCAGATTGCCGATAGCAATATCAGCAGACTGCAAAACTTCACGAGTTTCAGCAAATGGAAAATCGTAGCCTTCTTTATCCAGGCGCGCTTGCGCCTTGCCGCCTAACATAATATCGCCAACCGCAACGATACTGGCTTGCCTGGGCTGTATCGAAATATCAATACTCGGCGTAGCCGATTCCACTGGTTCAATCTTGACCGATGCGCAACCGGCAAAAAAGATCACAACCAGACCGATCAGAGTTATTCGACAATTGCTAGCAGACATCATATTTTTCACTATTGCACCGGACTATTACGCGAATACAGCTCAGCATCAACAGTATACTTAAATCGCTTATATCCCCAAAGATACTGCTCCGGAGCAAGACGAATAATCTGCTCCATACTTTTATTTAAGGCCTCGGTAGATTCCTGTAAATCGTCGGAATATATCTCGGCCAGCGCAGGCACCAAATGAATATCAAATCCACGCGCACCAAGCAGTCGACGCGCATAACAACATATCACTGCGGGATGGTTTTTTTGTATCATGCGCGGTAACAACGTCCCTGTTCTGGCCGGAACGCCGAAAAAATCCGCCATCACAATACCCGAGCCATCAGGCAATTGATCGGGTAATGTCTTGAGGATTCCGCCATGGGTTAATACATGATATGCCTTTCGCACCCCAACGGTATCAATTGATATCATCGTTGTACCGGGGCGTTCGCGATTTTTTAAAATCAGACTGTTCCAGAATCGATTGTTTATCGGTTTATAAAACGCGTGGGGCTTATAGGGGCCAAGAAATAAATTAAATACCTCCCAGTTACCCAGATGTGGATGCACGAATATAATACCGCGTTGCTCAATCAGCGCTTCTTCTAGGTGCTGTTTGCCATATATATGGCGAATCTGTTTTTTAAAAAAGTCTCCGGAAATCAACCAAATAAAAAGCGTTTCCATGGTGAGTTTGCCAAACTCGCGCATACTCCGGCGCACCAATTTATCAATTTCGCTCGCCGATAATTCCGGGAATACTAAATTTATATTAATCCTGCAAACCCGAGCATATTCTATATTGATAACGCGCGCTAACCAGCCGAGGCCATTGCCACACAAGTGAATAAATAACAAAAACAATCTATACATCAGGCAAAGCGCTCAATTACCACGCTGTTGATAGGTCTGCAATTTCTGCCAGTTGGAAAGCGCATGCTCAGATACAGTTTTTTTTGGCGGTTGCTTCGGAATATCATCCAGCGTTAGAACACCATCAGGAACGCGTTTCGGAAAATAGCTTCGTCCGGCAAACAAAACAGCGCCCTCGACATCTAAATTTGGCACAAGTGACTGCACCGCGATAATATAGTTTTTCATTTGAAGTAGCGGATTTGCAAATTGGAAGTTTCTACGATTGACCACCTGAGTCCAGGTATCTAACTGTTCGCCGGCATAAATCAAACCATCGTAACGTTTCACGTCAACTACAATAATTTTGTCGCCGTTCAACACCAAATGCTCAATAAACAATTCACCATCAACACCATCAGGCACCCGGATATTACTAAGTGTTTTGTTACCAAGTTTTTTGATATGAGCTCGTATATGATGATCGGCCAAAAAGCGTTTTAACAATGGCGCCAGCCACCAAACAAACAGCAAAACCCCCGCAGCTATAAGCAGACTCGCTACCAAAACGGCGGTGTCAGATGGCAAGTTTATGCCCAGGTACCGAGTAAGTGTCTCTATCATAATGACTACTTTAGCAATACACGTGCAAAACGCCGCTTACCCACCTGATATACATGCTGAGCACCCGTGTTTACTGACAAGTTTTTATCTTCAATGCGTTCGCCATCTATTTTCACAGCACCCTGTTTTATCATTCGAAACGCCTCAGACGTACTGGCGACCAATCCGGCTTCTTTTAATAAATTAGCGATGGGTAAGCCACCTTTTACCGTACTTAACTCCAACTCCGGCATTTCCTCGGGTATCTCGCCCTGCTGAAAACGCGCGACAAATTCCTGTTGCGCCTGTTCGGCCGCTCTTGAATCATGAAAACGGGCAATCAGTTCCAGGCACAATTCGAATTTAACGTCACGAGGATTTCGGCCTTCATTGACCTGTTGCTGCAACTTCTGAACTTCACCCATCGGCCTGAAACTGAGTAGCTCAAAATATCGCCACATCAGATCATCTGAGATCGACATTAATTTACCAAACATTTCACCGGGCGGTTCATCAATTCCAACATAATTATTAAGCGACTTGGACATTTTTTGCCCGCCCCCCAGACCTTCTAGTATCGGCAATGTCATTACGACCTGAGATGCCTGCCCAAACTGTTTCTGCAATTCGCGACCCACCAGTAAATTAAATTTCTGATCTGTGCCACCCAGCTCGACATCAGATTTCAAGGCAACCGAGTCATAACCCTGAATCAATGGGTATAGAAATTCATGAATGGCGATGGGTTGATTGCCATTGTAGCGTTTACTGAAATCATCACGCTCCAGCATGCGGGCAACGGTTTGTCTGGCAGCAAGCTGAATGAGCTCCGCTGCGGTCATCGGGCTCATCCATTCCGAATTGAAGACAATTTTGGTTCGGTCAGCGTTTAGAATTTTAAAAATCTGCTTCTGATAGGTCCTTGCATTTTCGTGCACTTCTTCTCTTGTTAACGTCGGCCGGGTGGTACTTTTACCGGTGGGATCACCAATCATGCCGGTGAAATCGCCGATTAAAAACAGGATATCATGGCCAAGATCCTGAAACTGGCGTAGCTTATTAATGAGCACGGTATGCCCGAGATGCAGATCCGGCGCAGTCGGATCAAAGCCCGCCTTGATACGAAGGGGCCGGCCGAGCTTTAACTTAGCCATCAGCTCTTCTTCGAGTAGTATTTCCTCCGCTCCCCTCTTCAGTAACTGCAATGCATTGTTGGGTGTTATCTGATCAATGTTTTTCATTTATTTGTTCCGGCAGTACCCTCAATCGAGCTGCAACAATACTGATTTATTTGAAAATTCCAAGTTTTTCCCGTTTACAGAGATAAAACGGTAAAACCCATTGACGGCCGGGCGATTTATCGCTATTGTCACCGGCTATATAAATCCTTAAATATCATAACCTTGCAGTACTTTTATGATACATGACTATAAAAATGTGATGCTACGACGACAAGCCAAACCGGCAAGTCGCAATCTCCAATGGCACTGGCATGGCGCGATTTTTTTTATGATTGCCGCTTTACTGGTGTTATTCCTGGTCGAATCCCAAAAATCAGAAGCCTCCAGCGCACCCGCTGCTACGACGATCTCGGTATCACCGAAAACAGTTGCAAAACTACCTATTACCACCGACCAACCAGCATGGGAAATGACCTCCTATACCATCGAGCTGCCTCCCCCTTCGCCGAGTAGCAATAATATCAGTAAACAGGAGTCGTCGAACGAGCTGGAATGGCAAACCTTTATTGTTAAACCCGGACATAATCTCGCTATCATCTGCTCGCGCGCGGGTATTAAGGCCGGCGAAGTACACGCCATGATGCAATTGGGCAATAGTGTTTCGTCGCTTCAGAAATTGCATCCAAACGAGAAAATTTTGTTAAAAATATTACCTGACGGAACATTGGCAGCGCTGCAATACGATATTGATCAATCTGAACGCCTATTGGTAACCCGTAATCAAAACCCGCAATCAGATCAGCCTCTGTTTAAAGCCGAAATTATAAAACGCCCACTGGAAATACGAACCACCCATGCCAGTGGGGAAATTGAGGATTCCCTGTATCTTGCCGCGTTAAAAGCCGGATTATCCCACCAGATTACCGGTGAGCTGGCCAGTCTGTTCGGTTGGGATATCGATTTTACCCAACAAGTGCGCAGAGGCGATCGGTTCACGGTTATATACGATGATTATTATCGTGATGGCGAAAAATTAGACGACGCGAAGGGGTTAGGCAGTGTTTTATCGCTACCCCGCATAGTTGCAGCCGAGTTCATTAATGACGGTAAGATCTTCCGTGCATTGCGATACACTGACCCTGCGGGTAAAACGGATTATTACACACCGGACGGCAACAATATTCGCAAAACCTTTATGCGCAATCCCATTGATGCCCGGATTACCTCCCCTTTTAATTTAAAACGCTTTCATCCAATTCTTCATAAAACGCATCCTCACCTCGGCGTTGACTACGGTGCACCCACTGGTACGCCCATCAGAGCCACAGGCGATGGAAAAGTCGTATTTAAGGGTACAAAAGGTGGATACGGCAGAATGATAATTATTCAACACGGGCAACGCTACAGTACCGTCTATGGGCATATGTCAAAATACGCAGGCAATACCGCCAGAGGTCGAAAAATCAAACAGAATCAGGTTGTTGGTTATGTTGGACAATCCGGATTAGCCACCGGGCCTCACCTGCATTATGAATTCAGAATTGACGGCGTTCATCGCAATCCGCTAACGGTAAAGTTTCCAAGCGTTGCGCCAATCCCAGAAAAATTCAAAAACAATTTTAAAGAAAAAACCCGCACTCAACTTGCGCAACTGGACACAATAAATCGAATTAATCTGGCTTCCGACGATTCAACCATCGCTTCGTCCAGTCTCTAGGTGTTTTACCCGTTGTCATATCCAGTGGTACCCAATGCTTAACAGCACCCTCTATATCGGCTTGATGTCCGGCACCAGTATGGATGGAGTTGACGCTGCGTTGGTTGATTTTTCGGATCGATGCAAAATACTCAGCACAACTTTCGTTGCCTACCCCGCCAATATACGCAACTCCCTGCATGAACTGGTTCAACCTGATGGTCTGTGTGTGCTGGACGATCTGGGAAACCTGGATCAGTGGTTGGGCCATTTATTCGGACAGGCCGCTGTCGAACTTATTGAACAATCCGGACACTCGGCAAATCAAATTGCCGCTATTGGCAGTCATGGCCAGACCATCCGTCATCGCCCATCCAATTACTCAAGTGGGCATATCCCATATACCATGCAAATTGGTGATCCAAATGTTATTGCCGAAACAACCGGCATTACCACTGTCGCTGATTTTCGACGTCGGGACATGGCCGCCGGTGGTCAAGGCGCGCCGCTTGTTCCCGGTTTTCACGCAGCGGTATTTGGCGTGGCCGGAGAAGATCGGGTTATCATCAACATTGGTGGTATCGCCAATATTACGGTTATCAATGCCGATGAATCGATATATGGTTTTGATATTGGGCCTGGCAATTGCCTGATGGACCGATGGACCCAACAATCTTTCAAACTCCCCTACGACACTGATGGACAACTTGCCGCTGAGGGCACAATCTCATCGGAGCTTCTTCAATGTCTACTTGAAGATCCCTATTTCAATCAACCACACCCAAAAAGTACCGGCCCGGAATACTTTAATCTTAACTGGCTAGGCGAGCATCTAATGGAACTGAATGTTTCGCAAACTGATGTACTAAGAACACTCAATCAGCTTACCGCTGTTACCATCGCAGATGTGATCAAACATCATTCACCCAATTCCAGCATCGCTTTTTGTTGTGGCGGCGGGGTGCATAATTCGACGTTAATGAATGCAATAAAATCTGAACTACCAGACGTAAATATTGATACGACCGCTAAGATCGGTATTGATCCTGATTTTGTTGAGGCCGCTGCCTTTGCCTGGCTCGCTAAACAAACTTTAGCTAAAAAGCCCGGAAATACGCCACAAGTCACCGGCGCCGGAAAAACAGTCATTCTGGGTGGTGTTTACTTTTCCTAGGTATACGAGCACTTTGCGCAGCGGTAACAGTCTTCAGGTTATACCGAAAACGATGAACCACAACCACAAGTCGTGGTGGCATTGGGATTGCGAATTACAAACTGAGAACCCTGTAGTCCTTCTGAATAATCAATCTCCGCACCCATCAGGTACTGGATACTCATCGGATCAACCAGTAGGGTGACGCCATTTTTTCTGATCTCTGTATCACCTTCATTCACGGTTTCGTCAAATGTAAAACCGTACTGAAACCCAGAGCAACCGCCCCCGGAGATAAACACCCGTAGTTTAAGGTTGGGGTTTTCTTCCTCTTCAAGCAGGCTTTTAACCTTATTTGCCGCGTTCTCGGTGAATTCCAGCGGCGGCGGGAAATCCTCGGCAGGCACACTTGCCTGTACATCGTTCATATCGTGATAATCCATTGCTAACATTGCTGGAATACAGAGTCTAGCTTTTCCTGAGTAAATTAGTCAAGTATTCTCGGTATTCACTTAGAGCTGGTTTTATTGCTGTCGACCACATCCGGTTTACTTTGATACTCCAACAAACGCTTTTCTTTTTTATTCTGATGCACCAGATTGCCGTTAATGGCTGCACCCATTTCCATCTCCAGCAAATTGTAAAAAACACTACCTTCAATCCTCGCGCGATTGGCAAGCTCTACCCGATCACTGGCATGCACATCACCAACAACCTGGCCGTTTAATAATACATTGGGTACTCGAACTTCGCCTTCAATAGCACCTTCTTCACTCAGAATCAGTATTGAGTCGGAATCATCTTCCGCCTTGATATTGCCTTTAACCTTACCATCAATATGCAGGCCACCTCGAAAAGTAATATCACCGGATATTTCAGTATTTTGGCCAATGATCGTCTCGACCTTAGCCGTTTTCATTTTGTTCGAATTACCACTCCACATTCTTTCTACCCTCCGGTAACAATTGAATTCCACTCATAATTCCGCTCAATCCGCTTCAGCGAGCGGCTACGCGGATTCACTTTTACTAAAATCGCCTGCGGCTCAAATCCCTCCGGCAAACTTAATTGTCCTTCCAGGCTTTGAAAATTCTTGAATTTGAACTTCAACTCACCTTTTTTATCGGCAAGTACGGTTTTACTGTCCAGTAAGACGGCCTCACCTTCTTGAGTGCCGTTAATCTGCATCTCGACAACACCGTCCGCAAAAAGATTGCGATTACGTCGTTGAGTTAAAACAACCTTATAGCCATAGATATTGTCTTTAGCGTCTTTTACAAGTTGCACACCCAATATTTGCAGTCCCGGTTCCAGTTCGGACGGCGACAACAGGCTGCGATAGAACACCAGCTCTTCTTTTAACTCCAATGTTTCCTGGTTCAGTTGATCGAGACGCTGGTTAACCTGTTTGGTCGCGGTCGCGTCAATTGCATTATTGCTTTGCAACTGAGCATTTTCTTCCGTTAACTCTTCGATGCGGGTTTTTAGTGCCCCTAACTGCTCTGTCATCTCCTGAATTTCATTATGCGAAGCGGTACGCTGATAACCGGCCTGAAGAATACCCAACTCAAAACAGCCCCAACCGATAACAATAGCGACGAGAATTATCGTTACACGCAGCGCCCATACTTTCCATGGGTCATGCGGTGTTACTAAATATCGCCCGGTGCTGGATTGTCTAACCACGTCACTACCTTACATTAGATTACGGCCACAGCGCAGCCTGCATTAATCCCAGAGTTTCATCAAGCCCAAACATAATATTCATATTCTGTATCGCCTGACCTGCTGCGCCTTTGACCAGATTATCTTCAACCACCAGTATAATTGCTGTGCTGCCGTCGTCAGATTTGTGTACAGCGATACGACAGGTATTGCTGCCACGCACACTGGCTGTTTCCGGGTGTGACCCCGGCGGCAATACATCAACAAACAACTCATCTGCAAACGTATCCACGTATAGCCGCTGCAGATCCACTTCAGTATCTGTCAGTTGCGCATACAGGGTAGCGTGAATCCCGCGCACCATTGGCACGACATGCGGCACAAATACGAGTTTTTCAACGACGCCCGAAATATAGCGTAAAGTTTGCTCGATTTCCGGACGATGCCGATGGGTGCCCACTGCATAAGCGCGAAAATTCTCTGCGACTTCCGAGAACAAATTAGCGGGTTTTGTTTGGCGCCCGGCACCACTGATACCGGATTTGGCGTCAGCGATCAAACTGCCAGGTACAACGATCCCCGCTTTCAGTAAAGGCAAGAAACCCAAGCTGACTGCAGTAGGATAACAACCTGGATTGGCAATCAATCGCGCATCGCGAATTTTCTCACGATTGATTTCCGGCAAACCATAAACCGCCTCTGGTAAAAACTCCGGGCAGGTATGCTCACAATCATAAAATTGCTGCCACTGCTCAATATTCTGCAACCGAAAGTCGGCCGCCAGATCGATTACCCTGGCACCGGCATTGAGTAGCTGAGGAGCCATTTGCATCGCAGTGCAATTGGGTGTGGCGAAAAATACCACATCGCACTGCCCTAATTCGGTCGAATCGGGCTCGCAAAAGGTCATATCGATAAGCTGACGTAGGTGTGGATACTCATCAGCCACCTGTTTCCCCGCGCTGGCCCGGGAGGTTATTTTCTGGAGCTTCACTTGAGGATGCGAAACCAACAAGCGCAATAACTCTGCACCTGTATAGCCTGTGCCACCCACTACACCTACTGAAATCATGATAATTACAACCTGTCGCTAAAAAAGGGCCTAATAATAGAGTTTATGCGTTCAAATCGAAAGGGTTAGCTGTTTTTCCTTTACAGCGAACGCAACACACCGTAACCGAGAGCTTACTGCTGCTATTATACGGATTGGCCATAATCAATCCTAATAACCACGCGAACAGACCTTTCAATACACAGGATGCTTTTATGCTCTGGTTAAAAGCCTTTCATTTGATCTTCATGGTGACCTGGTTTGCAGGACTTTTTTACCTGCCTCGGTTATTTGTCTATCACGCCATGACAGACGATGAGGTGAGCAAAGAACGGCTTAAGATGATGGAACGCAAGTTATTCAGGGGTATTATCACCCCGGGTGGTGTGCTGACACTGCTGTTTGGAATCTGGATGTTGTTTGACTACGCATGGGCGGCCTGGGGCAAAATGATGTGGCTGCATATCAAGCTGGGGCTCATTCTACTGTTAATCGTTTACCACATCTGGTGCGGTAAGTTACTCATCGATTTTCGTAAAAACAAAAACCGCCACAGTCACATCTGGTATCGTTGGTTCAATGAAGTTCCTGCCGTTTTTCTGGTGACGATCATCTTGCTTGCCACCTTGAAGCCGTTCTAACGCTTATATATCCTGCGAAATCCTTTAGCGGCTCAACCTGACCGGGCAGAGCTATTGCATTGCTTGGTTGTTGTAAATGATAATGATTCTCATTAAAATCACCTCCTCAAATCAACCGTCCGAAATCTTTTGAGGAGACAAACTTTGAGAGGTCTATTGCGCATACTGGGTATACCCGGCACAGCCATAATGTTATTCACAATGCAACCCGTGGTTGCTGCGGACGAACCTCTGCAACAACGTATCAAGGCGCTGGAAATCCAGCTGGAAGCGCTGACCGATGCGCTGGAAACTCGGGACGGAAATGATTACAGCACCAATAGAGTATCAATAGGCGGTTACGGCGAACTGCATTACAACAATCTCGACGCGGAGGATTCTGGCAGGGACGTTGATGAAATCGACTTTCATCGCTTTGTTCTCTATTTCGGTTATGACTTTACTGACGATATACACTTTGTTTCGGAATTCGAACTGGAACATGCGCTATCAGGTGATGGAGCAGAGGGCGAAGTGGAACTAGAACAAGCGTACATGGAATTTAATCATAATGATCGCGCAATAACACAAACCGGGCTGTTTTTGTTACCGATCGGCATTCTGAATGATACGCACGAACCTCCGACTTTTTACGGTGTTGAACGAAACGATGTTGAGAGCATCATTATTCCGTCCACCTGGTGGGAAGCAGGTGTCCAGCACAAACAACGTTTTGGTCAAGGCTGGCAATGGAATATCGCTGTGCATTCCGGGCTGGGCATGCCGACTGACAGTTTTCGCGTTCGAAGCGGTCGTCAAAAAGTCTCTAACGCTGAAGCAAATAATCTCGCTGCGACTACCCGGCTGAAATTTACAGGAATATCAGGTTTAGAACTTGCCGCCAGTGTGCAATTGCAAACCGATCCCAGCCAGCAAAGCGGCGATGGACTGGATGACGGCACACTAATTGAGGCGCACGCAATTTATAGTTCCGGCCCGTTTTCCATTCGTGCTTTATACGCGAGTTGGGATTTCAGCGGCGATGCGGTTGTCGCCGCCGATGCTGACTCTCAAAGCGGATGGTATATCGAACCCAGCTACAAGCTGAATAACAGCGTTGGTATCTACGCGCGCACATCCAGTATTGAATCCGCTCGCGCTCAGGACAACTTCGATCAAACTGAAATCGGTTTGAACTGGTGGCCGCATCCACAAGTTGTTTTTAAGGTTGACTGGCGAGACCGGGAACACACGTTAAGCGCAGAATCAGGTCGCGATTTTCAGGGGTTTGATCTCGGTATGGGTTATCAGTTTTGATGCGCATAACAATTCCAAGCTTAGTATGAGATTTGGGAGATACGGCGTTTGCCGCCGACTGGTTCAGCCGGCGGCTCTATACTACACGCTGTGTTTTTTATGCGGCTGGCTTTTGCTCTCCGGAGCTTATGCAACAACAGTGTATCAAAGCCCGGAGGATTTCATTCGCTCAAGCTTTGATCAGGAACCGGAAACCAAGACTCTTTGGGTAGCAGATGAATTAGCCGAACAAATCAAAAGAGTGCTCGGACACGATTACCATAAACTTCGTCTGCGTTACTGGACCCAACAACAGCGCAGCGCCTGGATACTGGAAGAAATCGGCAAAGAACTCTATATAACCGCCGGTTTCGTCGTTGAGAACGATAGCATTCAAAATACAAGTATTTTGATTTTTCGCGAAAGCCGTGGCTGGGAAATCCAATACGAATTTTTTACCGAACAATTTAAGGGCTTACTGTTGACCGAGAAATATGAACTCAATAAGAATATCGACAACATTACCGGTGCCACTTTGTCGGTAAATGCAGTTAAACGACTGGCAAAAACTGCGCTGTTTCTGCACCGCTGGGTCAACAAAAATAATGCTACGCCCTAGACGAATCAAGCTCCGTTCAGTCTATACATGGCATCGCTACGTTGGAATAACCTGCGCCATTCTGGTCTTAATACTGTCAGTAACAGGTCTGTTACTGCAACACTCAGATGCGCTGGATCTGCCAGATCAATTTCCACAAAGCGATTTAATACAATCCTGGTATGGCATCAGTACCGACAACGTAGTGTCATTCAATACAGCAAACCATTGGATATCCCAATCCGGTTCATCGCTGTTCATCGACGCTAACCCGGTAAAAGGCAAATATGACTATCTTTATGGTGTGATTGAAACGGATTTCGGTTTCGCGGTGGCACATGGACTCGAGCTGACCTTGTTGACCGAAGACGGTGATTTAATTGAGTCGTTATCAGCAGGTAACGGTTTACCGGAAGCTGTCCGTGCCCTGGCAATTGTCGATGACGAGATCGTGGTAAGAGGTTTATATCGCAATTGGAAAACGGACGAATCCTTTCTCAGCTGGCAGGTTTTTAGCGATCAACCTGACTGGATAAAAGCAACCATCGCACCCGATCACATACGACGATTCGCACAAGATCACAATATGAAGCACCAAATCAGTTGGGAACGGTTGTTACTGGATCTGCACAGCGGCCGTCTGTTCGGTCGTTACGCAGTCTGGATCATGGACGCTGCCGCCATCGGCTTGTTGTTTTTATCCTGTTCCGGCTGCTGGCTATGGATTCAGAGCCGTCGAAAATACAAACAGCATCGCAAATAATCTATAACGAAGTATTATAGACAATTGCAGCAGCTCCTAGCGGCCGGCACGGATAAGGCCACCCAGCCCCGCAGCCTCCATCTCTTGCGTCAGCATCAGACGCACATCTGAGCCATCCTCCATGGTCAGAGCACGCGACATAATGTCGATCGCTTTCTCACGGGTAAAACCGCGGATCACTCGCTTCACTGCAAGAATACTACCGGCGCTCATACTGAGGCTTTCCATGCCCATACCCAATAGTATTAACGCCCCCATAGGATTACCCGCCAGTTCCCCACAAAGACTAACGGGCTTGTTATGAATATGTGCGCCTTGAATGATGGCAAGAATGGCACTCAGCACTGACGGTTGGAAAGTGTCGTAGAGTTTACCAACACGTTCATTATTGCGATCAACCGCCAACAGATACTGTGTTAAATCATTACTGCCTATCGATAGAAAATCCACATGTCGTGCAAAAGGTCCAATCAAATAGACAGCTGCCGGAACTTCGATCATTAAACCGATAGGGGGTAAACTGACTTCGCAATCCTCCTCCAGTAACTCGCTGTGCGCGCGTTGTATTAGTGACATGGCCTGGCGCAGTTCTGACATGCCACTAACCATCGGCAACAGTATCTGTAAATTACCCAATCCCCGGTTTGCTTTAAGCATGGCGCGAACCTGGGTAATAAAAATATCCGGATGATCAAGTGAGATGCGGATGCCACGCCAACCCAGAAACGGGTTTTCCTCATAGACCGGCAAATAAGAAAGCATCTTGTCGCCGCCAACATCAAGCGTACGAATCACTACCGGTCGCGGCGCGAAGGCCTCTAGAGCTTCCCGATATATTTTTTCCTGTTCTTCTTCGCCTGGAAATTGGGTACGTATTTGAAAAGGCACCTCAGTACGAAACAAACCAATGCCATCCGCTTGCTTACTCAGCGCCGGATTAATGTCCGTCTGCAAACCGGTATTGGCAAATAAAGAAATAGTAAACCCGTCTTGCGTTTGCGCCGGCAGATCAATCAATTCCAGCAGCTCACGCGTCATTTGTTGTTCTTCGTCGATCAGACGAGTCAATTCAGCACGCAACGCCTCATGCGGATGAACGTATACTCGTCCGCCATAACCATCGATAAAGACTTCCTGTTCATCAATGAGACCAACTGGCAGGTCACTCGCGCCCATAACGGCGGGTATCTGCATGGCACGCGCCAGTATGGCGACATGCGAAGAACCAGAACCACGCACCGACACAACCCCCTTAAGTTTTCCAGTCGGTACCGCGGCAAGCTGGACCGCGGATATTTCCTCGCCAACCAGTATCGTCTGTTCCGGATACTGCCGTACCGGTAAACCATCTTCCTTGAATTGCAGCTTGGCAATAACGCGGCGACCTAAATCACGAATATCATCTGCGCGATCACGCAGATACATATCGTCCATTTCTTCAAATATACGAGCATGTTCCTTAACCGTGTCTCGGAAGGCACCCGACGCCCAATTACCTTCCTTGATGCGGCGTTCGGTGTCATCGATTAAGGAACCGCCTTCCAGCATCATGGCAAAAGCGTCAAACAGGGCACGTTCCTCTGCCGGCAGCACATCCTGCATGGAACGATTTAAGGTGGTCATATCATCGACAACGGCATATACCGCCTGACGGAAGCTTTCCAACTCGCCTTCCAAATCGGTGACCGGCCGGTCAGGCACCGCTTCCAGGTCCGTTGCCGAATAAACCACGACGGCCTTACCCATGGCGACACCCGTCGAGCCGGGCAAACCCTCGATGTAGTCTCGTGAGGGCCGCTCACCACGCATCAATTTGGTAATGTCCTCACTAGCGCCGGCCTGCGTAATCGCACCTGCCAGTTGGGCCGCAAGGGTAATCAGGAATGCAACATGGTCGTCGTTAAAACGGCGCTGTTCCCGTTGCTGAACAACCAGCACGCCGAGTAACTTGCCATAGTTGATGATAGGAACGCCAAGGAATGATTTGAGCTCTTCCTCACCGATCTCAGCAAAGAATTTAAAGCGGGGATGCTGTGCAGCATTATCCAGATTAATCGGTTCCGCACGTTGCGCAACCAAACCGGTCAGACCTTCATCAAAATGCATGCGAATATGTCCAACGGCTTCTTCACGCAAGCCCTTGGTTGCCAGCAAGACCAACTCGTCCTGTTGCGGGATACTCTTATCAACCAGATATACCGAACAGACAGTGACATCCAGCGCCTCGCAGACACTGCCAACCAGCATCTTCAGCGCAGTATCCAGACTGTCTGCGCTGCTGACTTCCTGCACTATTCGGCGTAAAAAATCCAGCATATAAGGTTCTTAAATTCCGTGTTTGACTAGCCGGCTTCCGCAGCCAGACTACGTGACCACAGGGGCTCGAGCTCCGTGAGCGCCTTTAAATAGACTGCGCGCTTAAACGGAATCACATGATCGACAGGATACCAGTAATCCACCCAACACCATTGATCAAATTCCGGTTGTGAACTTTCGCCAGCATTTAGATTAACCCCACCATCAATCAGTTTTAGCAGATACCACCTCTGCATCTGGCCAATACAAACCTCGTTCTGTCTTTTCCGCGTGTATTGCTTTGGGATACGGTAGCTCAGCCAATTTCGGCTATGCCCCAGCAGTTCTGTCTGAGAAGCTTTTATCCCCGTTTCCTCCAGTAATTCGCGATAAAGAGCCTGCTCAGGACTCTCATCCACCTCAATCCCACCCTGGGGAAATTGCCAGGCATCCTGACCAAAGCGACGACACCATAACAATTTACCGTTGTGATTCATCACAATTATTCCAACGTTTTTTCTATATCCTTTTGAATCAATCACTTGCGACCCTGTCAAGCCCATATACAATACACGGATTCTTCCACAAGCTATCGCAATGGGCAAATATGGAAACCAGTCATCGCCAAAATAAAATTGCCATTTTTGATCTGGATAACACCCTTATCGGTGGGGATAGCGACTATAGCTGGGGCCAATTTCTGGTTCGCGAAGGTGCCGTCGACGCCCGCTGGTATGCAAAAAATAATGAAAAGTTTTATCAGGATTATCGTGAGGGTAATCTCGATATTGACGAATTTCTTCGTTTTGCATTACGTCCATTAAGTGAACACTCCACAGAAACACTGCTCTCATTGCGCGATCAATTTATCGCGCAGTGTATTGAACCGTTAATACTACCCAGAGCTGAAAATCTGGTAGCGCAGCATCGTGCATCGGGCCACCATTTGCTTATCATTACTGCCACCAATCGTTTTATTGCGGAACCCACTGCGCAGCGATTGGGTATTACCAATCTGCTGGCAACTGAGCCTGAAGTGCTGAATGGACGCTTTACCGGGCGAGTTGAAGGATTACCCTGCTTTCAGGCAGGGAAAATTCAGCATTTTCGTAACTGGTTATCTGAACAAAAACTGGAATCGGCCGAAACATGGTTTTACACCGATTCACATAATGATCTGCCGATGTTGAACGAAGTCGACCACCCGATTGCGGTTGACCCGGATGAACAACTGGCAAGTGTCGCCAAACTGCGCAGTTGGCCACAAATCAGTTTAAGATAGAAACGATTCTGCCATTAGCAAGTTTTGTTACAATAAGCCGGGGCAAGAGAATGTAACTATGGAAGCAAAAACAAATCATGAAAAATGCTTTGAGGAAATCAAGGCATATAGTGCAGAACAATTAGCTCGTCTGGTTGAGAGGGGGCTGGCACACGCTGAAAAGCAATGCACCGAGCTGTTAAGCGGCTCAGAAATCGAATTCGAAGAAAAAGACATCGTTGACAAGGCGCGTGGTTATTTATTTGAACACAAGCCGGACTTGGCCGAAACATACGTAGAAAATTTTAAACTGGCATTGCTTGGCGAAAAAAGCCTGGGTGAAAAAGGCAGAACAGACACCTTAAGCCTGGCACTGGTAGATGATGAGACATTGGATGAAATGATCATCATCGGTGAACTGTGCAGCAAAATACAGGATCATTATGATCTGCATCTGAAAGCACTCAAACGTGGCCTGGTGCGTCTGTCAAAAAAAATAACAGTAGAACCGGAACCTGAAGCACTAACCCCAAAGAAACTCGTGCAACTCCTGCATGAGCCATTGGCTGAATCCGACCTGGGACTGGCCAGCAAAAGACATATCTACAAGCCCTTCGCCGACGCATCACAAGTCGAGTTGAAAGCGCTTTATGACGGCATACTCGCTCTCCTGCAGGAAAGTGAGATTATTTCCGAACAGGAAAATCCAGCATCCGCCAATTTCAAGGTTATCTATCAGTATCGTCAGAATCAGGGTGGTGGCATAGGCTCAGCTAATCCTCCGCAACCGGGCCAAACGCCCGCTATTCCGCAAGCTGGCACAGTTCCGCCGACGACTGCCAATATACCTATGGATGAAATGCCCACGCTCCGCGTTGCGGGCGTGCCAGGTGCCCCGGCCGGTGGTGCGCCACCACTTGCACCTGCCAGTTTATCGCCGGTAACCGCTCGTGCCATTGATCCATCACTATTCCAAAGCTCGACCGCTTCTCAAGCGGTATATGGATTTTTAAATCGAACAACTCCGGCCCAAACTGACGCCAGCGGCGCACCGCTTCCAACAATCGAAAGTACAGAGTTACTGAAAGTACTGTCCAGTCTGCAAAATCTGAATACGCTGGAATTAGCCAAATCAGCCTTAAAAGATTCGGGTTCTATTGGTCAACAGGTAAATGAGGCTATTTCCGCCAAGACCAGCGAATGGGCAAAACAGCTATCCGGGCCTGAGGCCAATGTTATCGAATTGGTGAACAATATGTTTGTCACCATATTTGAAGATCCGGACTTGATAGACCCGGTGAAAGTACAAATTGGTCGTTTACAGATCCCCTATATCAAAGTTGCGTTGCTGGATGTCACCTTACTGGATAAAGAGGCGCACCCGGCTCGTCTATTATTAAATGAATTGGCGCTGCAGGGTCTGCGCGTTAGCGCACCAGACGATCCGATAATGGCATTAATTATTTCAATTATTAGAAACATACTGGATAAATTTGAAACTGATTTAAGTGTTTTCTCAAACAATCTGGAACAGTTACGCAAAAAAACAAAAATCCACGAAACTGAGGCTTCAGAAGCAGAGGCAGAAACGCGCCAGAAAGCCGAATCTCAAGCACAACTATTACACGAGAAGAAACATATTATTTCACGCTTACGCCAGCATCTTAGGGGCAAGGTATTGCCAAAAGAATTACACGCCCTATTGCTGAAAGGCTTCGCTCCTCTGTTGCTCAAGATATATCGTAAAAGTGGTGAAGAAAATGAAGATTGGAAAAACACGCTGTTTTTATTACGACAAATTGTCGAAAGCGTACAACCTCGCGAATCTGCTTACCAGCTTGGCGCAGTTCTCGAACGTAGCTCCATCATCATCAGAGATGCGCAATCAGCAATTCAGTTATTGCCGAAAAAACTGATTGATAATAATCTGATCAATGGTCTGAAGGCTATTTTTGACAATCTGGCGAAGAAATATGACACGTTAAAAAGCGTTCAGAAAGAAGAGCCGGAAAAAAATCGTATTGATCCGTTGGAACTGGATCCGGATGCGGAACCAGAACCGGATCCCGAGCTGCTCAATCAACCCACTCCGGAAGAGTTATTAGCGCAGTTGCCTGAGCAAATTCAACCAGGCACCTGGTGCGAAGTGTACATGGGGCGCAACGAGGAACCGCGCCGTCTTAAGTTGTCATCAATACTGCGTGACTCTGCACAACTGGTTTTTGTCGATAACACCGGCGTTAAATCTGAAATTAAAAATCTACAAGATTTTCTGGATGAGCTGGATTGCGAACGTTCGCGAGTATTGCCGAATGAACAGCTGTTTGATAAGGCACTGACCGCAGTGATCAACAATATGAATCTAATGCGGGCAGTTTCCTGATTTGCGTTTTCGCTTTAGATACTGATTATTGTTTGATAAGTCTTAGCATCAACACAGTATGTCCGGGAATTTTTGTGTTCAAAATTTCCTTTGTGGTGCCTAGGTCTTCATGCGCCCAAAGATCGCGTATTTTATATATTGCTTTGTCAAAACGGGCGTTACGTTTCGAAAGCTCATCCATAACGTCTTCACGTTTCCAGTTAAAAGAAATGTTTTTTGGTTTTTGATCCCGATTTAGAAAAGTTACCGCCCAATCGCCATTGTCCAGTGGCTTAAACCACACATCCACATAATCTTTCGTGAAGTGCTTGAAAGCCTGTATGCCCAGCTTATCCTGATCAATCGAGATGACTCCCCTGTTCGTTAATATTTTCAAAGTCTCTGTTGACATGTTTCTGATATCGTTGCCGGCTATTAATGGGGCAGCCAACATGGCCCACATCGAAAAATGCGCCCGATCTTCATTGACCGTCATGCCGTTTCCGATTTCCATCATATCCGGATCATTCCAATGCCCTGGCCCGGCGTATTCGCGTATACCTTCGCGCATCTCAATAACTCGCAAAACACCCCATGATGACCAGCTACCATGGTTATATTCACAGTCCCAACAAGGATAAATATCGCCGGTAGTGCGCCATAGATGGCCAACATCCTTACCCCATAGCCAGGGATCGTTATCACCCCATTCACATACGCTGAATACAATTGGTCTGCCCGCGGCATACAGTGCATTACGCATCGTCATATAAGCACCTTTAGCATTTAAATCTTCGGTATTGCACCAGTCATATTTCAAATAATCGATACCCCATTTTGCGTAAGTCAGAGCATCCTGATATTCATAGCCACGGCTGCCTGGATAGCCGCCACAGGTTTTCCAGCCGGCGTCCGAATAAATGCCCAGTTTCAAGCCTTTACTGTGTACATAATCGGCCAGCGCTTTCATGCCGGAGGGAAAACGCTTTGAATCGGGTTGTATAAAACCCAACTCATCGCGTTCACCCTGCCAACAATCATCAATATTGACATACTGATATCCAGCGTCCTTCATGCCTGATGAAACCATCGCATCAGCTGTTTCACGAATCAATTTTTCATTAACGTTACAAGCAAAATGATTCCAGCTATTCCAGCCCATCGGCGGCGTCATAGCCAAATGTTCAAATTTCTGCGCGTAAACGCTACCCGCCAACAGACTAACTAAAAGCAGTATCGTTTTTTTCACAACAGCGCCTCGGTGTATAATTCGTAGTAACTTGTAACCGGTTACACTACTATAATCAGTTTCGGAGATCCAGAGAATGACACGAGCTATCAGAACTATCTTACTGACAATAATACTCAGCATCAGTAATAGTACTTTCGCGAAGAACACTATGGCTCCCGTTACTCCGAGAGCATCAGATGAGGCAATCGAATTATTAGAATACCTATACCATATTTCTGGAAAGGCCACGCTTACCGGTCAGCATAATGCACCACTCAACGGATCGAATCGTCTGATTGGTATACATAAGCAAACCGGTTTCTACCCGGCAATATTCGGACAGGACTTCGGTTTTAGCGCACCGGGTACCTGGGATGGTATCAACTTCCGGCAACAGATTGTTGATGAAGCGATTCGTCGCCATGCCGAAGGTTTTATTATCACGATTATGTGGCACGCAGCGAATCCTAAACACGATGAACCGGTTACCTTCGAAGAGTCGATCCAGACAAAATTAACAACAGACGAATGGCGGGAACTAACAACACCCGGTACCGATTTACATGAGCGTTGGAAATCACAAGTTGATGTCATTGCATTCTTTTTAAAACAGCTTCGCGATGCCGGAGTTCCTGTGCTGTGGCGCCCATATCATGAAATGAATGGCTCCTGGTTTTGGTGGGGCAATAAGCCCGGCAAAGACGGCTACAACAAACTATATCGCATGTTATTCGAGCGATTTGGCAATGTTCACAAATTGAATAACCTGATTTGGGTTTACAACGCAAATGAGATCAAAGACGGTGTGTCCGGCTATGATCTTTTTTATCCCGGCCACGATGTGGTTGATATTCTGGCAACTGATTTTTACACAACAAATTACAACCAGGAAAACTATGAGAAGCTATTAAAGCTGGCTGGCAACAAACCAATCGCTATAGGTGAAGCGGGGGATCTACCGAGCGCCGAGCAACTTGCCAGGCAATCGCGTTGGGTCTGGTTTATGAGCTGGCGCGACCCCGATTATTACTTCTGGCATGATCAGAAAAAAATTAAATCACTATTTGATTCAAATCGGACTCTAAACCTGGTCGATCTGCCCTGGATAAAAAATAAAAATCCGAACATTCATTATCCGATTCTAAAATAGAACATATATGTTCTCGCTATGCCTTCGGCAGGGTTACCCCTCTCTGGCCCTGATACTTGCCACCCCTGTCCTTATAGGAAGTCTCACAAATTTCATCAGATTCAAAAAACAGCATCTGTGCCACACCTTCATTGGCATAGATTTTTGCGGGCAAGGGTGTTGTGTTGGAAAACTCCAACGTCACATGCCCTTCCCATTCCGGCTCTAGTGGCGTGACATTCACAATGATGCCGCAACGCGCATAAGTTGATTTGCCTAAGCATACCGTTAATACGTTGCGTGGAATACGAAAGTATTCCACCGTCCTGGCCAACGCGAAGGAATTCGGGGGAATGATGCAAATATCAGATTTAAAATCAACAAAACTGTTTTCATCAAACGCTTTTGGATCAACGATCGATGAATTGATGTTGGTAAATATTTTAAACTCATCAGCACACCGCACATCATAGCCATAACTCGATGTGCCGTAGGAAACAATGCGGCCGTTACCATTTTTTCGAACCTGGCCTGCCTCGAACGGTTCAATCATTTTATGTTGTTCCGCCATGCGGCGGATCCATTTATCAGATTTTATAGACACTCCAGACCCTCTTTAAAAAATGTCACTAGTTATTCTCGATAATAATTTTCGGAAATACACCACTGTAATCCTTGCCACGCAGCGAAAGCTTTGCCGCAACTTTGCGTGCAATCTCATAGTACGCTATCGCAACGCTACCCTCCGGATCTGCAACAACCGATGGTGCACCAGCATCAAGTTGCTCGCGTATACTGATATCCAGCGGCAACTCACCGAGCAATTCTACACCATAGTCCTGCGCCATTTTCGCGCCACCACCTTCACCGAAGATTCTTTCCGCGTGTCCACACTGGCTGCAAATATGCACACTCATATTTTCTACTATGCCCAATACCGGCACTTCCACTTTCTCAAACATTTTGACGGCGCGACGCGCATCGAGTAGAGCAATATCCTGTGGCGTGGTGACAATAACTGCGCCGGCAACCGGTATTTGTTGTGATAAGGTAAGCTGCACATCGCCGGTTCCGGGTGGTAAATCAATAATCAAATAATCAACATCGGTCCACTCGGTGTCATTGAGTAACTGCTGCAGTGCCTGACTAACCATCGGGCCCCGCCAGATCATCGCCGTTTCCTCATCAATCAATAAACCGATCGACATAGCCTGCACGCCATAGGGACACTTGGGAGTCAGTTTTTTGTTGTCGGTAGCTTCGGGAGGACCGCTCATACCCATCATGCGCGCCTGGCTGGGACCATAAATATCCGCGTCCAATAATCCCACCACAGCACCCTCTGCCTGTAATGCCAGAGCCAGGTTGGCAGCAGTCGTAGACTTCCCCACACCACCCTTACCGGAGGCAATGGCGATTATATTTTTAACACCCGCCAGATGTTTCGCCGTTTTCTGTACGGCATGCGCAACAATCTTACCGCTAATATCGATATCAACGGACTCCACATCTCGCAGTTGTCCGATCAGTTGTATTAGTTGCTTGCGTAGTTCCTGTTCATACACGGCTATCGGAAATCCCAGCTGCAAGGACAGGCTGACCTTACCGTTTTTGATGTCAAGATTCCTGATCGCCCCCGCAGAAACGAAGTCAGTACCCAAATATGGATCAGGATTGTCTTTAAGTAACTGTTCTATTTGCGCTTTATCCACCACGAATTTATTTCTCCAAACTTGTATCATTTTAAACGATAGGTTATTGCTATCGAATTAATAATTACAATCGATTTTATATATAGATTTACCTACCGTAAGCTGCGCGCATATTATCAAAAGTACCTCTGAATAACTCAGTAGTTCTGCGCGTCCTTAAAGCTCTGCAAACCGGTGAACTGCGTCCTGTCAGATGGCAAAAGGGTACCGATACTTTAAAGGTAGCCTGAGCCGACCACTGATATGGACATCCAGCGGACGGATGTCTCTATCAGACTTTTTGCGATAACGATCGATCTATTTGTCTTGATCGGGAAAATAATCCCTCCCTTCGTTCATCTATCAACACAGGCGATTACATATCGCTAATCGCTGGTACAATGCGCGCTTTACCGTCTTTTTAACCTGCTTATTCAGTACTAGTGATGCCAAAACAACGACAAATTCTGGTTACCAGCGCCCTACCCTACGCCAATGGTCCGATTCATATCGGCCATATGGTCGAGTATTTGCAAACCGACATCTGGGTTCGATTCCAGAAAATGCTGGGTAATCATTGTCTGTATGTTTGCGCCGATGATGCGCACGGCACCCCGATTATGCTGAAAGCTCAGGACGAGGGTATCAAGCCGGAAGCATTGATTGCTCGTTACCACAAGGAACATCAGTCAGACTTTGCGTCATTCAATATTCAGTTCGATAACTATTACTCTACTCATTCGGCTGAAAATCGTCACTTTGCCAATTTTATTTTTCAGCAACTGGACACCAAGGGTCATATCGCCACCAAAACCATTCATCAGGCCTTTGATCCGCAGGCCAATATGTTTTTGCCGGATCGCTTTATCAAAGGCGAATGCCCCAACTGCGGAGCGGCGGATCAGTACGGCGACTCCTGCGAAGTTTGCGGGAAAACCTACTCACCACTGGACATGAAAAATCCGGTTTCGGTCGTCAGCGGTGCGACGCCGATAACCCGTCAGTCTGAGCATCTGTTCTTCAAGCTGGGTGATTTTGAAAAAATCCTGCGCAGTTGGACCGCTAAACATGTGCAAGCGGAAATTGCCAACAAACTGAATGACTGGTTTGAGCAAGGTCTACAAGATTGGGATATATCTCGGGACCCACCCTATTTTGGTTTTGAGATTCCGGGACATCCCGGAAAATATTTTTACGTCTGGTTGGACGCGCCGATCGGTTACATGGCCAGCTTTAAGCATTACTGCGAAAAAAATGGTCTGGATTTCGACCAGTATTGGGGAGGCGGCAGCAAAGCCGAGCTGTATCACTTTATCGGCAAAGACATCGCCTATTTTCATACGCTGTTCTGGCCTGCCATGTTACATGGTGCCGGTTTCCGCATGCCCGAAGGTGTTTTCTGCCACGGCTTTCTCACCGTCGATGGCCAGAAGATGAGTAAGTCGCGCGGTACCTTTATCACAGCCGCGACTTATCTAAAATATCTGAATCCGGAATATTTTCGTTATTACATCGCCGCCAAACTGGGATCCGGTGTCGACGATATTGATTTTAATCTGGAAGATTTCGTTGCGCGTGTAAACAGTGATCTTGTCGGCAAGGTTGTCAATATCGCCAGCCGTTGTGCCGGCTTTATACATAAACACTCGGACGGTCAGCTTGGCTCCAAATTAGGCGAGAAAAAACTGTTCGATCAACTGGCGAAGACCGGCAAGCTAATCGCTGAATGCTATGAAGCCCGGCAATATAGTCGTGCCATGCGCGAGATCATGGCGTTGGCCGATCAGGCGAATCAGTATATTAATGATCAGGCACCCTGGGTACTGGCCAAGCAAGAAGGTCAGGCCGTTCAAGTGCAAGCTATTTGCACAACAGGTTTGAATTTATTCCGGCAATTAGTCACTTACCTGAAACCGGTACTGCCTGGACTGGCAGCTGATGCCGAAAGGTTTCTGAATATCAAACCATTGCAGTGGTCCGACGCCGCATCACCTCTGCTTAAACATAGTATTAATCCATTCAAACCACTGTTAACACGCGTTGAGATAGAACAGGTTGAAGCGATGGTGAACGAATCGAAACAGGAATGGGCAAATTCAGCGACACCGATACCCGCAAGCAACCCAAATGAACCCATTGCACCGACCGTCAGCTTTGATGATTTTGCCAAACTGGATTTACGCATCGCTAAAATAATCCAAGCAAAGCAGGTTGAAGGGGCTGACAAGTTGCTGCAGCTTACATTAGACCTGAATGGTGAAACACGTAATGTCTTTGCGGGCATAAAGTCTGCTTACGATCCGGGTGAGCTTGAAGGAAGGCTTACCGTGATGGTGGCGAACCTGGCACCCAGAAAAATGAAGTTTGGTATTTCAGAAGGCATGGTGTTGGCTGCAGGGCCAGGCGGCAGTGATATTTTTATACTGTCTCCGGACGAGGGTGCGATTCCCGGAATGCGTGTGAAATAAGCCACCGCAGCGGCGGTGACTATTTCCCCTCACTCGGCCTCTGGCCACCCTCTCCCGAAGGGAGAGGGAAAAATGGGGCGACTATTGTCGCGCTATATTAACCAAGCAAAAAGTTATAGAGCCAACGTACCGGCGCTGAACTCTTTCTGTTATATTCTTTCGCCCTATAGAAACACCCTGGTTCAAACCTTTAGTTATAAATAGATCTGCTGTAGATGGCCGAATATGCATTGATTCTTATCAGCACGGTGCTGGTCAACAACTTCGTCCTGGTGAAGTTTCTTGGCCTGTGTCCGTTTATGGGGGTTTCGCGCAAACTGGAAACCGCGATCGGCATGGCGCTGGCAACTGCCTTCGTTCTGACCTTGTCTTCGGTATGCAGTTATCTCGTCAACCAGTACATATTACTGCCGTTGGATCTGGAAATACTACGTACGCTCAGCTTTATATTGGTGATTGCAGTGGTTGTGCAATTTACCGAAATGGTGGTACATAAAACCAGTCCTTTGCTCTACAACGTGCTGGGCATCTTCCTGCCCTTGATTACCACCAACTGCGCTGTACTCGGTGTGGCGTTGTTAAACACTCAACAACAACACAGTTTTCTGGAATCTTTTTTCTATGGTTTTGGCGCGGCTCTGGGTTTTTCACTGGTTCTGATTCTATTTGCCGCCCTGCGCGAACGCCTGGCCGTGGCCGATGTGCCCACGCCCTTTAAGGGCGCACCGATTGCGTTGATCACCGCGGGATTAATGGCGCTGGCATTTATGGGCTTTAGCGGCCTGGTCAAAGGGTAGCGCAATGGACATCGTGATTGCTATCGCTGCCATTACCGGTCTGGCCGCCGCTTTCGGTTTGTTACTCGGCTACAGCGCAATACGTTTCAAGGTTGAGGGCGATCCGGTCGTTGACCAGATCGACGCTATTCTGCCGCAAACCCAATGCGGCCAGTGCGGCTACCCCGGTTGCCGTCCCTACGCTGAAGCCATCGCTGCCGGTGAAGCCGATATTAACCAGTGTCCACCGGGTGGCGAAGCCGGAGTTCAGGCGCTGGCCGATTTACTCGATCGTGACGCCAAACCATTGAATCCGGAAAACGGCGCTGAAAGCGCAAAAATGGTGGCAGTCATTGACGAACAGGTTTGTATCGGTTGCACCTTGTGTATCCGTGCCTGCCCGGTTGACGCTATTCTTGGCGCCACCAAACAAATGCATACCGTAATTGCGGATGAATGCACCGGCTGCAAATTGTGTGTCAGTCCCTGCCCGGTGGATTGTATTAGTATGGTTGCGTTTGACGAAACGCTGGAAACCTGGCGCTGGCCATTCCCGGATAATAAAGGGACTGTTCCAATCCTGGTTGAAACGGCACCGCACAAAACTGATTTGGTCGCATGAGTAAACAATTAACTATCAACCGCGGTCTGCATCGTTTTAACGGTGGAATTCATTTTGCCGATGAGCATGCCGAATCGACCCGGCATGTGATTGCGTCCCTGCCGATTCCCGACAAACTGATATTGCCGCTGAAACAACATATCGGTGAAACCTGTAAGCCGGTTGTGTCGGTTGGCGACCAGGTTCTAAAGGGTCAACTTCTGGCCGAAAGCGAAAACTATATCAGCGCTCCGATCCATGCACCCACCTCCGGCATCATCATCGCCATTGCGGATCACGAAGTTCCGCACCCTTCCGGTCTGACTGCGCCATGTATTGTGATTAAAACAGACGGTGAAGATCGCTGGTGCGAACGAGAACCCATACCTGATTATCGCTCAATGGATCGCAGCCATCTGCGCAACCTGATTCGCAATGCTGGTATTGTTGGTTTGGGTGGTGCCGCATTTCCCAGCTCAGTCAAACTCAATCCTGGACCAGGTCGCACAATTAATACTTTAATCGTGAATGCCGCCGAGTGCGAACCATATATTAATTGCGATGATATGTTGATTCGCGAACGTGCCGTTGAAATTCTGCACGGCGTAGATATCGCTCGTTATTGCCTGAAGGTTAAGCAATGCAAAATCGGTATCGAAGATAATATGCCCGATGCTCATGCTGCTTTGCAAAAGGCAATAAAGGAAACCGGCATAGAAGATATCAAACTGGTGGTGGTGCCAACCCGCTATCCCACCGGCGGTGAAAAGCAACTCATAAAAGTCATCACCGGGCTGGAAGTGCCCAAGGATGGGCTGCCGGCTGACATCGGTATTGTTTGCCACAACGTCGGCACGTTATATGCCATTGCGCGCGCAATATTGCATAACGAACCGCTGCTGTCGCGTGTCGTAACAGTAACCGGTAAAGGTATTAAACAGCCGCGCAATGTTGAAGCGTTTTTTGGTACGCCCTTAAGTGAACTCGCCAAATTTTGCGGCGGTTATACACACGACGTATCACGTTTGTTAATGGGCGGACATATGATGGGATTTGCCTTACACAGCGATGAACTGCCCCTCGTCAAAGCCGCAAATTGTTTACTGGCCGGTACACCCGATGAATTACCGGAACCCGGCAAACCCAAGCCCTGTATTCGCTGCGGGATGTGCGAACAAGTTTGCCCGGCTAATTTGTTGCCGCAGCAATTGTACTGGTACGCAAAAGCAAAAGAATTTGACAAGACAGAAGAATTTAATCTGTTTGATTGCATTGAGTGTGGTTGCTGTGCCTATGTTTGTCCAAGCGAAATACCTTTGGTGCAATATTACCGCTACGCCAAAGCAGAAATTGCCACCAAAGTACGCAAGCGTGAGAAATCCGACATTGCCCGCCAACGCTTTGAATTCAGAAAGGTTCGACTGGAGCGCGAACAACAGGAAAAAGCGGAGCAAATGCAAAAACGCAAGGAAGCGCTGCGAGGCAGTGACGATAACAGTAAACAAGCAGCCATCCAGGCGGCCCTTGAGCGCGTCAAGGCAAAAAAGGAAGAACGCGCTAAAACACAAACTGAGTGATTGCTATGCGCTTTAATACTGCCACCTCTCCACACGATCATAGCCAGAACAAACTGGATCGCCTTATGCTGCATGTGGTGCTGGCATTGCTGCCCGGCACTGCTGCTCTGTATTGGTATTTTGGTTGGGGCGTATTGATCAATATTGTTATCGCCGTCGCTGTTGCTTGGATAAGCGAAGCATTTATATTGCTCATTCGCCAACGTCCGGTTTTTACCACATTGAAAGATAACTCGGCGCTGGTTACGGCCTGGCTGCTTGCTATCGCCTTACCGCCGTTAGCGCCATGGTGGTTAACCGCCCTCGGCGTTTCTTTTGCCATTGTCTTTGCCAAACAACTCTATGGCGGTCTTGGATACAACCCCTTCAATCCGGCCATGATCGGCTATGTTGTACTGTTGATTTCATTTCCGCTGGAAATGACTCAATGGTTAGCGCCCGTTTCCGTCAGCGGTGAAAGTTTAAGCTTGCAGCAAACTATGCAAATTATTTTCTTTCATCAATTGCCCGTTGACGGCTGGGATGCCCTCAGTGGGGCAACACCATTGGATAAGATTAAAACTGAGCTGGCGTTGCTTAAAACGATTCCTGAAATTAAAACCGATCCATTATTCGGATATCTTGGTGGCCGCGGTTGGGAATGGGCTGGATTTTGTTATTTGCTGGGCGGCCTGTATTTAATATATAAAAAGATAATCAGCTGGCATACACCGGTAGCAGTGTTAAGCAGTATGTTATTTATTGCATTTGTTTTTTATTTGTTTGATAGCGAACACTATGCATCACCTTTGTTTCACATATTTGCCGGTGGTGCATTACTGGGTGCATTCTTTATCGCAACTGATCCGGTTTCATCCTGCACCAGTAGTAGAGGTAAGCTTTTTTATGGAGCCGGAATCGGCGTGCTAACCTATGTCATTCGCACCTGGGGTGGCTATCCAGATGGTATCGCCTTCGCTGTCTTACTGATGAATATGTCGGCACCCTTTATTGATTACTATACCAAGCCAAGGGTATATGGATTATCAAAGCAATGAACCGGGATATGTTTACATCCGCAATATTGCTGGCGGCATTTGCGTTGACCGGCGTCAGTTTATTATTCCTGGTTCACGCCGCCACCAAAGAACGCATCGAAAATAATGAACGTGCTCTGCTGCTAACCCAATTAAATGAGATTGTTCCTTCCGGCACTTACGATAACGATCCGGTAACCGATATTCGCACTATTGCTGCACCGGAAGCATTAGGAAGTGACGAACCGTTGACCGTCTATCGGGCTCGGCGGGGTGATAAGACCGTCGCAGCAATTCTTACGACGGTTGCTCCGGATGGCTATAACGGTGCCATTCGATTACTGGTAGGTATTCGTGCAAATGGGGAACTCGCCGGTGTTCGCGCTATTCATCACCGAGAAACACCCGGCCTTGGCGATAGAATCGATGCAGCTCGTTCAGACTGGATACTGGATTTCAATGGCAAATCATTAAATCAGTCTCAACCTGGGCAGTGGCGCGTGAAACCAGACGGCGGTTCCTTTGACAGTTTTACCGGCGCCACGATTACACCACGCGCCGTGGTAAAAGCGGTTCATAAAGCGCTCGTCTATTTCGATGAAAATCAAGATTTTCTATTCGATGCACACATAGAAAAGAGTAAATAATATGACTGAGGTAAACTACATAAAGTTAGTCCAGGACGGTTTATGGAAGAACAATACAGGATTAGTTCAATTGCTCGGACTTTGCCCCTTACTTGCGGTTACCGGAACAGTCATTAATGGTCTGGGGTTGGGACTGGCAACCACATTGACCCTGATTGCATCAAATATTTCAGTTTCACTGATTCGAAATATTATTCGTCCTGAAATACGCATACCGGTATTTGTTTTGATTATTGCATCCGTTGTTACAGCCATTGAACTGAGTATGAGTGCGTTTTTTTATGAACTGTATTTAATACTCGGCATTTTTATTCCGTTGATCGTAACTAATTGCTGCATCATCGGTCGCGCCGAAGCGTTTGCTTCCAAAAATCATCTGCTGGCGGCCGCAATTGATGGGTTGATGATGGGCCTGGGCTTTACTATGGTTCTGGTTGCATTGGGAGCAGTGCGCGAATCGATTGGTCTAGGTACGCTGCTGGCACAGGCTGAACTGATGTTTGGTGATATTGCCCATAACTGGACAATAACCCTGATCAAAGACTATCGCGGATTCTTGCTGGCCATCCTGCCGCCGGGCGCGTTTATCGGCATGGGCCTGCTCATTGCAGTTAAGAACATAATTGATTACCGCCTGCAAAAAGACAACGCTGTCATATTTGGTATTACTAAAAAACAAACCGCTTGAAAAAGACAACGTTGTCATAAATATTATTGCAATAAAATATTTTTTGAAAGACAACGTTGTCATAAAAACTCTTCAAAAAAAATTAGCATACAATCGCCTGATAACAGGTATCATTACACCACTTATTAGCATATTAAAAAAATAGCCTATTGTATTGGCTACCCATGTTGCTTATAGGAATTTGTGCAAACGTTACGCTTCCGAGTCAGTTTGCACTCTCCACAAAAGGTTTAAAACTACGATTACATGAAAGGCTATAGCATCGCGACAGCGGCTGCAAAGCCACCAATTTATCAAGAGGTTCTTCGTTAATGAAATTTGGTTACTTCGACGATGATGCCAGGGAATATATCATCACGAATCCCAAGACACCCTATCCCTGGATAAATTATCTGGGCAACGAGGATTTCTTTAGCCTGATTTCCAACACCGCTGGTGGATATTCATTTTATAAAGACGCTAAATTTCGGCGCCTGACCCGTTATCGTTACAATAATGTACCCTGGGATGATGGCGGGCGATATTTTTACATAAAGGACGGTGAGACGGTTTGGTCGCCCGGCTGGAAACCAGTAAAAACAAAGCTTGATAATTACAGTTGCCGACACGGTATGAGTTACACCATTGTAAAAGGTGTGAAAAACGGACTCGAAGCAGAAGTATTATTTTTTGTACCGTTAGGTACTTGTGCAGAAGTACAGAAAGTCACGATAAAAAATACATCAAAATCGATCAAATCGTTCAAGTTGTTTTCCATGATCGAGTGGTGCTTGTGGAATGCAGAGGACGATATGAATAATCTGCAGCGTAACTTTTCCACTGGTGAAATAGAAATCGATGGTTCTACTATTTATCACAAAACAGAATATAAAGAACGTCGTAACCACTATGCTTTCTACTCTGTCAATTCACCTCTTAATGGCTTCGATACAGACCGTGATACCTTTCTTGGCGCCTATAACAGCTTTGCTACACCTGATGTTGTGTTTGAAGGCAAACCTCGCAACTCAGAAGCGCATGGCTGGTCACCAATAGCCTCACACTGTGTAGAGATCTGTTTGAATCCCGGCCAGGAAAAAACGCTGATTTTTGTTCTAGGCTATATTGAAAACTCAGAAAACGAAAAATGGGAAAGTAAACTCGTTATTAACAAAGCAAAGGCCAGAAAGGTCGTTGAACTGTTCGATACTTCTGAAAAAGTCTATGCTGCTTTTGAAGAACTAAAAAAATATTGGGACAAACTGCTGTCATACTTTGTGCTAGATAGCGGTAATGAAAAACTTGATCGCATGGTAAATATCTGGAATCAATACCAGTGTATGATTACGTTTAATCTCTCGCGCAGCGCATCTTTCTTTGAGACCGGCATCGGTCGCGGCATGGGCTTCCGCGATTCAAACCAGGATTTAATCGGTTTTGTTCATCAAGTACCTGAACGAGCCCGACAACGCATACTGGATATCGCTGCAACTCAATTGGAAGACGGCTCAGCTTATCATCAATACCAGCCGTTAACGAAGCGCGGCAATGATGCCATTGGCGGCAATTTTAACGATGATCCACTTTGGTTGATTCTATCAACTACCGCTTATATCAAGGAAACGGGTGATTTTTCCATACTGGATGAGCAGGTTCCCTTTGATAACGATGAAAGCGTTTCACAACCACTTTTTGAGCACCTAAAACGATCTATCTACCATACCATTAACAGTCTTGGCCCGCATGGTCTGCCGTTGATTGGCCGAGCCGACTGGAATGACTGTTTGAATCTTAATTGCTTTTCAAACAACCCCAATGAATCGTTTCAAACCACCAACAATAAAATAGGCCGCACTGCTGAATCATTGATGATCGCTGGCCAGTTTGTTTTGTATGGCAGCGATTTTATTGGATTATGCAAACAAACCGGTAAGACCGAAGAAGCATCCAAAGTGCAAAAACATGTCGATGACATGATTAAAGCCACGCTGAAACACGGCTGGGACGGTGAATGGTTTCTACGCGCCTATGATTACTATGGCAAAAAAGTCGGCAGTACAGAAAATGAAGAAGGTAAGATTTTTATCGAATCACAGGGCTTCTGCGCCATGGCGGGTATTGGGCTAGAAGAAGGTAATGTGGAAAAGGCACTGGATTCGGTATCAAGATGGCTGGACTGTGAATTTGGCGTTGTCGTCAACCAACCGGCGTTTACCCGTTATGTTATCGAATACGGCGAAATTTCAACCTATCCTAAAGGCTACAAGGAAAATGCCGGAGTGTTTTGCCACAATAACCCATGGATTATGATCGGTGAAACGATAATCGGGCGCGGCGATAAGGCCTTTGAATATTATCGAAAAATCGCACCATCTTATCTGGAAGACATCAGCGAATTGCACAAACTGGAACCCTATGTCTATGCGCAAATGATCGCCGGTAGGGACGCCTATACTCCCGGCGAAGCCAAGAACTCCTGGTTAACCGGTACTGCCGCATGGGCTTACTATGCCATTACTCAATACATATTAGGCATCAAACCTGCTTATGATGGCCTGGAGATTAATCCTTGCATCCCTCCAGACTGGAACGGCTTTAAAGTAACGCGCGTCTTCCGTGGTGCGACCTATAATATTTCAGTGAACAACCCAAATCATGTAAGTAAGGGCGTAAAACATATCACCGTTGACGGGACAATCATCGAGGGGAATATTATTCCCGTATCCAGCTCAAATAACACATATCAAGTAGCGGTTGAACTGGGATAATTAAGCGTAATTTTGCTATAGATCTTCTAAAATAAAATCACTAAAGGCAATTTCAATTCATAATGAGGTTTCGGCATGACTGAGCAGGGGCACAGATTACCACTCTACGAAAAGATCGGTTATTCACTGGGTGATGCGGCGGCCAATCTGGTATGGCGCGGCGCTTTAGCTTTTCTGGCCGTTTTCTACACTGATACCTTTGGTATCCCAGCGCTTGCAGTCGGCGTTTTACTGTTAATCGTCAGGCTTTCCGATGGTATAACCGACATTATTATGGGCATGATTGCTGACCGTACCAGCAGTCGCTGGGGAAAGTTTCGGCCGTGGGTACTGTTTTCCGCTCCCGCACTGGGTGTTTTTATGGTGCTAACCTTTACCACACCGGACATCGGTCCCATGGCAAAACTTATCTGGGCTTATGCCACCTACATCGGTTTAACACTCGCCTACACAGTAAACAATGTACCTTACTCAGCAATGATGGGCGTGATGACGCCAAGCAATGTTGAGCGTACTAATCTTTCCTCCTGGCGTTTTGCCGGTGCTTTCTTTGGCGGATTCCTGGTTATGGTCGGCACACCGTTGTTGGTTGCCCATTTTGGTAACGGCAATGACCAGACCGGTTATCAGTACACTATGTATTTGTTTGCTGTGATTTTGGTGATCATGCTAATCATCACGTTTGCATCGACTAAAGAACGGGTTATACCCACTCACGATCATAGCGATAATCTTAAGCAAGAACTCTGGGATTTAACTAAGAATATCCCTTACATTTTGATCCCCCTGACCGCTATATCACTCTTTTTCTATTACAGAAATTTGTATAGCGGTTTCTTTTTTCTCATTGTAATTGCGCTTGCAGCTTTCTTTATTAAAAAACTGTTAGCCAAGTCCGATTCAGAAATCAGCGATACCCAAAAGGATCTGGTTGACTTGTTGACTAATGTTCCATGGATCGTGTTATTAATAATCGGCTTTTTGTTTATGATGTTTAATGGTGTCAAGATTGGTGCCACAGCTTATTATTTCAGCCATTACATTGGCGATAAAATCAATGCTGCCGAATATTTCGGCTGGTTGCCAGGCTGGTTGGTGGCTGGGCAGGAAATTCTGGTTAGCGCCTATTTCGCGGGAGTATTGGCTATATCAGTGATTGGCGCACTTTGCACCGGCTTTCTCGCTAAACTCTTTGGCAAGAAAAACTTATTCATTATTTCACTGGCTATGGGTGGTTTGATTCTTTGCCCCATTTACTTTCTGGAGCCGGATCAAATTTACTGGCTATTTGGCTTAGGTATTTGCTCGGAATTTTTTGCAGCTATTATGCCCACCTTGTTTTTTAGTATGTTAGGTGACACCGCTGACTATTCGGAATGGAAAAATGATCGTCGCGCTACCGGCCTTATCTATTCGGCTGGAACTTTTATTAACAAGACCGGCGGCGGTTTTGCCGGCGCGCTGATTTTGATCGTCCTCGCCGCTTATGGTTACAATGGTATGGATGAATCGACTATATCAGCAACACTGCCAGGCATGAAGGCTTTAATGAGCTGGATACCCAGCGCTTTTGCTTTTGCCGCAGCCGTTATTATGCTTTTCTATCCATTGGGCGATGCCAGAATGAAGCAGATCGAATCCGATCTTGGCTCGCGGCGACAGAAACATCTTGATTAAAAAAACGGGGCCATTGGCCCCGTTTTTTTATTTCGCCAGCACTTGAAGTTTCTCTGCATGTTCCTTAATTATCTTCAACGTAGACCTATCAACATCAAAAATAGAATTCAGCCCCTGCGCTTCCTGCGGAGGATCACCCAAGAATGGATCGCCCTCCTGCCAGATAAATTCTTTCCTGTCTGAACGACCGTAACCACCCCAGGTCCATACATTCGTACCACCAACGGCAGAGCCTTCAACAGCACGTTTATAGCAAAGACCATAAAATTCCTTTAAAAACTTATCTCGATAGATCGTTGTCGAGGTTATTCGATAGTCGCCATTATCACGTTCAACACCAAACTCTTCGAATACTATGGGCTTTTTCATCTCATTAGCAACATCAATATGATCGTTTATATACTTTAGCGATCGCGCTAATGCATGCTCATAAGTTTCATTGGGTTTATTAATATCGAACCAACCCCAGTTTTTTATCCATAGGTGAAAAGTCAGATAGTCGATATATTCAGTGGAATGGGTGTCAATGAATAACGCCATATCGTCGAGCGTTCCCGCAGAACCTTCACTGCCACTGGTTACCAAATGATTCATATCGATAGAGTGAATATAAGCGGCTGTATCAGCGATCCATTTTTTAAAAACTTCATGGTTATCCCACCCGCCATTATAGCCACCATGCCTGGGTTCATTGGCCAGCTCCCAGGCCATAATTGTTGGATCATCTTTATAAGTAACTCCAGTATAAGTGTTAGTTCGGTTTACCAGCATTGAAATAAAATCTTTGTAAATCTTTTGCGCTTCCGGCAGGCGATAAAAGCGGGCGGATTGCTGCATGAACTCATTCCACTTTCCCGTTAGATCAGGATCAATAACATCTTCACCTGTCACCCAGCTAACATATTGCGGCATGCCGGATGACCATTGCCAGAAATTATTCAAAAATAACACCGCCTTCATATCTCGCTTTGCCATTTCCATTAAAAGGAAATCCAGTCCCCGCAGGATCTGTTCATTATATTTTCCTGGAGCGGTTTGAATGGCAGGACGCAAAGCCATCTGCAAATTACTTTTTTCTGACGCAGCCAGAACACGCAAGTTGATGATGCCATTGGCTTTCATAAAATCCAGTTCTTTTAATAAGCGCTGCCTGTCACCACCCTCACCCTCAACCCCCAAATATGCGCCATACCAGAAATTGGTTCCGACGTAACGGTAATTTTTGCCATCAACACGAAACAATCCATCTTGAATAGAAACAAATTTATTATTCTCTACCACTCCCGGTTTACAGGCAAAAGTAAACGATAAAAAACAGAAGGCTATAAAATTACACCAAATTCTACTCATGCGACATCCAAATCAATTTTTTTAGCCATTTTTTTAAATCTGTCACAGACTTCCATCATCGCGCGACCGTTGTGATATGGAGCCTTCCAGAAACCTGCTTTATATTGTTGCTGTTTTTCATGCAAATCCAGTTTGGAAAACCAGTGCCACTCGCCGTATTGGCTATTTTTCTGATATTTCTTAATAAACTCCCAGGTACTTTCAAACGCAGAAATATATTTAGCATCAGAGCTTAGTTGATAAGCATTTAAATAGCCTACCAGTGCTTCTGCCTGCACCCACCAGATATGCTCTGTCACAGTTTCATTTTTAGTAAAATCAAAGCCATCAACCAACTCGCCTTTTCCCCCAGATCCTTCCTGTAAACAGGTATCCACAATGCGAATACAAATCGGCTTGATTTTTCTTAACAGATTATCATCGCCTAATATC
>JAFGLM010000002.1 GCA_016928055.1 Gammaproteobacteria bacterium
AAAGTTGCTTAACTGGGTTGGTCGATTTTTCTTGACCACTTCAATTCGTGTGGCGGCGTAGGTTTAGGTACAGCTTGCCACCGGCACACTTGTCCTTCAGCACATGCTGATAGATGGTTTCATGGCAAACAGAGGCTTGGCCTTCCTGTGTCAGTCTGCCGCTGATCTGTTCTGGACTCCATTGCTGTTCAAGCAGGGCATCAATGTTGCTCACCAGTGCCGGTGTCAACTTGACGGCTTTGGCCTTGTGCGCATGGCGTTGCTGGGCTTTGCTATGCGCTTGCTGGTGCCGATAGCCACGTTGACCACGATTACGCCTGAGTCCACGGCTAACGGTCGATTGGCTGCGACCCAATGCGGAGGCTATTACCATGGTTGAATCCTTCAGTTTGTGCCGTGTTTCGATATAATGCCTTTCCTCAGGGGTAAGGTGTGTGTAAGTCTTAAAGCTCTCCCGTCAGTGATGTTTCGGGATGCTTTTTACCACATCTTGCGCCTGATCTCATGGAGTAAGCCGCATCCCGTCTCGATAAACGGGTTATGCACTTATGATACGAATTCGCCGGAAACTTTTTGCGATAAGCAAGACAAAACTCAATCAGATATGCATTATGAAAAATATCCTTCTGAAAATAGAATTCTATTTCTTGCGCTTTCCTTTGTTGCCGTTATTAGTGGTCATTATAGAGACCCTGATTAAACGTACCTTATGGCTATGGGGACGAATTCGCTTTGGCGCCTTAATAAAAAACCGAGGCCTCGGTTGTGTCTGTCACTGGGGAGTCGATCTCAAGTATCCAGAAAATATCTATTTAGGTCAAAGAGTTGTGATTGGCGTAAGGTCATCGTTAGGTGCGCACAGTCCAATATACTTGGGCGATCATGTACATTTGTCACGAGATGTCCACTTAGAAACTGCGGGGTTGGATTATAATAGAAACTTGCCGCCTTATCCACACATCTCAAAATCAATCACAATTGAAAAAGGTGTTTGGATCGGCAGCCGTGCAACCGTGTTAGGAGGGGTTCATATCGGTGAATATGCCATCATAGCGGCTGGAGCGGTCGTGACTAAAAATGTCCCCGCATTTGCAGTTGTTGCAGGGGTTCCTGCAAAGATAATTAAAATTTCAAAAACTAGAGATTAACAATGTCGCTTAAAAGAAAGTTCCACAGATTGAAACTTGTTTTGTCAGACATACGCTTTTGGCCCTTTTACTTTCAACGTCGCTTTACTCATCCGAAAACAAGGAACGCAATATCTACCGTTGTTGCTAAGCTGAGACCATCGGCTGCGCAGATGACAAACCATGATGATGTTGCGAAACACCTCAATGAATTAAACCATGCAGGTTTATCCCACTTAGGAAGATTACTTTCATTTGAGCAATGCTCAGAGTTGAGGAATTATTTTTCCGGGAAGTTGGTTACTGATTTTTATCGCTCTGAGAGTACTCTACCTTTTTTGCCCGGAAGCAATGAACGTCATCCTGATGCGCATATTGCGCATCATAATGCTCATGATATTATTAATGCCCCGTATTTGCTGGAATTGGCAAATGACCCTCGCATACTTGATATTGCGGCAGCATTTCTGGGATGCAAGCCAACTTTAACTTATCTAGCTGCATGGTGGAGTTATCACACCGAAAAAGGTGCACAACAAGCCGAATGGTTTCATCGAGATGTCGATGATTGGCGTTTTTTGAAGCTTTTCATCTATTTGACTGATGTGGATGATAAGAGTGGCCCCCATATTTACGTGACTCATTCAGCGGCTAGCGATAAATTGACGAAAATCAGACGATTTGAAGATGATGAAGTTATCTCTGCTTTCGGTGAAAAAAATATTTTGCACCTTACAGGTTCTGCAGGCGAAGGTTTTTTTGAAGACACCTACGGGATACATAAAGGGCAACCAGTGAAAGAAGGAAGACGCTTAATTTTTCAAGCGGTCTATAGCATGTTCCCTCTGCCGTATGGCCCGAAAACACCTGTGGTGAAATTAAGTGAATTGACCATTACTCGATCAATTTCGCCTGATCCGTGGATCAATCGAGTATATATTGCCCTATGAAAAAAACGTGTAAACGACTATTTACTGCAATTGTAGCACTTTGTTTGCCGTCCAATTTGGTCCGACCGATATGCCGTATTATTGGACATAATATTGGGCCAAACTGTCGTTTTGGCTTTTCGTGGATATCAGTTGATACCATTGATATGGAAAGCAATGTGGTAATTGGTCATTTAAATATTATCCGAATAAATCAGCTGAAAATGGGTGAAAAATCCTATATTGGACGAATGAATATCATGAACGGACCATTTTCAGTAGAGCTTGATAAAAGGGCGTCTATTGGAAATAGAAATACAATTCTTCGCGGATCTTTAGGGATTGTTACGTACGGTTTTTCTGAATTAAGATTGGGGGAGTTGGCCAAAATAACGAGCAGTCACCGTATTGATTGTACGCAAAGTGTAACAATTGCAGCATTTTCTACAATGGCTGGAATCGGATCACAAATATGGACGCACGGGTATATTCATGAAACGCATGGTGCTTGTCGTTACCGTGTAGACGGCAAGGTTGAGATTGGTCATAACGTTTACATTGGTTCCGGCTGTATTATCAGCATGGGCGTTAACATAGCTTCTGGAGTGATTGTTGGCGCTGGAGTTACCGTGGCTCGCAATCTGGACGTGCCGGGTTTGTATGTATCGGCTGCCATTCGTCAATTGCCACGGCCTAAGGCGCCTGAACAGCGTGTCGATTTAACACGAGTAAATGAACCAGGGTTAACTGATCTGGTGTATATCAAAACACCAAAATCCTGATGAAGGGAGTTCAACGCATCGCTGTTTATCTATTTAGCTTCACTTTCGCGCGCGGAATCCTTTTTTTTTCACCCATCCTTTTAGCCAATTTGTTGCCGAGTTCTACTTATGGAATGCTCGAATGGGCTTATGCGGCCGCATCCCTGATGGTCACGATTGCTGTAATGGGAACTACGGCCACAATTCCTTTAGTCGAGCTTAAAAAAGATCAACCCGGCACTCTAGCGGGGATCTTGGTGCATCATATTGGATTGGTATTGGGTTGCATTATATTGTTGATTGTTGCTTGGTTTCAGCAGGGGGATACATTTATGCTGACCACGCTCTTCGTGGCCACGATTGCCTTACAGGGGCTATGGAGCACTTATCTTAAAACTCATGGCAAAGGGGAACTTTCACTAATTGTAGAGGCAGGTGTTTTCACATTGATGGCGTTTACAGTCATTACCGCAGAATATTACCACATCGTCGATGCGATGCCATGGCTATTATGGGCCGTGTCAGGATATACCTTATGCTTGTGTCTTTTTACGCTATCAACACTGATCAGTCGCTTCAATAAAGGAGAGACAGTTTCCTATAGCGCTGTTTTGTCTATGGGGTTTCCATTGATGATAGCTACTTTGGTGACCGTTGCAGCAACGACTTCCGGCCGTTTAGCGATAGGTTATTTGGGAGGCCCCCTTTTGACAGCTGATTACGCGATCTTGGCCCGCGCGGCAGCGTTGCCGATTGTTGCCCATCAAGTTATTTTGGTTGCAAAGTACCGACACTTGTTCACGTTGCCAGCCAAAGAAATGGAACGTGTAATGGTTTTTATCGTGGGCATGGTGACTTTGTCTGTTGTAATATTCGGAGTGCTTTTCCCTTTTTTTGGGTGGATGTTTGGGACAGTTTTTGTGCGTACACTCGAAGCACACCCCTTGTCTACACTATGGATACTGGCGCAATCTGTTTTATGGTCTGCTATCGCTATCCATGATTTAATAAATACGCGCCATCAATCCACCCACAAGATACTGCCTTGGAGCATAGGTTTTATAATTGTTTCGGCGCCCGTGGCTATTGTGATGATTAATTACATTGGTGTTTCATTGGAGCATTTCGTCTATGTCCATGGATTATGGATGTTGCTGTTTTATCTCAATCAAATCCAGGCAATGTACCGAGCAGGCATTCGTTTGTTACGGGCATGGTCTGTTGCAGTTGGTAGTTATATCTCATTAATTGCTATGGCAAGCTTGCTATATTACTAAATTTTTTGGCTCAATAAATTTTATCAGATGACTAAGATTGTACATTTTGGAAAATACTACCCGCCTGATATGGGCGGTACCGAAATCATTACTCAATCTCTCGCATTGGCAGCGAGTGAAAAGGGTGACGACGTTACCGTGGTTTGTTTTGACCAATCTGGCACAGGTGACGGAATCGATAACAAGGTACATATTCAACGCTATCCGATACAAAGAATGCTGAATTCTCAACCTTTATCATTCTCATATTTTCTCGCCGCAGTGCGTGAAGGCCGCAATGCCGATATTTTGCACTTGCATGCACCGAACCTACTTGCTGCTCTGGCTTCTTTATTGATCGGCAATAAACCAAAGTTAGTCGTGCATTGGCATACTGATATAGTCGGGAAAGGTTGGCTGGGACAACTTGTAGCGCCTTTAGAGCATTTGATGTTAAAAAAAGCTACCACGATAATAGCGACTTCACAGCGATATGCGGAAAGCTCGAAACCATTGCAACCATTTTTAGAAAAAGTTCGGATTGTACCGTTAGGTGTTACTCCTCCTAAGCTAAATCAAATGAAGACAACTTTACCATCACGATTAGATGAATTTGTTGCAGGTAGAAAATTGATTTTGAGTGTCGGCCGTTTGACTGCTTATAAAGGTTTTTCAGTATTAATCGAATCTGCAAAATATCTTCCAGATAATGTGGCAATAATTATTGCAGGAGGGGGTGAGCTAGCTTCTGACTTGGCAAGATTGATAAAGAGCAAGTCTCTCGAAAATAAGTTGCTATTAGCGGGGAGGGTTTCTCAGGAAGAACTAACAGCACTATATCTTAATGCGGAACTTTTTTGCTTACCATCTATTTTTCGGTCTGAAGCTTTTGGTGTGGTGCAATTAGAAGCGATGGCATATGGCTTACCCATTGTTGCTACCAATATTGAGGGCTCTGGCGTTCCTTGGGTTAATGAGCATAATGTTAGCGGAATTAATGTGGTACCAAACAATGCAGCAGAGTTAGCCGCTGCATGTGAATATATAATTAATAACCCAGAATTACGCCATAAATTATCACAAAATGCACTTGAGCGCTATAAATCTAATTTTACGGAAGAATTATTTATCCAAAACTCATTGGCTATTTACAAAGAAATCTTGTAAATATTCAAATTATATTTTCATTATGAATCAAAATTTGGTTTAGCGTACAGCGGAATTTAATGGAAAGCGTTAAAATTTTCCCATGTCATCAAAATACCAACTTTCCCAACCAGAACTCGACGAATTAGAGCGCGCGCATCACCAAGCGACCGATAAGCGCTTCGCTGATCGGATCAAAACCGTCTTCCTGTTAGGGAAAGGCTGGACGACCTCTCGCGTTGCCGAAGCGCTGTCGATTGATCGGGAAACGGTCCGCAATCACTTCAAGCGTTATCGCAAAGGC
>JAFGLM010000015.1 GCA_016928055.1 Gammaproteobacteria bacterium
ATCGCCTAATATCTCTGCTGCCTCCCATAGCAACCAGCTAGCCTCAATATCGTGACCGTAGGAGTACCCTGGAGACTGATTATTCCAGTCGGCATCAAAAAAAAGATTGAGATGGCCGGCGTCATAATTAATAAAGTAAGCCAGAAAATAGTCTAATATGCGTCTGAGTGATTTTCTGGTTTTGTCATTTTTCTTAATCGCATGCAAACTCGTATATGCCTCAAGCACATGCAAATGCGTATTCATCGTTTTCGGAAGATTGGGTTCCTTTTCACTTAAGCGTAGATCGTCCTGTAACCCCCAATCACAGCTTAGTGCCTCAATATAACCTTTTTTATTATCGTCGTGCGCAAATGTTTCTAGTAATTCATGGAGTTGTCCGGCACGCTGTAACGATTCTTCTTTTCCGGTTAAACGGTAATACGCACACAAGGCGTAGATATAAAATGCCTGTGCATATACCTGCTTGCGAGGATTAACTATAACGCCTTCGCTGTTCACTTCCCAGTAAATCCCGCCGCACTCCTGATCAACAAAGTATTTGATTAAGTACCGATAAACCAAGTCGGCTGCTTCTGCATATAAAGACTTGCCTGTCATGCGGGCAACTTCGCTAAAAAACAAAAGCAAACGAGTACTGAAGACTGCGCTTTTATGTGCTACAGGATTTATATTATTACTGTCATCGACTTCACCCACGAATCTATCGTTTTCAAAATCAATAACATGTTCAATCCACCAGTCAGCGATACTCAACAATTCCTGATAAAACTCTGTTTGTAAACTATCTGAAAAACTTTCACTCATCGAATAATCCTTCACTCATTATTTTAAGATTTGACCCAATGAGTTCGTTTCGTGTTTTAACCGAAGCCGCCGAACACAAGCCATCTTCCGGTGAATTAGTGACGTAGTCAATTAAACGATCAATTGTTGAGGTGGCAACATGCATTCGTGTATCTGAAGATGCATAATAAATAAAAACTTCACCGAGTTCGTTCATAATCCAACCGTTGGAAAAAACCACGTTGGAAACGTCTCCGACACGTTCAACCCCATCCGGAGCCAAAAAATAACCAGCCGGTTTATGTACAACCACCCAGGGTTGTTCCAGCCTTGTCATGAACATATACAAAACATAACGCAATCCGGCTGCGGTATTTCGAACGCCATGCGCCAGATGCAACCATCCCTTCTCAGTCTTGATGGGTGCCGGTCCCTGACCATTTTTAACTTCGGTTATCGTGTGATATTCCTTTGCGTCAATTATTATTTCTTCAGGAATTTCCGCGTGTTTAATGCTTCTAGACAATCCCCAGGCAATACCTCCGCCACTACCGACACTGATAAAACCATCCTGCGGGCGAGTATAAAATGCATATTGACCATCAATAAATTCCGGATGCAATACGACATTCCGCTGTTGACCGGAGTAGCTTTTTAAATCTTGCAGGCGTTCCCATTTAACCAGATCTTTTGTCCTGGCTATTCCACAGTCGGCTACTGCCGCCGTCGTATCATCAGGCAGGGATTCGTCTTTTCTCTCGGTACAAAACAGACCGTAGATATAGCCGTCTTCGTGCGCGGTTAAACGCATGTCATAAATATTGACATCCGGACGACTGGTTTCCTGCATGCTGATTGGATAATCCCAGAACCTGAAACGATCAATACCATTCGGACTCTCAGCCACCGCGAAAAATGATTTACGGTCGTTTCCTTCAACGCGCACAACCAGGCAGTATTTTCCGTTAAACATAATCGCGCCCGAGTTAAACGTCGCATTGACTCCCTGCCGTTCCATCAAGAAAGGATTGGTTTTTTCGCTTAGATCATAACGCCAGAATATGGGCGTATGCGCCGAGGTGAGAATCGGATTCTGCCACCGGGTATAAACACCGTTGCCGTCGCCGCATGGACTATTATTTTTTTTTATCAGTATTTCATGCTCAGCAAAAAGCGCGGCCACTTTTTGCTTAAAAGCGATCGTTTCTGTTGTCATTTTGAATTTTCCAGGGCAATCTCTTCCGCCGGCCACTCGGCAAGTTTGTTGTACCAGTTGTGTTTTAGAAATACAGTCGTAATCAAAAGAATCGCAATCGATGCAATAATGGAACTGGTTTCCTTGATCACGATAAAAATCGCAAGCGCTGTAATAGTGGTTTGCGCAATCGTACCCACCAGCACATTGGTCATATCGCGTTTAAAATTTGGATTACGAGTAAAACCAGGTTCTTCAGCAACGACTTTATCATGTATTGGTTTCCATAGCCCCCACGGCCTGACTGTTTTATAAAATGATTTCAATATCTTTTCGTCTTCCGGCGCTGTCAGTAAACTACTTACCACGCAGGCAATTCCGGAGATTGCCAGCAGTAACGGAAACAGGTAGAGCGGCAAAATATCGTTGGCGACTGATGGGAAAACACCGTCAAAAATGACCGGGAACGACAAGGCGCAAATAATGCCTGTAAGCATACCCCAGAAATAACCCATGCCATTTAGTCGCCACCAGTACCATTTCAGAACATTGGATACCACATAGCCACCGTAAAATCCGGAAACGATCCACTGCAAAATACTGTTAATACTCTGCACATACAATCCTATAAACACACCGATAACTACAACAGCAACCGAAATAAAATAACTGACATGAATAAGGCGTTTCGAATCGGCCTGCGGATTTATATAGCGCTTGTATATATCATTAACCAGATACGCCGGAGCGGCATTAACCGTGGATGCAAATGTTGACATAAACGCCGCCAACAATCCGGCCAGTAATAACCCCATAATACCAACAGGCGCAAACTGACTGATGGCAGATGGTAATATGTTTTCAAAATCAATTTGACCACCAACCTGTAAATCCAGTTTGTGGTAGTAAACAATCGCCAATACTGTGAAACCCGCGATCATAAAATAACGTACCGGTAACAGTATCACTGATACAAAACCGCTCATTAAAGCACCTTCGCGTGGTGAACGAGTCGCCAGGATTTTTTGCATATCATAATTGGGTAACGGACCTGCGGCGCTCAACAAGACACCTTTGAACAGCATCATCATGACAAAAATCATAAACAGCGAATAACCGTCTGAACTGATTTTCCCCATCACTTCCGGAATCCGATGGCTCCAATCCAGATTCAGCGACCAACCAAAAAACGGATTGGTCCAACCGGCGGGGACGACAGATAGTAATTCCGACTGAGAAACCGTCATCATTGCGATAATGCCGATCACAAGTGCAGAAAAGGTCATAATAGAAAACTGCACCACGTCAGCCCAGACGATGCTTAACATACCCCCCAGCATGACGTAAAAAGTCGCGATTGCGGTAAACGCGATACCGTATACATGTGGGACGTATTCCGGCTTGACCTCAAATGGAATAAACGTCGCAACGTTTTCCCATGGAATAAAAATCTCGATAAATTTTCCAATGCCCACAAAACCATAGGCTAGAAAACCCAGCACACCGATAACCGCAAATAACACCACAATTGAATGCGACAACATTCCACCCAGATCATCGCCAAAACGTGTCCGCATCCATTCGGCGCCGGTTAAAACCTTTGAACGACGTAGCCAGACGGACAAATACATCATCAGGAATATCTGATTAAAAACCGGCCACAGCCAGGGAATCCAGATGCTTTTCAATCCATAGACAAACAGCAGCGCTACCATCCACATGGTTCCGGAAATATCAAACATGCCGGATGCATTGGACAGACCTAACAGATACCAAGGTAAGGTGTTACTCCCCAGGTAATACGAATCAAGATTTTTACCAGCACGGCGCTTTAGGGCTATCCCAATCACCACCGTTGACGCCAGGTAAAGACCAATGATGATCAGATCGATTGCTTGTAGTTGCATGAGTTTCGATACGTCAGTCGGAAGAGGAGCTATTAAACAGGGCGCTTCACCGGCGCAGCGGAAAATCCACCCCGTAATGTAACCGGTTACATTAGGTTTTTCCAGCCTTTTTTAGGGCACCCGGTCGTGTACCCAGGATGGTCTTACAGCAGTGAAGGTGCAGTGGCTGGCATTGCTTGGGGCTTCGTGCTAGCTTTCCCGGCGCTATCAAACCAACCAGCCATTAATTAATCGATGTCCAGTATCAGAAAGGTTGCCAGTCTTGCCGGGGTATCTGTGGCTACGGTCTCCAGGGCGCTAAGTTCACCGGAGAAGGTGTCCAGCAAAAGCCTGGAAAAAGTTCAGGTTGCGATTGAGCAATTGCATTACCGTCCGAATATGCTGGCCAGAAATTTTCGTTCTGCACGCGCTTACTCTATTCTTGTCCTGATACCGGATATCTCTAATCCTTTCTTCAGCGAAGTCGTTCGCAGTATTGAGGACCACGCGCAGCGGCGTGGTTATGGCGTATTGTTGGGAGATACTCAGGATTCCAAGACCAAGGAACAGGAATATATCACGATGGTGGAAACCAGGCTGGCTGATGGCGTTATTCAGCTGCGCCCCGATTCCCCATTACCCACTTCCGAACGGGACCACATTTCCTGTGTGAACGCCTGCGGCAGCGAGGACACACCCGAGCCTGTTATCCGTATTGATAATGTCGCGGCAGCCAAAACGCTGGTCGATTATCTGATCTCGCTGGGGCATCGCCGGATTGGAGTGATTACCGGCCTGGCCAAAAATCCACATACCAAAGACCGGTTCGCCGGTTACCTGCAAAGTCTCGAAGAAGCGGGTATTGAATTTGATGGCTCTTTGGTTGCGGAAGGCGATTTCACCATGTGGTCCGGTGTTAACTCGGCCGATCACTTTTGCAGGATGGAACAACGCCCAACCGCCTTGTTTTGCATGAATGACGAAATGGCCCTCGGTGCCATGCAAACACTCAAGTCTTACAATATCGACGTACCAAAAGAGATGTCTGTAACCGGATTTGATGATATTAAGAATGCAAAATACTATAACCCGTCATTAACGACGATTGCTCAACCGGCAGAAGAAATTGGTACGGTTGCAGTTGATACATTGCTGCGGATAATTGAAGGCGAAACACTTTCAGAAACGCAAATTGTGCTTCCTTTTGAATTTATTGTTCGCAATAGCACCAGACCAATCAAACGCTTCGTCTGACAAAATCGGATACTTCTGCCGCCGCTACGATCAAATGATAAAGTGTACTGGCGGGAGCGTGGTCAACAAGAATACTGTTATCGGCAGCACGTTGATCAATATAAGCACCGGCGGTTGCCGCCGGATCAATGTAATACAACATCAATTTTTCAATTGCACGGGTTGTATGTTCAATGGCTTCCTCATTGCCCTTACGTGCCTGCGCTATGCTGGCCTTGATGTATTCAATCGTCGGCCAACAGCGTTTACTTGCCTTGATTGTTCCGCCCGTTACCAACACTTCATCAAATATTAAACCCGTCTCCGGACAAACGCCGACCTCAAGAGTTTTTCGGTACATTGCATCAGCATATTTAGATACATCGATATTCGTTCTGCTTTCATACCAACGCAACAACCAGACCCACTCCAGCATATGGCCTGGTTCAACAATTTTACCTTGCTCTCCTGCTACAAGCGTCCAGTCTTCATTAAAGTATTCAAACAATACTTCCTGGTTCCCGTCATAAAAATAATTTACAAATAAATGGTAAATCTCGCCAGCACGATCCAGCCACTTTGAATCCCCGGTGGCATCATAAAATGCGAGCATCACTTCAAACATATGCATATGTGGATTTTGTCGCCGCGCGGGAAATATATAATCTCCTTCCAGCCAACCACCATAGCGACTGGCAAATTTTGTATCCAGGTAATGAATCAGTGATTCAGCACGATGTAGGCACTCCTGCAGATCAAAAGCACGGTAACACCAGATATTAGCCAACAGATGAAAAGTGTGATCGTACAAATCCTGCTTTTTATCTATTACCCTGAATTGGCTATCCAAAAGATGGATGTAACCATTTTCAGCCGTCGGATGCCTGGCAACGCGTTCAACAAACGTCAACATTTTTTCTGTTCTGGAATAACCGTCGCTGTACCAACCCAAATACTGAGCAAAGGCAAAGACAAAAATCTGCCTTGCCTGCACCCTTACCCTGTTACTGACTTCGAGGTCAGGTTTACCATCGGCTAGCAGACGCTCATAACTGACGCCTGAAGTATGATTGAAACCCGCGCCAGCCCAAAGCGGCAAAGCCTGATCTCGAATCCATCTTTCAAATTCTTTAGCAACTAACTGCAAACGTTTCATAAAAATAGCATTTCATATCAGATTTCTTTTCAGTTAATCGGCTTATTCGGTTTAAACCGACCCTTTGTATGTTTTTGAATAACATACCTCACTAAAAGATAACACTATCGATACATTATTGCATTAGGTCCATTCCCTTCTAATGACAGCGCTGCCATACCTGCTGCTCGTTCCACAACAGGACTCCATCTACAGACATACATGTTTAAAGCCTGTTTATTGCCCTTCACAGCATAGCCAACAACTTATCAACTGTGATATATAATGCATCGGCATTGATTGCCGTGTTTAAGGCACGTCCCGGCGATCCACAATCACAAACAGGTGTACAGATGAACACAATAAACAATAAGCTGCTTTTCAGGGAGAAATTTGCGTATGGATTTGGGGATTTGGCCTCAGTATTGTACTGGCAGTCATTCATGCTGTACTTTACATATTTTTATACCGATGTGTTTCTAATTCCTGCCGGAATTGCGGCAACGATGTTTCTTGTTACCCGGGTGTGGGATGGCGTCAATGATCCTATCATGGGGATTATTGCAGATAGAACACAAACAAAATGGGGTAAATATCGTCCATACATGCTGTGGATGAGCGTGCCGTTTGCTTTGGTAGGCGTGCTGACTTTTACGGTGCCTGACCTTGGGACCAACGGTAAACTGATCTGGGCTTACACTACGTTCATTTTGATAATGATGCTGTACACTGCAATAAACATTCCCTACACCGCATTGCTCGGTGTTATTTCGCCTGATTCGAACGAACGGACATCTGTTTCATCTTTCAAATTTATGTTTGCTTTTGCAGCTGGAATTATTGTCTCGGCAACGCTGTTACCGATGGTGAAAATACTTGGCGGCGGCAACGAAGCGCAGGGATGGCAATATTCCTTCATGATTTATGGTGTAGCTTTTGTGGCTTTCTTTTTGATCGCGTTTGCCGGCACAAAAGAAAGAGTCCATCCTCCTAAAGCACAAAAAGCTTCCCTTAAAAAAGACCTGCAAGAACTGGTTACCAATAAACCATGGCTGATTCTGCTGGCCACCACAATTACTTTCATATTGTTTATTGCTTTAAGAAACAGCGTTACCGTTCATTACTTCAAATACGTTATCGGCACCAGGGATATTATTGTGCCGTTTGCTGGCGCTGACACTTACGATTTCGATACGATCGTTTCTGCGTTCAATACTGTTAACCAACTATCTTCGTTGCTAGGCGTTTTGATAATCAGCTCGCTGGCAAGACTATTTGGTAAGAAAAAGATTTTTATGATCTTTTTCGGTATTTCAATTTTAAGTATGGCGTCGTTCTATTTTTTAAGCGCGGAACAGATCGGCCTGATGTTTATGTTGCAAATTCTTTACTCTGTAACCAGCGGCCCTCTTAGCGTGTTGCTTTGGGCTATGTATGCCGATACCGCCGACTACGCAGAATGGAAAAATGGCAGACGCGCGACCGGGTTAATATTTTCTGCGTCAACCATGTCTCAGAAATTCGGTTGGGCGATTGGCGCTTTTGTTGCCTTAACGTTAATGTCATCAGTTGGTTTTGCGCCGAACGAAACACAATCGGCCGATAGCCTCGATGCATTAACATTATTATTCAGTTTAATCCCGGCAGCTTTTGGTGTTTTGAGTGCCTGCCTGCTGCTAATGTACCCATTAAATGACAAACGTGTGGCAGAAATTGAAGCAGAATTGAAGCTGCGTAGAATTGCCAGCGGTGACGTTGCGGCGGACTGATTTATGAATACGACCATAATTGGCAGTACTTTAGCCAACATGCCCTGGGAGGACAGACCGGCAGGATGCAACGACATTATGTGGCGGTTCAGCGGTAATCCGATTCTTGACTGGAATCCAATTCCAAAAGCCGCCAGAGTTTATAACAGCGCTATCGTGCCGTTCCAGAATAAATTTGCAGGCGTTTTTAGAGCTGATCAGAAAAACGGTCGCGCAACATTGTTTGCTGGATTCAGCAAGGATGGCATCAACATTGAACTGCAACCGGATCCGATTGCGTGGGTGAATGAAGACGGCAGCCCCAACCCAACCAGCTACGCCTATGATCCGCGTGTCGTTGAAGTTGATGGCACTTTTTACGTGAACTGGTGTGATGATATGCACGGCCCTTCAATCGGTATGGGTAAGACAAAAGATTTTAGAACCTTTATCAGAATGCCCAATCCGTTAATGCCTTATAACCGCAACGGCGTACTGTTTCCGCGCAAAGTGAACGGCAAGTATTTGTTACTCAGTCGCCCCAGCGACAGTGGCCATACACCTTTTGGCAATATCTATCTTAGCGAGAGCCCCGACCTGGTTCATTGGGGTCAACATCAATTCGTGATGGCAAATGGCGGTTCCGGCTGGTGGCAAGGCATGAAAATTGGCGCAGGCCCCATACCCATCGAGACAACAGAAGGCTGGTTACTGTTTTATCATGGCGTTTCCAATACCTGTAACGGCTATGTTTATAGTATCGGTGCAGCCTTATTGGATCCCGACGATCCAGCGAAAGTACTTTACAGAACACGCGATTACCTGTTAACGCCTGAAAAATCATATGAGACAACCGGCTTTGTGCCTAATGTGGCATTCCCCTGTGCCAGCCTGGTCGATGCTGCAACCGGTAGAATCGCTATCTACTATGGAGCAGCTGACACCTGTACAGCCATTGCTTTTACTCAGGTTGATGAATTGATTGAGTACATTAAAAATGACTCTGAAATTTTTTAGTGCTATATAAACATTTTTAAATTTCGAACTGACTTATTAATATGACAAAAACGAAGCGAATAAACCTATTTCAACGGCTTCGTGAAAATAACCCCAATCCCACCACTGAACTCAATTATTCAACGCCGTTTGAATTACTTATCTCGATTATCCTGTCTGCGCAAGCTACCGATGTCAGTGTTAATAAGGCTACCGCCAAACTGTACCCGGTTGCCAATACGCCCGAGCAAATTACCAAACTGGGCGAAACAAAATTAAAGCGCTATATCAAAACTATTGGCTTGTATAACACCAAAGCAAAAAATATTATCAAAACCTGCTCCATCCTGATTAAGAAACATGCCGGCACGGTTCCTTCAAACCGCGAGGCACTGGAGGCTTTGCCCGGCGTTGGAAGAAAAACTGTGAACGTCCTGCTGAATACCGCTTTCGGGCACCCCACAATTGCAGTGGATACCCATATATTTCGTGTGGCGAATCGCACCGGACTGGCGCCGGGTGAAAATGTCCTGGAAGTTGAGCGCGCACTCGAAAAAGCAGTGCCGGATGAATTTAAACAAAATGCCCATCACTGGTTGATTTTGCATGGGCGCTATGTTTGTGTCGCTCGCAAACCTCGTTGCGGTGCCTGCGTGATAGAAGATCTGTGCGAATTTGATAAAAAAGTTATTGAATAATAATCTCTTTTAATCATCGGACATCAATAATTCTGCCCTGTAGGTGTTTGCCGTAGATTTATTTTCCTTCAGCAACAAGCACAATTCCACCGTGTATTGCTTGCTCCAATTTCACCTAAAAAAGAGCTATATTCGAGTGAACCAATTAGTTGGATATCGCATCTAACGCGTTTCTAGTTACATATAGAATGGCTTGTAATAACAAGCTTAAACGGTTTTTAATTATCTCTTTTCAGAGGAGTTTACTTATGATTGAAAAAATTAAATTTACCGCAATTTTGTCAGCACTCGGGTTAACAATGATCGTTGCATTATTAACCAGTCCAATAGCTCGCGCTGACGAAAATCCCTTCAGCGTCTCCGATACATCAAGCAATTTGGTGCTGGCAGCTGACGAAAGCAAGTGTGGCGACAGCGAAAAAGCCAAATGTGGCGAAGGTAAGTGTGGCGACAGCGAAGAAGATAAATGCGGCGATAGTGAAGAAGAAGCTAAATGTGGCGAAGGTAAGTGTGGCGACGGAGAGTAAGCTACTCCGCAAGTCGTTACCTGTTTAACAGCACAGGAATATATTCAAAACGGGCCTACTCAGGCCCGTTTTTATAACAAAAGTTTATTCGCCGGATTAATTTCTGGCTTCTTTTAGTTCGCGTGATGAAAATGTATGTGTGGTATAACGCTGTACATTGACATTATCCGACCAGAAATCGCTTTTTAAACCGGCTTTATTTTTCAGCTCACCCAGGAACGCTTGTTTCGCCGGAATATGTTCCCATACTTTTGGCAGAAAGGTTGCCCGATACTGTCCCGCCTCAAACACCACTCCGTCTATACCCGGCCGTAACTGATCCAGCAAACCTGTCTCGTTGTCAAACTGCAGAACCTGGAGAGGGGAAAGCACGGAAATTTCAATCTGCAATTCCAGGAATTCACTCCAGTTGACCGGTTCAAAACGGGGGTCTTTGAAAGCGGCCGCATAAGCATTATGAGCAACATCTTCTATCAACGGCCTGCTGGCCTGTAAGTTGCCGATACAGCCACGCAATTGCCCATGCAAGTACAATGTTACAAAACTGGCTCCTCGCTCACCGAGTCGAATTCGATAGTCGTCCTCTTCTATCGGACGATAGCGCCCGGCCTCCAGTCCATAAGCAATGGTATCTTCCGCGATCGACAATAATCGCAGACAATCATCCTGGCTTAAATTAGTGCAACTCATAAGAACCGTAACCTACCACACTTTCACGACAACCAGCGGTGTCGCCGGAGTTACGCAAATCAACCACCGATACACGCAAACCGTGCTCTCTCGCCACAACCATCATTCCATTGATTGCTGTACATCCACAAGCCTGCTCTCCATCGAGATGATTATCGAGTTTCTTAATTGCCTGCGTTGTTTCTGCATCCAGCTCTTCTGCTTCAGCGTAGGAATGGTAATGACTTAAATCAGAGCTCACAACAATTAGAGTTTCTTCGCCACCCCAAAGACAATCGATGGCTTCGGCGACTTCTTCCGGCTCTGCGCTTCCCACGACTAATGGAACAATCTTGAATTTTGGTAATACTACCTGCAAAAAAGGCAAATGAACTTCCAGGCTATGTTCCATTCTGTGTGCCGGTTCAGACACACATATTTGATCAAGGGCCAAAAGTGAGTCACATGCTGTTTTATCAATCTCGACAGAACCTAAAGGTGTTTCAAAGACATCGGATTCGGGCAAGGCTATCCCGTCCAGCGGAATACGATGCGAGGGCCCCAATAAGACGACCCGTTCGATCCTGGCTGCAACAGGTCGCAGACGACTATAGGCGGCGGCGGCAACCGGCCCCGAATATAAATAACCCGCATGAGGAACAATCAAAACTTTGGGTGGCACCCCTTCGCGACTATTGGCCTCCAGTAATTCGGTTATTTGCGAACGCAATTCGGCTGCGTCGTGTGGATAAAAAGTACCTGCCACTGCGGCTTGTCTGGTTAACATAATTACCGCTCCTGTTACCATGCAAAAAACGTAATGTTCTGTACTCAATTATAGCGGTCAATAAGCTGATGAATAGCCGGGATTGGGTCATGCTTTCTACAAATCAGCTAACCTCGCTTGATTTTACTCCAGACAGCATCCAACTCCGCCAAGGAGCAATCCTGTGGTTTACGCGCCTGAGACGCCAACTCGCTTTCCAGACGGCGGAATCGCGCTTCAAATTTGCGATTGGCGGTCATGAGCGCTGACTCAGCATCCACTTTCAGGTGCCGAGCCAGGTTGACGCAGCTAAACAACAAGTCGCCCATCTCCTCAGTAATCTGATCCACGTTTCGCTGGGCTACAGCCTGCTCAAGCTCAGTGATTTCTTCCTGAATCTTGTCCAGCACATCGGTACTTTTTTTCCAGTCAAAACCGACGTTGGCCGCCCGTTTTTGCAGTTTTTGCGCGCGCTTGAGAGCCGGAAATGTCTGCGGCACACCATCCAATACCCCGTGACAATCCTTCTCGGCCCGCTCACGCACTTTCTCGGTTTCCCATGATTCCTTGATCTGAGCCTCGCTCTGGGTACGCTGATCCGGTTCGCCGAAGACATGTGGATGCCGCCGTAACATTTTTTCGCAAATTGAAGCCTCAACATCGGTTAGATCAAATAAGCCACGCTCCGCGGCAATCTGTGCATGAAATACCACTTGCAGTAATAAATCACCCAGCTCATCCTTGAGTTCATCGAAATCCTCCCGGTTTATGGCATCGATGGTTTCATACACCTCTTCCAGAGTGTAATTTGCGATGCTCTTAAAGTCCTGCCGTCGATCCCAGGGACAACCGGTTTCCGGATCGCGTAAGCGAGCCACAATTTCCCGCAGTTTCTGTAAATTCATATTGTCTCTCTAAAAAAAAAGGCGATAGTCATCACTATCGCCCCAGTTGTGGGATGAAGTATCTATTTAGAATGAAAACCGAACACCCAGATGCGCACTGTCATCCAGTTTGTATTTCCTGTTGCTGTATAACACACCACTGTATTCCAACTCAGCTTCCAGCAATCGATAACCGACATATAAACGTGTCGAAGGTGCAATCTCCAGCTCAAACCGAATAGCGGCGTCCAGAATATTTTTATTATCACCAAACGACACGATATCCGGCGCATAGAACAGCTCTGCGCTAACCGCCATCGGCGTACGGGAAGGAAATATATAACTGACTTTACCGCCGATCGCCACGCCGGCAATCGTTTCGTCATTGTCATCGGGTGCGACAAGCTCGCCATCTATAATATCGTTCGGGGATCGATCCAACTGGGCTGCATAAAGCCTGGCGCCGGCGCCGAACTGCAGCGCGCGGTTTTTGCCGGCCGAACTACCGGTGATCATTACGCCCAATATCCCGGCATAATCGTCATTCTCATTAAAAAATAATGCCGCACCAACGTCAGCCCCACCTATACCAATTTGCGAATCACTGTCAAACAAATACTCGAATTGCGCAGCCTCGTTACCCAGCCGAATGTCAATTCCGGCTGCGTAGCCAAAGGTGCTAAAAAAAATCAGTAAAACTGCTAAGACTAATCGGCGTACCATAAATACTCCTCAATGCGGTATGATTTGAATCCAGGAACGATACCGCTGCGAAGTATATCATGCCGGACAGACACTGCTTAACTTAGACTATGTTAGAAAATCAAATAGAAAATATTGTCGATCGTGATCACTCAGACGCCAGACTGGAAGCCTTGAAGCAATGGGTAAAAGAGCAGCTTGCTGTTAGCACCATTATTATTAAGCCGGCCTCAGTTGACGCCAGTTTTCGACGCTACTTCAGGGTCTGGATGGGTGACAACACCTATATTGCTATGGATGCTCCGCCGGACAAGGAAAATTGTTCCCACTTCGTTGATATCGCTTATCGCCTACGTCTTAACGATATACATGCACCGGAAATTCACGCCAAAGATCTGCGACAGGGATTCCTTTTGCTCGATGATTTGGGCGATAAGCCCTATCTGTCCTGTCTTGACTCCAAATCGGTGGCCACACTCTATGGTGATGCGCTGGATACCTTACTGTGCATGCAAAACAATGTTCCGGCCGATGACTTGCCTCCCTACGATAGCCAACAGCTACAAAATGAAATGGATTTATTTGTGCACTGGTTTTTGCAGGAACACTTACATATAAAACTGGATGAAGAGGCAAAAAATATACTTACCGACTGTTTCGAATTACTGATCGCCAGTGCTTTGGAACAACCCAGGGTGTTTGTGCACCGCGATTATCATTCTCGCAACCTGATGGTCTGTGATGCACAGAATCCAGGTGTGCTTGATTTTCAGGACGCCATGTACGGCCCTATTACTTATGATCTGGCTTCATTGTTGCGCGACTGCTACATTGCATGGCCAAGAATTCAGATTCAGCATTGGCTAAAACTCTATTACACGCAACTGTCAATGCAACAACTGATCAATGTTGAATTTGTAAAATTTGAACGCTGGTTTGACTGGATGGGAATGCAAAGACATTTAAAAGCAATCGGTATCTTCGCACGCTTGCATCACCGTGATGGCAAATCAAATTTTCTGGTCGATATTCCACGCACTTATGATTACATCGTCTCGGTCTGTAAATACTACCCTGACTTCATGTCATTTAGCCAGTTAATGGCCAGGCTACGGATACACGAGAGACTGGCTACATGAAAGCCATGCTGCTGGCGGCGGGACGTGGCGAGCGGATGCGGCCGCTCACGGATAAATCACCCAAACCGTTGTTAAAAGTTGGTGGTAAAAGTCTGATTGAATATCGACTTGAATCCCTGAGCAAGGCGGGTATCAACGAGTGTGTAATCAACCTGTCTTACCGCGCCGAGCAGATTCGGGAATCACTGGCTGACGGCAAACGTTGGGGATTAAGCATTCAGTACAGTTATGAAGGCGAGCAACCGCTTGAATCTGCCGGCGGTATCATCCATGCTTTACCACTACTCGGCGATAAACCGTTTATCCTCGTTAACTCGGATATCTGGACCGACTACGATTTTAATCGAATGCCTGCACAGCTGCCCGGACTGGCGCATCTGGTAATGGTTGATAATCCGGAACATAACCCGGCGGGTGATTTTTCCCTACATCAGGGTATCGTCTCAGAAAGCGGCCCGAACAAACTCACGTATAGCGGTATCGGGATTTATCACCCTTTGCTTTTTAAAAACTATAGCGCGGGGAAAAGGCCGCTCAGGCCCGTACTTGTCCAGGCGATGCGACAAGGAGAAATTAGTGGTGAACATTATCATGGTCAGTGGCAGGATATCGGCACACCCGAACGTTTATTTCATTTAAGGGATAATGCGTCATGTATAAAATCAGCCAAATAGTACCTGTCTCCATTGTTTTGGGAGTTTGCTTTTGCGCTACGCCCCAGGCATTAAGCGAACCCAACCAACAAGAACCCCTTGTCACCACACCAACGCCAACGCTCATAAATGCCGAAGAAATACTGGCACTCAATAGCCGGATGCGTTCAATGGTCGATTTATTCGTAAAACCGGTCAGTAACCGCGAACGTCGTGCACAGGAAGTATATAAGCTGATGTTTGATAAGGATAAGTTTGCACTCTATTACGATAATAGTTATACAAAAACTGCAATAGAAACCATTGAAAGCGGTTCAGGAAACTGTGTTTCGTTAGCAAGCGTTTTTGTTGCAATGGCCCGCTATGCCGGTCTGGAAGCAAACTATCTGGACGTTGAAGTACCGGATAACTGGCAGCGTGAATCAGATGTCCTATACCAGTTAAAACACATCAGCGCCTCAGCAAAAGTGGCCGCCAGAACCTATCTTGGAATCGAGTATGAATGGCTGGGATCAATCGGTACCGTCAAACCACGGACTCTCAGCGATGAGCAAGCCTTTGGCACTTACTATGCCAACCGCGGCATCGAACTTCTAATGCAGGACAATATGGATGCGGCCATGCTGCATCTTAATCGGGCGATCGAGCTTGATCCAGAGAACTCCAACAACTGGTCTAATCTGGGTGTTGCTTTCAGGAGGTTGAATAAACTGGATGCGGCTGAACACGCCTACCTGCAGGCGTTAAAGAAAGATAAGTCCGATCTGACGGCACTCAACAACCTGGCCATTCTCTATCAGATAACCGGCAAATCAGAACTTGCCGATAAATATAACGCCAAGCTTGAACGCTATCACCGGAAGAATCCATACTACCTTATCCGGTTAGCAAAAAAGGAGATTGAAGCGGGCGATTATTCAAAAGCACTAAAATTTACCAAAAGCGCCATCAGGAAATACGACGAGGAACACGAATTCTATTTTATAGCAGCCAAAATATATGCGCATATGGGAGATACTGAAAAGGCCATGGAAAATTTAAAAAATGCTGAAAAATATGCCTTAAGTGCTCGCAATCGCGATTTATACAGCAGGAAATTAAAATTGTTGAGCGCCCAACAAAAAGACAAACGCAACTAGGATCTATTCTTCTGTCTGCTTTTTTTTGGTTCGCTGATACTGATCTGCTACGGCCATTGTTCGTTGCTTTAGATAAACCAGCCAGCGCCTGGCCCATGCAAATTCAAGCCCCAGTATCGCCAGACCAAGCGGGATAAATACAAAAGCCGGTCCCGGAGTAAATATCAGGACAAAACCAAACAAAACTACCGTAATACCTATGATCGCAACAACGAACTTGCGGCCTGTTTTATAGGCAACATTAAGAGAACCGCGCCATAGTATCGCCATATCGATCGCTCAACTAAAGCAGATTGGCTGCCTGCTGGTCTGCGTGATACGACGAACGCACCATCGGTCCACTGGCAATATGACTAAAACCCATCTCATAGCCCAGTTCAGCCAAATGATCAAATTCCAGTGGCGGCAAGAATCTTTTTACCGGCAAGTGATGTTTGCTCGGCTGCAAATATTGTCCAAGTGTGAGCATTTCCACATCATGTTCGCGCAGATCACGCATAACCTGTTGAACTTCATCGATTTCCTCACCGATACCCAGCATTAAGCCTGATTTGGTCAAAATCTGTGGGTGTCGCCGTTTAAATTCTTTTAACAAATCCAGCGACCACTCATAAATGGCTCCCGGTCTTGCAGCACGATATAAACGAGGTACCGTCTCCAGATTGTGATTGAACACATCAGGCAGGTATTGCTCGAAACAGTCCATCGCCTTTTCCATCTTGTTACGAAAGTCAGGTACCAGTATTTCAATACGGATTTCCGGACAGGATTCCCGTATAGCGCGTATGCACTCAACATAGTGACCTGCTCCACCATCTCGCAAATCATCCCGGTCAACTGAAGTGACCACAACATAGCGCAAACGCATTTGTTTAATTGCCGCAGCAAGATTCTGTGGTTCGTTCTGATCAAGTGGATCGGGTCGCCCGTGTGCGACATCGCAGAAAGGACAACGTCTGGTGCAGATGTCACCCATAATCATGAAGGTCGCCGTACCTTTATCAAAACACTCACCAAGATTCGGGCAATTAGCTTCTTCGCAAACAGAATGCAAATTCATTTCGCGTAAAAGTTTTTTTATACGTTGCACTTCAGGTGACGCATGTATCCTGGCCCGTATCCATTCCGGCTTATGCATCGGATTCTCAGTAGACTGTATGCGTACCGGAATCTTGGCAAGCTTGTCATAACCCCGTTTATGCTTTTCAACGGTCAAGCGGGATGGTGCAGTATAGTCGGAATTGGTCATCTAGTATGGATCCTGAATACTTACATGAAGTTTAACATGTGGATTGATCAAACGCTCCACGCTCAATCAGTCTGTAATAACTAAACTACTTCGTGCAATGTGTAACCACCTCTGCTGATAATAATATTTTTTAGACGTTTTTTTATATTGACAATCGACTCTTCAATTCCGAGATTTCGCAGTTGTGTAATCTTAAGGCCCTGGTAACCACATGGGTTAATCCATTCAAATGGCGTTAAATCCATTCCCACATTCAAGGCCAGGCCATGATAACTGTATCCGCGACTAACGCGCAGCCCCAACGCCGCGATTTTGCTATCGCCGATATAGACTCCTGGTGCTTCTTTCCTGGCACAGGCCTGAATTTTAAACTGACCTAACAACTCTATTACCGCATTTTCAAGAAAACTGATAAGCGCCCTAATACCCATTTTTTTTCTATGCATATCAAAAAGAGTATAAGCAATAATTTGGCCCGGGCCATGATAGGTTACCTGACCCCCACGATTGGAGCGTATAACCGGTATATTGTGTGGATCCAGCAAATGCTGCTCTTTACCACCTACACCCAGGGTATAGACCGGCGGGTGCTCAACAAACCAAAGCTCATCGATTGTGGCGTGCGATCGTGTCGTCGTAAAGGCCTGCATTTCTCTCCATACCGGCACATACTCTCGGCGACCCATTTCACGAACAATCAGTTTTTCTGTCATAGTCCATCCGAATTAATTACAGTACGTATAACACATCCGGGTGCTCAGTCAAATCCATGTAAATCGCATCAATCTGTTCTCGGTTATGTGCTGTTATATTGATGGTAATACCAATATATCTGCCGTTACTGCTAGCCCTTGTTTTTATATGGTGCTTCGCAATATCCGGTACATGCTTACTGACGATACTTAATACCGTATCTTCAATATTAGCTGTACTTCGTCCCATTGCCTTAACAGGAAATTCACATGGAAATTCCAATAACGATTCCTGGTCAATCATACGATCATATTGTTGTAAGACGCATTCATCGAAACAAATAGACGATCTGGTCGGCTAGTTGTTGGAAAAAATTACCCCTCTCTATCGAGTTCAACGCAACAAGTGGTTCTTCTCTAACAGGCTGATCATTTAACAAAATTTCAATTTGTCCAACCTCGTCACCCTTCTTAACGGGTGCGTCAATAACTTTTCTGATATTCAATATTGATTTCAGAAAATTATATTGTCCTCGAGGTATAGTGATGTACAGATCTTCCAGCACACCAAGATTTAAATAGTTTTCATCCCCTTTCCAGACTCGCACCTCTTTGAGCGACACCCCTCCGTCAAAAAGATGATGCGTTTCATAAAAACGAAAACCGTAGTTCAATAAACTCTGACTGTATTTAACGCGCGCATCGGAACCCGGCGCTCCCATCACGACCGATATTAACCGCATGCCGTTACGTTCGGCTGATGCAGCCAGGCAATAACCGGCCGCCTCGGTGTGACCCGTCTTAATTCCATCAACGCTTTCATCTTTCCATAACATCGCATTACGATTTGCCTGCGAGATATTGTTATAGGTAAATCGTTTCTCTGAATATAGTTGATAATACTCCGGAAACTCGCGTATCAATGCCCGACTCAGAGAGGCGATATCATGCGCGCTGGTATAATGCCCCTCCATTGGCCAGCCGGTGACATTCAGATAATGCGTATTCTTAAGTTCAAGTCTGGTCGCCGCATCATTCATTAGCTGGACAAATGCCTGTTCACTTCCGGCAATATGCTCCGCCAGCGCGATCGCTGCATCATTGCCTGACTGAATAATCAGCCCGCGCAATAAATCCGATACAGCAACCTTACTGTTGACCTCGGCAAACATTCTTGAGCTTTGAGTCCACCCCTGTACGCCAGGATTGCGCCACGCTTTAACGCTGATTGTCGCCTTATCATGCAAAGACAAACGACCTGATTGAATTTCATCAAAAACAACGTAGGCCGTCATGATTTTAGTGATACTGGCCGGTTCGATACGATCATCAGCATTATGTTCGACAATCACCTTACCGCTGTGAAAATCCTGCAGAATATAGGCTTTGGCACCCAACGCAGGCGGTGCCGGCACCGGTATCGTGTTGGCATTAGTGGCGCATGAAAACAGAAAGAATACCAGCGTAAAAAAGCCGGTCCGACTTTGATTTGTTTGTATTAATTTCAATCTAAGGTACCTTGCTCTATTCAGGGGATTTTAAAGTCCTGACTTTGCTATACATCAGAACACACGCACTACTCAATGATAATCTGGTAACTGGTATATTGAAGATCTTCAAGTAACTTCGCGGTTTGATCTGTAGCCGCTACCGTTTGTAACGGACCGATTCGAACACGATGTAAAACTGCGCCCCCCTCTTCGGTGCTTTGTATATTGGTGTTGCCGATGCGTGCTGCCAGCAACTTCTGTAACAATTGTTCGGCATTTTGCCGTATCGAGAACGCTCCAACCTGTATGTAAATGCGATCACGCAAATGTGATTCGTCTCGCCAGTCTTCAACTCCTTGATAGCGCGACTGGTATTTTGCCGTCGCAGACGATTCGCCTGGCTGCACGGCAACGACCTCTACCAGCGCGGTGCCATCACGAATCATATCCAGTCTTTCAGCAGCAGCATAAGACAGATCAATAATTCGATTCTGCACAAAAGGGCCACGATCATTAACCCGCACGATAATGCTGGATCCATTCTTTAAATTGGTAACACGAACGTAACTGGGCAACGGCAAGGTTGTATGCGCAGCAGTCATTGCATACATATCATACTTTTCGCCATTAGACGTACGCCGGCCATGGAACTTGCGTCCGTACCAGGAAGCAATTCCTCGTTCCCGGTAACCACGCGCCGTCGGCAATACAAAATAACGCTTGCCACTTTGCACATAAGAATCGGGGTTACCCTGCTTGCTCAGGGGTTCCGCTCGGGGCACTACTTCACGCACAGGTACCGTATTCATCGATCGACCCGGTCCGTCACCGGCGCAAGCAACAAGTGATGCAGCCAAATATATAACAAACATCAAGCGAATCATGGATTTGCGACCACAGCAGATTTTTGAGCAAGCGCATAAGACTGCTTTATCTGTTGCGCCAATTGATGAACAGCCATGGAATACATGCTGCTATTGTTATAGCGGGTAATTACATAAAAATTTTTCAAACCTAGCCAGTACTCCGAGCTGTCAACTTTTTCCAGTTCAATTAATACCGCCACTTTATCTTTCGCCAATTCAACATCCGGCTTCACGCCGGTCGCAACCAGCTCGGCAACCGTCAGAGTGGGCTTTAAACCCTGTCGTCCTCTGCCTACTGCCAGAGCTTTTGCCTCCTCCGTCTCAACTCGCGCAGGAACCACAATGGTTTCCCCTGCTTGCCAACCGTGACGTTTGAAATAGTTTGCAACACTGCCAATCGCGTCGGTTGGGTTAGCAAATAAATCACGCTTTCCATCACCGTCAAAATCAACCGCATAAGCTCGATAGCTGCTGGCAATAAATTGCGGTATACCCATTGCGCCCGCATAGGATCCCTTTGCCTGCGTTGGATCGAATTGCTCGTCTCGAGCCAGCAACAAAAAAGATTTTAGTTCGGAGCGAAAAAATGACTTACGGCTTTCTCCATCAAATCCAAGCGTAACCAGGGAATCAAAAACAGGGTAAGCGCCAGTGGTTTTACCGTAACGCGTTTCAACACCTATAATGGCAACGATAATCTCGGCCGGCACGCCGTATTTCTGTTCCGCGTCATGCAAAGCCTGGCCATTCTCCTGCCAGAACTTAACCCCGCCCATGGCCCGATCGTCAGTAACAAAAATAAGGCGATAATCCGTCCATGTCAGTTTTCTTTCCGCTGGCCTGGAAATAGCATCCAACACAGATTGTTGTCGCTTTGCACGTCGGAACATGCCAAGCAACTCCGCTCGATTCAACTGTTGTTCAGCGGCAAATTCTCTGACGAACTGGCGGACTTCGTAACGATCTGAATAACGTCTGCGATCTGCCCCCGCTTCCTCTGTCAGTGTAACCAATAAAATGGCGGGCGCTAAAATTAAAATAATTATTTTTTTCATCCTGAAATAAATCTTCTATCCGCATTAATTGACATCAGCATACCAAATCCAATTAACAACGTAACTATCGAAGTACCGCCATAACTCACCAGTGGCAAGGGTATGCCTACAACCGGCAACAAACCGCTCACCATGCCGACGTTTACAATCAGATAAACAAAAAAGGTCAGCGTTATACTGCCTGCGACAATGCGACTATACCCATCCTTGGCGCAACTGGCGATACGAAGGCCCCGCAAGACAATAAATGCAAACAACGCGAGTATAAACAGGACACCAAACAAACCAAACTCCTCGGCCAGTACCGAAAAAATGAAATCTGTGGAACGTTCCGGTAAAAAATCAAGATGCGACTGCGTTCCGTTCAGCCAGCCCTTGCCATAAACACCTCCCGAACCGATGGCGATCTTGGATTGAATAATATGGTAACCGGCACCAAGAGGATCGTTTTCAGGATTCAGAAAAGTCAGAACCCGCTGGCGTTGGTAGCCATGCATGAAATTCCATGCCAGCGGCATTGCCGCACATACCAAGACACTGGCACTAAACATCCACCACCAACTCATGCCTGCGAGAAACAAACAGACAAATCCAGCGCTGCCCACCAACATTGCAGTACCTAAGTCCGGTTGTTTGGCAATCAGGGCCAAAGGCAACATAAAAATTATTGTTGCGACGACAATATGTTTAAATTTTGGCGGCAACAATTTACCGGACAAATACCAGGCCATAGTCATCGGCACAATTAATTTCATTAACTCCGATGGCTGAAAACGAACAATACCCAAATCCAGCCAGCGTTGCGCGCCCTTACCCACATCACCGACTGCAAATATCAGTAACAGGCAAAATATACCGCCGACATATAACCAGGGCGACCATAAACGCAATTTATGTGTTGAAATCTGCGCAAACACCAGCATGCTGATAACGCCGATCAGTAGCCGAAAACCCTGTCGTAACAGCATCGCTCCGTTCTGTCCGGACGCGCTATACAATATCAGTAATCCCAGACCAATAAGCACCATCAGCGACAAAAACAATGCGGGATCAAGTCGCAGTCGCCGGAAGATTTCACGCATCAGGCTTTCGCCTTCAGCGAATTTAACTTCATTACTGAACATCGTAATACTTCATATACGCATCAAATAACTGGCGTGCAACCGGTGCCGCTGCCGAACTACCGTGTCCTCCGTGCTCAACCAAAACAGCGACTGCAAGCCGGGGGTTTTCCACCGGCGAAAAAGCTATAAACAACGCATGATCACGAAAATGCTCGGCGATCGTCTCTTCATCGTATTCTTCATCTTGCGCAATCCCGATGACCTGGGCGGTCCCGGTTTTACCGGCAAATTCATATTTCGTACCCCAGGATGAACCACGCGCAGTACCCCGGTCAGTATGTACAACATCGCGCATGGCCAGGCGAACTTCATCCCAGTTTGCCAAATTAGTAACTTTAAGTTCGGATTTTAATACCGGAGTAATCGGTACGGCTTCTGCGTTTTTTGGTAATAATGCGGCAACCAATTGCGGTTGATAAATTTTTGCAGTAGCTAACGCCGCACTCATCTGTACCAACTGCATGGGCGTCATTAACATATAACCCTGACCGATGCCGACGCTGATCGTTTCACCTGGAAACCATGGCATGGCATACCGTTTACGTTTCCATTCTCTTGATGGCAACAAACCAGGTTTTTCGCCCGCAACATCAATGCCGGTCGGTTGCCCCAGGCCAAATAAACCCAGAAACTCCGATACGGCGTCAATCCCCATTTGATTCGCCAGATTGTAAAAATAAACATCACAGGACTGCACTATGGCGGTATGTAAATCAACTTTACCATGTCCATGTTTTTTCCAATCTCGATATTTGCGATCATCGGTCGGCAATTTAAAAAAACCTTTGCAATTAACCGTTTCATGCGCAATATCGGCACCCAGTTCGAGTGCCGCTAAAGCCAATGCTGGTTTAATAGTGGAACCGGGCGGGTATTGCCCGCGTAAGGCACGATTAAACAATGGTTGTACCGGGCTATCGCGTAATGCTTGATAGTCCTTTTTAGAAATTCCGTTTACAAAAGGATGGGGGTCAAAAGACGGTCGACTGACAAGTGCCAGAATGGCACCGTTATTCGGATCCATCGCTATAACCGCACCGGTTTTTTCGGTCATCGACTGCTCGGCTATTTGCTGCAGTCGTATATCGAGATGCAGTTGCAGATCGTCACCCGGTACCGGCGCCTGTTCCTCCAGTATGCGCAACTCTCGGCCCTCGACATTGACTTCCAACTGCTGGTATCCAACGTTGCCATGCAAAATATCTTCATACGCCTGCTCAACGCCCAGTTTGCCGATATGATTGGTGCCACGATAATTTGCCTGATCAAGATTAATCAAATCCTCCTCGTCAATACGGCCGACGTATCCCAAAACATGCGCAGTGGTCTCGGCAAATGGATAATGCCTGCTTAAACGTGCTGCGATATCAACTCCGGGGAATCGATGTCGGTTAACGGCAAATAATGCTGTTTCCCGTTCACTTAAGTTTAAACGCAAAGGGATTGATTCAAATTTTCGTCGCCTCTTGAGTGCATCTTTGAAACTTTCGATATCGGTCGGCCTCACATTCACCACCTCTACCAGACCCGACAGAGTTTTCTCCATATCCACAACGTCTTCCGGCGTAATCTCAAGATGAAAAGCCGGCTGATTTTCAGCCAATACCACACCATTACGATCGAAAATCAATCCACGGTTGGGCGGGGTTGGAATCACCTGCAAGCGATTGTTCTGTGACAGGGTGGAAAACATATCGTGATGTACAACCTGCAGATAAATCATTCTGACTGCCAATACCAGCAGTAAGAACAAACAGATCAATGCGACAATCAGAGCACGAAATTGAAAAACGCGCTGCTCATACTGACGATCGGCCAGATAAATGCTAGCGGGCATAGCCACCATCAACCATAGGCGTAAATAAAATCCTGATTATTTCCAAGCAACACATCGGTCCGCAAAAATATCTGAAATTAACAATATTATTCACTTTCTTTTTCGGTATTAGCGAGTTGGTAAGCGATTTTGGACCTGATTTTAGATCCAATTTTTGCCGATCAGCTGCGCCAATGGAATCTACTTAAGGCAAATTGGGCATTATAGCGGTTTTCCACGGCTGCGCCGCTTAAGGCTGACAGCTTAGGATGGCCGCGTGCTGAAAGTGGCGTAATTGGGCGGCTTTATGTACATTCACCACGGCACCGGTGCTACAATCGCGCCCACCGTAAAACTTACACCTTAATATGCTGTTGTCCCGTTAACGGGCAAAGGGTTGCTTGTAACCTCTACGGGAACTAACGTGACTTATTACTTCGACAAATCTTCAATTTTCAACCATTCGACTCAATCATTTACTCCCTTACAGGATCAGGAGGTTATATGAATATGTACCTGTATGCGGTCATCAGTGCAGGAAGTATCGCGCTGCTGTTCGCTCTTTGGAAAACATTTTGGATCAATAAGCAGGATCCAGGTACCGAAAAAATGCAAGAAATCGGTGCCGCGGTGCGTGAAGGCTCCATGGCCTTTCTTGCACGTGAATATAAAGTTTTGGCCATTTTCGTGTTTGCCGTTGCCGGACTACTGGCCCTGGCAAACAAAGGAAATGTCAAATTAGTAGCCGTTTCCTTTATCGTAGGCGCATTTTGCAGCGGTCTTGCCGGTTTCTTTGGAATGCGGACTGCAACAGCCTCCAATATGCGTACAACCAATGCTGCCCGCAAAGGTTTGTCGCAAGCACTGATGGTGGCTTTTTCCGGCGGTACGGTAATGGGGATGTGTGTTGTCGGACTTGGAACACTCGGTCTTACGATCCTGTTCCTCATCTATACGAGTATATTCGGTAGTGAAATTCAGGATCTCAATTTGGTGGTTCTTCCCATTCTGAACGGTTTTGCAATGGGTGCTTCATCAATCGCTTTGTTTGCCCGTGTCGGCGGTGGTATCTATACCAAGGCAGCTGATGTCGGTGCAGATCTTGTCGGTAAAGTCGAAGCGGGTATTCCCGAAGACGATCCTCGTAACCCTGCGACAATTGCTGACAACGTTGGAGACAATGTTGGTGACGTTGCCGGTATGGGTGCTGATCTTTTTGAATCGTATGTCGGCGCGATTGTTGGTTCGATGGTACTGGGTGCAGCAGCCGGCCAGACAAATCTGGTGCTTCTGCCGCTTATTCTGGCAGGCGCAGGCATAATTATGTCGATTTTTGGTACCTTCCTGGTTCGAACCAAAGAAGGTGGAAATCCGCAGGCAGCCCTGAATATAGGTACGTTTACCGCGGGTATTATTATGGCGGCCATTACCTACCCAATCGTTAAGTTTATGGCGCCTGAAACCTTTAGCGTTATTGGAAAAGTCAGTTACCAGGCAGTAGGTATCTTCTGGGCAACCATTGCCGGACTTGCCGCAGGTATTGCCGTTGGTCTTCTGACAGAATATTACACCGCAGAAAGCAAACAACCGGCCCGGAAAATTGCCAAAGCGTCGGAAACCGGCGCAGCAACCAACATCATCGCCGGTCTGGGTACCGGTATGATGTCCACCGCATTGCCAGTGCTCTGTATCGTTGCCGCAATTCTTGTTTCCTATCATTTTGCCGGTCTCTACGGTATTGCTATTGCCGCTCTGGGCATGCTGGCTACCACCGGTATTCAGCTCGCTGTGGACGCCTACGGTCCGATTGCCGACAATGCAGGCGGTCTGGCAGAAATGGCTGGCCTGGAAAAAGAAGTTCGCCAACGTACCGATAAACTCGATGCGGTCGGCAATACGACTGCTGCTATCGGAAAAGGTTTTGCTATCGGTTCTGCCGCTCTGACCGCGCTGGCACTGTTTGCCGCATTCCGTCAGACAATCCAGGCTACACGACTGGACGCGGGCATGACCCTTGATGAGTCTATCGTCAATATCGACGTTACCGATCCCATGGTGATGGCCGGTTTGTTTATTGGCGCGATGCTGCCCTTCCTGTTCTCTTCATTCGCGATGGGCGCAGTCGGCAGAGCGGCCTTTAAAATGATCGAGGAAGTACGTCGTCAGTTCCGTGAAATTCCCGGTTTGCTTGCGGGTACTGGGAAGGCTGATTATGCACGTTGTGTCGATATCTCCACCAAGGCAGCCATCAAAGAGATGGTGGTTCCTGGACTACTCGCTGTTCTGACACCGGTGGTCATGGGGTTTTTGGGTGGTGCCGAGATGCTCGGTGGCGTTCTGGCAGGCGTTACGGTTACCGGTGTTATGATGGCACTGTTTATGTCGAATGCCGGTGGCGCCTGGGATAATGCCAAAAAATACATCGAAAGCGGCGCACTGGGCGGTAAAGGCTCCGATGCACATAAAGCTGCAGTGGTTGGTGATACGGTTGGTGACCCCTTTAAAGACACCGCAGGACCGTCACTCAATATTCTGATCAAGCTTATGAGCGTCGTTTCACTGGTTATCGCTCCGATTATCGCGTTGGTGATCCGTTAATCAACGTAGAAAATGTTTGGTGAATAAAGGGGCAACCGGAGCACGGTTTCCCCTTTTTTCATCTCGGGAAAATCAGAAGGAAAAATCATGAGAATAGTCTTACTAGGCGCGCCGGGTTGCGGTAAAGGCACCCAGGCTAAAATGCTGGTTGAAAAGTATGGTGTGCAACAGATCTCTACAGGCGACCTGTTACGTGCTGCAGTGGCTTCCGGCTCTGAATTGGGCAGGGAAGCGAAAGCGATTATGGAAGCCGGTCAACTGGTATCCGATAAAATTGTGCTGGGACTGATCAGCGAAAAGCTCGCCAGTCCTGAATTAAGTCATGGTTTTATCCTGGATGGATTTCCACGCAATCTGGCTCAGGCCAAGGCGCTGGATGCATTACTAAAAGGGAAAAATCTGCCATTGGACGCAGCCATTCATATTCATGTTGAGGCTGAAGAAATCGTCAAGCGTATTACCGGCCGACGTAGCTGTGCGGATTGCGGTGCCATTTACAACATTTACTTTTCCAAACCAAAACAGGAAGGGGTATGTGACAAATGCGGCAGCAGCAATTTAACGCATAGGGCTGACGACAATGAAGAAACAGTGCGCAGCCGTTTGCAGGTTTATGAAGAACAGACAGCACCGTTAGTAACCTACTACAGTGAGCAGAAACTGCTGGCCACCATACCGGGAACCGGCAGCATTGACGAGATATTTACTGCCGTTTGCTCGGCACTTGAAAAATAAAATTCTCGCCTATAGTATCCCTCCCCCGCGGCCGACAAGCTGCTAAATAAGTGTCAACGATAGCGGAACGATTTGTTCCGCTATCGATCAACATGATTCAAATGCCAACACTGATAGAAATGTGACGTTATGCGTTGCGTTTGGCATGTAACTTGAATACCTTATTGGCACATTAGACAGAACAGCGTTTCGGATCAGGAGGTCTGTTTACCGTAATGTTATCAAAGGCCGCAAACCTTGATTTGAGTATGTCAGCACTATGGGCAAGCTCCCAGTTTACCGGGAATAATGCGCCCTACCTTGAAGAACTCTACGAACAATACTTACGCGATCCCAATAGCGTCAGCCCCGAATGGCGTTCATTTTTTACCGGTTTGCCGCAGGTCAATGGCATAAAGCAGGATGTCATTCATTCAGAAGTCAGACAATATTTCCGTGAACTCGCCAAACACCCTTCCGCGATCACTGCTGCCAAGGAAAGCGTTGAATCGCTGGAGTATGAGCGTAAACAGGAACAGGTTTTCGAACTGATCGATGCTTACCGTTTCCGTGGCCATCAACACGCCAAACTCGATCCGCTGAAACGGCACAAACTACCGGAAATTCCCGACTTAACCTTGCGGCATCATCAACTCAGCGTGGCCGATCTGGATACGGAATTCGCGACCGGCTCGTTGCACGGGCCACCCAGAGCCACGCTGGCCGAAATTCTCGAGATTGTAAACGCCACCTATTGCGGTTCGATCGGCGCCGAGTACATGTATATCACTGCATCCGAGGAAAAGAACTGGATTCAACAACAACTCGAAAGCGTACAAGGCAAACCCCAATTTGACGTCAGAAAGCGTAAAAAAATATTACAGGACCTGACCGCCGCCGAAGGCCTGGAAACTTATCTGCATTCGAAATATGTCGGTCAAAAGCGCTTTTCACTGGAAGGCGCAGAAAGTTTGATTCCGATGTTGAATGAAATTGTGCAAAGTGCCGGCACCATGGGCGTAAAAGAAGTCGTGATGGCGATGGCACATCGCGGCCGCCTGAATGTACTGGTTAATATTATGGGTAAACTGCCCAGCGACCTGTTTCAGGAGTTCGAAGGCAAGAAACCCGCTTTAAACGGGCACTACTCAGGTGACGTGAAATACCATATGGGATTTTCATCCGACATCAAAACACCGGGTGGCAATACCCATCTAACACTGGCATTTAATCCTTCGCACCTTGAAATTGTCTCACCCGTAATTCAGGGCTCGGTACGTTCGCGCCAGGACCGTCGGCAAGACAGTGATGGCCAGTATGTGTTGCCAATCTCCATGCATGGAGACGCAGCTTTCGCAGGCCAGGGTGTTGTTATGGAAACTTTCAATATGTCCCAGTCCCGTGGTTTTTCCACCAAGGGTACTGTGCATATCGTGATCAACAACCAGATCGGCTTTACTACCAGCTACAAGCAGGATGCCCGTTCCACGGTTTATTGCACCGATGTTGCCAAAATGGTCAGTGCACCCATCTTTCACGTCAATGGCGATGATCCGGAAGCGGTAATTTTCGTCACCCAACTGGCACTCAACTACCGCATGAAATTCAAAAAAGATGTGGTGATCGACATGGTCTGCTATCGACGTCACGGTCATAACGAAGCCGACGAGCCATCAGCCACACAGCCGATGATGTACAAAAAAATCAAGGCCCTGGCGACTACTCGTAAGCAGTATGCAGAGCGCCTGACGGCTGAAAACATATTCAGCGAAGAAGAAACCGATCTGATGGCCAAGGAATATCGCGATATGCTGGACGCCGGCCTGTCTGTGCAGAAATTCCTGACACAGAGAAGCGTAGAAGAAAAAAGTTATGTCGTCGACTGGTCGGTCTATTTCAATCGCGAATGGGATCAACCCGTCGATACCAAAATCAGCCTTGATCGCCTAAAACACCTCAGTGACCGGTTACTGAGTTTCCCGGACGGGTTGGAACTCCATTCACGCGTAAACAAGATCATGGCCGATCGCCAAAAGATGGCCGCTGGCAGTCTTCCCATTGACTGGGGCTTCGCTGAGATTATGGCTTATGCGTCGCTGGTCACCGAAGGTGTGCGCGTGCGTATCAGCGGCCAGGACTCCGGGCGCGGTACTTTTTTCCACCGTCACGCAGTGCTGCACAACCAGCGTGACGGCACCGGCCATGTCCCGCTAAGACATATCGCTAAAGATCAGGCCAAGTTTCTGGTGGTTGATTCGGTACTGTCGGAAGAAGCGGTTCTGGCATTCGAATATGGCTATTCAACCAATGACCCGCACAGTCTGGTGATCTGGGAAGCTCAGTTCGGCGATTTTGCCAATGGCGCTCAGGTTGTGATCGACCAGTTCATCAGCTCCGGCGAGCAAAAGTGGGGCCGTCTCAGCGGGCTGGTTCTGTTATTGCCACACGGCTACGAAGGCCAGGGCCCGGAACATTCATCTGCCCGCATGGAACGCTTTCTGCAGTTATGCGCTGAACATAATATGCAGGTCTGTTCACCCACCACGCCGGCACAGGCCTTTCATATGTTGCGTCGCCAGGCGCTGCGCCAATGGCTCACGCCGTTGATCGTCATGTCACCGAAAAGCCTGTTACGCCACAAGCAAGCGGTCAGCAGTCTGGAAGATTTAACCCAGGGTTGTTTTATGCCGGTGTTGGGCGACGAAGCTATCAACGACCCTGAAAAGGTCAAAAAGTTGATTCTCTGCAATGGTAAGGTTTATTACGATCTTATCGACCGACGTCGTACTGAAGTCAGCGGCGAGACGGCAATCATCCGTATCGAACAGCTGTATCCATTCCCTGAAGTGTTGCTGCAACTCGAACTGGATAAATACGCTCATGCCGAGGACGTAGTCTGGTGTCAGGAAGAACCGATGAACCAGGGTGCCTGGTATTCCAGCCAGCATCATATTCGCGGCCTGCTAAGAGAAGACCTGTATTTACGTTATGTGGGCCGGGCGGCTTCGGCATCCCCCGCCGTAGGCTATGGTCATTTGCATGTGCAACAACAGAAAGAGCTGGTCGAAAAAGCGTTTGCCTGAGTAATGATCTGATATAAATATGCGTTGGTGTGGTGCGTAGTTTGCTTCTGCGCCATCATCATCTGCGTTACAATTTCGCGCCAGGGTTTCCATAAACTTTTTCAGTTGAGAGATAAGAAAGCAATAATGTCGATAGAAGTTAAGGTTCCTGTGCTGCCGGAATCGGTAGCCGACGCAACCATTGCAGCCTGGCACAAAAAACCGGGTGACTCTGTGAGTCGCAATGAAAATCTGGTGGATATCGAAACCGACAAGGTGGTGCTGGAAGTCCCCGCACCGGATAACGGCATATTAAAGGAAATTCGCCATGAAACCGGCTCAACAGTGACGGCCAATCAAGTTATTGCTGTTCTGGAAACCGGCGCTGTAACGGTGAAATCCAGTGCCAAACCCGGTTCTGGTAACGGCGAATCAATCCCCGATAGCAAACACACTGATGAATCGACATTAAGCCCTGCTGTACGCAAGCTGGTGGCGGAACACGAACTGGATCCCGCGCAGATTACCGGTTCAGGTCGCAACGGTCGCATCATGAAAGAAGACGTACTAAAAATGATTGAAGCCGACACCGGTGCTGACAATAAAAAGGCAGCAGTGAAAATTAAACAACCAATCGAAGCCAAACCCGCCAAAACTGAAAAATTACCTGCCGTCGCCGGTGAGCGCGCAGAGCAACGAGTACCGATGACGCGTCTGCGTGCACGCGTTGCGGAGCGTTTGCTGCAGGCTCAGGCTAACGCGGCGATCCTGACCACTTTCAATGAAGTGGATATGCAACCGGTGATGGAGTTACGCACGAAATACCGCGACAGCTTTGAGAAAAAGCACGCCGTAAAACTTGGTTTTATGTCGTTTTTTGTAAAAGCAGCGGTCGAAGCGTTAAAACGTTTCCCGGAAGTCAATGCCTCGATTGACGGCAATGATATTGTCTATCATGGCTATTGCGATGTCGGTGTGGCGGTCTCTTCGCCGCGAGGTCTGGTTGTACCGATACTGAGAAATGCTGAACATATGAGCATGGCCGATATCGAACAAAAAATTATCGACTTCGGCAGCAGCGCCAAAGACGGAACCTTATCACTGGATGATATGACCGGCGGTACCTTTACTATTTCCAATGGCGGTGTATTTGGTTCCCTGTTATCGACTCCCATTTTAAATCCACCACAAAGCGGCATCCTCGGTATGCATAAAATCGAGCCAAGAGCAGTGGTGGTCAATGGCGCAGTAGTAGTGCGCCCTATGATGTATCTGGCCCTGTCGTATGATCATCGTATCGTTGACGGACGTGAGGCCGTTCAATTCCTGGTCGCCATAAAGGATCAATTAGAAGACCCGGCCAGAATATTACTGGAGATTTAGATCACGCTGATTTTTCAATTTGCGGCATGAGATCGTTCATCGCGCAACAACCGCTATCGTAAAGAGCGGATGTTAAATAAACGCTGAAATCACCCACCCTTAATCGCAATGGGAGAAGCCTGCTTTAAAGCAGGTAACCGTATGAATAAAAAATTTGATGTTATTGTCATCGGTGGTGGACCGGCCGGCTATGTCGCTGCGATAAGAGCGGCACAGTTGGGTTTGAGTACAGCTTGCATCGAAAAATGGGTAGGTAAACAAGGCGAGCCTGCATTGGGTGGCACCTGCCTGAATGTGGGCTGCATTCCTTCCAAAGCCCTGCTTGAATCATCCCATTGGTACTCGATCGCGCAAAACGAACTGGCTGATCACGGTGTCAGGACTGACAAAGTCCGGCTGGAACTCGGGCAAATGCTGCAACGCAAAGACAAAATTGTCTCTGCGCTGACGCAGGGAATCGAACAACTTTTCAAAGCCAATAAAATCACCTGGCTGCAGGGCCACGGTCGCCTGCTGGCCAACAAACAGATTGAAGTCACAAGCCGCGAGGGCAAACAAACCATCTACGATGCAGAGAATGTCATTATCGCTTCCGGTTCAGTGCCCATCGAAATTCCATCTGCGCGTTATACGGAAAATCTAATCGTCGATTCCACCGGCGCACTGGAGTTTAATGAAGTCCCTAAACGTCTGGGGGTGATTGGTGCCGGGGTCATTGGCTTGGAATTGGGAACCGTCTGGCGGCGTCTGGGAGCGGAAGTGGTTGTGCTGGAGGCCATGGAAGACTTTCTGGTTATGGCTGATAAGCAAATCGCCGCTGAGAGCCTGAAGATTTTTCAAAAACAGGGATTGGAAATTCATCTCTGCACACGTGTCACCAGCAGTGAAATTAAAAATAAACGCGTTGCAATAAATTATCAGGATAAGAGCGGCGACCATAATATAACTGTCGATAAGCTGATTGTTGCGGTGGGCAGACGTCCTAACACCGACAATCTTGCCGCTGCCGAAGCGGAGTTACTGTTAGACGAACGTGGCTTTGTGCATGTTGATGAGCAGTGCCGGACAACACTGCCGGGAGTTTACGCGATTGGCGATGTGGTACGCGGTCCGATGCTGGCCCACAAGGGTTCTGAAGAAGGCATGATGGTGGCGGAATTGATCGCCGGTAACCATGCCAGCGTCAACTACAATACAATCCCGTCAGTCATCTATACCCACCCGGAGATTTCCTGGGTGGGTAAAACTGAAGAGGAGTTAAAGGCCTCCGGTATCGAATATATCGTCGGCACTTTCCCATTCACTGCCAGTGGCCGGGCCCGCGCGTTGGGAGATACCGCAGGTATGGTGAAAATTCTGGCTGATCGCGCCAGCGACCGGATTTTAGGCGTTCATATACTCGGAGCACACAGCTCGGAACTAATTGCCCAGGCGGTTATCGCGATGGAATTCGGTTCCAGCGCTGAAGATCTAGCGTTAACCGTTTTTGCGCATCCAACCTTATCGGAAGCGGTGCACGAAGCGGCGTTATCCGTGCATGGCCGTGCGCTGCATACCGTGCAACACAGAAAATAATCAATTAACAGGATGACTCAGAATGAATTTGCATGAATATCAGGCAAAACAATTATTTTCCCGTTACGGCATACCTGTTCCGAATAACCAGGTGGTCAGCTCCGTTGCCGAAGTCGATAAGGCGATAGCCGCGCTTAACAGCCCGCGCTTGGCAATCAAAGCACAAGTGCACGCCGGCGGACGCGGTAAAGCCGGTGGCGTCAAACTGAGTGACAAGCCGAAAGAGGTTAAACAAATCGTGGCAAAAATGTTGGGTTCGCGGCTGGTGACCTATCAAAGCGGATCCGACGGGCAGCCTGTAAACCAGGTGTTGATCGAAGAAACCTGCAATATCGCTACAGAGTTGTATCTTGGTGCGGTGATTGATCGTGGCAGTCAACGTGTTGTGGTCATAGCATCCACTGAAGGTGGCGTCGAAATTGAAAAAGTCGCCGTTGAGACGCCAGAAAAAATATTGAAAATCAGCATCAATCCATTGACCGGTATTATGCCCTATCAGTGTCGCGCGCTGGCCTTTGGTCTGGGTTTGCAGGGGGATCAGATCAAGCAATTCAGCAAAATCCTGCTGGGATTGGGCAAACTGTTTATTGAGCGTGATTTGAGTTTGATTGAAATCAATCCGTTAGTGGTCACCCGGGAAGGCAACCTTGTATGCCTGGACGGCAAGATCAACGTTGATGAAAACGCGCTGTTTCGCCAGCCTGAGCTCGTCAATATGCGTGACGTCAGTCAGGAAAATCCCAGTGAAACACACGCCCGGGAATGGGATCTGAGTTATATCGCGCTGGATGGCAATATCGGTTGCCTGGTGAACGGTGCTGGTCTGGCGATGGCCACCATGGACGTTATCAAATTGCATGGCGGTGAACCCGCTAATTTCCTCGATGTCGGTGGCGGTGCAACGACCGAAAGGGTTACCGAAGCGTTCAAAATCATCCTATCAGACCCAACCGTTAAAGGCGTGCTGGTGAATATTTTTGGGGGTATCGTGCGCTGCGATCTGATCGCCGAGGGTATTCTGGCAGCCGTCACGGAGGTTGGCGTTAAGGTACCCGTGGTGGTCAGACTGGAAGGCAACAACTCGGATATTGGCAAACAAATATTGAATGACAGCGATCTCAATGTAATCGCAGGCGCCAACCTGACCGACGCCGCACAAAAAATGATTGCTGCGGTAGCCTGAGCGGAAAGACAAATTCGGAGTATTGATAAATGAGTGTACTGGTCAATAAAAACACCAAAGTAATCTGCCAGGGTTTTACCGGTAAACAAGGTACCTTTCACTGCGAGCAGGCCATTGAGTACGGCACCCAGCTGGTCGGTGGGGTAACACCGGGCAAAGGCGGGCAAACCCATCTTGATCTGCCGGTTTTTAACACGGTACAGGAAGCTGTTGCGGCAACCGGCGCCGATGCCAGCGTGATCTATGTGCCGGCTGCGTTTTGTAAAGATTCGATACTGGAGGCGATTGACGCCGGTATTCGACTGATTGTCTGTATTACCGAGGGGATACCGACACTGGATATGGTCGAGGTTCACGCCATATTGGCCAACAGCCCATCACGTCTGATCGGCCCGAACTGCCCCGGGATCATTACGCCGGGTGAGTGCAAAATCGGCATTATGCCGGGCTATATCCACCAAGCAGGACGAGTTGGCATTGTATCCCGCTCCGGCACCCTGACTTACGAAGCCGTCAAGCAAACCTCCGATAAAGGTTTTGGACAGAGCACCTGCATCGGGATTGGTGGTGATCCGATTCCGGGTACCAACTTCATCGACGCGCTGGCGTTATTCGAACAGGATCCGCAAACCGAGGCCATTATTATGGTCGGTGAAATCGGCGGCACCGCAGAAGAAGAAGCTGCCGAGTACATCAAGCAGTACGTCAGCAAGCCGGTTGTTTCCTATATAGCCGGAGTGACGGCGCCCACCGGCAAACGCATGGGTCACGCAGGCGCAATCATTGCCGGCGGCAAAGGCACCGCAGCGGAGAAATTTGCAGCGCTGGAAGCGGCAGGCGTCAGCACGGTTCGTTCCCCCGCCTTGCTGGGTGATGCGTTGGCGGAAATCACCCGCTGGTAATTCCTCAACGACATGCTTCGCCCTGCTGCTATTTTTATTACCCTGACCTGCATGCCTCTATTGCCGGCGCAGGCGCAAACTGTATCCACAGATAGCACCGATGAGATCGATGTCTGGCGACTTTGCCCGGTGGGTGGATTGCTGCCCATTATGGAAATATCAGCCGTTCGTCCTGCTAACGGGCAGGTCATACTCAATGCTGACATCATCGACTCGCAGAGCGAATCGGTTTCACAACTCAGTGGCAACGTTACCCTTCTCGGCGAGAAGGATTTTGTACACGCCGATACCGCCGTTTATCACATGGATCAACAAAGAATAGACTTAAAAGGCAATGTGCAATATCGAAGCGATCAGTTTGAATTCAATGCCGACTCAATGACTCGTTTTGTCAATAGCGAGAATAGTGAACTGGCGGATCTTGATTTTTTTATTCCGCTCAATCACGGCAACGGCTCGGCTGAAAAAGTAATTCGCACCGATCAGCAAATCACGTATCTCTATGACATGTCTTATAGTACTTGCACACCAGATGACCGGATTTGGCATTTTAACGCCAAAGAGATGAGACTGGACCATGCCAGGGGTGTCGGTCTGGCCAAACATATGACCCTGCGAGTCAAGGATATACCGATACTTTATTTTCCGGCCTTAAGCTTCCCAATCGACGACCGGCGCAAATCTGGTTTTCTGTACCCCACTGTGGGGCAGTCTGCACGCCATGGTTTCGAATTTGAAATACCCTACTACTGGAATATCGCACCACAGGCCGACGCAACGCTCACGCCTCGTTATATGCGCGATCGTGGCATGCAACTCAACAGCGAGTGGCGTTATTTGAATTCCTGGAGTGAAACTCAACTGGATTATGAATACCTGGATGACGACTTATACGGTAATCGCCGCAAGCTTGCATCAATTCAGCATTCTGGTCGCATCAGCAGGCATTGGTCGACTTCCCTGAGTGCTGCTGAAGTATCAGATTTCGATTATCTAAGAGATTTTGGCAGTGATTTAAGTTCGACCAGCGTTACCCATTTATCCAGATCAGCATCACTGGTAGGACAATGGGATAACTGGAAATTTGTCAGCCGTCTTCTTTCTTATCAAACAGTTGACAATACAATTCCCGAGGACAGCTACCCCGATGAATTATTGCCGGATTTAAGTCTGAACGGCTTTTATCCTGATATCGGCGCCGGCATTGAATATGAACTGGCAAGCAGTTACAGCATTTTTACACGTGCCGACAATATCTCGAACCAACGATTTGATATCCGGCCTCGTTTTAGCCGCCCTTTTGGCACCAGTGGCTGGTTTGTTATCCCGGCACTCAGCGGTCAATACACTTCGTATCGTCTGGATGATCCAAATTTGCCGCTTGCCCAGGAAACCAAAATCAGTCGCTCGGTACCCATCGCCAGTCTCGACAGTGGTCTGATATTTGAACGTGCGGTCGGTGAAAATGACAGATTTCTGCAAACTTTTGAGCCGAGGATTTTCTATTTAAACGTTCCTTTCAGAGAACAGGACAACCTGCCTGTATTCGATACCAGGGAAACCGCTTTTGGTATGTACCAATTGTATGAGGAAAATCGTTATGCCGGCATCGACCGCATCGGCGACGCCAATCAGGCTTCGCTGTCGCTGACCAGCCGCTGGTTGCGTCGCGCAACCGGCGAGGAACGATTTCGAGTCAGTCTGGGCCAGATATATTTTTTCGAGGAACGGCGGGTTACCTTGCCCGGCCAGGTGCCTGATACGGACGAACAATCAGGTATACTTGCCGAAATTGGCGCCAGCTTCGGCAAACACTGGAGCGGTTCTCTGGATCTGGAATGGAACCCTGATAGCGAAAAAACGGACAAAGGTTTGTTCAGAGTCCGTTATAACCAGCAAAACAGATATGTTTTCAATCTTGGTTATCGCTATCGGAGAGCAGCTGATTTGAATGACATTAATCTGAAGCAATCAGACATTTCATTCAGTCTTCCACTCAGTCAGCGTTGGTCAACGGTAGGCAGATGGAATCGATCGTTTGAAGAAAAAATCGATCTCGATAAATATTTCGGTTTTGAGTATGAGAGCTGTTGTTGGGCGTTCCGCATCCTGGGTCGAAGGTTCCTGCTCGGGCAAAACGCAAGCAACTCACCTGAATTCGATAAGTCGATTTATTTCGAAATTATTTTTAAAGGCCTGTCCCGCGCCGGCACCAACATCGGCCAGCAGCTGGAACAAAACATAACCGGTTATAAAGATCCGTTTGAGTAAATAATTATGCATAGACCAGTAAAGAAATTTATTTTTTTATCAACAATTCTTGTTGCCATTCATGGTGCCGCTGAAACCGCAAATACCGCCCGCGAGATACCGATTGATAGCATTGTCGCTGTCGTAAATAAAGATGTGATTCTAAAATCCGAGCTTGATAAAAGCGTGGGCATGATCAAGAGTCAGTTAAGCGGCAAGATCGAACTGCCACCTGACGAAATCATCAGAAAACAAATGCTTGAACGCCTGATTATTGAAAGGCTGCAGCTCGATGAAGCGGACTCTTACGGCGTTACCGTTGACGACACAACATTGAACGAAGATCTTCAGTCCTTGGCAAGACATAATCAGTTAACGCTTGAGGGTCTGCGTCAAAAGTTATTAAAAGACGGTATCGATTACGAAACATTTCGCGCCGAGCGGAGAAAGGAAATAACCTTGCAGCGTTTAAAACAAGGTTTGATTGGCGGCAGGGTTAGAGTTTCGGCAGCGGAAGTGGACGAGTATCTGGCATCACAGGAAAATGAAAACGATAACAGTGAATACCTTGTCTCACATATCCAGATATCAATTCCGGAAGATGCCGATAGCGATACTATTAAAAATTTGAAAAACAAAGCTGATGCGATACACGCCCGCTTGCTAAGCGGCGAAGACTTCGCAAAGATTGCTCTGGCGGAATCCGACGGACGCACCGCACTTGAAGGAGGCAGTCTCGGTTGGCACAAGCTTAGCGAATTACCCAAACAATTTGCCACCGAACTCAGAAATCTTTCTCCCGGAAAGATTACCAATCCATTTCAAATGTCACAGGGAATTCATATTCTAAAACTGGTTGAAACAAAAGGGATCAAGCGCGTGATCGTAAAACAGGTGCACGCCAGGCATATTCTTTTGGCAACAGATAAACTCAATACTGATGACCAGGTACGACAACAATTGAACGGCTATCGCACACAAATACTCAATGGCGCGGATTTCAAAAAACTCGCCGAAGAACATTCCAGAGATACCGGTAGTGCTGCTAACGGCGGCGATTTGGGTTGGGCGGAACCCGCAAGATACGAGCCACGATTCAGAAAAGTGGTGGAAACTCTGCCGGTTGGAAAAATCAGCCAGCCCTTCCAAAGCCAGTACGGCTGGCATATTGTAGAGGTGCTCGGCTGGCGAGATTATGACAAAACAGTTGATCTGGCACGCAATACCGCTTATCAGGATTTGTATGAACGAAAAGCGATGATTGAAGAAGATCTATGGGTACGTCGATTACGCAGCGAGGCATTCGTCGATATTCGCCCTGAGTGACCACTACTAATAACCTGCACTCGTAATGATTGCTCCGATCGCAATAACACCAGGCGAACCAGCCGGTATCGGCCCCGAAATTCTGCTTAGACTGGCGCAGGAACCGCTGGCGGCACCTTTGGTGGCCGTCGCCAATATTCAATTACTGCAAAAACGTGCGGTGGAATGCAATATTCAAATTGAAATTGTTTCTATCAACAACGAGTCGTTACCGGCGGCACATATCCCGGGACAATTACCGGTTCTGGATGTGCCCGTTCCGCAGCCGGTTATCTGCGGGCGCTTAAATCCAGCCAATGCCGACTACGTCCTGAATACTCTGCGCATCGCGGTTGAGAACTGCATTAATGGAACATTTCATGCAATCACTACCGGTCCGATTCACAAAGGTGTGATTAACGAATCCGGCCAAAAGTTTTCTGGCCATACTGAGTTCCTTGCTCAGCTTTGCAATGCCGAGCCGGTGATGATGCTGGTCGCTGACGAATTGAGAGTGGCATTGGTTACCACCCATTTAGCTTTAAAAGACATCAGCCAGGCCATCTCGGCTAACCATCTTGAAAATGTAATCCGGATTTTGCACACCGATTTAGTTCGATTATTTTCTATTAAGCATCCCAGGATCACGGTTGCCGGGCTCAATCCGCATGCCGGCGAAGGCGGTTATTTAGGTCGCGAGGAAATTGATATTATCGAACCCGTATTAACCAGGCTAAAAAATGGGGGCCTGTTGTTAAAGGGGCCCCTTCCTGCCGACACACTGTTCACACCCCCGCATCTGGCCGAATGTGATGCAGTGTTGGCCATGTATCATGACCAAGGACTGCCGGTATTAAAGTATGCAGGATTCGGACGAGCCGTTAATGTAACACTGGGTTTGCCGATCATCCGCACTTCGGTGGATCATGGTACTGCGTTGGAACTGGCAGGTACCGGAACAGCGAATATTAGCAGTTTGCGACATGCGTTTAATCTGGCGACAGTACTAAGTCGATAACAGTAACGTTATTCAGGTATGTTTCTCCACCCTCGCAAACGATTTGGCCAAAATTTTCTTACTGATCAGCAAATCATCAAAAAAATTATTCTCGCGATTCAGCCGCGAAGCAATGACAATATCGTCGAAATCGGACCCGGCCAGGGTGCATTAACCTATCCATTGCTCGAGCACGTTGAGTCTTTGAATGTTGTTGAAATCGATCGTGATCTGTGTGCAGTACTTTCAAAAATTGAAAAACTTACTATACATTGCCAAGATGTGCTGAAATTTGATTTTGCCGCCGCTTTTGAAAACCACTCCGTTCGAATAGTCGGCAATCTGCCTTACAATATTTCAACACCATTATTGTTCCATCTGTTCGAATATTCCGATCAGATTATCGATATGCATCTTATGTTACAAAAAGAAGTGGTTGACAGATTAACAGCGATGCCAAACTGCAAAAACTACGGTCGGCTATCTGTGATGGCACAATACTATGCTGAAGTATATAAACTGTTTGAGGTAAACCCCTCGTCTTTTTTTCCAGCACCAAAAGTCACTTCGGCGGTTATATGCGTTAAACCTCGTCCACACCGCGAGCTGGAAAAAATACAGGAAGAAGATTTCTCTCGTCTGGTAAAACAGGCTTTTTCCCAACGACGTAAAACGCTTCGCAATAACCTGAAATTATTGTTGAATGAGGAGAATATTCGAGCTTGTGATATCGACCCGGGTGCCAGGGCGGAAACGTTGACCTTGCAGGAATTTATTCTTCTACAACGCCGGCTGATTTCGCTAACAAAACAAAAAGCCTAGCCGATCTTTAAGCCGCGAACGCCGCTTTTAGCAATTTATGCAATACAAAGCGATACAAATAGGCATCAATAGTCTGCCCTTCCCGGCGGAAGTGCGCCAGTACGTCATCCCAATCAGGCTCACCGCTCATAACGGCAATGGGCGTATTATTTTTTAACGGCGTTGCTTCACCATCATCAACGAGCGCATACTCAATTCCACTATGGGTATGCCAACGCAGACTGTACTCAGCAGGTCCGATTTTGTGGCAGTATTCAAATCTATCGATATCACCGGATTTGTTCCACCATACGTACAGATCGGCGCGCGCTGAACTAAACCAGCGGCGTTCATCGGGTTCTGGTTTGCTGTTTATAAGAACTTCTTCAAGCATTGCGCAGCTTTACTCGCCAGCAGGCGGTATTAAAGTATACTATCAGCAGTCCAATTAAGACGTGAATTTTCCACAAAAACAGGACCACTATTAATGTCGGAACCGCATTCAATTTGCATAGAGGTTGAAACCCATTACATCGAATCGCAATCCGAGCCGGATGCCAATCGCTATGTATTTTCTTATACCATAACAATCGAGAACAAAGGCCATCTCAGCGCCAAGCTGCTTACCCGACACTGGATTATTACCGATGCTAACGGCAAGGTACAGGAAGTGCGCGGTGAGGGGGTGGTGGGAGAGCAGCCAGAATTGGCCCCCGGAGAGTCGTATCAATATACCAGCGGCACCTTGATTGAAACATCCGTCGGCACCATGGGTGGCAGTTATCAGATGGTGGACGAAACCGGTCAGCCATTTGACGCTGAAATACCCGAATTTGTGCTGTCGGTGCCACGCACTCTACATTAGATCTTTTTACCCTTTAATAACAAAATGGCTATTTACGCAATAGGTGACCTGCAAGGCTGTTATGACGAACTACAGCAATTGCTTGAGCGAATTGAATTTGACCGCAATAAAGATCGACTCTGGTTTGTTGGTGACGTTGTCAATCGCGGTCCTCAGTCTCTCGAATGTCTTCGTTTTGTAGCGAGTCTCGGCAAATCGGCAATCACTGTTCTGGGTAACCATGATTTATGTCTGATTGCTTCATCACTTAACGTGCGTAAAAGCAATTCAAAAGACACCCTGGATGCTTTGCTATTAGCACCTGACTGTGACGAATTGCTATTCTGGTTAAGACAACAGCCTTTATTTTATAGAGACGACACACTCGGCTTTTGCATGGTACACGCCGGTCTGATTCCACAATGGACCGTGGACGATGCAGAAAAACTGGCGCAGGAGGTCAGCGAAGTAATCAGTGGTCCTGATTCCGCTGAATTTTTTACCGCCATGTATGGCAACCAGCCGGATCGCTGGAACGATTCATTAAACGGAATGGATAGATTGAGATTTATCGTGAATGTTTTAACACGTATTCGCTATTGCACCGCAGAAGGTTTGTTGGATTTTGAATGCAAAGGACCGCCCGGCAGTCAGTCGGCAAATCTGATTCCGTGGTATGAAGTTAAGAACCGTCGCAGCGCCAACAATAAAATTATTGCTGGTCACTGGTCAACATTGGGCAGACTGGAAAAGAACAATGTATTTGCGCTGGATACCGGCTGCGTCTGGGGAGGCCAGCTAACAGCAATGCGACTTGATGTAGAGACGCCTGTTTATAGCTGCGTTGAGTGCTCTGCCAAGCAGGCACATGACTAGTTCAAGAGTTGTCGGTTAATGCAACAATTTTTTCACGTAAACAATCGAAACATCATCGTCTTTCATATGTTTCGCTGTGAATCTGAGTGATGCCGCCAGCGCCAGCATTTCCTTGTTTTCAGCGATGACCTTGCCTTCAATATATTTCAGTCCATCTTCACGGGCGCATTCAATTAACCGCTCCATCAAGCGTTGCGCAATACTTCGATGTTGCCATTCATCGGCGACAACAACAGCAAATTCGCAACCCTGATTATCAGCATTGGTAATATAACGGGCGACTCCAATTTCTTTTTCTTTTCCATTTACTTCCACTACTGCGATAAATGCCATCTCACGGTCGTAATCGATTTGCGTAAAGCGCGCCAACATGGTCGGTGTTAATTCATCCAACGGCTGGAAAAACCGGAAGAACTTGGCCCGATCTGAAAGACCACGCACAAACGCCTGCTCAATCTCGGCATCTTCCGGTCGTATCGGACGAATACAAACATCAATACCACCCGGTAATTGAATATTGCCAACCAGATGCGAAGGATATGGATGAATCGCCATATGCGAATAAGGTCGTTGATCGGTCGGTCGATGCTTAACAATAATGCGCGCATCCAATGCCATCGCTCCATGCTCGTCAACCACCAACGGATTAATATCCAGTTCCTGAATCCACGGCAACTCGCAGGCCATTGAAGAAACACGCAACAAGATGCGTTCAATTGCATTCATATCGGCGGCCGGCATATTGCGAAAATGCGCGAGTAATTTTGCCGCTTTGGTACGACCGATCAGGTCCTTGATCAGAGGACTATTTAACGGCGGCAATGCCATCGCCTGATCACGCATGATCTCAACGGCTGTGCCACCCAATCCAAAAGTAATAACAGGCCCAAATACCGGATCGGTCGTGATGCCAACCAGTAATTCGCGACCGTGTGGTGGCGAGTGCATGCGTTGCAAGACAACACCGTCAATCTCGGCGTCGGGGCATTGTGCACGTGCAGAGTCCATCATTTCCTTAAAAGCACTTTGAACTGCCGCCGCATTACTCAAACCCAGCCTGACTCCACCAATATCTGATTTATGGGTAATCTCTTTGGAGTAAATTTTCATCGCCAAAGGAAAACCCAAAGCCTGTCCGTTGACCAGCGCTTCGTCAGCGGAGCGAACCAGTATGCACTGCGTAGATGGAATACCGAAGGCCGCCAGAACCGCCTTAGATTCCAGTTCCGTCAAAACATTACGCTTGGCCGCCAGCGCGTTTTCTATAATCAGACGCGCGCCACCCACATCCGGATGATCCTCATCAGCCAAAGGTCCCGGTGTTTGCAGTAATAACTGCTGATTACGATAAAAATTGGTTAAGTAGGCCACGCCCTGAACGGCTGTTTCGGGTAAACGGAAATTGGGAATATTGGCCTGGGTCAGCACATCGCGACCCATCGCGACCTGCCCATCACCCATCCAGCAAGCCAGCACCGGTTTCTTTGCATTTTTGACTTGCTTAACCACTCTTTCCGCGACAGCCGTGGGTTCGGACATCGCTTGCGGTGTCAGCATCACCAATACACCGTCGACATTTTTGTCCGTCAGACAGGCCTCCATAGCGGCACCGTAGCGGTCCGCACCGGCATCACCAATAATATCGACTGGATTGGCATGCGACCAAATGGCCGGTAATACCTGGTTTAACTTCTCGACAGTGGCGTCTGATAATTTCGCCAGCGGTATATCCAGATCGCTGGCACGATCACAGGCCATTGCACCCGGACCGCCGGCATTGGTAATAATCGCCAGGCGCTCACCATGTAATCTTCGACCACTGGAAAGCACGGTGGCCGCCGAAAACAAATCGCCAATATGCATTCCACGCACCGCACCTGCTCGACGTAATGCCGCTTCAAAAACGTCATCCGCACCCACCATTGCACCGGTATGCGACATGGCCGCTTCACCACCGGCTTTATGACGGCCCACTTTTACGACAATAACCGGCTTAACTCTGGCCGCTGCGCGCAGCCCACTCATAAAAGAGCGCGCGTCATTAACACCTTCCACATAAAGCAGAATGCTGTGGGTATGCGGATCGGTCACCAGATAATCCAGCACCTCGCCAAAACCAACATCCGCCGAAGCGCCGATGGAGATAACCGCCGAGAAACCGATGTCCTGGTTATCCGCCCAGTCCAATATCGCCGTGCAAAGCGCTCCAGATTGCGATATCAGCGCTAAATTTCCGACATCGGTAAAACCCTTGTTAAAAGTTACGTTCAAGCCTGCGCTTGGTCGCATTGCTCCAAGGCAGTTGGGACCAACAAAACGGATACCATGATTGCGGGCTACTTCAATGACCTGCTCTTCCAGTTTTTGCCCCTTGGGGCCGGATTCACGAAATCCGGAAGACATGATGATGGCGGTCTTGACGCCATGAATACCGCAACTTTCCATGATATTGGGTACGGTTGCAGCAGGCGTGCAGATAACTGCAAGGTCAACTGGAGATTTAACCTCCTCCAGGCCTTTATAACAGCGCAAATCGCGGATTTTCTGATATTTGGGGTTCAGGAGGAAAATCTGACCGGAGAACCCGGCAGAAAGTAGATTTTCCGTAACAACCGTGCCAACCGCGCCCGGCTGCTCACTGGCGCCAAATACGGCTACCGAGCTGGGCTCAAACAACTGTTTTAGATAATGACCTGCCATGGCTCTCTCTAAGTACCTGCGTTTCAGGGAGCGTCATGCTAACACCGCTACTTTCATCATTTTATTGGTTTTGATACTTAGTCGAATACGCGGCGACTGAAGGAAAACACCCTTATCACTGCCTTAAGAACAAAAAAAGGGAGCCTAAACAGGCTCCCTTCCACAACGCAAAAAACCAGTCTTAAAACAGGTAACCGATACTCAAAAAATTAACGTCTTCCTCGATTATTGTGTACTCAATCTCGAATTTTCCACCCGATGCCGTATTAAAACCCACACCGATACCAAACGATGAGCCCGTATCACTGTCACTTCTGCTGCCGATTTCCACGTCCTCATTTAGTAAACCAAGTTTGGCCTTAAAATAAGAATCACCTGGTGTTCGGAATGTAGCATACGCTGCAACGGTCTGAATGCTGACATCATAATTGCCGGCAAGTTCACCCTCCACTATCGAGGTAGTAAATTCTCCTTCGAAACCAAATCCGGCATCATTGATATACGCCCCAACCAAACCTATATTCAATGGATCATCGATTCCTCCAAGATCTATCATCATAGGGCCTGCCTTCAAACCAGCATAACCATTCTTATCAGACTGTGCGTTTGCAGTAAAACTCGCAGAAAACAAGAACCCAATTACTAAAACACATTTGATCCTATTCATTTTTCTTTACCCCATGTTTATATTAATTGATTAAAGATCGCCCAATTATTCTATCCCTAAAACAACAGTAGAGGCATCTTACGACACCTCTACTGCCTACAACAGCAAAAACCATAGCCTAGCCGACACGATTACAGCTTCCGCTGTTATTCGAAGGTCGCTATAACTCAGCCTGGCGGCCAAATTGTACGACCGTAAACCCCGTTTAATATTTGGGCGCCACCCAGACTATTTTCTGGTCCAAACGTCGCCATTGCCCATCTTCCAAAATCAGCAAAATGACCTCGCCATTACCACATTCCGGACCGCAGTCCTGCTCGTAATAGATAATGGCCTTATCGCGCGCAGCGTTATAACAGGGTCGGCTTACCCGGATCACGCCAAAATAGCCCTCGGCAAACAGGGTTTGATGAAAATGATCATACTGGCTCGCTTCGCGATACCAATCGTCATCAAATACCATGATACTGCCCGACTCCGGCGAATCGATACTCAGATCAATGCTTTCGTTATTGGCCTCGGCCAGGCATTCCTGGGTCGCAAACTCCTCGCCAAAAGCAGCCGACAAGCTGACGCCGTTATTTGCAGGTAATTCAGGCACCTGAATCGATTTCCCGTACAACAAGATTTTTTCTTCGCCAAACGAAGCCTGGATGATTAAGGTTTCCGCTTCGATCAGTTTGTCACTCTGCAGCTTTTCGTAATATACAAGCATCAATAGAAATATTAAAAAAGCGGCTAGTGATATCCCTGCGCTGATTAACGTCGCTTTGTGTTCAGAAAATTTACCCACCAGGATTTTTCCTTAACTAACAATTAGTCTGCTTTCTAAGCCTGAATATACTTTTCCATAAAAACGAGCAGGATTCTATCGCTCAACCTTTCGGTTCTGCATTTTTGATAACCATACCTTTCATACAGCCGTATGGTCGACAAGCTGTCTGAACCGGTAAAAATTTCGAGTCTATTGGCGTGATCGAGATGCTTTTCAATCTCCAGCAGCAAGCATCCACCAATGCCTTTTCTTTGGTAATCCGGATGCACTATCAGACGACCGATGTGCCATGTATCGTTTAGATTGTGAGCGCGAACCGAACCAACAATCAATGATTTTAGTTCGGCCTTGAGAAACACATAAGAATCCAGCTCCGATTTGATTTCATCCAGAGACTGGATCAACGGAGGAATAGTAAAGTCGTTATATTTCTCCGCTTCACCCAAATACACCAGCTTCTGTAATGCTAATATTTCTGTAGCATCAGTTTTGTCGGTCTTTTTAATTTTTACGTTAATTGCTTTCACTGATTGCACTCATTGATTGGTATGTAACATTAGCAACTAATCGATATCGATTTGCCGCCCATCTAACGATCTTCTTAAAATCAGATACCCCAAAATACCTGAGCACAAAGAACCGGCGATAATGCCAATCCGCTCATCAAACAACATATTTACACCCGTCTCCTCAAAGGCAAGCGATCCGATAAATAAACTCATGGTAAAACCAATACCACATAGTGCGGCTGTTCCGTAAAGCGACAGATATGACATTGAACCCGGCAAGCGGGCAAACCCCGTTTTGATCGCCAACCAGCAGAAAAGAAAAATACCAAGCTGTTTTCCAAAAAATAATCCGCCCGCGATTCCAATCGTGACATCATGCAACATGGATTCCAGCGGTATGTTCTGCAAATCAACACCAGCGTTGGCAAAAGCAAACAAAGGAAGTATAAAAAAAGCAACCGTTGCATGCAGATCCTGTTCAAGACTTTTCAGCGAAGATTGTTCTCCGGGAACTGCTGACTTTGCTGGAATAAACATAGCCAATAATACACCCGCCAGCGTTGCATGCACGCCCGATTTTAGTAACGCAACCCACATAATCAACCCGATAATAAAATATGGACTTCTTTCACCAACACCTCGCTTATTAATAACAAACAGGACCACGATACAGCATGCCACTACCAGCAATGCCCATAATGATATTTTGCTGGTATAGAAAAACGCAATAATCAGTATGGCGCCGATATCATCAAATATCGCCAACGACATTAGAAACACTTTCAGGCTGGCCGGTACTCTTGGGCCAAGCAGAGACAGCACCCCCAGCGCAAATGCAATATCGGTTGCAGCCGGAATAGCCCATCCCTTAACAGCATTCGCATCGGTATGCGTAAAATAAAGATATATAAGTGCCGGTACGAGCATACCGCCCACCGCGCCTACGGCCGGCAGAGTGGCTTTTCTTAAGTCAGATAATTCGCCTTCGACTATTTCGCGTTTAAGCTCCAGCCCTACCAGTAAAAAAAATATCGCCATCAATCCATCATTGATCCACAGCAATAAGGGCTTGGAAATTTCAAAGTCGGCAATTGCAACGGTGACCGGTATACTAACCAGCAAGTCATAGTAGGAAGATAACGGCGAATTGGCCAGAACAATAGCCAGCACTGCAGCCAGAACCAACAATATCCCACTTGCCGATTCAAGCTCGAAAAATCTATTGATCAATGAATTACTTTTTTGTGACATCCTAAAATTTTATTCGATCGAAAGTCATAAACTGATAGTAAAAACCTGTTTTATCGTCCTGCTGTCTATGTTTTTCGGACTCAATCAGGTTCCATTCCGCGTGATTATATTCCGGAAACCAGGCGTCGCCATCAAACTCGTGTTCAATCAACGTAATGTACATGCGCTCAACCAACGGTAATGCCGACCGGTAAATTTGCGCGCCACCAATGATTACAGCTTCGCTATCGCCATTTGATAATTCAATAGCCTGCGCTAAATTTTCAACACATTCACAGCCATGTACGTGAAATCCTTTATGGCGAGTGACTACTATATTACGTCGTCCAGGCAGAGGCCTACCGATAGAATCAAATGTTTTGCGACCCATGATAATTGGTTTTCCCATTGTAATCGCTTTAAAGTGTTTTAAATCAGCAGACAAATGCCACGGCAATTGACCGTCTTTACCAATTACTCGATTCCGATCCATGGCAACTATAAGGGATAACACTTCACTACCCTCTATACAGAAAAGGGATAGTCAATGGGCTCATGGTACTTATATCCCAGAACTTTAAAATCATCTAAAGTCACCCAGGTCTCCAGATCACGTAACGATTTAATGTCGGGATTAATTTCCAGCTGTGGTGAAGGATACGGTTCACGCTTGAGCTGAACATCTCGCATTAATTCGAGCTGATCTTCATAAATATGGGCATTTACGATTTTGTGATAAGCCTTGCCTGGCGTTTTGCCGCTTATTTGCGCGATTAAAGCCAGAAAAGTGTAAACCTGAATCTGATTAAAATTCAGCCCCAGCGGCACATCACAAGAGCGTTGGAAGCTACTTAAATAAAGAGTATCACCAAGCAGTGAAAAATTGTGGGTATGCATACAGGGCCTTAGACAACCCATATGAAATTCACCGGGATTATAGAAAGTAACAATTTCCCCCCGGTTATCCATTCCTTTTGATAAATCTTCGACGACACTTCTTAATTGATCGATCACGACGCCGTCCGGCCTTAACCATGAACGGCCTTGCACTCCGTACACTCTACCCATGTCGTCTTCACCCTTACGAAATGGATTCGCCAGCCACTCCTTATTTTTATTTGCATTAGCATCCCACGTTTTCGTTCCCAATTTGCGAAAATCTGCGGCGCTGCTATATCCTCTAATGTATCCGATCAGCTCTGCTATGGCGGCTTTCCAATAACTCTTTCTGGTCGTAATAATTGGAAACTCATTTTTATCGACGTTGTATTCCAGATCCGCATTGATAACCGTCAAACATTTTTTACGGGTCCGTTCATTCTGAATCCATTGGCCCTCGTTTACTATTCTTTGACATAAATCCAGATATTGTCTCATCAGACTGTTAATCCTTAACCTGACGGCGATAACTGACTGTCATAATAAACAGGCCCAGCAAAATCATCGGCAATGACAATATATGTCCCATGGTTACCCAGCCAAACGCCAGAAACCCCAGTTGCTCATCCGGTTGACGCACAAACTCAACCAAAAAGCGTGCCACGCCGTAACCGATTAAAAACATCGCCGATACGGCCCCTCGCGGTCTTTGTTTGGCGCTGAACCACCACAGCAAGGCCCACAGTGCCAGACCTTCCAGGCAGGCCTCATACAGCATCGATGGATGCCGTGGCAGGTTATCTACGCTCGGAAACTTCATCGCCCACGGTACATCAGTAACCCGACCCCATAATTCACCATTAATAAAATTACCGATGCGACCGCAAAAAAGGCCAAATGGCACGACCGGGCAAAAGAAATCGGTTTGATGAATAAATCCGGCGCCAATCGAACGGCCATGCAGCCACATCGCCAGCAATACGCCGAGAAATCCGCCGTGAAACGACATGCCGCCCTGGTGAATTTTCAATACACCCCACCATGGCAGGGTGCTGTCGAATTCCAGAAACAGTGAGGGTTGATAAAACAGGCAATAGCCCAGCCGACCCCCCAGTACCACGCCAATCGCACTATAAAATACCCAGTCTCCAACCTGTTGCGGTGACATGGGTCGCGTCAGGGGCTGTATGCGGGCACGATAGTGCGCCATCCAGTAGCCACCGAGAAAAGCCATCAGGTACATTACGCCGTACCAGTGAACTTTCAGCGGACCAATTTGAAGGGCAACAGGATCAAAACCGGGATGAATAAACATTTCTTTTCCAGATTGCAGTGGATTGCGCAGGATTCTAACATCCCAACCGGTAAAGTGAACGATCTGCCAACACCGGAATGCCAATATCCAAACCCACTAACTTGCGATTCGAATACCTTGCAGAGTCATCGCCGTTCCGGTAGAAACAAAGCATGACTTCATTAAACCATCTGGCGCAGGAATCCAGCCCCTATTTACAACAACACGCCGATAATCCGGTGGATTGGTATCCCTGGGGAACGGCGGCATTCAACCGCGCCCGTCAAGAAAAGAAGCCGATTTTGCTATCAATCGGTTATTCGGCCTGCCACTGGTGCCATGTGATGGCACACGAGTCATTTGAAGACCCGGAAACCGCTGCCTTGATGAATAAACACTTTATCAATATCAAGGTTGATCGTGAAGAAAGACCTGATCTGGATAAAATTTATCAATTGGCGCATACCGCAATTACACAGCGCAGTGGCGGCTGGCCATTAACCATGTTTCTGACCCCGGACCAAATTCCCTATTTTGGCGGTACCTATTTCCCGGACAAGCCACGTTACGGCATACCCGCTTTTAAAGATATTCTGGTCAGAGTTGCCGAATATCCGGCCGAAAATCCAGCTGCGATCAGCCAACAGAATCAATCATTGCTCGATTTTTTCGACAACATTGAGCATCAGGGTGAACACGATACTGTTAACGTAACGTCGTTATTTAAATACAGCGTGGATTCACTTAAACAGGGATTCGATCCGGCCGCCGGCGGTTTTGGTGCAGCGCCGAAATTTCCGCAAAGCTCGTTACTGGAACTGGCACTAAAACTAGGCTGGCAAAACAGCGACGACTCATTGCATCACATTGCACAATATAGTCTGCAGAAAATGATCAACAGCGGTCTCTATGATCAGCTTGGTGGTGGCTTTTTCCGCTACAGCGTTGACGCCGAATGGATGATCCCTCACTTCGAAAAAATGCTCTATGACAATGGGCAACTGTTGCATTTAATGGCGCTGGCATGGCGTGTACAGCCAAATGCGCAACTGGAGCGCGCAATCGATGAAACAGTGCAATGGTTGCAACGTGACATGAAGTCGACTGACGGCAGCTTCTATTCTGCGCTGGATGCCGATTCAGAAAATCAGGAAGGGAAATACTATGTCTGGACGCCCGCTGAAATCGAATCCGAACTGGAGCCACAGGCGTATGCATTGATAAAAGGCTGCTACGGCCTGAATCGTGGTGCTAACTTTGAAGATCAATGGCATTTGCATTTATGCCGCCATCCCTCCGACCTGGCAACGGAGCTGGATTTGAACGGACACGCAGCAGGTATCTTGTTTGATCAGGCGCGTCGGCAATTGCTGAGCAAACGACAACAGCGCATCAGTCCGCGACGTGATAATAAAGTACTCTGTAGCTGGAACGCACTAACGATAAAAGGCCTCGTTACAGCCGGGCTTTTGCTGGATAAACCCGACTATATAAACATTGCTGAACTCGCTTTTCAGGATGTACAGAAAAAATTCCGGCACAATGGAAGACTCAATGCCGTTCACTGCAATGGACAAAGCCGGTTTGCCGCCTATCTTGACGATTACGCTTTTTTACTGGAAGCATCGCTACTTTTACTCGAAGCGAAATGGAGTAATGAATTAATTGAATTTGCGCAAGAACTGGCGGCGGCATTATTGGAATACTTTTATGATTATGAACAGGATATTTTTTATTTCACCGCAAGTGATCACGAGCAACTGATTCATCGCCCATATTCATTGATGGATGAATCAACACCATCGGGCGCCGCGGTTGCATCGCGCTCCCTGTTGGCGCTTGGTCATTTGCTTGCAAATCAGGACTATATTGATGCTGCGACAAGCAGCATTGAAAAAATGATCCGATTACTCAGCCATTCGCCCCTTGCTCACGGTAACGCGCTGTTAACAATTTCGAGAATGCATTATCCTGATGCGCAAATAATCCTGCGCGGAGAAAAACAATTTCTGAATCAATGGCAACAGTGCGCACGCTCCGTATGCAGTCCGTGGACCTCGGTTTATGCAATCGAATCAAATCAAACCATACCGGGAGCCCTCTCAGAAAAGACGGCCAGGGATCGTTGCACAGCGTATATCTGTCATGCGGGCACGTGTAAACCCGCTATTAATCATTTTGAAGAATTTAAAATTGCCCTACAGGAAATAAGCGCTTGAAAGTCATACGCTGTACCTATCGTTTTATTCTTATAACACTATATCTTCTTTCCTCCAGTGTGATGGTCTGTACCATTCTTGGCCGTGATCCTGCGCATCGCAATGCGAAAGACTGGCGCTTTATTAACAGCCGGATGCGTCGCCTGCGTAAAATCCTCGGTTTGCGCGTTCATATTTCAGGTCAACCGGCAGTCAGCCCGGCCTTGCTCACTTCCAATCATATCAGCTGGCACGACATCATCGTCCTGCAATCGCTGGTTCCAACCGGCTTCGTCGGTAAAGCAGAGATTAGAGACTGGCCTTTGATAGGCTGGCTGTCTTATCAAGGTAACACCCTGTTTGTTCGGCGCGGCAAGCGCGAATCATTTGAACAGATTCACGCCGCGATGGCCGAACGATTTTCTGACAATCAAAGCATCACGCTGTTTCCGGAAGGTACTACCACGATCGGAGAATCCGTCAAACATTTTCGCAGCCGTTTACTGGAACCGGCAATTAATCTTCGGGTACCCATTCAACCGGTTATGATCTGGTACCGGAGTAAAAATATGTCGTGCCGCGAATTGGCGTTTGTCGGCGATGAGGGTCTAGGTTCGCACCTTTTCAGGACGCTGGGTGAACCCCATATTGATGTTTATGTGCATTTTTGCGATGCCATTATCACAAGCAAAGATGACGACAGGCGCGAGGTGGGGCGGCAGGCGCAGGTGCAGGTGGCGGAACAACTTGCCGCCATTGTAGAGAAAAATTCTATTTGATCAGCTTCTCTTGAATTGAATGAAAACAAACATGGAAAGCGCCACCAGCACAATCGCCGGACCGGTTTGCAGATCCCATGCCAGGGAAGAGAAAACCCCTGCGATAACAGCAATGGTTCCAATCAAAATTCCGGTTAATACCATTCTTTCAGGCGTGTTCGATAAGCGTCTGGCCGCAGCCGCCGGTACAATCAACAATGCTCCCATTAGCAAGACTCCCACTATCTGAATCGCGATTGCCACAACAATCGCCAGCATAATGATAAAAATCAGACGCAGACGCGCCACCGGTACACCTTCGACTCGCGCAACATCCTCGCTGATGGTTAACAGTAATAAGGGTTTCCAGAGTTTAAACAGCGTCAACGCGAGCAATACACAAGCCGTTAACATTCGCCATAAATCGGGCATTGTGACTGTCAAAACATCGCCAAATAAATAGGCCTCCAGATCGAAGCGGATGTTATCGACAAAACTGAGTAACACCAGGCCGCCGGCCAGACCGGCATGCGCAACAATACCCAAATGCGTATCAACTGAAAGTTCGCTGCCGAGGCGATGATGTTTTTGCATTTGCACCAGCAGCAATGCAACCACAATACAACCCGCCAACACACTCCAGTTCGGATTAACACCCATCAACAAACCTATCGCAACACCGAGCAGGGCGCTGTGCGCCAAAGCATCGCCGAAATAGGCCATACGTTGCCAGATAACAAAACACCCCAAGGGCGTCGTCAGTAAAACGGTCAACAGGCCACCCAGCAGTGCACGCCACACAAACGGTTCTGAAAAGTATTCAATCATTAACTACGTCACCATGTAAATTATGTTTATGATCATGATGATGGGTATACACCGCCAGACCACTGACCGGTTTACCAAACAACTGTAAAAATTCGGGATGTTCGCTAATCGATTCCGGATGACCGGTGCAACAAACATGTTGATTCAGACAAACGACTTGATCGGTAGACGCCATAACAAGGTGCAAATCGTGTGAAACCATTAATATCCCGCACTGATAACGGTCCCGAATATCGGTAATCAATTCATACAGTACCTGCAACCCGGTTGGGTCCATACCTTGATCCGGTTCGTCCAGCACCAGCAATTGAGGATTGCGTAATAAACAACGCGCGAGCATAACCCGCTGTAATTCACCGCCGGATATCGACTGAAGTGCTGCATGGGTCAGCCTTGCAACACCCGCTTCATGCAAGGCCGCCTCGATGCTTTTATCATTGCTTCTGATATTCAGCTCCATAAAACGTTTAACGGTAATCGGCATAACCGGTTGCAGCGCTAACTTCTGCGGCAAATACGAAACAACAATATTCGCTTGTCGTTCGATCGTGCCCTGGTCCGGTTGAATCAATCCCAGTATGACTCTAACTAAAGTCGTTTTGCCGGCACCGTTCGGTCCGATCAAGCTGACAATTTTGCCGGTTTCCAATTGCAGGGAAATATCGCGCAAGATGACCTGTTCACCAATTTGCAGGCCTATTCCTCTTGCATTGACTAAGGGTTTTGCATTCATATATTCTGGGCAACTGTCTTATCAGCAGGTTTATTGTATGCTATAGCATAATGCAAGTGCATGATTAAGAGTAATGCTTTTATGATATCGAGATTTCACTTACTTTTTACATTGTTGCTGGTGCCGGCAATAACCAACTCGACCCCGCGCGTCATCACATCGATCGCGCCCTTGCACGCGATCACTTCCGCAATTATGCAGGACATCGACCAGGCGGAGTTATTGATCAACGACGCCAGCTCACCCCACGGCTTTCGACTGCAACCCTCCAGCGCATTAAAAATTCAGCACGCAGATCTGGTCATCTGGATCGGGCCTGACCTGGAAAGCAAACTGGCCGATCCGCTCCAGCAGTTGATCGAGAAAAATAAATTACTGACTGTTCTAGAGTTGCCGTTGCCCACTATTCTTCACAATCGCCGCCCCGGCCTTTGGTCGGAACACGATCACGACCATAGGCACGCCAAAGACGCGATTGATCCGCATGTCTGGCTGGACATTGATAATGCTCGCGCTATCGCCGATGCTATCAGCGCCCGGCTGAGTGAAATCGATCCGCAGCATGCCGCTGCCTATCGAAATAACAATGAAAAGCTGCAAGTTCAATTGCAGCAAACCGATCAACAAATCAAAACGCTTTTAAAACCGGCTCAAAGTAAAAAGTTCGTGATCTTGCACGATGCACTGCAATACTTTGAACATCACTATGCTCTACAGTCAATGGGTGCATTGACAATCGATTCGCATAAAGCCGGCAGCGCTCAGCGTTTGGCCGGGCTGAAACAGGCTATGAATAAGCAAAACGTTTCCTGTGTTCTTTATGAACAAATGCCGGACCGGACGATTATTGATGTTTTACTGGAAGACTCGAATGCGCACGCGGCAGTGATCGATCCACTGGGTATGAGCCTGGCAAACGAAGAAAGGACTTATTCGGATTTGATATTGAAGTTAGCGAATGCGGTGAGGGGTTGTTTGTCGGATCAATAAATATACTGATTATTATTTCTCCAGCAAATAAGAACCCACATAGATTAATATGGAAAAAACAACGTAGCCAAACTCCACTTTCTGCTTTTTCGACTCATCGTCTCCGACATTCATAATATCCAGAATGGCGTGCCTGAGTAAAAACGTGTAGAGAATAAAATACAGAAACGGGATCACATGCACATAGTACGGATAATCGCCGACCCGCTTGCCAAAGAACGATAATATCCAGTCTATCTGGCTGTAAATGCCCAGCAATCCAAGTCCCGCATTAATAAACATCCATTTGACTTCGTCGAGCCCGAAAATAACCAGATAAAAAACCGTGTAAACCGTAATCGCAATACCGCCATGCATGTAAAGAAACATCACGTCAGGGGAGTTGTCCGAGTAGGCCATAAAAAAGCCCGATCCGCCAAACATCAACATGTGGAACATAAAAAAAGGATAGATCGTATACCAGGGCACATCGTCGCCCTTGTTGTAGGCTTTGTTGTTGATGGTGATGGCGCTTTTGAGTTTCATTTTTTGTTTATCTAACCACTCTTATTAGAAGTAGCCTGGATGAAGTGAAACGGAATCCGGGTTAGCTCGTAGGGCGCAATAACCGCAGGGCATTGCGCCGAAATCAATCCTCATATAATAATCGACTCTCATTACCGCTCCCAGCCCAATCGCCACTATAAGTTCCATTGGCCACCAAACGATGAAATGTCGAATATGGCCAATCAATTACACGCTCAACAAGACCATGCTTAAGAGGATTGATGTGTATGTAATCCATGTGCGCAATGTAATCCTTTTCGTCCCGAATGAGATGTTCCCAGTAACGGCGTTGCCATATACCGCGTTCCCCGCGTTGTATTCTAACTCTTGATCTTCGTTCAGTCTTCGGTAAAGCTTTTGAAAATTGCGATTTAATCAACCGCCAGCGTACGGCATAATCGGTATCGTTTACAGGCAATTCAATCACGCAATGCAAATGATCGGGTAATACCACCCAACCACGTATTTCGAACGGATGCCTACGCCGAACATCCAAAACAGCTCCTCGCAAAAGAGCGATATGTTGTGTCAATAACTCGTTTCCTTCGCGACGCAACAGATTTACCGTGAAGAAATAGGTACCGCCCGGTACCCAGGCTCGTCGAAAATTTGGCATTATAAATATTTAAATGCTTAAAGCATTCGGCGCAATGCCCTGCGGTTATTGCGCCCTACGGGCTGGATGAAGTGAAGCGGAATCCGGGTTGTTTCACCCATTAATACCAGTCAAAAAGAATATCGCAAAAATAAACCCCATTGCGCCAGTGATCAATATCAGAAGATCCAACACTGCTGCTATTTCGCTTACAGATCTTTTTGGCTTTAGGAAGATATTAGCAAAAGCCGAATTTTTTTAATGGCCAATGAAGTACCAAATGCAAAAAATAATGCGATCATTGAAAAGACACCCGGCTTACCTGATATTTTGCTTAGAGAAAAATCCTGATCAGCAAGGATTAGTAAATTCCATATAATAACCACAGAAACGACAGGAAATATTTTGAGAGGAAATCCCGTTTTTCGAGGCGCTGTTTGTTGTGTGATAGTCCCTGGCTCTCCAGTCAATAAACCGGTTTGCTCTATATTTTTTATCAACTTTCCGGGGCTACCAAATGTCCAGAAGACGATTTTTTGAGGATATGACGCAATGTTGTGTTTAATCCTGATTCCTCTTCCAATTATAGGAATAAAACCATACTTCTTGATGCTGATAATTTGACCTTTATGAAATTCATAACCACCAAGAAACGACACATTCAGTTTCAATTTTTCCGCAGTCACAATTAATTTAGCAAAAGGCCATGTAGCATTCGCCCACCCGATTCTCGCTCCGCCAGTGCACATCAGCTTATTCATAATTTATGTCTCTTGAGTTAACTCGGATTTTGTTTTACTTCGTTCGGGCTGGTTGCTCGTTCCACAAATAGCAATTCAAAAATTGAAAATATATTAAAAATTGGGATGAGCAAGTATAAAATCTCCCATGCCGATCTCTCCAAATCCTGAAGCCTTCTTATAATTAGATTTATCATAATGAAAATACACCAAGCAACTACAGCCAACTCCAGTCCTTTTATAATTACCTCTAAGCTTCTTGACTCCCAATTATTCAATGAGCGGGAAAAATAAAGCATTATACAAGGAGCTCCAACCAGCACTATATATTGAAAGAAAAATTGCTCACGGGAAAGAGCGCCTCTAAATGGATAAAATTTGTTCACTTATAATCCCATAGGTTGGCATGTCAATTTTAGTATGCAGCCAAAGGTGCACCCAAACAATTAGTTCCCGTTATTGTAATCAAAGTCTTTGGAAAATAAAGATAAATCTGTCTAGTAATATGCCGGGGGCATCCGGTAAATTTATCTCGCGCGCGCTCGGGATTTCGCTTCGCTTTATCCGGGCTAGTTGCCGGGTTTAATTTTTTATCAATGCACTCATAAGCGCATTGTAGTGCTGCTGATCCGCTTTGATTAAATCAATCAACTCATTAACTACGTTTTCAACGTCGCAAATAAGATCATTATTTTGGGCTATTCCAAGCAGATTATTTGAATGACTAAAGTGATGTAGAAGTTTCATAATTCTCCTAGATTTCTCAGCCCCAAATACAATGTCAGCTCGACGATCTACAGATTCATCTGAGGGGCATTTTGAATATGTATAGAGTTCCACAAACCTACGAAGAGCATTTGGTAATGACAGTAGCAACTCAAGATTCGACTTGTCCGCACTCTCATAAAAATCGTGAATAACGTTCCACAAGTACTGATATTCTGAACTATATTTGACGATTGATGGTGGCATAGTCACAAAGGTCGATTTTTGAATGCTCAACCTCTTTACGAAATAGTACTTTCTGCGAGATTTCCGAATAGGTAACTCTTTTGATAATCCCAAGAATTCGAAGTTATGTGTGGAAACAAACAGCTGTTCAACAGTCAGCTTCCATTTATCCCCATCAGCACTATCTTGCCTGAAAAAGAACTCCTTTGTTGCTGCAAATATTTGAAATATATGATTACTATCTAAGCTAGATACTGGATCATCTATATATACGACCAGCTCACCTAGATTAATTACTTCCTTTAGTTTTATAAGAAAGAAAGCATAAGCGATCGCTGTTCTTTCACCTTCGCTGAGATTTTTTGCTGGACTGCCGTCTCTTATTAGACGAAATCGTTCAGTCCCATCAACACTGATGACATCAACCGAAACATTTGATCCTACCAAGAACTTGTTAATGAATACATTTAATTCTTCACGCCCTTTTTGAGCTTGACTGATCTTCGCCTCAAGTTCCGCATTCTTTCTGGCGATTGCTTTTCCGGCTTTCTCGTACCAAGATCTATGCTGTTCAAGAATATTTATTAGAGCTTCATGATTCGCAATCTTTTCCTCGATGTAAAAGTCGGCAGCAAAGTGTAATTTAAGGGTGGCAATTGCTGTTTTCTTTTCTTTACCAAAGGACTCCGTGGCCTTATTGTTACTTTCAATGATTTTATTGATTTTATTAATGGATTCAGAAACTGCCTCGAATAGCCTTTCATCAAATTTCGAACACTCGACGACCTCAAAGGGCGCTAACAACTTCCTGTCAACTTGAGCTATTAGAGTATCCAGCGCTTCGTTGTATAAATGTAACGCATTCTTCAGGGATGACTGGGCATCATCCAAATCGAATCTCCATTGTGGGTAGAACTCATTCTTATGCAGCTCGATAATTTTTGGCGTGGAGTTTTGAATCTCAATCTTCTTGTTTTTTAAGGCGCTTTCCAATAGTTCGACGTCCTTCGAAAAATGAGCACGAAGTGCGTCAATTCTCGATGACTGTATTGGATTTCCACAAAATTCGCAGTTTTTCTTTTCGTCATGCAAAGGCAAGCCAACCCTTATCCAGTTCGCGACCTCTGGATGTTCTGCAAGGTGCCGAATTGTATTAGTCATAGCCGGTACACGAGCCAGCAGCTCAGGAAGCCCCTTGGCTGGATTCTTCGAGGCAATATTGAGGGTGATTTTCTGCAATTTTGGTAGCTTATCTTTCTCATCCGCTGTCGCGGTCTGTTGCAATTTTAGCAACTCTTCTTTCTTAACAAGGACCTTGCTAGGATCACCGGCGATTTTTGCAAGCTCTTGGTTCAGGTGTGTGGCAGTGAAGGCTTCAACTATTTGAAGCGCCTGCTTAATTGATTTCGCCGAAACAGTTTTCTTGTCACTTAGTTCTTCATTTCTATTTTTGATCGCATTACTTTTGGTTCGATGTCCTTCCCGCAGTTTTTCGAGCAACACTTCATTCTTCTCAAGCTCTTTTTGGGCCTCGATAGATTGTTGCCCAAGTAGTAGGATTGGCTCAAATGCATCGCCGTTCCAACTGAGATTGTCCTTTACGAAATCAGAATTAAATACTCTGATCTTTTCTTTAGTTGAGGCTAGTGAAGTTTCGGTTATAGTTGTCCCCTGGTGTGTTGATACTTGAAATCGTGCAGCCTGATAGTCGGGATGTATAGATTGCATCTCAAGAGAACGAAGAATCCGCGACAATGTGGTTTTACCAGAATAGTTCCAGCCATAAATAAGATTCAGCTCAGCGAAATCTTCAATGTCATTAGGGCGCGAGTAGTTGTCAAAAACTCCGAAATCCCGAATTTGCTCAAAAGCTTTCAGCACTGTTCATCTATTCCTGTTTGGTATCAATACTCATAACGACAGCCTAGCCGAGGGAGGCGCGTTTTAGCACCGACTCCGGCTGAGGCTATTGTTATACAATTATTCTTTACCTGGCGGTTTAGGATTATTGGCAGGATGATCACCAGAGCTGGTTGGCACATATCCACCTTGAGGCTTTGGATCACCAGTCGGGATATTAGTAGGTTGTTGTGGTTGATAGCCTTTTTCGGTACCTTTGGGGCTATAGCCATCGTTCACTGGTCTCTTTTCATTTGCCATTTCTAACTCCTTACATTTCTAAGTTCAATGTATGAAATTTCACTAGATAATATAATCACGCCCGCAGATTCGTTTTTCACTCTAACAAAGGCACCGTCTTTATCCAGAACCCATGTTTCTTCCAAATATAACTGCTCTGGAGCAGGTGCGCTTGACGCAAAAGATTTTTCACCATAGCGGCCCCCGATAGTCGTTCCATCTTTCAACACAACTTTAATCCAATAGGGCTTTCGTTGAGCAAAAACATAATCCCATGGCTTTGCAGTTGGATGAGGAGCATTTCTTTGAAAAAAATCTCTGGTCCTTAAATATTTCCAAAGCAGCACCCATACAATTGGTGCTAAAAACAAAACAAACACATAAAATAAATAATACAGCGTAGAACAATCTACTTTTAAATTGCTCTTTTCAACAAAAACTATTGGAAAAATCAATATGGCGTAGTTAATCGAGCTATACGCTATAGCGTCGATAAGCTGATCTGATGTAGCCCTCTCGGTTCCGGGAAATGCTAGTTGGTATACCTTTATGCTTATAAATCCCGGTACAACAAATGCTAGAAACAAGACAAGTTTATCAATTTCCCATATGTCCATTATGCCCTCGATTCATAATTTTTATAACGTCCACCGTTCAGTGCACGCAATTGCCACCAGTAGCCTGCAACGTCAACACGCACCCCACTCCAACAGATGCGGCACACAAACAAACAACTACTAACTGGCTGATTTCCAAGGCAATACAACAAAAGCGCTTTTGCCCACTTCTTATAATATGTTGCGCTAGTAACAATGCTTATTTTTACACTCAATTAAAAACAGTTTCAAGCCTAAAGACGTGAAACTCCTTCGTGACAGGAGTGAATTTCAGAGCGCATCAGCGCGAAGGTTTTGACCTTGACCCTAACTGCGATGGCTCGCAGCCGAGGCGATTGGACAAAATAGCGGAAGTCGGCCATGGATGGCCGACTTAGGTCTCATATTGTGGAGGGACGAACGTTGTGACCGACGCGTCATTTTGACCAATCGCTGAGGGTATGTTTTCGCGAAATAACATTGAGCGAAAACACAAGAGTCGGGCCAGGCGTTTTGGTTACTTTTGCGCGACAAAAGTAACCTGGCCTGCGCGGCCAGGTCCGCGCGACCTTCCGCTACGCAGAATAGATTTTGTTGGGCTTCACTGTATTCAGCCCAACCTACTCATTTCTCCCGGAGGGAGAAGGGGTAAATATCGCCCGCGATTATATTTTTTCAACCCCACCAAAACCCGATCAACATCAGGTTCTGGCAGGGTCAATATTTTCTTTATTATTTTTTCGGTGCTTTTACAAAAAAGACCATCAATGCTGCAAGCACAAGAAGTCCGGATGCTCCATAGTACGCAACATCAAAAGTCTGGTACTGCACATACATGGCGCCTGCCAGTTTTGCCAACAGGAAACCGCCCACACCCCAGGATGTAAACACCAAGCCATAATTCATCCCGAAATTTTTAGGCCCATAATAATCTTTTGTAATGGAAGGAAACAACGACAGGTTTGCGCCATAGTTTGCACCAATCAATGCTGATATCAGCGCCATTGCAGGTATCGTGCCCAAGATATTCTCTTTTGAGGCAAAAGATATAAGGAGAATTAAAGCAGCCTGCGAAACAAAACAGATAAACATTGTGATGTTTCTGCCGATCTTGTCACTCAAAAGTCCGGCCAGAATTCTGCCTCCGCCATTACCAATTGCCAATACCGCCACCAGAACAAAACCGAGGCTGATGCCAACCTGAATATCAGCAATGGCAGCCAGCTTTGAAATGATCATTAATCCTGCGCCGGCGCCACATGCAAACATAAACCAGATCATATAAAACTGTGAGGTGCTGAGCATCTGTTTTGCTGAAAAATTCTCGGCTTCTGATTGCGCTTTGGCTGTATTATTTTGAGAATTGTCTTTTGCGAGTATTGGTTCTTTTGGTACAACAAGCAGTTGCGACAAAAGTACCACGACAACCAAAAACGCGATCCCAAGAAACAGCATGGCAGATTTAAAACCATACGAATTAATAAGGTAGGTTGAAAGAGGCGCTGCATAGACAGAGGCCAGCCCAAAACCCGAAACAACAATTCCTGTAACCAAACCCGTTTTATTTGAAGGAAACCATTTTACTGCAGGTGGAGTACATGATGCATAGCCGAATCCTATTCCTGCTCCGGCCAAAACACCGAACGCAAAAATAAAACCAACCAACGATGTCGTCAAACTGGCCAAAATAAATCCGACACCAACGAGAATACCACCGAGAGTTGATACCAGCCTGGGTCCTATTTTGTCCTGCATTCGTCCTGCCGGGACCATGACAAGGCAAAAAACCAGACAGGCAACGGAGTAAGGCCATGATTTGTCTGATTCATTCCATCCCCAATCCATCGGAATATTTTTGCTTATGACGCTCCAGGTATAAAGGATACCGAGAGCAAGATTGATCCCCAATCCTGCAAAAGTGACTCGCCACCCGAGGTTTTTGGTTTTTGATATCGTTTCAACTTGCATTTTTCCTCCAAGTTTTATAATCAACGAAACATATAGAATTCGTATTCAGGAAATCAGACGCCCCTGGCATTGCCGAATCGGGTCTGATCCCAGTTTATTGAGGCGGCACTTTAACGAGAAATAACCCTGATGAATATGCGCATACGCCACAAATAATAGCGGAAAAGACTGAGTGAGCGAAAACCGCGAAGCCACCGGCCTTTACGCGACCAATGTGATATTTATTTTAAATTCAATAACTTAACTGTAGCCCTTTAAATACCTCTCCAGCTTCTTCTGCCGGGTCATCTTCAAATCAATCCTCACCAACCCATCCACACAATAGCCAAAATTTGGATCAACACTAAACGCGTCAAACACCACACCACCCGGCTCACAGATATCCGTATATTGTTTGTATAAAGTCGGTACCTTGACATCAAAATAACCCAAATACTCTTTCAGTCTTACAAAATCTTCCTGACTGTTATCGCCGCTGAAGCCTGCTTCCACACCTTCGCTATTCAACAAATAAGCCCTGCGCGCTTTCACCAGTGGTTCGCCCGGCCCAAAGTATGTTGAATAATATTGCACCAGCGCCTGCTTGACGGTTTCCGGATAAGCATTACTGATACTGACCGGCCCGTATAAATAACGTGTTGATGGTTTTTGCCTGACGTAAGCACCGATTCCATACCAGAGATAATCAAGACTGCGCTTGCCCCAATATTTCGGCTGCACAAAACTGCGGCCCAGTTCGATCGATTCCGGCAACAATTGCAGAAACTTATCGGTGAATTCAAATAACTCGCTGCAATACAAACCCTTGATACCAAGCTGTTTGAAAACAGCGCCGGCCTCGGCCAGGCGGTAAGCTCCGACGACTTCCATTTGTTGCTCGTTCCAAAGCACGATGTGCCGGTAATGCTGGTCATAGCGATCCAGATCGATATCCTGACCGGTGCCCTCACCGACGGCGCGGAAGGTATATTCTCTTAAGCGGCCAATTTCACGCAGCAACACGGAATCAGGATGATAGTCATATAAATAGATTTGCTGACCGTCGTAGGTTTCACCCATCAATGTCGCATCGGCAAGCTCAGCGCGAATGGCTTGCGGTGATTGCGGAGCGACTATCGCTTTCTGGGTGGTGAAAACACCCGGCCGGCCTTTGCCGACCCGGTAAAGATGTCGCTTCAACTGCTTGCAGCGCTTTTGTATGCTGGCACCATGCGACTTGATTTCACCGGCAGCGATAACCTCACCGATATTAATAAACATGTCATGGCGACGATTGATAGTCGTAACTTTGTCGCGCCGTTTGCCAAGGCTGGCCAGTTTGGTGATTTTGCTGTCCAGAAAAACCGGCAACAAGGCCGAATTGCTATACAACGCCAGTTTCAGAAAGCGATGGCTCCACTTGCCATCACGCGCCGGCGATTTGCGCAGTTTGGACAGCTTGATGGCCGGAAAGACAATAAGCGCCTGTTCCTGCTTGAGTGCATCGAGTATCTCGCGGACGCTTTGGCGCTTCTCGCGCATAGTGCCGCGGTTAACGTGGATAATATGATCTTTCAACTGCCCGCAGCCGGTTAGTAAATCCATACTGACCAGTTTTATATCCTGCCGTACCTCGTTCATAAACCGCAGCAAGGCCAGTCCATCCAGAGCACTGATCGAATGATTGGCAAATATGATAATGCGACCGCTTGCCGGAATATTAACCATGCTTTGTTGTGAACAGTAATAACTGACGTTAAAACGCTCCAGAACCCAATCCAGGTATTCCAGGTAAGTGTCGGGGGCGTCGTCACTGTCCGGAATGGCCGACTCTGTGTACGAATTGGAAAGCAAAGCTTTTATGGATTTTAGAAGACCCAATGGGGCTTTTTTAGACTTGGTTTTTTGAGGCAGATCAGCTGACAAGGGATTACACCTGCATTCGGTAATTTCATCAGAGCCTATCGGTTTAATATGACAAATTCATTAAAAACATTGTCCGGAATACAAAGACTTGCGGACATTGTAATACAGGTTTCATAATTTGTTCACAAATATTTAATATTCGCAACATAGCATCGCAGCCAACCTGCAATAGCTGAGTTGATGGATGACGAGTGTCGAAAACAAACGCCGGGTGCGTGCAATCTGGATTTCAGATACACATCTCGGCTCCAAGGGCTGTAAAGCGGATTACCTGATCGAGTTTTTAAAGGTTCATCGTTGCGAAACGCTTTATCTGGTCGGTGACATCATCGACGGCTGGCGTATGAAGCGATCCATCTACTGGCCGCAATCACATAGTAATGTTATTCGCCGCATTCTGACGTTGGCCAAGCGCGGCACTAAAGTTGTTTATATCACTGGTAATCACGATGAATTCCTGCGTAAGTATGCCGAGCATGACTTTGGCAACATTCATCTCGTGAATGAAGCTTTGCACGAAACCAGAACCGGCAAACGGTTCCTTGTTCTTCATGGCGATAAATTTGACGTGATCGTTCGTTACCACAAGTGGATCGCTGTGCTGGGCGATATTGCCTATAACCTGTTGCTGGTTTTAAACCGCTGGTACAACCGAATCCGTATCGGTTTGGGTTATGGCTACTGGTCGCTATCCAATTTTCTTAAACATCGCGTGAAGCAGGCGGTCAATTTTATCGGCGACTACGAACTGGCTTTGGCCGATGAATGTAAAAAGCGCGGCCTCGATGGTGTGATCTGCGGACATATCCATCACGCCGAAATCCGCACTATCGATGGCGTTGAGTATCATAATTGTGGTGACTGGGTGGAATCCTGTACTGCGCTGGTGGAAACGCGTTCCGGTTCGATTGAACTTGTTAACTGGATAGACGAATTGGAGTCGGTCAATCTGCTCCACGCCGTAGCCTCATGAAGCTGCTGCTGATTACCGACGCCTGGGAACCACAAACCAACGGCGTGGTGACAACTTACAAAAATGTTATTCATGAACTGCAAAAAACCGGACTGGAAGTGCAGCTGCTGCACCCCGGTTGTTTCAGAAATATTCCCTTACCGGGTTATAACGAAATACCACTGTCATTAAACCTGTGGTCAATCGGCAGGCATATTAAAAACAGCGCCGCTGACTTTATTCATGTTGCAGTGGAAGGTCCGCTGGGACTGGCGGCCAGACATTATTTAAAAAGAAAAAACTTTCGCTTTACCACCTCGTTTCATACCCGCTTCCCCGAATACATTAATAAACGTTATCCGTTTATCTCTATCAAAGCCGGTTATAAATTTATGCACTGGTTTCACCGCCCCAGTAGTCGCATTATGGTTACAACACGAAGTATGAAAACAGATTTGCAACAATACGGATTTGAAAATATGACAGTCTGGGGTCGCGGTGTCGATACTGAGCTGTTTAAACCTAATGGCAAAATGCCCGGCATTAAAAACGAACCGGTGTTTCTCTACGCCGGCCGTATCGCGGTTGAAAAAAATGTTGAGGATTTTCTGATGCTCGACTTGCCCGGTCGCAAAGTTATTGTCGGCGATGGTCCGAGCCGGGTAGAACTGGAAAATAAATACCCACAGGTCGAATTTGTTGGCTACAAATACGGTGCCGAGTTGGCGAGCTATTTTGCCAATGCCGATGTATTTGTTTTCCCCTCCCGTACCGATACCTTTGGATTGGTGATGCTGGAAGCCATGGCTTGCGGCACGCCGACGGCCGCTTATCCGGTCACCGGCCCGATTGATGTGGTTAATCCGGGCGTAACCGGTTACCTGAACGAAGATTTAAAAAAAGCCGCGCTGGCCGCTCTCAGCCTTGATCGCAATAAATGCCGCAAACACGCCGAACAATGCAGCTGGAGCGCCTGCGCCAACAAACTGCGCGAGTGCCTGGTTCCGGCAAACTCTCAAAATATATAACTGTGAAAAACTAAAAAGAATGAATCAGGATAACGCCAATAACATCATGCGAATAAGGACCACCAATAACGGGATCAACTTGCAGATCGTCGCCGCCTTCAAGGTGACCTAAGTAAGCCCCCAGCGTGGTTTTCTTGCTCAGGCTGTAGTCCACGCCAAGCGCAATATAATCTGCGGTATTATCTTGCCCGGCAAAATTTTCTGCCACACCATGATAGTTATCGGTATGCCCCGCTTGTGCCTTATAGCGGATTTCATTTATCTGATAGCAGGTATTAAGCAGCACAACGTTTTCATTATCGCCTGTATTCCAGTCGGTAGTCTGCAGCAAACCACCTACCCAAAAATTTCCCATTTCCCGGATAGCGGTGGCACGAACAGCCTTTACGCCTTCGCCATCGATACCGGAATCGTAAGCCAGACTTAAATGCAGGTCATCAGAATCATAGGTAACAGAAGATGAAATCCCATCGGCGATGCCATTGTTTTCTCCATCGGGCTCTTCACCGGGTCGCAGCATTACCTTTGCAACAGTGTTGTTTGCTAATTTTGGACTTGAATACTGAAGAATATTATTTTGGCGACTTTCACCACCGGCCATCAACAACTTAAGATCAAAATAAATATTAAATAAATCAAGCGCGCCTTGCGATGATTTAAACGGCGTGTCACTGCGACCAACAATTAGTTGTCCAAAATTACCCTCAAGACCAAGGAATTGATCACGACTCGTGACGTGATTGCTTGACGATTCGAATTCATCCGCAACATCAATCTGCCATTCAAGCTGATAAATAACTTTAAGCGCATCGTTATCGGTGGCTGACTCCCCTTTTATACCAAAGCGGGAAGCATAGCTTCTTACATCCCAGTAACTATTGGCATCGGTTTCGTCGTCAACGCGCTCGGTTGCCAAAAGTAATTTACCATAGACATCAGTATCAGCACTCGCTACGGCGGGTAAAATACAGGTTAAGGCAATCAGTGCAAACCAATTTATCCCACACTTTTGTTTCATCGTTTTTTTATTCACAAACCCATTATCACGACGAGCAAGTGACAATGCAACAACCCAATCAAATCGTTATCGTTTTTGGGTTCGATCATAAAACAAAGAGACCCCTGGCTGAGCCAGCGGTCTCTTTATAAAAACACCGGAGGGGGCGCCGGTGTACTCCGATAGATCCTGAACAGAGCTACCAGAGCTTTATCATTTTTTAGAAACTATGAATCAGGATAATACCCAACACGTCCTTTGAATATGGACCGCCGATCAGGGGATCAACAAACAGGTTGTCACCGCCTTCAAGATTACCCAAATAGGCACCCAGTGTGGTTTTCTTGCTCAGACTGTAGTCAAAGCCAATGGCGCTGTAATCTGCGGTATTTTCGTCGCCGGCAAAATTGGTTGCGATACCTCGATAGTTATCAGTATGTCCAAATTGGGCTTTGAGTTTCAGTTTGTCGATTTTGTAGTAAGCGCTGATCAATGCGACTTCTTCATCATCGGTCGTATTCCAGTCGGTTGACTGCAACATCGCACCAAGACCAAAATCGCCGATTTTCCAGGTCGCGGAAAGACGGGTGCCTTTGACATCCTGGCCATCCATGCCATCATCAAGTGCCAATGCTACATACAAAGAATCGGAATCATAGGCGATTGAGGCTGAAGTCGCATCGGCAACGCCATTTTCGTCTTCACTAGTGGGATCTTCTCCCGGCTGCGCCATAATTGTAACGGTTACTGCGTCGGCAATTTCAGGGCTCGCATATTGGATAATATTGCTTTCGCGATTTTCGCCACCGGCCATCAACAATTTCATATCAAAATAATCGTTGAATAAATCCAGCTTGCCCTGTGACGCTTTAAAGGGGGTATCGTTACGACCGACTATTACCTGACCAAATTCACCCTCTAGACCGACAAATTGATTACGCGCCTTGATATGGTCATCCGAGGAATTGGCTTCATCGGTAACATCAATTGCCCACTCCATCTGGTAGATCACCTTCAGCGATTCCGTATCAGTGTCCATACTGCCTTTAACTCCAAAACGCGAATCATGGCTTACAACGTCCCAATAGTCGCTGGCATCCGTTTCATCGTCGATATGCTCAAGCGCTACCTGCAATTTACCGTAAACTGTGTTTTCGGCTTGCGCTGCTGCGGGTAAAAACAGCGCGATAATTGATAATAAAAGTCCAAATTTTGAAAGTTTTTGTTTCATAGTGTGCTACACCCCAGATGAGAAATAATAGGTCTACCAAATCCGCCGGAATTCTCGCAGTGTAATATGACAGGAATGTTACATCAGGGTGACGCCGAAGTGACAAAGCAACCCTGCAGCTGCGCCAGACAACTACTTGCGCAAAATTATCGTTGGATTGTCATTCCACGTAAATAAATCTACCCCACTTTTCATGCGGTGTGGCATAGGTATCCTCACGTTTGGAATTTGTGTAAACCGACCGGTAACTCTACTATTGGCATAAACACAGCCTTATACATTATGATTCGCATCTATGAAGGATGAATTTGATTTGCTGCTGGCGCTGGACGACAGCGAAATCGATCTGGCAGAGGCCGCGTTAATTATCGCCCGGGATGAATACCCGGAACTGAGTGTCACCAATTACCTTGAAAAAATTGATCAGTTTGCAATTGATGTTGCTGCCCGTCTCGAACAGGACAGCGACGCTGAAACGATTATCTCGACATTGAATGACTACCTGTTCGATGAACAGGGTTTTAGCGGCAACATGGATAATTATTATGATCCCAGGAACAGCCTGCTAAACGATGTTATCGATCGTCGCAGCGGAATTCCTATTTCGCTCAGTATCATCTACCTGGAAACCGGCCGTCGACTTGGCCTGGATCTCGAAGGGGTTTGTTTCCCCGGACATTTTCTGGTGCGTTTTAATGTAGGCCAGGGTTCAATAATACTGGACCCGTTTTTTGGCGGTGTCTCGCTTAGTGAGGACGAACTGGAATTCAGGTTGTCGCGTTTAGCGGATCATGATCCGTACGAAACGCTGGAAGAACTGCTGGCGCCGGCCAGCAATAAATCCATCCTGGAAAGAGTGTTACGCAATTTGCGTGGTATCTATATGCAGAACGCGACGCACGAAAAAGCACTGAACGCCTCCAATAAAATCCTGTCGCTGATGCCAGAAAATGCGCGGGAATATCGATTGCGCGGATCAATTTATCAGGCGATGGATTGTTATTCGCTGGCACTGGCTGATTTTCGACGCTACCTGAAACTCGAACCCGAAACCGAAGAATCCGAACGCGTACGGGGCGATATCATCAGATTGCAGAGCGCTCTGCAGCATTTGCATTAACAAGAGGCCGAAATAAAACCGCAGACAACACACATATATCGCTTCATAAGCTGTTCCTCACTTGTATAATCGCCAACAACCCGAACAATCAAATCTTCGTGATTCCGGACACACCACCATCACAGCCCGTTCGACGTGGCATGGTAAATAAATGGAACCCTACACACTCCCTATTGTATTGACAATCGCCGGTAATGATCCAACCGGAGGCGCCGGCCTGTCCGCTGATGTGGAAGCCATTATCAGTCAGGGCTGCCATGCCTTGCCGGTTCTCAGTTGTATCACTGTGCAGGACACTTGTGATGTGCTGGCAGTTGAAACTGTACACCCGGATTTGTTGATCCAACAAGCGCGTACGGTGCTGGAAGACCTGCCGGTTGATGTTATTAAGATCGGATTATTAAGCAGTGAAGAAAACGTCGAAGCCGTACATGAATTACTGGTTGATTACGCAGATATTCCGGTGGTACTGGATCCGATTATCAGCGCCGGTGGCGGTAACCTGCTCTGCGATGAAGGGGCGGTTGAAGCCATGAAGGATCTTCTGTTCCCATACACCACCATACTGACGCCCAATAGCGAGGAAGCTCGTTTGCTGGTGCCAGGTTCCGATAACGCTCAGTCTGCGATTCCTTCCCTGTTGGAGATGGGTTGTAAGTGGGTATTGCTGACCGGCACCCACGAAAACACTTCCGAAGTCATCAATCGCCTGTACTCGAGCGACGGTGAGCATGAACAATTTAACTGGCCCCGGCTGGAACATACCTATCATGGTTCCGGCTGCACCCTTTCCTCCGCCATTGCCGGATTATTGGCGCAGGGGCTGGATATGAATGAAGCCGTTGCGCAGGCTCAGGATTACACCTGGCACGCATTGCAGAATGGTTATCGTCTGGGCATGGGCCAGCGACACCCCAATCGCCTGTTCTGGGCCGAACAGTCACTGCAGGAAAATGAAGGCAATCAAAACTCCTGATTCGCCATTGCGAGGCCTGTATGCCATCGTTGATACGGCACTGCTTGGAGAAAATTTGCTCTCTGCGGTCGGCGCCTGCCTGCAAGGTGGTTGCAGACTGATTCAGTATCGCGATAAATCAAATAATGCCGCGCAGAGAAAACTGGAAGCGAACGCTTTACTCAAACTCTGCCGAGAGTTTAATGCACTGCTGATTATTAACGACGATGTGCAGTTGGCAAAAACGGTTGCTGCCGATGGTGTTCATCTTGGCCGTGATGACTCATCGATTAACGCCGCTCGCAGACTACTGGGAGAGAAATCGATAATCGGTGCTTCCTGTTATAACCGGCTGGATCTGGCGCATGAGGCAGAAAAATCCGGTGCTGACTATGTTGCTTTCGGCAGCGTGTTTTCCTCACCAACCAAACCCAGTGCTGTACATGCGCCGCTGGAACTGATAAACAAAGCCAGGCAAACTGTGTCGCTGCCAATTTGCGCCATCGGCGGCATAACCGTTAATAATGCCCACACCGTTATTGAAGCCGGCGCGGATATGCTGGCGGTTATCAGTGAAGTTTTTGCTACAGCGGAAATTGAAAGCCGGACAAGACGACTGGTTAATCTAATTCAGAATCGTAACTTAGTTTCTTAATATGAACACTTCAGATAATTTGTTTGCACAAGCTCAACAGTTTATCCCCGGCGGTGTCAATTCACCGGTCCGCGCATTTAAAGGTGTTGGTGGTAATCCCTTGTTTATTCAGCGTGCCGCAGGCGCTTATATTTATGACGCCGACAACAAACAGTATATTGATTATGTCGGTTCATGGGGGCCGATGATTCTGGGTCATGCACATCCTGAAGTCATTGCAGCGGTTAAACAGGCGATTGAAAACGGTTTGAGTTTTGGTGCGCCCACTGAAATTGAAACCGAGCTGGCAAAAAAAATCTGTCAGCTGATGCCGTCTATTGAACTGGTTCGCATGGTCAGTTCCGGAACGGAAGCCACCATGAGTGCTATCCGACTGGCGCGCGCTTATACCGGGCGGGATAAAATTTTAAAATTTGAAGGTTGTTACCATGGACATGGTGATTCGTTTTTAATAAAAGCGGGGTCCGGTGCACTGACGCTGGGTATTCCAACCTCGCCCGGCGTTCCAAAATCGCTGGCCGCTGATACCTTAACAGTGCCTTATAACGACCTGGGTGCCGTTAACAGTTTATTCAAACAGTGCGGCGCTGAGATTGCTGCTATCATTGTTGAACCGGTTGCCGGCAATATGAACTGCATTCCACCGTTGCCTGATTTTCTGCCGGGACTGAGAGCGATTTGTAATCAATACAACAGCCTGCTGGTTTTCGATGAAGTGATGACCGGCTTTCGCGTTTCATTAGGCGGCGCACAAAATCTTTTCGATGTAAAACCGGATCTGACGACACTGGGTAAAGTGATTGGCGGTGGTATGCCGGTTGGAGCCTTTGGTGGTCGCAAAGATATCATGCAACAACTCGCACCACTCGGTCCGGTTTATCAGGCCGGTACCTTATCCGGTAATCCGGTAGCGATGAGTGCCGGTTTAAAAACACTCGAACTCATCAGCACACCAGGTTTTTATGAAAAATTAAAAGATAAAACAGAGCATCTGCTTCAGGACATCAAAACAGTTGCAGACAAACAGAATATTCCTCTTGCTTACAATGCTGTGGGCGGTATGTTTGGTTTGTTTTTTACTGATCAAAATACTGTGAATAATTTTAATGATGTCAGTCAGTGCAATTCTGAACGATTCAAACACTTTTTCCACGGCATGCTCAAGCAGGGTGTGTATCTTGCTCCCTCTGCGTACGAAGCAGGATTTGTTTCCTCTTCGCACACCGAGGACGACATAGAAAAAACAATTTCCACCGCGAGTAAGGTGTTGGCCGGATTATCGTAATTACCTCAACAAATGAATTTAATTGAAATAATCATTATTGCCATCGGTTTGGCTATGGATGCCTCTGCAGTATCTTTGGTGGCCGCCGCATCGGGATTTGCGCAAGATTCACGCTCATCGTTTCGTCTGGCTTTTCATTTTGGTTTGTTTCAGTTCTTAATGCCCGTTCTGGGTTGGTTGCTGGGCATAAGCTTTGTGCAATACTTTTCAGCATATGACCACTGGATTGCTTTTGGACTTTTGACTTATGTTGGCGGGCGGATGATTCGATCCGGGTGGAACCCGGATATAGAAGGTTATGCCAGAGATCCCTCGCGTGGATTTACCTTAATCCTGTTGAGCCTGGCGACCAGTATTGATGCCCTGGCCATCGGCCTGAGTCTGGCAATGCTGGAAGTGAATATCTGGTATCCAAGCGTCATTATCGGCATTATTACTGCCTCACTTTCCTTTATTTCAATACTGATTGGACGAAAGATAGGCGCGCTAATCGGCAAGCGTATGGAAATTTTTGGTGGATGCATTCTGATTATTATTGGTATTCGAATTTTGGTTACGCATTTGATGTAGCCAGACCTGCTCCATGAGAAGCAGGCCTGACATCAATAAAAAATCAATGCATCATGATCTCGCGTATTCTCGAATTTTTTTGATCTCAGCTGCATCGATATTTAAAGACTGCAGAAATTCCTGATGCGCTTCGGGTTCCAGTTTTTCAAATTGCCTGTGCCAGTTACGCATATCGTCGTCTTCCATGCCGGCGGCCCGCATGATCTCGATCCAACGTTCTTTTGTTACCATCTTTTCCTCCAGTAATTCAGGGTGTTCCAGAAAATTAACGATGGCTCTTTGTTGACGGCGCAGTTTCTGTATTTCGCGCTCCAGGCTGGAGAACTGCCTGCGCAGAATCTCTTCATGAGAATCCCCTTTATTTTGCTCGATCAACGATGGGATATCAGCGACCGGCACACCAAAAGAACGATACGCCATAATATTTTCAAATCGTTCGACTTCGCTGTCTCCGTACCAGCGATATCCGTTATTCGACCGGCAGGCCGGCTGCAACAACCCCTGTCTTTCGTAGTAAAGTATCGTCGCCCGCGAAACCCGGAACCGCTTGGCAAGATTTGAAACCGTCAGCATTTGAGCCTCCTGTCTAACTCAGAAGCGAGTTTGAACCCTGAACTTATAGTCAGGTAAAGAATTAAATTGCCTTACAGTCTTTCGTCAAGAATCTGGATTTTTTCTTCCAGAGTAAATGAAACTGGATGTTCTTTTTCATTAGTCGCTTTCGCTATCTTCTCAACATCGGTCGATTGAACACCATACTGGCCAAGCGTGGGTATTTCCAGTTCAATAACAAATCTTTGAAGCTGATCGGCAAAGTAGTGCAGGTAATACTCTGTGTTTCTATTCTCTTGACCGGAAAACAATATTCCTAATTTCCTGTATTTATCAACAGCCACAGGATTTGTATTCTCTTTCAATAATTTTTCGATTGTCAGTTTGTTTACAACAGGCATCAATGTGCCACACACCACTCCATGTGGAATATGAAAAAACCCTCCAAGCGGTGATGCATAACCATGTACAAGTCCAAGGCCGGCATTGGCAAGTGTTACTCCCGAAAGAAAGGCGGCAAAAGCCATGCCCGAGCGAGCCTCGATATTATTACTCTCCTCACAAACCTTCATCAGGTATTTCTTAATGTTGACGATTCCTTCAAAGGCCAGTGCATCAGTCAGCAAATTTGCCTTAATAGACAAATACGATTCCAACAGCTGAGAAAAGGCATCCATTCCGCTTGCTGCTGTAATTCCGCGTGGACAGTCCAGCATAAGCTCAGGATCGATTACGGCGAGGTCGGGAATGAAATTATCGTGACGCAACGACTTTTTAAATCCACCCATGCCTACTTTTGAAATGACTGCATTTTTTGTAGCTTCACTTCCGGTGCCGGACGTTGTAGGAATGGCAATGAAAGGTATCTTATTACCAGGGTGAATTTTTTCACCCACACCCTCCAAATAGTGAAAGACAGAATCCTTTATCGTGAGCATTGCTGAAATTGCTTTTCCCGCATCAATGACACTGCCCCCACCAATTGAAACAACCGCGTTTAAGCCTTTATCGCCATAAATATCCACGGCCGTATCCACGATGTCCGGAGAAGGCTCTTCAGGTATTCTGCACACAGAATAGGTAATTTTAGATTTATGAAGATCGTCATAGAATGTCGCAGCCTTATGAGTGCGATCAAAAGAATCGCGTCCTGTAACGATAAGAATATTTTTACCAAAGCCGCTGACAATTCCGGGCAATTCGGAAAGTTTACCGGCTCCAAAAACGATTGCTGGAAATGGAGAGAAACTAAAAGAATTCATCGGAATTTAAGAATCAGGTTTTATCCGCCCCCAGCGGCTCACATTTAACATTATTACGCCCGGCAGCTTTGGCGTTATACAACGCTTCATCGGCTTTTTTCAGTAACATTTCTTTGGTGACGTCCTTGCCGGGATAAGTGCCGGTCACGCCCAGACTGACTGTGACATAAGAACTGACTGCAGAAGTGGGATGAATCAGTTTCATTTTAATTATTTCGATACGTATTTCTTCAGCAAGACTCATCGCGCCTTCAACGGTCGTGCTCGGCAATAGAACGATAAATTCTTCGCCGCCATAGCGCGCAACCAGATCGGTAGGTCGTTTTAATGAATCACGAATGGCTATTGCCAGTTTTTGCAGGCACTCGTCACCCGCAACATGACCCAATTCATCGTTGTAGTTCTTAAAAAAATCAACGTCGATCATGATCATGGATAAAGCGGAGTTTTCGCGACTGGCACGCGAAAACTCGGAAACAAATCGGTTATCGAAATAGCGCCTGTTAGCAACCTGAGTCAGACTGTCGGTGGCTGATAATTGCGTTAGTTCTTCATTCAGTACATGCAGACGCGCATTGCTTTGTTTTAATGAATTGGCCAGTGACTGATTTTCAAGCTGCAATCGAAATGAATTAAACAATGCGCGGCTGACCTGGTGGGCGAATAACCACATTGCCACCATAAAAATAATCAGAAACACACCGAGAACGACATTAATGGTTTGCTTCTGCAGCAACAACCAGGCAATAGTCGGTAATAAGACACCTAGTTGAAAAACACAATATACGACTGTGCGTATCGCGAGGGTAATACCGGCTGATGCAAGAGAGATTAAAAGAATTATCAGGAATATATGATATTGCTCCGGCACACCATTCAACATAATGGTCAAGCCGGTACTCCAACCCAAACCCAGCGCTGCGGCACTGACCAGGATGGCATAGAACCAATGCTGGTAATTGATCGCTTGCGAATGTTGGCGATTAAAATTGATATGTAAAATATATTGAGCAAGAAACAGGACGCTTAATACGCACCACCAGATCAGAACCGAGTTACCTTCAACCAGATCCCCAAACACCAGCGCAACAAAACTGGCCAACAGAAAACTCATCACGGCGCTGGTTGGTATTTGCGCCATCAACATCTTGATTTGCTCCGCCAGGACAGAGCTCGCGATGGATTGTTCGTTTAATAGTGGCGCAGGCGCTTGCATTGTTAGTATCCGTTTATCGCTTCAGGCGCTCCCAAATAATCAGCCGTACTTAAGGCATACACATTCTCACACAGCAACCCGCATCATACCGGCTGACAACAACAAGAACCAGCCGCGACCCGCTTTAGTCTGCTTTCCAGACCAGATCCAGTTCTTTGGCGGCGCGCACATCGTCCAGTCGTTGTACCGGCATACTATAAGGCGCACCCAGCACCAACTCTGCATTGGTTTCGGCTTCGTGCAGAATCTCGGCCATGGCTTCGAGAAAACGATCCAGTTCGCCTTTACTTTCAGTTTCGGTCGGTTCAATCAACAGGCATTCCGGGACCAACAACGGAAAATAAGTGGTCGGCGCATGAAAGCCCTTGTCCAGTAAGCGCTTGGCAAAGGCCATGGCATTCACGCCGCAGGTCTTAGCCTGGCGTTTCAACGTCAGGACAAATTCATGACCGGCCCGACGTTTTGGATAGGCCATATCAAACCCAAGCTGTTTTAATTTCGCCTGTAAATAGTTTGCGTTCAGGCTGGCAAATTCAGCGATGCGTGGCATACCGGCACGACCCAAAAGACGCATATAGATATACGCACGGATCAGTACTCCGACATTGCCCATAAAACCCGACAAGCGGCCGATACTGCTCGGTATCTCCTGCTCTGTCATCCAGTAATACTGGTTATCGGTATTACATCCAATCACCGGCACGGGCAGATAGGGCAGTAACCGCTCACCGACACCGACCGCACCGGCGCCCGGTCCACCGCCACCATGCGGAGTGGAAAAAGTTTTATGCAAATTCATATGAATCACATCGAAGCCCATATCACCCGGCCGGACTTTACCCAGAATGGCATTCATATTGGCGCCGTCGTAATACAGCAAACCACCCGCCTGATGTACCAGATCGGCAATCTCATGAATATGTCGTTCGAAGACACCCAGGGTTGAAGGATTAGTCAACATGATGCCCGCGATATCCGGACCCAAAGCGGCTTGCAGCGCTTGAATATCGACATCACCGTCTTCGGCGGTGGGAATTTCTTTCACCTGATAACCGCACATCATGGCGGTTGCCGGATTGGTACCGTGTGCTGCATCCGGTACCAGAATCACCTTGCGTTGCGTATCGCCGCGCGCCGCATGATAAGCCTGGATCATTGCTACACCGGCAAACTCACCCTGCGCACCGGCCATCGGTGTCAGCGAAATGCCCTGCATGCCAGAAACTTCTTTCAACATTTCCTGCAATTCATACAGGCTTTGCAATAAACCCTGGCTGAATTGAAGCGGCGCATAAGGGTGATGGTTTAAAAACCCCGGCAACATGGCCAGCTCATTACAGATGCGCGGGTTGTATTTCATGGTGCAGGAACCCAACGGATAAAAATGGGTGTCGATTGAAAAATTCTTTTTAGATAAGGAGGTGTAATGTCTGACAACCTCCAGCTCCGACACTTCGGGTAACAGCAGTTTTGATTTGCGAAGACTGTTTGCCGGCAACGACTTGAGCAAAGTGTCCGCTGACACATTCGGACTTTGCGAACCGGTCTTACGGCCCGCTTTTGAATAATTAAAAATCAGCATAATTGATTCCGTTGTTATCAAGCCAGCGCTTGCTGCAAAGTGTTTTTATATAATTCGATATCGTCATCGGTTTTGGTTTCGGTAACACAAACTAAAAGCGCTTCACCTAATTCCGGATAGTCTTTTTTCAGGTTATAGCCGGGCAGAATGCCTTGCGCGTAAAACACCGCCATGACATCTTCCACCGGTTTGTTTAAACGCAGCACGCATTCATGAAAACCGGGCGAGGTAAAAACCACTTCAACACCCTTTAAAGAACCAACGGCCTGAATCAATGCATTTCGATTGGCATAACATTGTGCAGCGATGCGGCGCAAACCTTCCGGCCCCATAATCGCCATATAGATAGCTGAGGCGGTCACCACCAAACCCTGGTTGGTACAGATATTGGAAGTCGCTTTTGAGCGCCGAATATGCTGCTCACGCGCCTGCAATGTCAGCACAAAACCTTCGTGGCCGTTGATATCCTGCGTGCGCCCAACGATGCGTCCGGGCATCTGCCGCACAATCTCATTTTTACAGCACATAAAACCATAATAGGGTCCGCCGCAGGAAAGCGGCGCACCCAGAGGCTGGCCGTCACCACAGGCAATATCAGCACCGTTCTGACCCCATTCGCCCGGCGGCTTTAATGCGGCCATTAATAATGGATTAACTGCAGCAATCATTAGTGCATTTTGTTGATGAGCCCAATCCGTCAACTCATCAACATTTTCAAGGCAACCAAAAAAATTCGGTTGCTGAATTACTAAGGCTGCAAATTCCTGGCTCTCATGTTGTTTAAGGCTGCCGGCCAGACTGTTACCGGCTTCTGTGCAATACGGCAACTCGATGAGTTCAATCTGCTGATTTTTTACAATCGCATTGATGCAGGCTCTATAAACAGGGTTAACGGTCCCCGCCACAAGCACGCGCCTGGTTTTGCATTTTCGATTGGCCCGAATCGCCATTAAGACCGCTTCCGCCAGCGCTGAAGCACCGTCATAAAGAGACGCGTTGGAAATATCCATCGCCATCAAACCCGCCATCATGGTTTGATATTCGTAAATCAGCTGCAAAGTCCCCTGACTGGCTTCTGCCTGATAGGGTGTATAGGCGCTGTAAAATTCACCGCGCGATGCAATCTGCCAGACTGCAGAAGGAATATGGTGTTCGTAGGCACCGGCACCGATAAAACAAAGCGGCGAACCGTCCTGGTTGGCCCGCACCTGCATCGTTCGCCGCAAGGCCATTTCGCTGACCGCTTCCGGAATAGCATCAATCGTTTTTATACGCAGCTTTTTCGGAATCTCATCAAACAACTGGTCCAGTTGTTTGATGCCGATCGCAGACAGCATGCTGCTTATTTCTTCTTCGGTATGCGGAATATAGGGCATTCGCGAGCGCGCCTTATGAACAAATTTGAATAACGGTTTTTTTGTTTGCTACAGAAATCAATCAGTCTTCTTCTGCCGCCAGTAGATCAACATACTCATCGAAATCCAGCAATGCATCCAGCGCTTCAGTATCGTCCGAACGCAAGCGGAATAACCAGCCTTCGGTATAGGGATCAGAATTCCCCAACTCGGGCGACTCAACCAGCGCGTCATTGATTTCAGTCACCTCGCCACTTAAGGGGCTGTAAACATCGGAAGCCGCTTTGACTGATTCAACCACACAACAGGCAACGCCCGCTTCGACTTCGGCACCCACTTCCGGCAACTCAACAAAAACCAGATCACCCAGCGCTGACTGCGCGTGATCGGTTATGCCCACGGTATATTCGCCGTCGCCCTCTTCACGTACCCACTCATGATCTTTGGTATATCTCAAATCATCCGGAATCATTGTCATCTTGTTCTACTCCAGGGTTAATCAACATGCTTTACCATTGCGGACAAACGGGTATTTAACGACTTCAGCAGCCACCCTTTTGCCTCGTATCTCAATTTCGCAACGCGTTTCGATCTCTTTGGGCACTCGCGCCAGACCGATAGATTGTTTCAGGGTTGGGGAAAACGTGCCACTGGTTACCAGGCCTTCGCCAGCCTCGGATATGACTTTTTGCCCGGCGCGTAATACGCCCCCGCCCTGCAACCGCAGGCCCACCATTTTGCGTTTTACGCCGTCTGATTTTTGCTGCTCGAGCGCCTGCCGGCCGATAAATTGTCGCTCCTGAGGTTCCCAGGCCACGGTCCAGCCGAGGCCTGATTCCAGCGGGCTGACCTGCTCGTCCATATCCTGCCCGTACAAACTCATACCCGCTTCAAGCCTCAACGTATCGCGGGCACCCAGTCCCGCCGGTACCACACCGGCCTGTAACAAGCCATTCCAGAGGTTCTGAGCATCCGTCGCAGGCAGAATAATTTCCAGGCCATCCTCGCCGGTATAGCCGGTTCGACCAATGAACCAGTCTCCGGATTGAACCGCTGTAAAACGCGGCTGTGATTGGACAGCGTCACGCAATTCTTTCGGTAGCAGCGGTATCGATTTATCGATCGCCAGCGGGCCCTGAACCGCCAGCATGGCTAAATCAGTTCGCTCCTGATGCTGCTGGGCAAACTTCTGCGATTGCTTGGAGATCCAGGCCAGATCCTTGTCATGAGTGGCCGCATTGACCACCAGCCGGTATTGATCCGCCCCCAGCCAGTAGACAATCAGATCATCAATCACGCCGCCCTCTGGGTTCAGCATGCAGCTGTAGAGGGCGCCCCCCGGTTGCAGGCGGGTGACATCGTTTGCTAAGAGGGTTCTGAGACAAACCTGCGCTTCCGGACCGGCCATATCGATGACCGTCATATGCGATACGTCAAAAAGGCCGGCGGCGCTGCGTACTGCCTGATGCTCCTGAATCTGGGAACCGTAGTGAATGGGCATTTGCCAACCGGCAAAATCAACCATCTGGCCGCCGGCCTGCAAATGCTGCTGATAAAGTGGGGTTTGTTTAGACATGAAGTCGGATCTCCAAAACAAAAGGGGCGATACATGGCAATGCATCGCCCCTCTGTCCGGTGACCTGAGAGATTAGAGCTGGCGATGGTTCACCGCCAGCTCATCCCCTTCGGTGGGCCATATGGCCTCTCTCCAGAGCTGACCTTGTGCGGAGGACGAAGTAATGGCCGTTATTTCGATGTTCCGAACAGACCCCTGCAGTCCTTTTGCCTGAGCGTTTCCGGGCGGGTTGCGCCGTCGGCGCTCCGAGGATCACAAGGATCCTGGAGTCTCTCCTGCAAGGGTTAACTAGGTCAGGCGAAGCTACTATACCAGCGTCTGATTGAATCCCAAAACGCTCAAATAAAGTGCTATAACTTGTTGTTTTTTATGAAATTAAATACAGAGATCATCTGGAAGAGCAGTCCATAACGAGCGACTTTGCATATCCGCGAGAATGTCAACCAAGCGGAATTCAGAGCCCAGAAAAAGTCAAATTCAGCGCCCGCGCGGCCTCCCCACTACTGGCTGGATTGAATCATAAAATCAACAGCCGCTTTGACTTCTGCATCGCTTAAACTCGGGTTGCCTCCCTTGATAGGCATCGCTCCCAGACCCCGCAAAGCCGAGCTGTACAGTTTATCTTTCCCGCCAACACTCAAGCGACGCTGCCATTCCTGAATATTGCCCACGACCGGCGCACCGGCAATTCCAGACTGGTGACAGGATTGACAGTTTTCACCATAAATTTTTTCGCCGATGTTTTGATCGAGCACAACAGTTGCTTTGGCGGGTTCTGTAACCGAGATTTCAGCGACCGGTTTCTCAGCAGCAGTAAGCCCCTGACTCTTTAAATTCACCTGACCAACCGGCCTGATGCGCTCGTTGGATCGTTCGATTAACGCCTGACTGATCTTGCCTTCATCCACGCTGCTGCCAATTTGATTGGCAAGAACGAGAATAACCAGCGTAATAAACACCAGCGCAGTGATGACTTCGAGAAAAGTAAGGATAAACTGTTTATCTGTCGTTTCCACGACTACTCCTGTTGATTTTTTTAAACACTTTCAGGACGGATTAGGTAATCTGGCGCGCCCGGCGAGATTGCTCACCCCATCCCTGGGGTTCGCCGCTGTCGCGGCCCGGTTGCACCGGTCCAAAATCGCTCCAGGCGATTTTGTCGAACTAAACTATTCTATACGTCGTGAGTTCGAATTCGACGATACAGCAAATTACATAAAATCCACGCAAGGTGGATTTTATGTAATTTGGCGCGCCCGGCGAGATTCGAACTCACGACCTTTGGCTTCGGAGGCCAACACTCTATCCAACTGAGCTACGGGCGCAATAACGGTTTGCTATCTAAACTCTAAATTCTGTACTTGTTTTAATTGATGCTGGCAGCTTTGTTTTTCGCACTGACCGTATTCTTTGTTTCTCCTGCTGCCATCTCCTGGGCCACTAAATAATCAAGTACATCGGTTAACTCAGCGAACGTTCCTGCCATACCTCCACCGGTCAGATACCGCCCGTTAACCGCAACGGCCGGAACACCCGTCACTCTATACTTCCGGATGATTTGCATGGCATAACGCACGTTAGTATCAACTTGAAATGATTTCATTGCAGTTAGAAATTCTTTTTCATCGATACCCAATTCCTTAATCAGAACCATCAAATTTTCTTCTGTATTAAGCGGCCTTCTTTCTACCTGTACGGCTTTAAACAAAGCCGCATGCACCCTTTCAAATACTCCCAGTTCCTGCGCAGCATAAAACGCTTGTGCAAGCATCAAACCGCTGCGGCTCATAACGGATGGAATTTGCTTGACCTCAACATTCGCCGAAACTTTTTCCACCCACTTCTTAAAATACGGTTCAAACGAATAACAATGTGGACAACCGTAACTGAAAAACTCCAGTACTTCGATTTTGCTGGAAGTGACGGGTAAGGCTTGAGCAAAACGGACATATTGCTTGCCTTCCTGAAACCTCGATTCCTCCGCGCACGCAGCAAAAGGCAACACCACGCTAAGAATTAAAATGAGTGCAAACCGGGTCATCAGTTACCCCTTAATGTAAGTAATTGAACGGTCAGACTAAAGCAAGCCTGTAAGGTTTCACCGCCAAAGATAAACAGTTCCGATAGCATCTTAATGCAGCCCCTGGATATACTCTGCAACGGCTCGCATATCTTCGTCTGACATTTTTTTAACCATATCGCGCATCGAGTCATTAATATCACCGCTGCGTAATCCCTGTTGGTAGGCCTGCAACTGATTGTACACATATTGCGCGTGCTGGCCCGCCAAAGCAGGAAAACCTGCTGCTGGATTACCGTTACCGGACGGCCCATGACAGCCAATACAGGCGGCCGCAGCCAATTCGATATTGCCCCCGCGATAGAGTGCCTCGCCTTTCTTCGCTAAAGCGTCGTCGGCAACGCCCTGACTGATCTTTTGCTGTTTGAAATAGGCCGCCAGATCAGCCATATCCTGTTCACTCAAGCCTGCCACCATACCCCACATTAATGCTGAATTCGGGTTACGGCGTGCGCCCGCCGGACCTTGTTTGAAGACTTGCAACTGGGCAATAAAGTAAGCTTCGCTCTGGCCCGCTATTTTTGGCCAATCCGGATTAACACTATTGCCATCAATCCCGTGACAGCCCGCGCAAATGACCGATTTAGCCTTACCGGTTGCCGGATCACCCTGCAAATCTGCGGCCACCAGTAACGTTGAAAGGGTAATTAGCAAAATTGCCGTCAGGGTCGATCTCAGCACAGAAGAATCCTCTCAGAACTTGCGATATATCTGCTAAAGTGCACCGGCCGACTACCCGTGCCGTGCAGACATGCGAAGCGCGGATTGTATAACAGCGCTGCGACAAGTGAAAATCAGCTTACTATCAAATTTGCCATATCCGTTTTTAACTCATGACCAACCGATACCAACAATGCCGCTACCTGCTCAGCGTTCACCAGTTGCGACAGTTACCAGCCGATTCCGATCTTGAAGTGGCATTCGCCGGACGCTCAAATGCCGGCAAATCCAGTGCTATTAACTGCATTTGCGGGCAAAAATCACTGGCTAAAACCAGTCGTACGCCCGGACGTACACAGGCTATCAATTTTTATGCAGTCGATGAACGGCGCAATATTGTCGATTTGCCCGGTTACGGTTACGCCAGGGTCGCGACACATATAAAGCAGCAATGGCAAAAGACACTGACGCAATATCTTCAGACCCGCCAGTCACTACAAGCCCTGATGCTTATTATGGATATTCGTCATCCATTGTTGGAACCGGACTGGTATTTAATTAATCTGGCGATTACCAGTGCGATGCCTGTCCATATTTTGTTAACCAAGTGCGACAAGCTGTCTAATAATCAAGGCCTTAAACAACTCAATGCGGCGAAAACAGAGCTTGAAAATAATGGCATTGAAGCGACGCTGCAATTGTTCTCAGCACACGATGGCACGGGCGTTGATGATGCGCATCTGATGCTGGATAGCTGGTTTCAATTCGAGTGATTACTGTTCAACATACAATTAAATTATCACTCAAATTGCAGAAATATGTGATTGCCGTGTTTATAGTGGTTCCTACATATCTAAAAACATCTCCCCCACTTGAACATCACCACAGATTTTCGACTATAATGCGCGAGTCGATTGTTGACGCAGGGAATGCGTAGGGCTTCGAGAAATTTCCAAAGATCTTTCTGAACTTCTATTGTGACCTGCCGTCATATTCGACAGGTGCTTTAGCCCGGCACCAGTCCGCCGAACTCCCTGGGCGGACATATCGACCCGGTCCCCTTATACCGGGTCTTTCAGCCCCGGTAACCCCCCTTTACTTTTTACCGGGGCTTTTTCTTGTCCGCGTTTTGCTGCCGCGCACGTATTGCGCAAATTAGTCGATCCAGTGTAAGAAAATATCTATTTTTTCGTAGTATATAAACTGATGCGCTGGATAAATTCTAAAAAAACAAATTTCAGAGTTCATTCAACTAATGCGCTTGATCCCAGTTATCACCCACACCTATAACAACTTCGAGCGGAACCGTTAATTCAGCAGCCTCTACCATACGTTTATTCACACCCTGGGCGATGATCTGCACCTGATCTTTTGGCACCTCAAGTACCAACTCATCATGCACTTGCATAATAAGCAGTGCAGCGGGGTGTTCCGCCAGCAACCAGCCATCTAATTCAATCATGGCACGCTTGATAATATCCGCTGCGGTGCCCTGCATAGGTGCATTAATCGCGGTGCGCTCGGCGTATTGTCGACGCTGCGCATTACGCGACTTTATTTCAGGCAAATACAGACGACGCCCGAAAACCGTTTCCACATAGCCCTGCTCATGCGCAAGCTGCCGGGTTTTGTCCATGTACCTTTTAACACCCGGATAACGATCAAAATATAAATCGATATAGGCCTGAGCTTGCTTGCGACTGGTATTAAGCTGATTGGCCAGACCAAAAGCAGACATCCCATAAATCAATCCGAAATTAATCGCCTTGGCGGCTCGCCGTTCTTCTGCCGTGACCGCTTCCAGAGCAAGACCAAATACCTCTGCTGCGGTGGCGCTGTGAATATCGGCACCCTTTTCAAACGCGGTTAACAAACCCTTATCGCCGGACAGATGCGCCATAATGCGTAACTCAATTTGCGAATAGTCTGCAGCGATCAGACAGTTGCTTTTTCCCGCGACAAATGCCTTGCGTATCTCGCGTCCTTCTTCGTTGCGAATCGGGATATTTTGCAGATTAGGATCGGCGGAAGATAATCTACCAGTTGCAGTAACGGCCTGATGATAGGATGTATGCACACGGCCGGTACCGGGATCGATCAATAAAGGTAATTTGTCCGTGTAAGTTGATTTGAGTTTGCTGAGCATCCGATGACGCAAAATAACAGCCGGTAATTCATAACCTTTCTCCGCCAGCTCCTGTAAAACATCTTCTGCAGTGGACGGCTGGCCTTTCGGTGTTTTGCGTATGACCGGTATATTCTGGCGCTCAAATAGTATTTCCTGTATTTGTTTTGGCGAAGCAAGATTAAATTCTCCATCCGCCAGAGCAAAGGCCTCAACCTCGACCTGCTGCATTTGCTGCGCAAAATCACGACTTAATTGATTGAGTTTATCAGCATCGACTTTGACTCCATTCCGCTCCATGCGCGATAACACTTTGATCAGCGGCAATTCGATATCAGTATAAACAGATGCCTGTGCATGACTTTGCTGCAACTTAGGCCACAAAACCTGATGCAATCGAAAGGTGATGTCCGCATCTTCCGCCGCATAATGCCCCGCAGTTTCGATATCGATTTGATCAAATCGCAATTGTTTGACGCCTTTACCGGCAATATCTTCAAAATGTACGGTATCGACATCCAGATATTTCTTCGCCAGTGAGTCCATATCATGACGACTGGCGGTTGAATCCAGTACATAGGACTCCAGCATCGTGTCATGAGCAATAGCTTCGAGTTGAATGCCACAGGACAGTAATACATTACGATCATACTTGGCATGTTGCGCAATGATTCTCCGGCCGGATTCAAGTAACGGTTTTAATGTCTGCAATACCTTATCTCTGGGTAATTGCTGAGGTGCATTTTCATATTGATGCGCAAACGGCACGTAGGCTGCTTCACCTTCTTTTAATGCGAATGAAATTCCGACAATTTCAGCCTGCATATAATTAAGACTGGTCGTTTCAGTATCAAACGCAAAAATCTCGGCGGTCTGCAGGCACTTAATCCAGTGATCGAACCGCTTTTGATCAAGAATGATTTCATAGTTGACTTCCGCCACCGCTTTTTTCTCGGCAACATCGCTGCCAATTTCTTCCAACCAGCTACGAAATTCCAGTTGTTTAAATATATCTCTTAATTGCCGGGTTTGAGGTGGCTGAATAGCCAATTCATCCATGGAAATATCAAGCTCAACATTACAATCAATCGTTGTGAGTTGTTTTGATAAGGGCAATTGTGTAACAACCGCTCGTAGATTCTCACCAACCTTGCCCCCGATATCATCTGCATGTGCCAGCAGTTCATCCAGCGTACCATATTCCTGCAACCACTTGGCTGCGGTTTTCGGCCCAACCTTTTCAACGCCTGGAATGTTATCGCTGCTATCGCCCATCAGGGCCAGGTAATCAATAATCTGATTCGGTTTAACACCAAATTTTTCCACTACGCCTTGCTCATCCAACACCGTATTACTCATGGTGTTAACCAATTGAATCTGTGCGTTAACAAGTTGCGCCAGATCTTTATCGCCGGTCGAAATAACCACCTTACGACCTGTGTCCGCAGCACGCCTGGCGAGCGAGCCAATAACATCATCGGCTTCAACACCTTCGATGCTGAGCAAGGGATAACCGAGTGCCCGGACAGCCTGATGCAAGGGTTCAATCTGTTGCCGAAGATCATCCGGCATGGGCGGCCGATTAGCTTTATAGGCTGGGTATAGATCATGGCGAAAGGTCTTGCCTTTGGCATCAAACACCACAACCATTTCTGCAGGCTGATAATCACTGCGCAGACGACGCAGCATATTCAGGACACCATATATTGCGCCGGTTGGTTCTCCTTTGGCATTCTTCAGTATCTGCAAATTTGGAATATGGAAAGCCCGATAGAGATAGGATGATCCATCTACCAGCACCAAAGGTGTTTGGGTATCTGCTTTCGACATATCTTAGATCCTGTTCCGATTATGAGTCACTGCCACACGATATTATGAGATAGGCTAGGTATCAAACAGAGCCGATGGTAAACTGTCGCCGCCTTTGCATACAACGCTTTTGCGGGCTTGAATAGATCATAACTTATGTCTGTTTATACCAGTCTTAACAATCAGGAATTGTCAGCGTTTTTACTGGCCTACGAAATCGGCGAACTGGTCGATTTCCAGGGTATTAGTGAAGGCATTGAGAATACCAACTATTTCGTCACCACCCAGCTTGATGGCCGTCCACAGCAATTTGTACTGACGGTGTTCGAATCACTGGATTTTGACGAGGTACCCTATTTCCTGGCCTTAACGGCGTTTTTGGCCGAGCATGATTTGCCCTGTGCGCATCCCATCGCCGACAAAAACGGCCATTACCTGCTTAAATTAAAGCGAAAACCGGCTGCCCTGGTACAACGCCTGTCGGGTAAAGGCATGCAGCAACCCGAACCGGAGCAAAGCGCCCAGATCGGACGGATTCTGGCCAAACTGCATATCGAAGGGCAACAATTTCCCCTGCGTAAACAAAATCCGCGCGGACTGGAATGGGCGCAGGATGCCGCCACACGCATTGAGCATCTGTTACCAACTGAAGACCGACATATGCTGGAAACCGAACTTGAATTTCAAACCCGCCTGAACACTGACCATTTACCGGGTGGCGTGATTCATGCCGATCTGTTTCGGGACAATGCACTTTACTCGGATGGAAGGTTGACCGGTATCATCGATTTTTATTATGCCTGCGATGGAAACTATCTTTACGATTTAGCGATCACCGTGAATGACTGGTGCAGTAATCCTGATGGATCACTGAATAAAAATCTTATGCAAGCCCTGGTGGAAGCTTATGCATCACAAAGGGTATTAACCGCGTCCGAACAAGCTTTATGGCCGGCTATGTTGCGTGCCGGTGCGTTGCGCTTCTGGTTATCTCGACTGGTTGATCTGCATTTTCCCCGTCCCGGTGATTTAACGCACACCCATGATCCACTCGTTTTTAAAAACATACTTAAAGAACGCATAAACAAACAAACGTATTACCAACAAAACTGGATTTGACCATGCACGCCTGGCTTATCAGACCACTAGAAAGCATTAACGAACTGATCGGTCGCGCACTGGCATGGTTAACACTGGCCATGGTAATCGTTACTTTTGCGGTGGTGGTGCTCCGCTATGCCTTTGACCTTGGCTGGATAGCAATGCAGGAAACCATTAATTACATGCATGCATTGGTGTTTATGCTGGGCGCCGCTTACGCGTTTAAATATAGTGCGCACGTACGTGTAGATATTTTTTATAACAGTTTCAGTTCTCGCAAAAAAGCCTGGATTGATTTAACGGGTAATATTCTGTTTCTGTTGCCCACCTGCGGGTTTATTTTTTTGGGCAGCCTCGATTACGTTGCAGATTCATGGCGCATACTGGAGTCTTCGCAGGAAACGGGCGGACTGCCTTTTGCCTTTTTATTAAAAACCGTTATCCCCTTAGCAGCATTGCTGTTGGGCATACAGGCAATCACTGACTGTTTAAAACAAGGCCTTGTAATACTCACCCACCCGGAAGAACATCGCTGATGGAGTGGCTTGCTTTCGTATTAATGCTGGTTGTCTTTGCTGCGCTATTGAGTGGCTATCCTGTTGCATTTGTTCTATCCGGCGTATCCCTGATCTTTGCCGCTATCGGTATTTTAACCGGTAGTTTTGACTCAGCATTTCTGCAGGCATTACCCAATCGTATGTTCGGCATCATGATGAACCAAACATTGGTCGCTGTTCCGTTGTTTGTGTTCATGGGAATTATGTTAGAACGTTCAAAAATCGCTGAAACCCTGCTGGATACCATGGCTCAGATGTTTGGCCCGCTACGAGGCGGACTGGGTATTTCTGTAACCGTGGTTGGCATGCTGCTGGCCGCCAGCACCGGTATTGTTGGTGCCACCGTTGTCACCATGGGTTTGTTATCGTTACCGGCGATGCTGCAACGTGGTTACGACCCGTCACTGGCCTGCGGTACTATTTGCGCATCCGGCACTTTAGGCCAGATTATTCCTCCTTCTATCGTGCTGGTTTTACTCGGCGATGTACTGTCTTCCGCCTACCAGCAGGCACAACTATCCAGCGGGAACTATTCGCCTGATACAGTTTCAGTAGGCGACCTTTTTGTCGGCGCGATTATTCCGGGTTTGATACTGGTATTTCTTTACATTCTGTATTTGATTTTGCTGGCAATATTCAAACCGACGGCGATGCCGGCCATTCCGGTCGCAGAACGCAGTGGGTTTAACAAGCAGTTTTTACTACGCATAATAAAAGCCGTTTTACCACCCTTAACACTGATTATTGCCGTGCTTGGCTCGATTATCGGCGGTTTCGCGACACCCACCGAAGCCGCTTCGGTCGGCGCGATTGGCGCGCTGTTGCTGGCAGTCCTTTACCAGCAATTTAATCTGACTTTGCTGCAGGAAGTGATGCGCGGCACGCTTAAAATAAGCTGTATGGTTTTTATGATACTGATCGGGGCTGCTTTTTTCTCACTGGTATTTCGAGGATTTGGCGGCGATACCGCCGTGCATGAATTTTTAACACAATTACCGGGCGGTAAAATCGGTGCCATGTTACTGGTTATGCTCACACTGTTTTTCCTCGGGTTTGTACTCGACTTTATCGAAATTACTTTTATCGTTGTGCCAATTGTCGGCCCGATTCTATTAGCCATGGATATTAATCCGGTCTGGCTGGGAATTATGTTTGCGATAAATCTGCAAACTTCTTTTTTAACACCACCGTTTGGTTTTGCGCTGTTTTATTTACGCGGCGTTGCACCCGCCAGTATCTCGACTTTACAGATATACAAAGGCGTGGCCCCGTTCATTGCAATCCAGATCGTTGCTCTATGCATACTTGCCTATTGGCCGTCTCTGGCTACCTGGTTGCCGAAAGTCATCTATGCGAACTGAATCACGGTCTGATACTGCTATTGTTTGTCTATAATAAAACCTATATCGTCTAAAGGAGTCCAGCCGTGAAATCTAAAACTTTAATTACATCACTCGCATTAATATTGTGTGCTTTTTTAGTCCAGCCAGTCAACGCCGGTGAATTACTGATTGGCGCAAAAGCCGGGGTGATCGATCCGGATTTTGATTACACCGACAACGACGATCCATTTGCTGCCGTAACATTAGGCATCGGTTATGAGTTTCTGGATCTGGTTGCGGCGGATATCGGTGCTGAATTGGAATACACCAACTCCGTTGCCGACGGAAAAGCTTTCCCTAGTGACCTTGAATACAGTTACGATAGCTTAGGTCTGATTTTTTCGCTACGCACTGCCGGGCCAATTTATTTTATTGGGCGCGCAGGCTATGTTGACCAGAATTTTGAGTATGATTCAGGGACCATTGAACATGATGCAACAGTAGTCGGTGCTGGAATTGGTTTTAGTACCGGCCTGCGCTGGGAAATACAACTAGATAGTTACTCATATGGCGACGGTAAGGCAGATGGCGCCTCCTTTCCTAATAATGGTGGCTCAGCTTATTACCTAACCGTAGGTCTGAGCTTCTAAGCTATACAGACTCAACTAACTGCTCTGGCGCGTGTTTAAAAACGCACGCTCGGAAATATTCTGCCAGGCAATCACCTGCTTTTTAAAGCCGAGGAAGGACTCATAGACGCGACGCGAAAATGCATCCTTCCCGGCGATTTCCGCCACCACTTCGTCAGCCAGTCGTCTTAATTCATTAAGTACATCATCCGGTAACCGGCGCACAATTACGCCGTGATCATCAATCAGTGTTTTCAGTGCCTGATTGTTACGCGCTATATATTCCAGCTGCATATTATGGTTCGCAACTCGTGATGCATTGAACACTATCGCGCGCAAGTCGTCCGGTAGCTTTTCATACGCCTCTTTGTTTACAAAACATTCGAGGATGGTGCCCGGTTCATGCCAGCCCGGATAATAGTAATATTTGGCAGCCTTATATAATCCAAAAGCAAGATCATTATAGGGACCCGTCCATTCAGTTGCATCAATCGAGCCGGTCTGTAAAGCGGTAAATAATTCTCCACCGGACAAATTAACCGGCGTGCCACCTGCGCGCTTCAATACTTCTCCGCCAAGACCCGGGATTCGCATTATGAGTCCCTTGAGGTCATCAATATTGTTGATTTCGCGATTAAACCAGCCGGCCATTTGCACAGTGGTATTCCCGCAAGGCATGGGTATCAAACCGAAGGGGGCATAAGCCTCACGCCACAATTCCAGTGCGCCGCCGTGGTACATCCAGGCATTGATTTCATCCGCGGTTAATCCAAACGGGATGGTGGAAAAAAACTGAAAGGCTTCGCTTTTTCCTTTCCAGTAGTAAGCACTACCATGCCCCAGTTGTGCCCCACCGCCGGATACAAAATCAAAGATTTCAAACGCAGGTACCAACTCACCAGCCCCGTAAACCGTAATCTGTAGCCTGCCGCCCGACAATTCATTGATTGTCTTGGCAAAAAATTCCGCGCCGGTACCCAGACCAGGAAAATTTTTCGGCCAGGTTGTCACCATTTTCCAATGAATAGTTTCTATATTTGCAGTTGCTTCCGAGTTTGAGCAATCTGTTTTTGGCTTTGTGCAACTTGCCAGCAATCCTGAACCTGCAACAGCGCCCAGACCCAACTTGCCGATAAAATCACGTCGCTTCATTTTCTTCTTCCCGGTGGTTAATACTCTTACAAAACAGTTAAATTCGCATACGACAACACCAGCCATTTACTGCCGGCTTTTTCGAAATTGACCTGCACTCGCGCATGACTGCCATGCCCTTCATAATTTAAAACAATTCCTTCGCCAAACTTTTGATGTGTTACGCGTTGACCAACATTAATACCTTCTGTTGAACCACCGAGCCTGGACGGTCTGCTATGATGGGTTATCGGTCGGCTTACCATCGCGCGCGGCCGGATTTCCTGTATTTGCCCGGCCGGTAATTCACCGATAAATCTCGAAGGCACACAAAAATTTTCACGGCCGTGCAGACGCCTGTTCTCGGCAAAGCTTAATACCAGATGTTGACGCGCCCGCGTAATGCCAACGTAACACAGCCTGCGCTCTTCCTCCAGCCGACCGGGTTCTTCCATGGACATCTGATGCGGAAATAGACCTTCTTCCAGACCGCATAAATATACCTGTTGAAATTCCAGCCCCTTGGCCGAATGCAAAGTCATCATTTGCACGCAGTCTTCCCAGGCGTCGCCCTGTGTTTCACCTGATTCCAGTACTGCATGGGCAAGAAATGCATCCAGCGGCGTCAGATTTTCATTCTCTTCAACTTCGTACTCAAAGGCCCGCGCCGCACTGACCAGCTCTTCCAGGTTTTCTTTGCGCGTCTGCGCTTTTTCACCTTTCTCAGTGGTATGGTGCTCAAGCAATCCACTAAGCTGCAAAATATGATCAACCTGCTCAAACAACGCCAGTCCCTGAATTTGCTCCGACAAGCGCTCGATAAGTTGCACGAAAACCTGTACCGCAACCATGGCGCGATTACTCAGTGAATCGGTCTGCATACAATGCAAGGCCGCTCGCCATTGCGATAGTTCCTGATCGCGCGCAGTTGCCCGAATCATATCCAGGGTACGCTCGCCAATACCGCGCGGTGGTTGATTGACAATGCGTTCAAACGAAGCATCGTCTTCATGATTAACGCACAATCTTATATATGCCAACGCATCCTTGATTTCGGCGCGTTCAAAAAACCGTAGCCCACCATAAACACGATACGGTATCTGCATGGCGATAAAGGTTTCTTCGAAAACGCGCGACTGTGCGTTTGAACGGTATAATATCGCCACTTCACTGCGTTTCCCGCCACCTTCCACCCACTGCTGAACACGCTCTGCAACAAATCGCGCTTCATCGATTTCATTATAAGCAGCGTACAAATCGACCAGCTGTCCATCGCCACTATCCGTCCAAAGCTCCTTACCCAGTCGCCCCTGATTTTTGTTAATCAGACAATTGGCTGCTTTCAATATATTGCCGGTTGATCGATAGTTTTGTTCCAGGCGAATGATTTGCGTATTGGGTAAGTCTTTGGAAAAGTATTGAATATTTTCTATACGCGCACCACGCCAACCATAGATAGACTGATCATCATCTCCAACCGCGAATACAAAACCGTTTTTGCCCGCGATCAGCCGTAGCAAAGCGTATTGAATACTATTGGTATCCTGAAATTCATCAACCAGCACATGTCGGAATCGCTGTTGATAGTGAGTCAGTAATGCTTCGTTATCACGCAATAATTCCAGCGTGCGCAGCAATAACTCGGCAAAATCGATCACCCCCATACGATTACACATTTCTTCGTAGACTGTGTAAACGCGAATCAGCTGACGGGTAGTCAAATCACCGCTATCCGGAATATTACCTGGCCGTACGCCTTCTTCCTTGCGGGAGTTAATAAACCAGGCTGCCTGTTTAGGCGGCCACCGTGATTCATCCAGTTCAAGACTTTTTAACACTCGCTTAATCAGGCGTTGTTGATCCTGCGCATCAAGGATCTGAAATGCCTGCGGTAATCCTGCTTCCTGCCAATGTTGACGCAACAGGCGATGACTGATGCCATGAAATGTCCCTACCCACATACCGGCAGCCGGAATACCAAGCAATGCTTCAGTCCGCTGCCGCATTTCCTGCGCAGCTTTATTGGTAAAGGTAACGGCCATGACACCGTAAGGCGAAACCTGTTCAACACGAACCAGCCACGCGATACGATGTACCAACACTCTGGTTTTTCCGCTACCAGCACCGGCTAATACCAATATATTGCCGGGCGGTGCGCTAACCGCCTCTCGTTGCGCAGTGTTTAATTCATCGAGTAAATCGGATATATCCACTCAATCTCCGCGCCGAGCGGCGCACCCTCTTTGTTAGATTTTAAAAAAGCATTAATCTCTGAACCAGGATAGAAATATCAAACCTATTCCAGAGACACCAAGCAACCAACTCGGAAAAGGTGCCCCATAAATAATATCTGGTTGATAACCATCCAGCCCGTAAATAACCGACGCACAGATCAACAAAGCGGCACCAACGGTGGTGAAAAAATTACGGCGATTACCTTGCTTCAAAACTTTTTGAAATTGCCGTAACTCCTGTGCCTGCAAACGCACGCTCAAACGACCCTGTGCGGCATCTCTGACAATTTTCTCGATATATCCGGGCAAATCCGGCAAGCGGCGTAACCACTCCGGTTTCTCTCCCGGTAATTTGCTGATCAGAGTATCAAGCAATACTTCTTCGCGCATGGCCTTTTCCATAAAAGGTTTGGCGGTGCTCCATAGATCAAGATCCGGGTATAACTGTCGCCCAATCCCTTCAATGTTGAGTAAAGTTTTTTGCAGTAAAACCAGTTGTGGCTGGATGACAAAGTCAAATCGACGTACAGTTTGAAATAAGCGTACCAGTATCTGACCAAATGATATTTCTTTTAATGGTCTCGAGAAATTTGGTTCACATACTGTGCGTATCGCCGTTTCCAGATCGCCAACATGGACATGGGCCGGCACCCAACCGGAATCAAGATGCAATTGCGCAACACGTCGATAATCGCGATTAAAAAACGCCAGAAAGTTTTTCGCCAGATAACGTTTATCTTCGTCGCTCAGCGTGCCGACAATGCCAAAATCAACAGCAATGTAACGCGGGTTTTCCGGATTTAATACGTCCACGAATATATTACCGGGATGCATGTCGGCGTGAAAGAAATTGTCGACAAATACCTGTTTAAAAAATATCTCTACACCCCGCTCCGCCAGCTTCTGCATATTGACTTTATGCGACGCAAGCTGCCTGATATCGTCAATAGGTACACCTGAAATTCTTTCCATAACCATGACCTGTTTACTGGTCCATTGCCAATACACTTCAGGCACATGTAACAATTCAGATTTTTCAAAATTGCGACGCAATTGACTGGCATTGGCCGCTTCGCGAACCAGATCCAGTTCATCAAATACAGTGCGTTTAAAATCGGAAACAAGTTGTGTCGGGCGCAACCGTCTGGCTTCGACCGAGTAACGCTCGCCCAGGTCGGCGATTAACTGCATTAAACCGGTATCCCGTTCAATCGTTTTAATGATGTTGGGTCGAATTACTTTAACCACTACATTTCTGCCATCATGCAATGTAGCTCCATAAACCTGCGCTACTGATGCCGATGCCAGCGGTTTTTCGTCAAACTGTGTAAATACTTCGGCTATTGAACAACCCAAACTTTGTTCGATAATTTTCCTCGCCTGTTTGGTTGGAAAGGGTGCAACCTGATCCTGCAACAACGCCAATTCATCGGCAATATCCTGCGGCAGCAAATCACGTCGCGTTGAAATGATCTGGCCAAGCTTGACAAATATGGGTCCCAAATCTTCCAGCGCTTTACGGATGCGCTCGGCACGTGGACCCTGCTTGCGTCTGAACCAATGCCATGGAGCCACAAAATACAAAAATCGCAATGGACGAAACAGATGTGTAGCAAGAATCACTTCATCCAATCCGTGCCTGAATAAAATTCGATTTATATGTACGAGACGTAATGCTTCAGCTGGACGAATCATAACCTTCTTCTTTCGATTTATTCTTGTAACGCCAGTATTCGTGCTTCCAGTCGTTCAACACTATCGTGTATTGAATCCACCTCATCCTTGAAGTGTTCTGTTTCAACCCGAGTAGGCAATTGCCCGGATTCTTCCTGCAAATATTCGCCTGTTGCAATCTGCAATGATTGATTGACTCGTTTGCACCAACCCCATAACTGCCGGCTCAAATCTCCCAGTTGATGTGCCATCACATCACCCGTTTTCTGCGCAAGCCACTCTTCCCAATCGATATCCAGTTTCTTAATAATCTGCTCCAGTTTGCGCGCCAATTGCATATCACCTGCCATATAAACATCACTGGATTGCGTGGACTGCAGTTGGTTTTTTGACACAAGTAAATCCAGTAATGCCAGCGGTGGCCCGCTGACTACAATTTCGGGTTGCCTGTCATCAACGGGCAACAGGAGTTCGATCCCGTCAGCAATAATACAAATATCAATTTTCAGTTCCAGACCTTTAATGTCGATTCGAACTGTATTGCCTTGCAGTACAATCAAGTCCGCCAGTACATCCTGATCCAGCCGCAGAACCGCGTTGATGCTATGACTGATTTTCTGCAGCATACCTATACCTTAAATCCTCTATGCAAGGCCACAATGCCGCCACTTAAATTATGGTACTGCGTACCGGCAAAACCCTGTTCCTGCATCATATTCAATAAGGTTTCCTGATCCGGGTGCATGCGAATGGATTCAACCAGATACTGATAGCTGTCCTGATCGCCGGTTATCCACTGGCCCAGCTTCGGAATTAAATTAAACGAGTATAAGTCGTAAAGTTTTGACAAGAGTTTAAGCACAGGCCTGGAAAATTCCAGCACTAACAATCGACCGGCCGGTTTCAACACGCGTAAACATTCAACCAATGCCTGGCTTTTATCGGTAACATTGCGCAATCCGAAAGCCATGGTAATGCATTCAAATTGATTATCAGCAAACGGTAATTGCTCGGCATTGGCCTGAACATACTCGACATTGCCTGCGATGCCATGATCCAACAGACGTGATCGACCTTGCTCCAGCATGGCGATATTGATATCTGCCAACACCACACTTCCAGCAGCACCCACTTGCTGGCTTAACTTTATCGTTAAATCGCCGGTGCCGCCGGCCAGATCCAACGCATGCTGTCCGACCCGTAATCCTGTTTGGCCAAGCGTAAAATGCTTCCACAGGCGATGCACGCCGAATGACATAACGTCATTCATCAAGTCATAACGAGTTGCTACCGAATGAAAAACATCCGCCACTTTGCGCACTTTTTCCTCTTCAGGAATCCGCTTAAAACCAAAGTGTGTCGTTTTAGTCATGATTTTTGGAATTTTTGATGTAACAAGCAATCTGCTAATAAATTCTTAACCACGCGGCCGGTATACCTTTATTACCGATTTTCGATTACGGATTCGACGCATAATATTAGCCAGTTTGACGCGATTCTGCACCGAGACAATAAATACCAGGCTAACCTGACCACCATACTTCTCATCCTGACTAACGTTTTCAATATTGCAACCACTCTCGGAAATGATGGTGGCTAACTGCGCCAGCACACCACGGGCATTCGTACAATCGACACGAATGGTGGTAGCGAAAGTGCTTTCAAGTCGTTCTGACCATTCGACTTCAAGCTTGGCATCAGAATTTTTACGAAATTCACGGGTATTTCTGCAGATGTGCCGATGAATAACAATACCCTTTCCTGGGCTCACCAAACCAACAATATGGTCACCGGGAATCGGCTGGCAACATTTCGCAAATGATACCGTTAACCCCTCTGTTCCCTTAATCGCTAACGGCTTGATTTTATGTTTCAAATCCTGAAATTTTTCGATTACCTCACCCGGAGCAATCCTGCGAGCAACTAATTTTGGAATGCGGTTGCCCAGACCAACATCGCTGAGCAATTCATTAATACTTTGATAGCCATACTCTTCCAGTATTATTTGCAGAGTGCGTTCAGGAATGTCTTCCAAAGACAGTTCGTAAACCGCCAATTCTTTGTTCAATAAGCGCTTGCCCAGGCGCACGCTATCATCACTGGTTAACTGTTTTAAGTAATGACGGATTGATGTGCGCGCTTTTGCAGTCACCACAAAATTCAACCAGGTAGGATTAGGCCTGGCTGCATTATGGGTGATTATCTCAACAGTTAATCCGCTCTCGAGAACGGTGCTGAGCGGCACGACACGGCGCTCAATCTTCGCTGACATACAAGTATTACCCACATCGGTATGAATTGCATAAGCAAAATCAACGACCGTGCCTCCGGTAGGTAATTCAATAATCTTACCTTGCGGAGTAAAAACGTATATCTCATCGGGAAACAGATCGATCTTAACGTTTTCAAGAAACTCAACGGGATTACCTGCTTTCTGTTGCATCTCAAGCAAGCCCTGTAACCACTGATGCGTACGTGACTGTTCATTAATGGTTGGTTTCTCGCCGCTTTTATATATCCAGTGCGCAGCAATACCGGACTCGGCGAAGTGGTGCATCTCCAGTGTTCGAATCTGTACTTCGATCGGAATGCCGTGTGGACCGAAAACGGTTGTATGCAAAGATTGATAGCCGTTGCTTTTTGGTATTGCGATATAGTCCTTGAATAGACCCGGTACCGGCTTGTAGGCATTATGAATAATGCCCAAGGCGCGATAACATTCGTCCACTGTTGCAACGACAACGCGCAGTGCAAATAAATCCATAATTTCGCTATAACGCACGCGCCGTATTTTCATTTTGTTATAGACACTGTGCAGGGTTTTTTCGCGTGTATTGATCGCAATAGGTTCGAGCGCCGCTTCTTCCATTAATGCGTGCACCGTAATTTCAACCTTGTCCATTACTTCACGTCGATTCTGGCGAGCACGTTTGACATGTTCAACAAGAATTTTATAACGCATCGGATGCAGCGCCCGTAACCCCAGATCCTGCATTTCCATACGCCATGGATTAATACCGAGACGCAATGCAATCGGCGCATAAATTTCCAGCGTTTCGCGGGCGATACGCCGCCGTTTCGGCGCCGGCATGACGCCAAGAGTGCGCATATTATGCAAGCGATCGGCTAATTTAATCAGAATGACACGAATATCACGCGTCATCGCCATAATCATTTTGCGAAAACTGGCTGCGACCGCCTCGACTTTGTTATCAAAATTAATCTGATCCAGTTTGCTGACGCCATCAACCAATTCAGCAACATCCGAACCAAAGGCCTCGGCTATCTGACTCTTGGCGGTTGGTGTGTCCTCAATCACATCATGCAACATCGCCGCGATCAGCGATTCCGCATCCATGTGTAATTCGGTTAGCAAGAGCGCTACCGATACCGGATGGTTGATATAAAGTTCGCCGGAGATACGGCGTTGCCCGCCGTGTGCACGGGCACCGAACATATAGGCACGCAGAATCTCAAAGATATCGGACTCCGGCATGTAACTACGAAGTTTGGCTGCCAGCTGTTGCAGGACCGGATCGTTATGAATATCCGGCGGTCTTGATAAAGGTGATGTGGGTGATGCTTCGGCCATTATTCAGTTCCCGGTCAGCATCACCATGCGTAGTAAATAGACTCCGTCGCCTGAACGACGGGATAGGGCAATCTCAGATTTCCGCTGCTGACGCAAAACTGGTCTCTGGTTGATCCGGCTCATCTCTTTCCGAATCGGGAATAATTTTCTCGTCCAGTACGGATGGTCCGACAAGCCCTTCGGCGATCTCACGTAAAGCCACCACCGTCGGTTTGTCGCCGTCTTCGCTGACCCGCATTTCGGAGCCCGCATAAATCTGGCGGGCACGACGCGAGGCCACTAATACCAATTGAAATAAGTTTTCTACTCCGTGTAGACAATCTTCTACCGTAACGCGAGCCATGCATATACTCCTAAAACACTACTTAAATTCGGGCCGGGTATTATAGAGCAATCAACGACATAAAAGCAGCTAAGCCATTAATGAGCGGATCAGATCAGCCAACTCCGGGGCCACCGCCTCGGTTCTTAACCTTTGCCCTCGAATAATGGCCATCGTATCGCTCACTGCTGACTCAAAATCGTCGTTTACCACGATAAAGTCGGCTTCAGCGTAGTGTGAAATCTCGTCCCGTGCCGCCGCCATGCGGCCGGCGATCACCTGTTCGCTGTCCTGGCCGCGACACCGTAAACGCCGTTCCAGCTCTGGACGCGAGGGCGGCAGAATGAAGATGGATACCGCATCAGGGATCAGGCGTCGCACCTGTGCAGCGCCCTGCCAATCGATTTCCAGTAAAACGTTTTTACCTTGCTGCAATGCAATCTCGACAGTAGCCTGAGCGGTTCCGTAGTAATTGCCAAACACATGGGCATGTTCCAGAAACGCGCCCTGCCTGACCAGCATTTCAAATATTTCGGGGCTGACAAAGTAATAGTCTTCGCCATCCACTTCACCCGGACGCTGCGGCCTGGTCGTATGCGAGATTGACAAAACCAGATCTGGCACGCGTTCAACCAGGGCTTTAACAAGCCGAGTTTTACCGGCACCGGAAGGTGCGGATATTGTAAACAAAATACCTTTATTCATAAGGCCGAAGCATAGCAAATTCACGCCGGGCAACAATTATTTCCACTTAATATTACAACCCATGCTGGGCTTTTGTTGTGTATTAATCGGTTTGCCCGCAACCAAAGCATCGATTGCCGCATAAAGATCTTTGCCTGTTACAGGAACACCGTTACCGGGACGAGCCTCATCAAATTGCCCGCGATAGACAAGACGCAGCTCTTGATCGAAAAGAAAAAAATCAGGTGTACACGCCGCATCGTAAGCTTTTGCGGTGGCCTGGCTTTCATCGTATAAATATGGAAATGTATAGTTGAAATGTTTTATATCCTGCAACATTTTATCGGGCGCATCATCCGGATAATTAGTTACGTCATTCGCATTAATACCCGCCATACCGATTTGCAGAGACTGGAGTTTACTACCCAAAGCCGCCAATGCTTCTTTTAACAACACAACATAAGGGCAGTGGTTACACATAAAAACCACCAGCAATCCATTGGCCTGTAATATTTCATCGCGAGTAAAAATCTTTCCCTGTGCGTCCGGTAATTTAAAATCGGGCGCAATAGTTCCCAGCGGAAGCATATTGGAAGGAGTCAAGCTCATTTTATACCCTCACTTTTCAAATAACTTTTTAAATCTCACAACCACTGAACATAATAGAGACTGTCAGCACTAATTGCATTTAATTAATCATCGTGCAAAAAAAAGCCGTGCTACGTCATGCGGCACGGCGGTTAATTGAGGTCCAGGGGGAGGGGTTTGGGGTATACCCCGGACCTCATCCAAGGGGGTATAAATCAAATCCAGGAAAACATCATTCGAGGAGAATAGTATCTGTTTGTCTGATTCGATTCCGTGAGCCCTGCACTGAATTACTGTGATGTGTTCACATTCAGATCATCGGGGCAGGTTTTTTAACAATATTGCCGACTGGCAGCGCTGTTCACTCAGGTTTGTCATCGCCCTCCGCGTTCAGTCGATACCAGTCGGCAAATAATCGCCTTTTCCCATCCATCTTGTGCTATATATTGCATAAGTGCGGCGGTTAAACTTAATATAGTGCATATATTCTAGTTAAACAAGAATATATTCTTATTTTCTTGCGATTTTTTTAGATAAGTTACTAATAATCATGAAATCAACAAGTTATAAAGATTTGAACGATCCGGTTGGGATGGCTGAAGACCTTGATAAGGCTCTAAAACTGTTGGGGAAAAGAATATCCAGCGTTGCTGACCTTTATCCAAGCCGCAAATCTGCGGCTGCCGTAGCCGGTGTTTCGACCGATCAGCTGTCACGCTATATGCGAGGTGAAAATCAACCGGGCCTGTTAACCATGGCTGCATTGGCGAAAACGCACGGATTCTCCCTCGACTGGCTGGCATCCGGGGTCGGCGATCCGAAAGGTGCCAATATGGATCTGGATTTGCTGACGATGATACTGGATACCATCGAACAGGCAGCAACAGAGAACGATATCAAATTGAGTGGTGGGCAAAGATCGCGACTCGCCGCGCTGTTATATTCACTACATGAGAGCGGCAACAAAGAATCATTGAACCCGGCCAATGTTGTGCGCTTGATTGACTTCGGACAAGGCAAATAAAGAGGTGGGCATGAATACTCGAAATAAGCAGAAAATCCGCCATGAAATAAAAAGGCTATTCAATTCGATAGCCAACAATCGCTCCCGAGAACATTACGATGTGCTCGACAGTAGCAAACAGCACCGCAATTACCGTGACGCAATCCTTATTTGCATTTCGATGTCTGCCGGAATTTTACTGGGCGTTGGAGCGACCACCTTGTTCAGGGAATATAACTCTATGCAACAATATTCATTGCCAACACCTGACATTGAAGAACTCAAACCCGTTAATGAAGATTCAATCAAAGCAGTGAAAATATCTCCCGCTAATACTCCAGATTGATTCTTCCCTAAGTACTTGGCTAAATTCATAATCTATGTCAGTCTTTCATTAAAGAATTTACCTGTTTAAATATTGTTCCTAGACAAAGGGGCTCACTATGGAATTCGCAATTCAGGACTGGCATTGGCTGGTTTTCGGTATGTTACTGGTCGTGGCTGAAATCTTTATACCCAGTTTTACCATATTCTGGTTTGGCCTGGGCGCTATGATCGTAGCAGGCTGTCTGTGGCTGTTACCAGAAATGTCGCCAAGCTGGCAATTGTTTATCTGGGCTGTTTCTTCTTCCGTCTTCACCTTGCTGTGGTTCAAGTATTTTCGCCCACTGATGACTGATCGCACCAAAGCAGGCATATCTCGTGAAGCGATTATCGGTGAAAGCGGTCAGGTGATTAAATCACCTAAAGCCGGCGGGCACGGCACTGTGCGTTTTTCGATGCCCTTGCTGGGAGCCGATGAATGGTTATTCCGATGTGATGATCCCGTTACAATCGGCGACCGCGTGTTTGTGAAAGATATTTCCGGCAATACTCTGCTGGTCAGCAAAAATAAAGATTAGTATCAATTAATATCGTATCAGGAGTCTGTAATGGATAATGTAACGATTATTACTGTTGTGTTTGTCGGCGTTGTAATGATTACGCTGTTTCTTGGAGTTCGCACCGTACCACAGGGAAGCAAGCATGTTGTGCAAAGACTTGGTAAATATCATCGAACTCTGGGCCCGGGTCTTAATATTATTTTCCCCTATTTCGACTCGGTTGCTTACAAAATTACCACTAAAGACATCGTGCTTGATATTCCTTCTCAGGAAGTCATTACCCGCGACAACGCTGTTATTATTGCCAATGCGGTTGCTTATATAAATATCGTGTCACCCGAAAAAGCGGTCTATGGTGTAGAGGATTATGCGCTGGCGATTCAAACATTGGTGCAAACTTCGTTACGCGCGATCGTTGGTGAAATGGATCTTGACGATGCACTTTCTTCGCGCGAAAAAATCAAAGTGACCCTGAAAACCAGCATCTCTGACGATATTGCCGACTGGGGTATTACCCTAAAAACAGTTGAAATTCAGGACATCAATCCATCGGGTACTATGCAAAAAGCGATGGAAGAACAGGCGGCCGCTGAACGTCAGCGGCGTGCTACGGTTACGCGTGCCGAAGGCGAGAAATCCGCAGCTATTCTGGAAGCCGATGGCAGACTGGAAGCCTCCAAACGTGACGCACAGGCACAGGTGGTTTTGGCCGAAGCCAGCAAACAGGCGATCATCAAAGTGACTGAAGCCTTAAAGGGGCAGGAATTGCCTGCGATGTTTCTGCTCGGACAGAAATATGTTGCTGCTATCGAAGAAATTTCCAAATCCGAAAACGGGAAAATCGTATTGTTACCCGCTGACATTCCTGCAGCAGTCCGTGGTGTAATGAGCACGCTGGGCAAATAGTTTTAAATTCGTTTTTACTGCCGGTCGACGCGACGGCCGGCAGTCGTTATCATTGCACTTCTTTTTTTTCTACAACCAGTTGATACACATGAACAGAGAAAATACAAATAACGATACCAAAATGGATGTTAATGGTCTTTACAGGGAGGAAGTAATCACAGACCGGCGTGTCGGCAGCATACGAATGCTCACACCGATTCAAGCGGACACGACAACTGATGGCAGTCGGGAAATTATTTATGTCGGTCAAGCACAGATGCTTACGCCGATGGGTGCTATACCCTTAAATTTTGTTATTGATGCTGATTCACTGGCTGCTGCAGTTGAAAAATTTTCCGAATCGGCCAATCAGGCATTGGAACAAACCGCTAAAGAATTACAGGAACTACGTCGCGAACAGGCATCATCAATCGTCGTTCCCGGTAGTGGTGGCATGCCCCCGGGGATAGGCGGTGGCGGCAAAATTCAGTTAAAGTAAATTAAGTCAGCTACCTAACCAGATCCCCGCCCCTAAAAACAGTGGAGTGGTGAGAACTAATAAAACATTTAACCCCATTGCCGGTACCAGTTGCTCAACAACTTCCGAGTTATTTCTTACCCGGATATATACAACCAAAGCAATCGGTAAAGTGGCCGTGCCCAGTAGGGCCCATAGTGGAAATGCTTTAAGCAATACGGCTAACAAAATGGCTGCATACGCCAGTAATAGAAACGCTCCAAATACAAAGCTACTGGTACGTCGACCCACTCTGATCGGCAAGTGCAGGCGTCCCACGTTACGGTCCGCTTCAACATCCGGGAACTGGTTTAGCAATAATAAATTGCTAACCAGGAAAAAAGGCACCAAAGACACCCATATTGCCATCGTTGAGAATGTTGCTGTCAGTGCATAGTGAGTTCCGATAACCATAATCGGACCAAAAGCAATGCCTGGCGCAATCAAACAGAGCAATGCGTTACGATTAAGCCACGGGGTATAAGTGGCTGCAATTAAAACCCCAAGCAGCCCCAGTGGCAATAATCCCGGACCTGATGTAAGGAGCAAAAACAAGCCGCAAAACACTGTGACTATCATCGATGCAACGCCAATGAGTAAAGTGGCCGGCGCATATTCAGGATACCTGACCAGGGTTCCACTACCACCACTAAAGTCAGTCTTTGTTGTCTTGAGATCCAGTCCGCTACGAAAATCAAGATACTCATTCAGAGCATTGACACACATATGCGCAGTAAGCCCGGCAATCAATGCAATTACAAAATGACTCCACATTACCGGTTCATTGGTTGAATGAGCTGTTGCCGCCCCAAGCGATATACATGCCGGTGTCAATAACAAAAACGGCGCTCGGATAACACCAAGAAATTTATTCATAATCTTTGCTCGTGCGGTCAGGTTTAATGATTAATTCAGCATTGCATAATTGGCAACGGTAACGCATCTTTCCACGATTAATTCTGTTATGCCTGCGGCTTGATATCTTATGCTCGCGGCAGTTACATATATAAATATACTGCTGTTCACTCCGTCGTGGAATGCCGGTCAGATCGTAGTGATGAGTTCGCTGAGTACACGCACCCAACGCCACCACGATTTTACGCCACTCAGATCCGTGAGGTTTAATGTTTCGCGCCCCAAACAACAGATCAGCAACATAATGCGCAACTTCATGGGGAATGGTATTGGCGAGATTATCGTCATAATACCGGGCAAATATATAGGGATTGTAGCGGATTTCTGGGCGACCACTGCGTACGCAATACAAGCCGGCTGCTGCACCACGCAAATCAAATGTGATTTTGATTTCCGGCGTACTGCATTTAGCGTAGATAGACGCTTTTTGTATGTATTGTCGAGTTAATGCCCTGACCTGTGTCTGCTGGGTATCATTCAGCACCGCTGCTACGCTATCGGACATACGCTGCGCACCGAATCGGTTCTAGTTAGTATCCTGCATCAATTTGACCCAGTCTTTCGCCAACTGTTGAGTTAAACTTATATCCGTTTCGTCTTTAATTTCATCTTCAAGAACCAGAAGAAGATATTTGTCTTTTACTAAAGTCAAACAGGTAACACTCAATGTATCAAACACTTTTTCCTGTTGCTGCATTCTAATGGTTTTTGAAGCCTCTACACCGTAACAATAAGCATCATCCTCACGAAGTACGATGCCGGCTTCATCCAACGGTTTATTAATGACTTTCAGCATCCCTGAAAACTCCGCTTTTGTCATCGATTCATTAATCATGTTTTTTCGAATCGCAACAGTCATCAATGGATTCAGATCATCAGCGGTAACTTCGTCTACCGATTTCCAATCTCCCTGCCTGACATAACAGGTTAATAAATGGATTGTGTCTGAGACGCCTTTATTTACCGAGTCCCAGATAGATATTGATTTTTCACAAATCGGCACAAATCCGGCCGGCGCGACAATCTTAATTTCGCTGCCCTTAATATCCCTGGTCACGGAATTATCCGATTCTGTACTATCCGAGTTGTCACAAGCTGTGAGGGAAATGGTTATTGCCGCCAGCAAAATGTATATTTTGTTCATACGTCTCTTAACCATAGTTGGCATTTTTCATGCGCGGTATTTTACCCGACCCTGATTACAGAAAACCATTGTTCGAGTCAAAAACATTAGATTTTAGCTAAACAAGCTGGTTCGCACCTGCCCAAGATCAACGAAAACCATTGCGCCACGTTTCTGTAATTCTGAAGTTGCTGGAATTTTATCCGGTACCCACCAGGCTGTCATGCCAGCCGCCAGTGCCGCTTCAATTCCGGGTGCCGAGTCTTCCAGTACCAGGCACTTGTTTGCAGATAATCCAAGTTTATCAGCTGCGATCAAGTAACATTGCGGATCCGGCTTGCCTTTACTGACCTCGTCTCCACATATCTGGACAGGAAAATATTGCTCGAGAGCAGCACCCTGTAATTTTAAATTCGTTATTCGTCGTCTGCTTGAGGTCACTAATGCACATGGGATTTTGTTCCGGCGTAGTTCGTTCAGTAACTCTCTGGCGCCGTCTTTAACAGGCACACCTTTTTCAAGCAAATGCTCTTGATAACTTTTCAGAAACGCTATTCTAATTTCAACTATCGAAAAACCGGTGCCATAATGCGCAGACAACAATGCATCCGCATCCTGACCATTGCGACCGATCATTTGCAATCCGACTTCCTCGGACCACTTATAGCCCGCTTTCTCAATTGTTTCAGCAAACAAATGCAACGCAATTTTTTCGGTATCGAGCAAGAGGCCATCCATATCAAACAGCACAGCTGAAAATTTATTTTGGCTTGACACCGACATCTATCACTTCCCCTAACCAATCCAACGTTTAAAAATCAGTGAAGTATTAATGCCACCAAATGCAAAGTTGTTGTTCATAACATATTCGCAACTTAGTTGCCGCGGACTGCCGATAATATAATCCAGCTCGGCACATTCTGTATCGACATTGTTAAGATTCAATGTTGGTGCAAACCAGTCTTCATTCATCATATTAATGGCGGCCCATGATTCGATTGATCCGCACGCTCCTATAGTATGACCCAGGTTTCCCTTCATACTACTTATAGGTACCTTGGCATTGAATAAGTCTGCGGTTGCTATGGATTCGGCAATATCGCCACGATCAGTTGCAGTACCATGCGCACTAATATAGCCGATGGCGTTAGCATCAAGATTGGCATCCTGTAAAGCCAGCTGCATGGCAATACGCATGGTTTCAGCAGTCGGTTGTGTAACGTGATCACCATCCGAATTAGAACCGTAACCAACCAGCTCGCAATAAATATTTGCGCCGCGCGCCAAAGCATGGTCAAGATTTTCAAGAATAAATGTACCGGCCCCTTCGCCAACCACCAATCCGTCGCGATCACGGTCAAACGGTCGCGGTGAAAGATGCGGCTGGTCACTCATCGTGCTGGTTGCATAAAGAGTATCAAATACGGCGGCTATTGTTACGCTCATCTCTTCACAGCCACCGGCAAGCATAATTTTTTGCTTACCTGACTTAATTAACTCGTATGCAGAACCGATGCCCTGACTGGCAGACGTACAGGCAGTCGAGGAATTGACTATCCTGCCTTTAAGTCCGAAAAACATACCTATATTTACGGCTGCCGTCTGCCCCATCATGCGAATATAGGTAGTGGCGGTAATGCCGTTCATATTGGCGTTTGTTAATAAATCAGCAAAATACCGGGCCGCATCGACACTGCCGGTAGCGGACCCATAAGCGACTCCGACACAACCAGTTTCCAATAATGGATCTCCAATCAAACCGGCATCCTGCAAAGCCATTTCTGTGGCACGAGTCGCCAGTAAAGCAACACGCCCCATTGCGCGGGTTTTCTTGCGTGGATAATCGGGTATTTTAAAATCCGGTACGGGTGCACCGAGTCGTGTATTGAGATCTTTGAAACGTTCCCAATCGGACATGTAAATAACGCCGCTTTTACCCGCTAGAATATTGCTTTTAAATGTATCCCAATCATCACCAAGCGAAGAAATAATACCTGCACCTGTTATAACCACCCTTGGCACGATTAAAACATTCCCCCGTTCACTGAAATGACCTGTCGTGTTATATAACTCGCACCCGGTGACATTAAAAAGCTGACCAATGTTGCGACTTCCGCGGGCCGCCCGGCGCGCCGCATAGGGATTATCTTTAATGCCTGGTTAAGTGATTCCTGATCCACTATATCGGTTTCAATCAAGCCAGGCGCAACACAATTAACGGTAATGTCACGCTTCGCAAGTTCAATCGCCAATGCTTTGCTTGCGCCGATAATCCCGGCTTTGGCGGCACTATAATTTACCTGTCCACGATTCCCCGTCACCCCGGAAACCGAAGATAAGGTTACGATTCGACCAGGCGCTCGCCGATGTACCATCGGCATGATTAAGGGTTGCAGTACGTTGTAAAAACCATCGAGATTGGTACGGATTACGCTATCCCATTCTTCTCCCGACATTGCTGGAAACGCATTATCCCTGGCCATACCCGCATTACACACTACACCATAGTATGTACCATAGGCATCGATATCGGCCTGCAAAGCAGTCGCTGTCGCGCTGCGATTCGATACATCAAATTGCAGTATTCGGCCTTGTCCATTCTGCGACTGGATTTGCTTCAAAACGTCTTCAGCCGCCTGTTTTTGCTGATGGTAATGTACCACTATTTCATAACCGTCCAGCGCCAACTGCAGCGCAATTTCCCGGCCAATTCCCCGGCTGGAACCTGTAACCAGTATTGACTTCATATGCAATTAGATTCCTTCGCGTATGTTATATGAGTTTCTTCGTCGAATCTTAAATTCAATCTAATAAGGAACACTTTCAATATGAAGCATTTCGCCTTTATTTAGTGTGTATTCAATAATGCCGCTGCATTCTCCTGAGCCTTGATACACGATTTTCGCCAGCAAGTCACTTCCCTTAAATACGTATCTGGCCGAATCGCTTGCCGTGATACTCCATTCGCTGTTCTGAAACTCTTTTTCGAGTACCGCGACCGGCCAATAAATCAACTGCATGGCAACTAATAATTCCTGTGCAGGATACATCAAGCTTACGGGCAAACTTTTTTGCATTGAAACCCTATCACCCTTCTGCAGAACTGTTACCAAACGCTGCCCGACCGGGCTTAACACCAGCAATTTATGTGGATCTGATGTTGCATCATAGATAAATTGATAATGATTGATTATATCCCCGGATTGCATTTTGACATTCAGCAAACATAATGATGAAGCCGTATAAATTTGCGTTCCCAATAGCGGAAATTTATTTTCAATCAGGCTGCCACGCAAATTTACTGGTTGACACGCTGAGATCAACAGCAACGCTATTGAAGCCAAACCGAAATATAATTTTTTATATTTCATACGCTGGATGTCTCGCTATCAACCGGAACATTCGGTTCACGCCCCGCCTTGATAAGTAACGGTGCCAGTAACAAGCTCAATATACCCGACCCCAACACAGTCAGGCCGAAAGCAGAAATCATCGGGGTACTGCTAAGTGACAACAGGCCGAAAGATAGGCTGCTGGTCAACGCAGATAACATCACAGCAACCATGGTTTTTCTATCCGCAGGGGAGTCGTAGAGAAATATCCCATAATCAAGCCCAAGACCTAATGCTAGATATAAGGCCAAAATATGGAACAACCCGATCGACACGGAAAGTAATGACAAAATCCCCAGCAACAAAAATGAAGAAATCATCGGCACTAACACGATCGATAGGCTCTCTATTCGCCGGTATCGAGTAATAACTATCAAACCAATCACAGCGTATCCCGCTATCAGCAATATAATCGCCTGCCAATACTGTCGCTTCAATAACTCCGACAAGGATTGCACTCTATCTACGAAAGTAACACTCTCGTTATTATCAGCAATATTCGACAAAGGCTCCAAAGAATTTATACCGCCAAGGAATACCATCGAATAAAACAGTCCATTTTGTTCGCCCAACCAAAGATCTCTAATCTCCTGGGGCATATGAGTTAGCACGTCCTCCGGTTCTAGATGGCGTAACTCAGCAAGACTCTGGGATTTAAGAAATATTTCCAGAAATTCCTTTTCTATTCCTGCCTGTAAAATAAATTTTTCTAATTCACCACCGTGAGCGTAGAGCGTTTTCGACAGCAATAGATAGTCGCCTTTTTGTAATTCTATCGAAGGTATATATTGGCTTAACGCTGTGAAACTATCAAGCACGCCTGATCGGACTTGTCGCTGTAATTCGTTAACCAATTGTTCTTCATTCTGTAGCAAATCCTGCGCGCTGACTCCTTTAACAAGAAAGTATTGATTGGCAGCCTGCTGAGAAAACATGGATCTGATTTTTATATCCTGCGTCATGAGTTCCGGTGGTGGTTTATAAAATAGTCTAATATCATTTTCTGCTTTACCATAAATAAACCAAATTGCGGCGGCAGCTATAAACACAACGGATACAAAGATCAGACTTCGGCGTCCACCCAATTTTGACCAAAACCGTTCGGGTAATTCAGCAGCCTGATAAATAAATCCTGGAAAATATATTGCCCGCTTGCCAGCCAACCAAGGGTATGCGCAAGTAACGAACAACCAGGCGCTGACCAGTCCAACAATGCAAAAAGTCGCTATCTCGCGCAAGCCCGGCAGGGAAGCCTGATACAAACAGGCATAACCAACGACGGTTGTCACCACACCCATGACAATACTTGGAAATATCCGCTTTAAGGTTGCCAGTCGATCTGATGCATCAATATTTTCCATATGTGAAAAGTAGTGCAAAGAATAATCGATCACGACGCCAATCAGGCTGGCTCCAAATACCAATGTAATAAGATGCAATCTGGGGAAAAAGTAACAGCACACTGTCGCAGCCGCCGCAAAACCAAATAACAAAGATAAAATACTTAGCAATAGCGGCCGTACCGAAGCAAAGCAAACAAGGAAAAGCAATACAATCCCCAGCATTGACGCCAGTGAGATAAATGTAAATTCTTTCTTTGCCTTTACGGCTGCATTTTCGGCGTGAAAAATCAATCCCGTACGATAGAATTCAACCCGATCATAACGACTCTGAGCGGATTGCTGGACAGCATCAAAATATGAAACCAGTTCGTTCTGTGCCGTCATGTCCATGGCTTTGCCATTCACTTCTATAACAATAGGTCGAGCATAAGAAACTACACCATCATCTGTTATAACTTCAACAAAACCTTCCGCATCAATACCGGGGATTCCACGCATGAAAGGCAATCCATTATAATAGTTATCGAATATACCTAAGGGATCTTTAGCAAAGTGACTCACCGGGTGACCGGTTTGGAAACTAAGCAATCGTCGCCATGCTGCCTGGATAATCTTTTCAGACCGATTACTTCTCAATAACCGCCTGTCCGACTCCGATAACAATGTAAATTGATAAGGTTGATATACTTTAATCAGCTCTTGATAGGATTCAATAATTTCGCGATCATTTCTGACTTTCAACTGCTGACGCTTAGATAATTCCTCTCTTAAGATTTTCTCGCATTCCCTCACTTTCTGTTTATCTGTTCCTGCCAGAACCAGCATGACAATATTTCCGAAACGTTGCTCCAATACATGATTGGCAACCTTGATAACCGGATCACTATTTTGCGGAACAATCGCCTGAATATCTGTCTCTACCGATATGCCGTCTCGTAAAACCAGGGCGGCCAGCCCAAACAGGCAAATGACATAGATCAGAAAGCTCAGAACAATTAATCTGTGCAGGAAGGGATATCTGTCAAATATGCTCTTGAGCGGGTGCTCTGCAGCTGTCGCCATTTCTATTCCCTGGCTACTCTGCGCAATACTCGTTTAGATAGGCAGCAAGAATTCTATTTTGATTTTCTGCATCAGGTTTGTCGCCTTTGGTGGTTACCTGTAACCATATGTTTGTATGGTCACCAGTAGCCAGCTCCAGGGATATTTTTTCTACATGCTCCGCGCCGCTAATGGTCACTCGATTAACGGCTTTACTAACGTACATATTTGACGGATCAAGAATAATTGTCCAGCCTTTATTCGTATTTTTCCCTATCACTTCAAAATCGCTTTCCAGCTGTTTAAGATCTGCCGTAAAAAACGCCAGCATTAACTGGGATATTTTTTCACTTATCTGATATGAATCGTTTTTTACCGATTCGCAGTTGCTTTCATCTGTCCAGTAATAGACACTACCTTTTGAAAAGCTGGTCGCTTGAAATAGCGGCTTGCTCGTTTCCCAGTAGATTCCATTATCTCGCCAAATGGAAAATCGGCCGTTGGAGCGGATCACCCTGTTGATTCCTTGCAACGTTCGTTCCTGCTCAAATTTCCCTTCGATATAATTGTACTGTGTTAATATTTTGCTCGTGATATTTTCAAAACGAGAGTCATTAGCAAGCGCTAAATCTGATACAAAAAAACCGATTGCACAAATTATAACTGAAAAACGCAATCGCATTTTAATCTACCCCCAACGCATTTTTTAATATCGGTGGTGATGCATACAACATCTCATTCTTTTTGATATCGTAAGCAACCTGAATGGTATAAGCCTTGGTCAGTTTTTCCAATGTCACCACATCGCGAATCTGATATTCGATTTTCAAACGAAATTCCCATTCTGTGATGCGCGCATTAACCAGTATTTCCTGATCTAAAACCAGCGGCCTTATATACTTTACCCGAAGATCTATAATAGGCCAGAGATATCCCGATTCTTCCATGGCTCTATGAGAATAATTAAAGTTATCAAGTAATTTATTGCGCGCAATTTCAAAATACTTTATATAGCGCCCATGCCAGACAACCTGTGCTGAATCAACATCATGAAAAGGAACCGTAATTTTGATTTCTGCGCTTAATTTATCTGAATCCGGCACGTCAAATATCCCCTAAAAATGTCGTTTGATCAATTTTGGTATACGAACAATCATGCCAAAAAACAAACATATGTGCATCAAAGTCATTCTGATATTATCGGCAAACATATTAAAATGCGACGGTATATCACGGGAGTATATGACTTTGGTAGAAAGCTGAGATATGTTTAATCCTGACCAATACAGGCGCACCAGTATTTCCGTATCAAAATCCATCCTTTTACCAACTCGGACATTGTCAAGTAACTCTGTGGTTTGTTTTAACGGATAAACCCTGAATCCGCACATGGAGTCACTTATTTTTAAAGACAGTGTATGCACCCATACTAAAATATCCGTGATGGCCCGTCCATAATGCCGGCTTAGGGGTATCTTGTCGGTAACACGTGAACCTGTTATCACATCATTTATACTCCGCATGGAAGTCTGAAAAAAAAGCGGTATATCCTTCAGGTCATGCTGGCCATCGGCATCTATTTGCAGTGCATGCGAATAGCCTTTTTTATGCGCAGCCCATAAGCCACCGCAAACGGCCGCGCCCTTACCCTGATTTTTGTCAAACCGGATCAAATTGATTTGTTCGCTTTCTCTTGCCAGATCAAACAGGATATTTTTGCATTCAGGGTCGCTCCCATCATCGATCAAAATACAGGGGTACCCCATATCCACGATTTTGTGCACCATAGCCCGGATGACATGCGGATGATTGTATACAGGAATGATTACACATGGTTTATACATGTTAATGTCTTTCGCTACCGAATGAGTGTTTGCACGCTTTCAATTGCAGGATGCTGCGTCTGCCCGACTTAAGGTGAGTTATTTAAATGGGAGCATCCAGCTATTTATCTGCAGCTACAAACCGTTATGCCGAATTTTTTACTGCACAGCGACATCATTTTGGATGCTCAATATCAGATCAATGGCATCCCCTACGGTACGCACGTCTTTGAATTCATTTGGCTGAATTCTTTTTCCAGTAAGTATCTTGATTTTAACCATAATATCCACAGCATCAATGCTATCAATATCAAGATCTGTCAATTTCGCTTCTTCGCTGATTAATTCTCGATCAAGTTCGAAGAGCTCGTACATGATGTCCTGTAGATATTGGAGTATTGATCCTCTTGTAAGCGTACTCATTTTTTGTCCCACTCCAACAAACCAGGAATTCAGCAACATCGCTATGTCCGGCGATTCTATCACGCCATATTTAGACCTACCAGCGTACAGAGAGACGTTTTAGAGATGCAGGCAATATGTTGTTTTTTTATGAACTAACATAACGCTACGATATTCCAGCGCCTATTTCACCGGCAAATAATTCTTCAAGGTGTCGAGTCAGAATTCTCGCCGCCCTGGGTCGAATCAGGTTCTGTTTGATAACTTTTTCGATCAAAACCTCGGAGAAAATATCTATTTGATAATGGGGGGGACTGTCGGGAATATTGTACCAGCTCTGTTTTTTCTGCAGCGCTGGCGGTGAACAGTTGATCAAAACGGGGGTGGGATTAACATTTGCCATGAGCGCAACACTAGCTGCACCACGTTGGAATTTAATCAACTGATTCGCTTTAGTTCGTGTGCCTTCCGGAAATAACACCAGATTACTACCGTCCTTAAGGCTTAAAGCTGCCTGTTCCAACACCCGCTCGCCGGCATTATTGATATATCCGGCTGCCCTGACAGGTACAGCGGTAAAAGGATTGTTCCATAATTTTTTACGCACAATACAACAGGCACTGGGAACTATCGAAACGAGAAATACCCCATCCAGTAAAGTGGGGTGATTAGCGATAATTATTTGTCCTTGCGATCTGATATTTTGCAGCCCTTTTATCTCATAGGTAAGCAGCCCTAATGCTTTGAGCAGCAACATATACTGCCGGCATGAAGCGGAAATTATCCATCGCGTAATATTTCTTTTACTTCTGGATTTGATGGGGACCATCAAGAGAAGAAGCGCCAGACAGGGCGCAAGCAACCCCCCGCCCACAGCAAACAGGCAGTAACTAAAACCCGTTGCAAACAATCGCCACCAATAATTAAACGATTTTCTCTGCAAATTTACCGGCATGAACAGCGCCTCAATGATTAAAGGTGACAAATCCCTTCTGCTTCAACCAATAAATCAGCCCGGCATATATCAGCGTGCAAATAAGCAACCGGGAGCTGGCTGCCAAAGTGTCCCCGTATCCGTTGTTGGACTAGTTCCAGATCATCCGAATTACGAAGGTAGACTTTTAACAAATCTGGTTTTAATTGTCGTTCCAACTTAAGAGCGCCAGTAATAGACTCAGTCAGCTTGCCAAGATTATCCAACATGACGGACATTTGGCCCTCAATATCGCCATGATTTTGTGTCTCGTGACCGATAATACTCGCTGTGCCTGATAAAAAAACGATGCCACTATCCGTTGTTTCCAAAAAAGTGGCTCTGGCAAAAGAAGGACTTTGGGGACCGTATTCGCGTGGGTAACAATAAGCGCTAAGCTGCTGAGGATTTTCAAAATGCGTACAACCTGTTCGGCAGGCAATCGCATTGATAACCACTTTTCCATTTCGAGACCCCAATGCGCTGGCCGCTGGGAAGTGCTGAGTCTCGTATCCGGCTCTCTCAAAGCCCTGATAACGACCCTTGCAAAACTGTTTATACCGTTCCAAATCACCGGCACCCTGGTTTATGTCGGTCATAGTGTTCCAGACTCTTGCCAACCGGGGGTATCCCTGAGACTTTAAAAACTCGAGGAGGTTTTTGTATTGCAATTCAATCTGCTGACTGAATTCGATATCCGATACCTCACTAATTTGCAGCACTGCCAATATAATACTCTCTGTCCTGGCCCAGTAATAATCACCCTCAATGCCATACTCCACCGGTCGATCGCTATACCAGACTTCTTTGATGTCCGGTTGGTTGAGGCACACCAATCCAGATTCGACGCACCGGGGTATCGGCGGGTTTACGTACGGTCCGTTCCCATAAGCTATAACGACAAAAACCCTGTTATCAGCGAGAATTTGCTCCACCGGATCCAGCGAAAATTTACAGCCTATGCTGGAATTCTGAGATTGTGCGTTATCTGTCGGCACTTCCTGTACTACCTGTGTTTGTCAATCTACGAATTGTTTTCATATGGAAACGCCTGCGCTCTTTTAATCTCCACGCAGGGCGAACTGAATTATAGAAAAAGGCCTTATTCATGTCACCGAGCAATGTCTTTTTAAGCTGGAGTAGAAACTGAATATCCTTCTTTGCCAACCACTATCATTCCAAACCAACTTGAGTTCAATAGCATCGTCCTGGCGACATTATTACCCATATTCGATAGACTGCTCGCCTGCAGGCCTGCCTTGATCATCAGCCAGCTCTGCCGTACAGTACACCAGACTGATTTTATTGCAGGGTTTTCCTGGTAATGCGCTCACCAATAGATAATATTGTCAAACCCCACCCGGTCCTGACTGAATACTACGCCGATGAAGGTTCGCGCCGGAAGCGTATCGACCGGATGTTTAACGCCTCAGCTCAGTACTATGACAGAATTAATAGTATCATGAGTTTTGGCTCAGGACGGTGGTACCGCGATCAGGCTTTGCGACGCGCCGGCTTAACCCTTGGCCAACGTGTTCTGGATGTTGGTGCAGGTACAGGTGTTATTTCACTGTTGGCGCAAAAAATCGTTGGCGACGGCGGTTACGTCGTGGCCGTCGATCCCAGCCAGAATATGCTCGATATAGCAAAAGCTAATGGCGTTAAAAATACCTATAAAGGTCTGGGAGAAAGCCTGCCATTCGCTGACAACGAATTTGATATGGTTACCATGGGTTTCGCACTTCGGCATGTAAGCGATCTGAGAGTCCTGTTTAAGGAATATCAACGGGTATTAAAACCGGGCGGTAAGATTCTGCTGCTGGAGATTACTCGACCGAAAAACAGCTTTGCCAGATTGGCATTGAAATTATACTTAAAAGGCTACGTGCCAATAGTTACCCGCGTGTTTCTAGGCAGTGCCGAAGCGCAGGAATTGATGAAGTATTACTGGGATACCATCGAAAAATGTGTACCTCCGGAAACGATTCTTGGTGTACTGGAAGAGACGGACATGTTGTCAGTGAAACGGAATGTGGTATTGGGTATATTCAGCGAATACTCTGCGGTAAAAGCAAAGTGATGCTGTTTGGCGATAAGAAAGTCATCTACAGGTAAAATGAAAGTGGCATTACAAACAAACGACGAAAACAAACTGGCCAAGATTCTGGTTGAAGCTCTGGACCTGGAAGATATCAAACCGGAAAATATAGACCCGGAAGCGCCGTTATTCGGTTTTGAGCAGGAAAACAGTCTCGGCCTGGATTCCATTGACGCGTTAGAAATCGCCTTGGCAATTTCAAAAAATTATGGCATTCAACTCAAGGCAGAAAACGAAAACAACCGTGAAGTCTTTGCCAATCTTAGGGCTTTATCCAATCACATCACAGCGATGAAAATGTAGGCAGGTCTATGCAGATTGCGCTTCTTTGCTGCTACCCTATTCTTGTTCATCTATCTATTGCGCTTCAAGAGCCTGGCTACCGCATACTTGCCTTACTTATTTTTATAGCAGGCATTGCATATAAAAATCTTGCGAAAGGAGTTCTTGCCACGTGGTTAACACTGTTCGCTGTTGCCATTACTGCGCTGGCGATGCATCATTTCGGTTACGATATGTACATCTTCTATCTGCCGCCGATACTGATACCGGCGCTTGTCGCCAGTGTATTCGTCCGCAGCTTATTACCGGGTAATAAAGCTCTTATAACAGGTATCGTGGAACGCGCCAGAGGCCCCATCAAAGATAATATACGCGCGCATACTGTACTGTTAACAAAAATATGGGCTGTGCTGCTCATTGCAATGACAATATTTGCACTACTTATCTCATGGCTGGCTTCGGAATGGCTTTGGTCAATATATACCAACTTTATTAGCTATATTCTTGTGGCTGCGTTGTTGGTGGGTGATTTTTTTTACCGGCGTATGCGATTCAAAGATCATAATCACCCGGGCTTTTGCCAATATATAAGTATTGTGTTCCACTCCCGCTTTTCCAATCGTCGATCATGAATAGCGAACTAACACCGTTGACAGATCGCACGCTCGACAGCATTGTAATGCAACGCGGGAATCGGGAAATTACTCTATCCGATTTAATTTCCGACTCTCAACGACTGGCGAGTTCTTTACCTGATGCAGCTTTTTATATTCAGCTATGCAAAGACCGGTATAATTTTGTAATAGCATTTTGCGCTGCGCTACTAAGGGGTGCTACCAATATTCTGCCTCCCAACAAACAAACTGCAGTAATAACCGAAATTGGACACACATATCCTGATTGCGTTTGTCTTTATGATGCAGACATGAAATCCACCGGCCTGCCTGCCATGAGAATTACTGATTTAGCAGAAACAGAAAGCCTGTCCCAGCCCGCCGAAATTCCAAAAATTAATTCTGATCATATTGCCGCAATCACTTTTACTTCGGGCAGTACCAATAAACCGAAACCATACACAAAAAAATGGCGCACCTTACTGGGTACTGCAAAGAAGATAAAAAAACGATTATTTGCCGATTTCGAAAATGAAGCAACAGTTGTCTCGACTGTATCTTCACAACACATGTACGGCCTGGAAATGACCGTCATGATGATGCTTTATGGACACTGCAAACTGGATGCAAGTCACCCTTTTTACGCATCGGATATAGTCACCCGGTTAGAAAACATATCGCCGCCGCGAATACTTGTAACAACGCCTATACATTTACGATCTCTACTCGGTGCTAATCTGCAAATACCCGAGATTAAAAAAGTTATTTCTGCAACTGCTTCTTTACCCGACAATCTGGCAAGCGAGATAGAAAAAGTCACTGGTGGGATAGTTGAAGAAATTTATGGCTGCACTGAAACAGGTGCCTGCGCAAGTAGACGCACTTTAGAAACATCCCACTGGGATTTATTCGATCAAATGTCAATATCGGAAAAAGATCACGAATTTTTAATCAGCGGTGACAATCTTGATGAAGCAACGCCGGTGCAGGATAAACTGAAAATACTCTCTGCAACCCAGTTTGAATTTGTCGGTCGTACCAGCGACCTTCTCAAGGTCGCCGGCAAGCGCGCGTCCCTGGCCGACCTGAATAATTCGATCATGGAAATAGACGGCGTCGTAGATGCTGTGGTTTTTATTCCTGATCACGATAATCAGAACTTGTCGCAGAGGCCCGCCGCATTGATCGTAACAAAGCTGAGTAAACAAGCGATCAGCAAAACCATCGCAAAATTAATTGATCCGGTTTTTATTCCCAGACCGATTAAGATTGTAACTGCACTTCCGCGCGCCGAAAATGGCAAAATTCAACGCGCGGAACTGATGAAACTTATTTAACAATAAAACATGGATAAAATTAACCTCGAGTTAGCTATTCCTGAGGTTCATCCTTGCTACTCAGATCACTTCCCCGGAAATCCCCTGGTACCCGGAGCGTTACTGTTGCAGTGGATTTTTAATAAAATCCAAACTGCGTATTTAAATGTCGTTATCACCGAAGTAAAAAGTGCAAAATTTTATTCTGCTGTTCGCCCTGGTGATTCCTGCAATCTGGAAATCTGCTATGCAGCAGAAATTTCCATCCTGTCGGTTGATTGTATGTCGAACTCCAGGCTGGCCTGTCGATGCAAAATGATAGTGAGAGAAAACGAAATTGGATAATTCTCACAACTATCACTGGAGCGAACAGAAAGAAGTTGGCAGTCGATTTTTCCTTGCTATATTGACGTGGATCGCTTTTAAGCTCGGTCGAAGATCAGCGCGCCTGCTGCTGATATTTATTACCGTCTACTTTTATTTAAGGGGCGCGAAAGCTCGTAAGGCATCCAGAAGATACCTGCGTCGCGTATTAAAAAAAAATCCCAGCTGGTTCGACGTTTATCAACATTTTTATTATTTTGCATGTGTAACACTCGATCGTCTTTTCTTACTGACAGGAAGGCTAAACTTGTTTGACATTGAAATTCACGGCAAAAATTTATTTAATGAAATGATAGCTGCGCAGCAAGGCTGTTTATTATTTGTTTCGCATATCGGCAGCTTTGAAGTTATGCGCGTTCTGGGCAGCAGAGATCATTCTTTGCCAATCCATATATTAATGGATCAGAATCATAATTCAATTGCCATGCAGCTTATAACCAGACTTGACCCTGAACTCGCTGATCGCATTATTGAAGCCAGGCAAACTTCAACAGAATTGGTTTTAAAAATGAATGAACTGATACAAGAGGGTGGGATGGTCGGTATTATGGTTGATCGGCTGCGTCCCAGGGAAGCCGGTGTCGAGTGCTCGCTATTGGGCGGAACCGCTAATCTACCTGCCGGACCCTGGCAGATGGCGGCAGCACTAAAAGTACCAGTCGTGATGTGTTTTGGATTGTATGATGGTAAAAATCGCTACAACATCCATTTCGAGTTACTTAGTGAAAAAATAAGCAGTAAACGCAGTGAACGCTCAGTCTCGATCACAAATCACATTCAGGAATATTGCCAAAGGCTGGAACACTACCTAAGCGTGCAGCCTTTTAATTGGTTTAACTTTTATGAGTTCTGGAAAGATGAAACCACTGGCCATTAGCTGCTATTCAATCAGTACCGCTCTCGGCACGGGTCTTGCGGAAAACTTGCGGGCTCTGCAACGGGAAAAAAGCGGACTAATGCCCTGTGATTTCTTTGACATAAGCGATCTGAACACATGGGTCGGCGAAGTGAACGGTCTGGAACAGATTAAGCTTCCTAAGTCTTTGCAAAAATTCACCTGTCGTAATAATCAACTCGCGTTGCTTGGATTGGAACAGGACGACTTTTTAATAAAGTGCCGGATGGCGATAAAAAAATACGGTAGTAGTCGGATCGGTATCTTTATCGGCACCAGCACCTCAGGAATCCTGCAAACCGAAAAGGCCTATCTGGAGTCTGTCAACTTGACGAATTTACCAGATTGGTACCACTATTCCGAAACTCAGAATATTTACTCAGTTGCCGAATTTGTTCGTCTCTGTATCGGCGCACAAGGCCCCTGCACCGCTATTTCAACCGCCTGTTCGTCGAGCGCCAAAGTATTTGCCAGCGCACAACGTGCAATACTGGCCGGCTTGTGCGACGCCGCTGTTGTCGGAGGCGTAGATAGCCTATGTTTAACAACCTTGTACGGTTTTCATTCACTGCAGCTCATTTCAGACGATATATGCAGACCGGCTGATATTAATCGTAAAGGCTTATCAATGGGAGAAGCGGCGGGGTTCGCTTTGCTTGAACCTTTCGACCAGGAAAGCGAACACTTATTGCTTGGTTATGGCGAAAGCAGTGACGCTTATCACATGTCTTCACCCCACCCTGAGGGACACGGTGCATTCTCAGCTATGAAAAATGCGTTGCAGCGCGCCGAACTGGACTCAGGCGATATTGACTATATTAACCTGCATGGAACCGCCACTCATATCAATGATCTGTCAGAATCGCGAGCCATTGATCGCCTGTTTGGATCTGATACGCCTTGCAGTTCAACCAAAGGCTGGACAGGTCACACTTTGGGTGCCGCTGGCATCGTCGAGATGGCTTTCTCGTTGCTCTGTATAAAAAATGGTTTTATCCCTTTAAGTATCAACACTCAGAAAATAGATCCTGAAATCCAGATTAATATAGTGATGAAGAGTTACGCAAAACCCGTCAGAAAAGTCTTAAGCAATTCATTTGGATTCGGCGGCAGTAATTGCAGCCTGATATTTGGAAGTCGTCCATGAACAGACTTTTTATTGATGCGATCGGGGTAGCAACCACCGGCATGCCAAACTGGGCTGTTGCAAGTGAAATATTATGTGGGCATAAACCCTATCATCCTGAGCCGCTCGAGTACTGTAAACCCGCGCTATTGCCGCCGAACGAAAAACGGCGTTCCACCAAACTTGTACGTCTGGCTTTCAGGGTTTGTGAGGAGATACTGACTAAGAATCCTGCGGCCGCACAAAATACCTTGTCAGTATTTGCCTCATCAGGCGGCGATTATCAAATTATTGATCAAATCTGCCGGGTATTAGCAGAAAAAGATCGTGCACTGTCGCCAACACAATTTCATAACTCAGTACATAATTCTGCAGCGGGATACTGGAGTATTGCAACTCAATCAACTCTGCCATCGACCAGTCTTTCAGGCCACGACTTAACATTCGCCGCCGGGTTATTGGAAGCGGCAACCATGGCGATTGAAGCTGAACAACCGGTATTACTGGCAACTTACGATACCGAATTGCCGGAACCATTGCTAAAAAAACGCAATATCGCATTTCCTTTTGCAGTGGCATTATTGCTGGCACCAAAAAAATCCGAAGATACTATCGCTGGCATCACGATTCAACGTTGCCATCAACTCATTGAAACCAAATGCGTAAATCCTGATATCGAGTTGCTGCGTACCGGCAATCCCGCCGCCAGAGCTTTGCCCTTACTCGAACGGATAGCCATGAGAGAAAACAGCACAGTAATACTAAGCGCGCCCGGCGATGCGGCTTTAAAATTGGAAATAGAACATTGAAACCGGACAAAACACAAATCGCTAAACTTATACCGCATGGAAACGGAATGAGTCTGATTGATCGTGTCATTGATTGTGATGAAAATTACATAAAGTGCGAAACCGATTCGCATAAAGCGGAGAAAAATCCGCTGACAGAAAACGGTAAGTTAGCCAGTATTATTCTTATTGAATATGCATCGCAGGCTGCCGGCATACATGCTTCACTTAATCAACGCGAACTGACTCAGGGGAAACCTGCATATATAGGTTCGATCAAGAATGTAAAACTATTTACTGAATCCCTGGAAAATATTAATGAAACACTGATACTGGAAGCAAGATGCATATTATCCAATGCCAAAGGCGCGATCTATGATTTTAGCGTTTACCATCGGCAACCTTTGGCAGAAGGCCGGGTCACACTGGTCTTGCCAAAATAATACCGGAATAAAAATTTCTTTAAGCTGATCGAATCCATATTGACACAATCATTTCCACTGCGCGCGTACCAGCATCCACTCGTCATCCTGATATTGCCACTCACCTGTTACCTGGTACACACGGCCATCTTGCGGGAATATGTTTTCAGCACCCGTCAATATAACCACGCCATCCATTTGCGCCGAGAATGGGTCCTGTGGATTTACTTCTATATCCATGCGCGTGATAACAACATGAATATTTTTATGTTGTAAAAATATTCCTGCCATTATGCGTCGCAAACTCGTCTTGTCTATGCCGCGATTACCGGAAAAATTTTCGGAAAGATATTCAACTGCCGCGCGTGGCTTCTTATTCTCAGCCGCTTCCTGCATGGATTGAATATTGGCCAGAATCGCTTCTTCCGGCGCTGTTTTCGAGCATGCGCTTACAATAAAAAAAAGCAAAAATGTGATTGCGTAAACTATTGCCGTCAGTTTGTTATTGCGCATAGATCCCTCCTTGTCTGCAACAATTAATTACTCATTCGCCAAGGCCCGTTGATCGGCGATAATTCTGGTACATACCATATCCAGTTCCGGTCTGGCCGGGAGACTGTCAGCTCGCTCTCTAAAAGCCCTGGCCACACCGACCATACCCTGCTCAAGACTGACATCACAACTAAAGTCACCCGCGATTCGCTTAACCTTATCGTTATTGAAAATTGTGCTTTGTATCTTATCACCCAGCAATTCACCCGTTGTTTCCGGAGCGTATTTCAGGATGGTCATAGCGGCTACGGTTACATAATCAAAATTCACTTCCAAAGCATTTGCCATCGCCGACAAGATCTCCAGCCAGGTATATGGTTGATCTCTGGTGATATGAAATGCTTCGCCAACCGCTTTTTCATTGCACAATAAGCGCGCAAAGGGTTTGGCAAAATCGTCTGCATGGGTCAGGGTCCAGAGACTGGTGCCATCACCTGGCACTAATATCGATTTGCCCTCCAGCATTCGTTGCGCAGTCCAGTCACCATCAAATACGGGGGTTGGAAAACGTTTTCGGTAGGTATGACTGGGACGAATAACGGTTACTGGTATCCGTCCCTTGTTGTGGGCTTCAAATAGCAATTCCTCCATGGCGATTTTTTTCCGGCTATACTCCCAATACGCATTTTGAAGCGGTGTTTTTTCAGTTATCACTGAATATCGATCAAGCGGCTTATGATAAGCCGAAGCCGTTGAAATAAAGACATACTGACCAGTATTACCGGAAAAGAATTCAATATCACGTTTTGCCTGTGCCGGTTCAAAAATAAAAAACTGGCATACCGCATCGAACTGTTGTTGAGCGATTTTTTTATAAACAGCATCATCATTCATATCGCCTTTGATTACACCGACGCTATCCGGCAATGATTCGCTTCGATTGCCACGATTAAATACCGTCACGTCAAATCCTAGTTTTACGCTTTCGCTTACACAGGAAGCGGAGATTTCGCCTGTGCCACCGATATAAAGTATTCTCATGGATTCTTGCTCCTGCTGATTTGTACTCTATTGTTGCTGGCAGTCTGTCAGCAGCTTATTTCGGACATTCATTAATACTCTGCCGAAGCGGTTTAGACCGCGACCATCGCGACCGCGACCCCAGAAATAATCATACTGGCTTTGTTCAATAATCGGATTATCGACCGTATCGAGCAAGCGTTTGGCAACATCCGGGTAAGTCATGCACTTGATATAAGTTGCTCGCGTCATAACGGTTTCACGTATTCGTTTCCAGTCGAAACGCATGCGCCAGAAATGCCATTTCGCCAGACGTCTGGCCTCGGCGGCATCGCCCGAAAGCCGTATTCGCTCTTTTAGTGCGGCATTGTTGAATTTCATAGCCTGATAATAGTGCTCCACGGTCAGCCAGCGAACATTGTCCAGTTCGAATGCAAAAGCGGCAAAGCTGGATAAGGGATCATTCAAATCTGTCATCGATACATAAACAGTATTTGGATGGTCGCTTTTAAAAGAAAACATACGATGCCCCGCCAAAGTTAAAACATGCAAATCGCATATCCACGAATTCTCAGCAATGGAAGGCAGATTTTCCCCGCATGTAAATTGAATGTAAACAGTCGCCGAAATTTTTTACCTAAGCAAGCCTGATAACCATTGCATCCTGGGGCTATGCTGCCCACCAGATAATCCATTTCTATCAGGAGTGATGATATGAATATTTTAACCGACAGTAAAAACTTCAAGAATGCAGGTTTTACAACACTGGTTACAATTCTAGGGCTAATCTTGGTAATACCCGTGTTGGCTCGCCAACCCCTGCCGGCAGAAGCCTTACCGCTGACTGCGCAACCAAAAATTCAGTTGGCTATCCTGCTCGATACCAGCAGTAGTATGGACGGGTTGATCGATCAAACCAGAAACCAACTCTGGCAAGTGGTTAATGAATTTTCTCAGTCCAAGCGCAACGGTGTCAGTCCGATACTGGAAGTCGCCGTCTATGAATACGGCAATGACAACCTGTCCAGTGAAAATGGATATATCCGACAGGTAAGTCCCCTGACTCGCGAACTGGATCAGATTTCCGAAGCCATTTTTTCATTGACCACCAATGGCGGCAGTGAATATTGCGGTTATGTAATCGACAGCGCGGTTAAGAATCTGCAATGGAGCCAGTCCGATAATGACATCAAGGTTATTTTTATTGCCGGTAATGAGCCGTTCTCGCAGGGGCCGACGCCATTTAGCGAAGCTATCAGTCGTGCAAAAGCAAAAGGCGTCACCATCAATACGATTCACGCCGGCTCGTACGACGAAGGCGTCAGTGAAGGTTGGCAACAAGGCGCATTGCTGGCGGGCGGCAACTATATGAGCATCGATCATAACCAGCAAATCGCGCATATTGTTGCACCGCAGGACCAACGCATTGCTGAGCTTAATCAGGAACTCAACAAAACTTACGTTCCCTACGGTGCGACCGGCGCGGAGAAAGCCGAAAGACAGCAGGCGCAAGACGATAATAATGCAGGAATTTCAATCAGCTTACTGGCCAAGCGCGTGCAATCGAAGGTTTCCTCTTTCTATAACAATGCAAAATGGGATCTGGTTGATGCATTCAATTCAGGAGAAGTCGAACTGAATGCGCTCACCGAAGAAGAACTACCGGCTCCCATGCGCAGCATGAGCGATGAAGACAAGGTCGCGTATATCAAGCAAAACGCTGAGCAAAGACAGAAAATTAAGTCTGAAATACTTGAGCTAAGTAAAGAACGCGACGAATTTGTAACGGAACAAAAACGAAGTGCGGCCAAACCCACAGCACCGACAATCGAAGAAGCCGTTGTTTCTTCGGTTCGGGAAATTGGTAAGAACAAGGGATTTAGTTTCAAATGAATTTAAGTCCATAGAAAAGTGACCCTGTAAATAATTCTGTGTAACTGGGTTTAAACATAATCACTGATCCGGCCTTCGAATTCAATCATAAACCGATTTAAAG
>JAFGLM010000016.1 GCA_016928055.1 Gammaproteobacteria bacterium
ATAGTTATTAATCCCACCACTCAACCCAATCGGATCACTCGTAATGTAACGTCCTGTTGCCGGATCATAGTATCTGAAGTAGTTGTAATGCAGGTTCGTTTCCTGATCAAAATACTGGCCCGGAAACCTCACATTATTCACCACATCATCCACCGTGATATCAGCCTTTCCAAAAGGGCTGTAATTGGCTTGCCATACCACCTGCTGCAACCGATCCGTCATGACCTGCGGTGTGTTGAGATGGTCTGAATGATAGTAATAAACATCAGCTGTCTGCGTTGTACCGACATTCACGAATCGTAGCGCATCGGCGATCACATAACCACTGACCTGATCACTTAATGAGATGGTGCTGCTACTATTAAGCGTATAGGTACCAAGTAAATTCCACTGCCCTCCATTGGCTTGCTGGTTGACCGTAACACTTGTACTGCCGCCTGCATGGTTGACCGTATACGTTGCGTCTGTTGCTCTATTCGGATGTGCGGTCCAGTTCGCATATATCTCATAGTCGCCGGTGACGTTGGGTGTCCAGACGGCTTGATTAGGTGTGGTGTCTTCCCCGACAAAACGAATGGCATCAGCGATCACATAACCATTGGCCTGGTCGGTAAGTTCGATACGATGATTCTGACCGGCTTCGAAGGTGAAGCTGCCGAGTAAGTTAAATTGCCCACCCATTTGTTGTTGGTTGACACTGATACGGGTTGTGCCGCCGCGATGGTAAACCGTATAGGTGGCATTGCTGGCGCGATTGGCATGCGCGGTCCAGTTGGCGTAGACATCGTACTGACCGCTGCTGCCCACTGCCCAAGTTGCCGTATTCGGTGCCGCATCAACCGGTACAAACTGAATGCCATCAGCAATCACATAACCGTCGGCATCGTCTGTAAGGGTGATAGTGCTGCTGGTATCCAGTGTGTAAGTACCAAGTAGATTCCAAACACCACCGTTTTGTTTTTGATTGACGCTGATATTGTCGGTCCCGGCACTGTGGGTAATGGTGTACGTGGCATTGCTGGCGCGGTTGGCGTGCGACGTCCAGCGTGCATAGATCTGGTATTCGCCGCTGAGATTCGGTGTCCAGCTAAAACTGTTATCACCACTACCCGCTGCATGAAACTGGTAGTTGCTGCCGGTATAACCGATGACGGCGGATGAACTCGGCCAGGCACCGATTGCACTGCCCTCACTGTTATCCAGTTCCAATCCACCAACAGGGATGCCGTTAGCAGCATGGACTTGATAGTGGCTGCCCTGGTAACCGCTTATTGCTGTGGAGTTCGTCCAGTTTCCTAGGGTACTAAAACCGGTAGCACCATTATCAATTTGCAGAGTACCCGGCGGCACGTCGTTTGCGGCAAGGTATTGATAGTTGCTGCCCTGATAGCCAGTAATCGCAGTTGAGCCTGACCAGTCACCCGTGGTGCTAAAACCAGCATCACTATTATCGATAATAAATTCCGCCCCACTCCCGCTTGATTGCGAAGCACTGATCATCACCAAGCGTTCATCATTCAGGTAGACGTATTCTTTTGCAATAGTGCCATCACTGCCCGCTTCGGCAATAAGCCGACCGTTGAGATCATAGAGATAGAGAACCGTTTCATTGGTATTCGCTTTAACAACCCGTTGACCCAAAGCATTGTAGCGGTAGCTTGTTGTGATTTCGTTAACACTCGCGGTTTCCAGCCGATTGGCATCGTTATAAGTAAATACATCACTGTTCCGACTAATCGTATTTCCAACTGCATCGTAATCATACGTTACATTGGTATTGCCGTTTATGTTATCGAGCTGTTGGGTGGCTAAACGATAAACATAGCTATCGGTATTGGTGCCGTCCGAATAGCTAAGACGATTACCCACGCCATCATAACCATAAGAGATTTCACCATAGCCGCCTTCGGCATCGGTGAGGCGATCGAGTAAATCATAAATGTAATTTTGGCTCTGATTTTCATCGATCAGATCGGAAAGTGTCTCGATATTGCTATTGGGGTCATAATCATAATCAAAACTTTGCACACCGTTATTAAGTAAATCCAGGCGACCGTCAAGATCATAGCTACGACTTTCCATTAAGCCATTACCATATGTGAGTCCTTTTAATGGACCAAAAGCCTGATAATCAATACCGCTGGCCAGCGTTTGGGTTTGGCCTGCAAAAGTGGTGCGAACCTCTGTGATTTGCCCGATCACGTTCCGCGTGTAATCGATACTGCGGCCATCGGGGTAGATGATTTTAATCAGATTGTCTGCAAGGTCGTAGGCGTAGTGTGTTGTAAAAATCCCCTCACCCTCGCCCTCTCCCGGAGGGAGAGGGATAGTAATCGTGGTGGTGACTTCAACTACGTTGCCGCGACGATCATAGCGATACTGCGTGCTGCCACTGGCATCGTCGATTCGTGTTAAACGGCCAATACCGATATTACCGTTATCCGTTTGATCGTAGGTGTAAGCAATGTTTTCAGAGCTATCGGGATATTCAATGCCGGTTAAACGATCGAGTGTGTCGTAATGGTATTGAACCGTGATGTTTCTTGCATCAGTCTGACTCAGACGATTACCGGCTGCATCGTAAGTATATGTCGTGGTCCCGGTATTGGGACTGGTTTGGGATATCACCTCACCAAAACCATTGTAGGTATAGGTGGTGATATTGCCTTCGGGGTCGGTGACGCTAGTAAGGTTGTCCTGATCATCGTACACATATTCAGTCAGTGCTGAAGCGCCATTGATCGGGTCCTGAATACTGATCAGGCGATTCAAAGCATCAAAACTCTGTGTGGTAATTGAGTTTCTGGGATCAGTAATCGCTGTGGCGTTGCCGTTGTTATCGTAGGTATATCCGGTGGTCTGACTGGCGGCGCCGATTTGATTAATCATTCGACTCAGTTCATCAAATACTACAGTTTGTGTTTGCACCAGCACATCACTGCTGTTATACGTTTGTTGCGCGGTACGATTGCCGGCGTTATCGAGTGTATACACAATCCGGTTGCCGAGATTATCTTCGATGGCCGTTAATCGATTGGCATCATCATAGCTGTAATCCAGATAAGCACCGGTGGATTGCGTGATGCGGGTAAGGTTACCGACTGGATCATAATCGAAGGTCGTCGTTGCGGCGTCGGCAGTGGTCGCCGCGACGGTGCGGGTCAGCAAACGCTGACGCGCATCGTACGTCAGTTCAGTTCGTACGTTATTCGAATCGATAATAGTCAACACATTGCCGTGGGCATCGTAATCCGGCAGCTGTGTGACCTGGTTAAGCGCATTGGTCACGGTGTTACGGTTGCCGTTGCTGTCGTAGGTATAAACGGTGATGTCGGTGACATCGGTTCTTGGACCATCCACCGTCAACACCTGACCATGACTGTTGTAGGTGTAAGCCGTGGTGCGCGACACATTCGGTGTCACCGTGGTGTCGGTTTCGGTTTGGCTCAGGAGATTGCCGGTGCCGTTGGCGTCGTCGTAAACATACGTTGTGGTTTTGCCGGGTTCAATGATCTGCGTGGGCAGATGTAATGTAGCGTGCCATTGGGTGGTGGTGGTTCTTGCCTCGTCTGTGCCCACAGCTTCGATTTTGCTTTCAATCAGTCCACGCGCATTGTGATTGTAGTCGGTAATGTTGCCGTTCCAGTCGGTTTTGGTGTCGATATTGCCATTGGCGTCGTAAGTGTAAGATTTGTTCGCTCCCGCGCAATTGGATGAAGGTTGTCCTTCGACGTTGACAACCTTTTGGGTGCCATTAAGATCCTGATAGTAGTAAGTGGTTTCTTTGCCTAGGGCATTGGTGACGGTTGACTGGGTTGAACTGTTGTAGGTCACTCTGGCTTTGTTCACGTCATCGGGGTTTTTGCTGACGATCGCTTTTGTCTGGCTGTATTGCCAGGTCACATAGCGCACACCGCGCTCATCTGTGATACCGGTCAGGAATTGCCGGTAAGTAAGATATTCATAATGATAAATGCGTTGGGGATTGTCTGTGTCATCAGACGGTGTATCGTCGGGAAAGACAACTGATTGCAAAAGACCGTTTGAATTATATTCGTAGGTATATAGTTGACCCGCAGGATCGGTAAAGGATTGAACCACGCCATCGGCATCAAATTCAACGGTCAGTGTCCGATTAAAACTATCGCTGATGGTGAGTATGGTGTCCTGATAAGTGTAGTTTTGTGTGTAGCCGTCTTTGTACTGTATCGACTGTAACTGTCCCGTAATATCGTAGCGTTCGACGGTATCGTACCTGTCTGTGATCTGCCACCCTGTCTGTCCACCGGAAGCAGTAACACCTGTGATTTGCAATCGCGTATCAGAATCCGCCACCCAGTTTCCGCCGCTATCTTTGCTGAAAAACAGAACGCTCTGGTCCGGACGGATAAGCACAATCCTGTTGTCGGATAAACTTTGTGTTGCATCGAGGTGCAGTTCAAAGTTGAACCGCCAGTTTTTATTTACGCTGGTGCCGGCATACCCAACAATGCGACTACTGTATACGCGTTCGACTGTTAACGGATGTGGACCGCTGCTCCGATAATCCACTTCAGTCTGGTATTTGATGCCGTTGGTGAAGTCCATCGGGTTGCCCACTTCATTTGGGCATTCATTGCGCTGCTCGAACCCGTAGTAATAACTTAATAAGTAAGCGGGACGCTCTTTTGAATCCGGTCCACCGGACCACAGCCAGCCCTTAGAAACTAAAAATACCGGACCCAAACCACCGGCTGAACAGTTTTCCGTATAGCCGATGCTAAGTGAAAATTCTGCACAGGCATCCAGGGCTTGCTGCTGGGTTCTATAATGGCGAATATCTCTGCAATTTCTGCCATCCTCATCACAGATAACATTGGCCATCGTTGTAACCGGTACGACCAGACTATACACGCCCAGCAATAACTGAATACCCAGGAATACGGTGCGATGGAACGTTTCCATACCATAAACTCCCCTTAACTACTCTATATTCGGTGGATTATTTAATAGCCCATCCCTAGCCCTGAACCATATTATGCTGACTGCTCTAAATTATTACATCAGCCATAAGTACCAGATTTAGTTCCCCTACAACATTTTTCGTCCGGTCTTAGCCCATTAGATACCACTGATGCGTTTAAATGGCAAGTTGTTTTTCGGTATGTCTTGACCCTGATCAATAACTGTTTCCGGTATTGAAATTTATACAATAGCGTCACAACAAAAAACGGGCCGAAGCCCGTTTTTTGCTGTTCCCTTATTGTTATTTATTCGCCTTCTACAATGATGCGATCGGCGTTGTCTTGCAGAAATTTATCACCAATCCCTTTGACTTCCGACAGATCATCAACAGATTTAAAAGCGCCGTGTTCGGACCGGTAATCCACAATGGCCTGTGCTTTTTTGTCACCAATCCCTTTTAACTCGGCCGCCAGTGTTTGCGCATCAGCAGTGTTGATATTAATCTGCCCTGCTGCAATCGCCCAGCTCGCAGCAACAATTAACAACATGGTAGCGAATAATTTTGTTATCGATTTCATGATTAGCCTCTTGGTTTTTATTGAACAAATTGGTTTTTACAAAACCAGGGCAAATATTAATAAATATTTTGATCAATAAAATCGGTAATAAGTACTAGTCGGCTATGGTTTGATTTATCTCCAGCAATTTTTCAAGCGGATTTTGGGCATGAGTAATGGTTCTCCCCATCACTAAAAAGTGTGAGCCATACTTACAAGTTCACCGGTGTCGATGGCGAGCAGGTTGTCGGCCTGGAGAGGCTGCCGTGGATCAGGGTTTGCGTGGCCGCTCCTGCGCATCCTGTGCCCGCGACCTTGTCACGGTCCTGTGCGGCATCGCTCCACCCCGATTGCAGCAAGAAAACGGCTAGCAGCCAGGATATCAGGCTTCTTTTAGCGATATTAGCCAATCGCATCAGCAAGGATCTGATTAAGATAACGCATATCCGGCGAGATGCCGCTGTAAAACACCACCACTTTAAAACGCCGGGCTGGATTTCAAAAATCAAGAAGGCTATAGTCTTATACCATCAACCGGATATATACCCATGAAAGCACATGTAACCAAAGACGGCGTTTTGATCCCCAAAGAACTGTTAGAAGGGGTCAACGAAGTCGAGATCAACAAAGAACCAGGACGTATCGTTGTGCTACCCATACCGTTGCAGAGCGATCCTATTTTTAATCTTGGGAAGCACCCGGTTACCTGCGAAGTGAACGATGCCTCTGAACATCACGATAATTATATTTATCAGCCAAAATGACCGGTGTGTTTCTGGACACGGGTTTTCTCATTGCGTTGGAAGCATCCGATGATCAACACCATGACAAAGCCATTTCATATTGGGTCGAGTTTTCTAAAAACCCTGCTCCCTTAGTAACGAGTTCCTATGTACTGGATGAAACGGTTACCTTCTTTAATACCCGAAACCGTCATGCCAAAGCGGTCGAGATCGGGAACTATCTGCTGACCAGCACAGCCATTCAATTTATTCAGGTTGACCACACTCTTTTCCTTGACGGATGGGCGTTTTTTCAGAGATTCGAGGACAAACGTTTTTCGCTAACTGACTGCATTTCATTTTCAATTATGCAGAAACTGGGCATTAAAGCTGCCCTGGCATTCGACAAACACTTTATTCAGGCGGGCTATTCAATCGTTCCTTAAACTATTTGCCGGTGCCACTTTTTAGAACTTCCTCAAAGGCAAAATGAAAATATTGTTCAAAAAAATCGGTAATAAGTACTAGTCGGCTATGGTTTGATTTATCTCCAGCAATTTTTCAAGCGGATTTTGGGCATGAGTAATGGATCTCCCTATCACTAAAAAGTGTGAGCCGGCTTTAATTGCAGCAGCGGGTGTCATGACGCGCATCTGGTCGCCAAGTGCATCATCTTGTAATCGTATACCTGGCGTTACCAGACAGAAATTCTCACCAAACTGCGTGCTCATCTGTTTTGCTTCCAAAGCGGAACACACTACACCGTCCATTCCCTCTTTATGTGCCAGTGCCGCCAGCTGATTTGCCGCATCATGCGCTGTTACATTGATACCAACGGCGCGAAGTTGATCGTCGTCCATACTGGTCAGAACCGTGACCGCTATCAATAACGGCGGATTTTTAATATTATCCAGTGCCTCTCTGGCTGAGACCAGCATGCGTTGCCCGCCCAGCGCATGCACATTTAACATCCAGATTCCAAGATCAGCCGCCGCCAGACAGGCCTTTGCTACGGTGTTGGGAATATCGTGAAATTTTAAATCGAGAAAAACATCAAAACCTCGCTTAACCAGTTGCCGTACAATATCCGGACCACAGCGGGTAAATAATTCCTTGCCGACTTTTAATCGGCATTGCGAAGGCTGTAACTGCTCGACCAGTTCCAGCATCGGTTTCTCGTCGGCAAAATCAAGCGCCAGTATTATTCTTGGATTTTTATCAGACATTTCTAACCACTATTATTGAATTATCTTTTTATTTGCCGGCCGGTATCGATGGTTTGGTGGTACTCCATGATTTACAGGTCGGACACTGCCAGTTTAAAACCGAGCTTTGGAAACCGCATTGTCGACAACGATAATTCGGCCATTTCTTTAATATCCTGTTTAACAATACCGGCATCTGTTTAATCTGTTCGAGATTGACATCATCGTTACTGAATTCCAGATCCAGCCATTCCTTCATGCCCGGCAAAGTTGGCGCTTTTTGTATCTGTTGCCGAACATAGTCTCGAATCGATTCCTGGCTTCGGCTTTTGCTGAAGTATTTCGTCAGTCCCGGCAGCAAAGCATTACGCATCGGTTTGTCTGCATAGAGTCGAATATGATTATCAAAATCGGATGCGGCCACACCTTTATCAATACAACTCACGATGCGATCCAGCACTTCCGGTACAAATTCGTCGTCCAGCTCAAAGACCCGTATGTAATAACGATAGGCTTTTAAAAACTGCTGTTCTTCGAATGCCAGATCACCTAATAGTATGTTGGCGCGCACAGAACGTGGATCCGATACCAGCGCATCCTGTAACGCTTCCACCGCTTTATGGCGTAGTTTGTTGCGATTGGCTGCGACCGCGATTTCGCAATAGCAATGTGCGACTGTTTGTCGTATATGAGGGTCATTGCCGGCGCCCATCTTCTTCGCCGTTTTGATGGCATTTGCCCACTCATTTTCGCGTTGATAGATGGTAAGCAAATGTTCGAGTGCTTCGCTTTGCTGGCCGGGATGTTTGACCACATCCAGTAACAAACTTTCGGCCCGATCCAATAAACCAGCCGACATATAATCTTTGGCCAGCTCCATCAGTGCGATTGATCTTTGTGTTGCTTCCAGCGATGGCCTGGCTAACAGGTTTTGATGAACGCGAATGGCGCGCTCGACTTCACCGCGACGCCGGAACAAACCACCCAGCGCATAATGCGTTTCAATGGTTTCACTGTCAGCTTCAACCAGGCGCAGGAAAACATCCAGTGCTTTATCCTGTTCTTCATTCAACAGGTAATTCAAACCACGATAATATTCGGGTGAGAGCGCATTGCTGTATTTGGATCTGCGTTTTTTGCTGCTACGTTTAGCCGCCCACCAGCCACTGGCGGCGGCAACAGGCAACAACAACCATAGCAGTTCGATTATCATTCAAGATCCCGTAACGGTAAATTCCTCAGGTTACTCAGTTCTTTCTGATTGGCTGCCGCTAATTGTTCCAGACTACGGATGCGCGCCCGTTGACGATACATGATCCAGGCATCCAGCATTAAACCAAACAACAAACCAAACAGAAAAACCGAGAAGATAAGTATCGACAAGGGTAACTTAGTCTGCCCGACAAAATAGTACAGCGTGACGTGATTATAATTAGCGGTCGCAAAAATAATGGCAACCACAAGAGTTGCCATTATCAAAAGCGCATAAATTATTTTTATCATCGACTCATCACCTTTATTTTAAGTGACGCGATTGACCGGGGCACTGGCTCTAGTTTGCCTCCATATCGGCGGCAGCGCCATTGTTTACCCTTTCACGCAATTCCTTGCCGGGTTTGAAGTGCGGCACATGTTTGCCGGCCAGAGCAACCGAATCGCCGGTTTTTGGATTGCGACCGATTCGTGGCGGCCGAAAGTGCAGACTAAAGCTGCCAAAGCCACGAATCTCAATTCTCTCACCAACAGACAACGTCAGGCTCATCTTCTCGATCAGGCTCTTAACAGCTAATTCGACATCTTTATATGCCAAATGATTCTGCTTTCGCGCCAATGACTCGATTAATTCCGTTTTGGTTACTGTTCGGTTCGAAGGCATCATTATCGCATTCATTTTGTCGCTTCAGAAAACCCGGTTATTAACGGTAAATCAGCTGCTCACGAATCATCGTCTGATTCTGTCATTTGTTCTTTAATCAAATCACCAAGGCTGGTCGCAGCAGGACTGGAACTTGAATAATCCTGCATTACCGCCGCCTCATCTTCGCTGTCCTTGGCCTTGATCGAAATATTAATAGTACGATTCTTGCGATCAAGATTGGTAATCTTGGCTTCAATTTCATCACCCTCTTTCAGCACCAGGGTAACATCTTCAACCCGCTCGCGTGAAATTTCAGAAGCACGCAATATCGCTTCCACACCATCGGCCAGCTCCACTGTTGCAGCTTTGGCTTCGGTTTTGATGATACGGCCTTTGACGTTAGTGCCCTTGGGATTAATACTGACAAATGCGGCAAACGGATCATTGATTAATTGCTTAACACCCAGTGATATGCGTTCACGTTCCGGATCAACCGCCAAAACCATGGCCTCAACTTCCTGGCCTTTCTTGTAATCGCGAACCGCTTCTTCACCGGGCAAATCCCAGGACAGATCGGACAAATGCACCAGTCCGTCGATACCGCCGTCGAGGCCGATAAAAATACCAAAATCAGTAAGTGATTTGATTTTTCCGGAAACTTTCTCGCCTTTATTATGGGTGGCGGCAAACTCATCCCAGGGATTGGGATGACATTGTTTGACACCAAGGGAAATACGACGCCGTTCTTCGTCGATATCCAGCACCATGACTTCAATTTCATCGCCTAATGCGACTACCTTGGCCGGATTAACGTTTTTGTTGGTCCAGTCCATTTCAGACACATGCACAAGGCCTTCAACGCCGTCTTCGATTTCAACAAAGCAACCGTAATCGGCGATATTGGTCACCTTGCCGAATACACGGGAGCTTTCAGGATAACGGCGGGTGATGTCGATCCAGGGATCGGCACCTAATTGCTTCAAACCGAGTGAGACGCGATTTTTTTCGCGATCAAACTTTAATACTTTAACGGTAATTTCGTCATCGATATTGACGATTTCGGAAGGATGATGCACGCGTTTCCAGGCCATGTCGGTGATATGCAATAAACCATCAACTCCACCCAGATCGATAAAAGCACCATAGTCGGTCAGGTTCTTGACGATACCTTTTACTTCAGCACCTTCCTGCAGGTTTTCCAGCAATTCCTGCCGTTCGGCACTGAACTGGTCTTCGACGATAGCGCGACGCGAAACCACCACATTATTGCGGCGGCGATCCATTTTGATCACCTTGAATTCGCAGGTTTTGCCTTCCAGATTACCCGGATCGCGTACCGGTCGAACGTCGACCAGTGAGCCGGGCAGAAATGCTCGGATATCATCAATTTCTACAGTAAAGCCACCCTTGACCTTACCGGTAATAATTCCTTCGACGGATTTGTCGTTTTCATGCGCGTCTTCCAGCGCTCGCCAGGTGTGTTCACGTTTGGCTTTTTCACGAGAAAGGCGGGTTTCACCAAAACCATCTTCCACAGTATCCAACGCCACTTCAACTTCATCACCAACCTTAACTTCAATATCACCTCTTGAGTTGGTGAACTGGCTGATTGGAATGATACCTTCTGATTTAAGACCGGCAGATACAACCACCACGTCCGATCTAATGTCGATCACCATGCCGTTAATAATGGTACCGGGACGCATCTCGGTATTAGCGATACTGGCTTCGAATAACTCCGCAAAACTTTCAGTCATGAAAAAATAACTCACTTGTAGTGTAAACGTCGGTCTCTATTCCGAGCCTGGCAGCACGATCTGATTGATCGAACTTTGCTCACTGGAATGAACCTCAGTAGTTCATAAAACCATCTGCATCCTGACAAATGGCACCGGATTCAAGCCGTCAGCAACTTCAGTTCCTGAACTTTGGTATAGGCGGCTTGGCAAACCGCGTCAATGCCCATATGTGTCGTATCCAGAATGATGGCATTGGCAGCAGGTTTAAGGGGGGAAACAGCACGGTTTTGATCTCGCTCATCTCGTGCCCGGATCTCCTCTGAGAGCGCGGCGAGGTTAGCACTAATTCCCTTTTGATTCAACTGCTTATGACGCCTGCGGGCCCTTTCTGCGGCGCTGGCAGTGAGAAAAATTTTCAGTTCTGCATCCGGAAAAACGACGGTCCCCATATCGCGGCCATCGGCCACCAGACCGGGTACCTGCCGGAATGCCCGCTGCCGCTCGAGCAGCGCTGTACGAACCTCAGGAATAGCCGCTACCTGCGACGCATTACGGGCGCATTCCTCGGTTCGCAAAGCCAGTGAAACATCTTCCCCGGCCAGAAAGGTGATAACGCCTTCGGCGCTTTGCGTATCAAATTGAATATCCAGTTTTTGTGCCAGTTCAACCAAACGCACAATGTCGGATAGGGAAAGCGAATGCTTTTCAGCGGCCAGGGCCAATAAACGATACAAAGCACCACTATCGAGCAGGTGCCAGCCCAGCTTTTGCGCCAGCCACTGGCTGATAACGCCCTTACCGGAACCGGAAGGACCATCAACAGTGATAACAGGGATCGCGGACATGGTTATGGTTAGGTCGACTGACACATTTTCATCATTCAGGATGACTGCTCTACTCTCAACCCAACCTGAGTTGCCAACTCGACAAAACCTGGAAACGAGGTATTCACGTTTTCGCAGTCGCGAATCACCAGCTCCGCATAAGATCGTAGTGAAGCCATTGAAAACGCCATGGCAATGCGGTGGTCACCGTGACTGTTGATTTCGCCGCCACCCAGTCGCTGACAGCCTGTAATACGAATACCATCCGCAGTGGGCTTCGCCTGCACGCCTAATAGTTGCAGGCCATCGGCCATAACCTGAATGCGGTCGCTTTCCTTAACCCGCAATTCTTCCGCGCCGCTTAATACGGTTTCACCTTCGGCGCAGGCGGCCGCAATAAACAAGACCGGAAATTCATCGATGGCCAACGGCACCAGGTATTCGGGTATGGTGATGCCCTTTAGGTCGGCACTGCGAACCCGGATATCCGCCACCGGCTCGCCACCCAGCATACGCTCGTTTAACAATTCGATATCGGCACCCATTAAATTCAGAATATCGATCACACCGGTGCGGGTAGGATTGACGCCAACCCGTTTTAACGTGATATCGGCTTCTTTGGCGATACTGGCACCGACCATAAAGAAGGCCGCTGATGAAATATCCCCCGGTACCTCGATCTTTGTCGCCGTCAGAGTACCACCGCCTTTCAGGCTGATACGCCGGCCCTCGCAAACAACCTCGTAACCTAAGGCCTGCAACATGCGTTCGGTATGATCGCGAGTCGGTGCCGGTTCGATCACTGCGGTTTCACCCTGGGCGTAAAGCCCGGCCAACAAAATGCTGGACTTAACCTGAGCGCTGGCCATAGGCAATCGATATTCAAACCCTTTTAAAGCCTTGCCACCTCGAATCAGTAAAGGTGGCTTACCTTCCCTGCTTTCAATCACTGCACCCATTTCAGCAAGGGGATCAATGACACGTTTCATGGGACGGCGGGTCAGCGACTCGTCACCCTGCAACTGAACATCAAACGATTGCGCAACCAGTAACCCGGACAACAGGCGCATGGAAGTGCCGGAATTACCCAGATAGACCGGTTCAGAGGGTGCTTTCAGACCGTGCATGCCGACACCATCAATGGTCAGGTAACCGTCCTGCGGTTCGCTGATGGGAACACCCATGGCTCGAAAGGCACGCAAGGTATTCAGACTATCCTCACCCTGCAGGAAACCGGATACTTCGGTACGGCCTTTGGCTAATGCGCCCAACATAATAGAACGATGCGACACGGATTTATCGCCGGGCACCTGTATTTCTCCCTGCAGAGTACCACCCGGTTTGCTGATAAATGTTAAATTTTCTGTCATTAAATTTTTTAAAAATAGCGCAAATAATGCAAGAAACAACAATAGGAATTAAAAGCTAAACCGATCACGCGCTTTTTTGGCACGGGAAAAAATTTTCACTAACTTGTCTCCGTCGCCATTTTTAATCGCAGCATGCAGCTCCGATAAATCACTTTCGTAATTATCAAGCGCTGTCACGATTGCATCTCGGTTCCGCAAACAGATATCCCGCCACATAATGGGGTCCGATGCCGCGATACGTGTGAAATCGCGAAAACCGCCGGCAGCAAAACGAAACATTTCTTCACCATCCTGCTGACGGGCAAGACTGTCGACCAAACCAAAAGCCAGTAAATGAGGCAGATGACTGGTTGCCGCAAGTACCCGATCATGATGCTCAACACTGGTTATTTCAACACAGGCACCGGCCGCCTCCCACATAGCTTTCACTTTTTCGACTGCTTGCGGATCAGTGCTATCGGCCGGCGTTAAAACAACACGCCGATTTACGTACAAATCGGCAATGGACGCTTCGTATCCGCTTTTTTCATTACCGGCTATAGGATGACCCGGAACCAGATTGGCTGGCAGTCGGCCGAATATTTTTTCAGCATCAGCCACGACGCAACCCTTGGCACTGCCGGCGTCGGTTATCACGGCATCAGCCGAAACATGATTCTTGATTTGTTCAAATACCGATTGATAAATATCCAGTGGTGTTGCAATCAGAATGATATCCGCATCACCCACACCATTTTTAAAATCGGTCTCGCCGCGATCAATAATACCGGCCTTGCAGGCCGCATTCAGACGCTCTGCATTACGGCCGACACCAACAATTTCTCTGCAATAGCCGGCTTTTTTCAATGCCAGTGCCAAAGAACCGCCAATCAGGCCAACGCCGATAATACTGAGTTGATTAATCATAACGTTTATCGTGTGCAGTTTATAAAACCGCCGAAGGATACGAACCCAGTAACTTTAATAGCGCCGCTTCCTGTTCCACTGCCCGTAATGCCCGCTTAACCGGTAAGTCATCCGCATGACCGAGCATATCGATAAAAAACACATAGTCCCACATGCTACGACGCGAGGGACGCGACTCGATACGCGTCATATTAATTTCACAATTTGAAAACGGTGCAATAATGTCGAACAGTGCGCCGGCCTTGTTTTTTACGGCAACCATAATCGAGGTTTTATCGTCACCACTGGCCGGTACACTCTGCTCGCCGATCACCAAAAAGCGAGTGGTGTTATCCGGCTCATCTTCAATATTGGAAGCCAGTATACCCAGTTGATATATCTGCGCCGCATGTTCGCTGCCCAACGCAGCAACATTGGGTTTTTCCGCAGCAATTCGGGCCGCTTCGGCATTGCTGCTGACCGCAATCCGTTCAACACCCGGCAGGTGCGTACTCAACCATTCACGACATTGCGCCAGCGCCTGTTGATGTGCCAGCACCTGCGTTACGTCCTGCAAGTTTTTTGCATTACTCAATATGTGATGGTGCACACGCAACAATACTTCACCGCATATTTTCAAAGGTGAAGAAACAAACAAATCCAATGTGTGATTGACCATGCCTTCGGTCGAATTTTCTATCGGCACCACTCCATAGGACGCGGCGCCCGCCTCAACCTCGCGAAATACCTCGTCAATCGCTATCATAGGATGCGTCGTGATCGCCTGACCAAAATGCTTAAACACGGCCAGTTCTGTAAAGGTCCCTTCGGGGCCAAGATAGGCGATCGACATCGGTTGTTCCAGCGACAGACAGGACGACATGATTTCACGAAACAGCCGTGCAATCTCTTCGTCGCTTAAAGGGCCCTGATTACGCGCCTGAATCTGCCGTAACACTTGCGCTTCACGCTCGGGCCGATAAAAGGCCGAATTATCTTTCGACTCGCGCTTGATGCCGGCTACTTGCTGGGCCAGTCGCGCACGGTCACTGATCAGCTTCTGGAGTTGTTCATCCAGCGCATCGATCTGCTCACGAATTTTTTCCAGCTTTCCCATCTTCAGCCTGTATCATTTGAACAGCCCGTAGTTTAAAGCAAACCGGAAACAAGATCTCCGGTTTGCTGAACAGAAAAATCACAAAAACTTTTGTTTTATCCTTTCGCTAAAGCACGCGCACAGCCAACACGCCCTTGATTGCCTTAACCTGTTCAACGACTTTTGCGTCCAATTTGGAATCAACATCCAGTAAGGTATAGGCCAGCTCACCTTTCGACTCATTGACCATATGCAGGATATTAACGTTACCGCCACCCAGTACGTGAGAAATCTGGCTAACCATATCCGGACGATTTTCATTCACCACAGCAAGTCTTTGTGCGCCGGCACGCGGTAAATGGACGGTAGGAAAATTAACCGAATTCAGCACATTGCCGTTTTCAAGATAATCACGTACCTGATCGGCCACCATCACCGCGCAGTTGTCTTCCGCTTCAGCGGTAGATGCACCCAAGTGTGGCAATGTGATAACTCGCTCGGCTTTTCTTAGTCTATTCGTCGGAAAGTCGGTGACATAAGCGTAAATTTTACCGCTCTCAATACCTTTTAATACCGCATCATCATCAACAATACCGTTCCGCGCAAAATTAAGAATCACAGCATTGTTCGGCATCAATGCCAAACGTTCGGCATTCAATAAATTTTTCGTGCCTTCCGTAAAAGGTACATGAAAAGTTATGAAATCCGCTCTGCTGCACAGATCATCAATACTGACTGCCTGTTCAATATCAGCGGACAAGCGCCAGGCGCTTTGCACCGTTATTTGCGGATCAAAGCCGACAACACGCATACCCAGTGCACGCGCGGCATTAGCGACTTTAACACCGATGGCACCCAGCCCCACGACACCCAGCGTGCGACCCGGTAATTCAAAGCCGGCATATTTCTTTTTACCGGCCTCAACCGCCTTGGCCAGTTCGTCATCGGTTTGTTCCGCCGCATTAACCGTGTAATGCCAACCCTGGCAAATACTGCGACAGGCCAATAGCATACCGGCAATTACCAGTTCTTTAACGGCATTGGCGTTGGCGCCCGGTGCGTTAAATACCACGATACCCGCCTTACTCATACGATCGATTGGAATATTGTTTACCCCGGCGCCGGCGCGACCGACCGCTTTTAAAGTCGCCGGTATCTCCATATCGTGCATCTTGAAAGAACGTAACAAAATAGCATCCGGATTTTGTATTTCTGATGCAATTTCATAGTTCTGCCGCGGTAAACGTTCCAGACCTACGGGCGAGATATTGTTTAAAGTCAGTATTTTGTGCATAGCTTTCAAACCTGTATTAATAAGTTACTCACGCTTGCTTACGTTCAAACTCCTGCATAAACGCGATCAGAGCATCCACGCCTTTTTCAGGCATCGCATTGTATATGCTGGCGCGCATACCGCCGACCGAACGATGGCCTTTCAACGTCGTTAAGCCATTCTCTGCTGCAAGCTTCAAAAATTCAGCATCGAGATCGGGATTCGCCAGTGTAAACGGCACATTCATCCACGAACGACTTTTTACTTCAACAGGATTCTGATAGAAGCTGGAGCTGTCGATCGCAGCATATAATTTTTCAGCTTTGCGCTGATTAATTTCCGCCATACCTTTAAGCCCGCCTTTCTCCTTGAGCCACTTAAAGACCAGACCGGCTATATACCAACTGTAGGTTGCCGGTGTATTCGACATAGAGCCCGCTTCCGCCTGTACCTTGTAATCAAACAGGGTTGGACAAGGTGCTACGGTATTACCGATTAAATCCTCGCGTACGATGACTATGGTTAAACCGGCAGGGCCGATATTTTTCTGCGCGCCGGCATAAATAACGCCGTACTTACTGACATCTATCGGACGCGACAAAATGGTTGATGACATATCCGCAACCAGTGGTACATCACCGGTTTCCGGTAGCCAATGAAATTCAACACCGCCGATGGTTTCATTCGGGGTATAGTGCACATAGGCTGCTTCCGGATTTAACTGCCAGCTTTTAAAATCCGGGATGGTGCTGAACTTGGTCGCTTCAGCCGTTGCTGCCATGTTTACGTCACAATACAGTTTGGCTTCTGATATCGCTTTTTTCGACCATGCACCGGTATTGATGTAATCCGCAGTTTTTTTGCCGCGTAACAAATTGACCGGCACCATGGCGAATTGCATAGTTGCTCCGCCCTGTAAAAATAAAACCCTGTAATTGGCGGGGATGGCCAGTAATTCGCGCAAATCAGATTCTGCCTGCTCGGCTACCGACATAAATTCCTTGCCACGATGGCTCACTTCCATAATGGAAGCACCCTTACCATTCCAGTCCAGCATTTCCTGTTGCGCTTTTTTAAGCACGTCCTCCGGCAACATCGCCGGTCCAGCACTAAAGTTATACACTCTCGACATCAAGCTACTCCTGCATGAATATACGTTAGATTAAGTAACGAGTTTATAGAGACCAAATTTTCCGCAACATTGAGCGGAAAATTTATGGTTACAAAACAAAATTCCGGGAAAAACTACTCGGAGTCTTCGCCAAGATTTTCAATTCGCTCGACTTCGACCAGTTTCTCGTCTTCGTTTAAGCGAATCAGGCGTACACCCTGTGTGTTACGTCCCATCATCGAAACATCATCAGCTTCGGTACGTACCAGAATACCGCCATCGGATATCAGCATAATTTCGTCACCATCCGCAACCTTTACAGCACCGATAACCTTACCATTACGTTCATTGGTCTGAATTGAAACCACACCCTGACCACCGCGGCCCTGTTGTGGATATTGATCAACTGCAGTCCTTTTGCCAAAGCCGTTTTCAGTCGCTGTTAACACCGATCCTTGATCGGCGATAATTAGTGCAATCACATGCTGGTCATCGGCGATCTTGATGCCTCGTACACCTGCGGCCGTGCGGCCCATTGGACGCACATCCACTTCGGTAAATTTGATCGCCTTGCCGGCATCGGTAAAGAGCATAACGTCACATGATCCGTCCGTTATCGCTACATCCACCAGGTTGTCGCCTTCCCGTATATCGATGGCACGGATGCCACTGACCCGTGGTTTTGAAAAATGCGACAACGGCGTGCGCTTAACCGTGCCACTGCCGGTCACCATAAAAACGAAATAATCTTCGTTGAAATCACGCACCGCCAATAAGGCGTTGATACGTTCATCTTCATCCAGCGGCAACAAGTTAACGATCGGTTTGCCGCGTGCAATGCGGCTGGCAATTGGCAATTCATAAACCTTAAGCCAATACAACTTCCCCTTGCTGGAGAAGCACAACAAGGTGTCATGGGTATTGGCGATAAATAACTTGTCGACGAAATCTTCTTCTTTCATGCGAGTCGCCGTTTTACCGCGACCACCACGTTTTTGCGTCTTGTAATCCGAGAGCGGCTGAGCCTTGGCATAGCCGGCATGCGACAAAGTCACCACAACATTTTCTTCGCTGATCAGATCTTCAACGGTCAACTCACTTTGATCGGCATGAATCACTGTTCGTCGCTCGTCGCCATAGCGTTCGCTGATATCCTGCAACTCCTCACGAATTACATTTTTCAGTCGCTCGGGGTTACAGAGGATATCCAGCAGATCGCGAATTTTTTCCAGCAGCTCGCTGTACTCCTGCACGATCTTGTCCTGTTCCAAACCGGTTAAACGATGCAGACGCAAATCCAGAATCGCCTGCGCCTGCGCTTCCGACAGATGATAACCTTGATCCGATAATCCAAAATCGCTAGCCAAATCATCCGGGCGTGATACATCTGCGCCGCTGCGTTGCAACATCTCGCTGACGACGCCGGCGGTCCAGACACGCGCCACCAGTTGTACTTTGGCTTCAGCCGGACTGGCGGAAGCCTTAATCAGCGCAATGACTTCATCAATATTGGCCAGCGCAACCGCCAAACCTTCCAATATGTGCGCGCGTTCGCGCGCCTTACGTAAATCGAATATCGTGCGCCGGGTAACCACATCGCGACGATGCGCGATAAAGGCGTCGAGTACTTCCTTAAGATTCAGCAGCTTGGGTTGTCCATCAACCAGTGCCACCATATTGATGCCGAAAACGGTCTGTAACTGTGTTTGTTGATAGAGATTATTGAGTACCACCTCGGCAACTTCACCACGGCGGATTTCGATCACCACCCGCATGCCGCGTTTGTCCGATTCATCACGAATTTCGGTAATACCATCCAGTTTCTTCTCGCGCACCAGCTCGGCAATTCGTTCCTGCAAACGTGCTTTATTGACCTGATAAGGCAACTCGTGAATAACGATGCGTTCTTTACCGGATTTGTCGGTTTCAATCTCGCTGCGCGCGCGAATCATAATGCGGCCGCGGCCAGTACGATAAGCGCGACGAATACCGGCAGCTCCGTTGATAATGCCTGCTGTCGGGAAATCCGGACCTGGCAGATATTGCATTAAATCGTTGATATCGAGTTCGGGATTTTCCAGCAATGCCAGACAGGCATTGATCACTTCAACCATGTTATGTGGCGGAATATTGGTCGCCATACCAACAGCGATACCCGACGAGCCATTGACCAGTAAATTGGGTACCCGGGTGGGCAGGACCGTGGGTTCGGTCTCAGCACCGTCATAATTGGGTACAAAATCGACGGTTTCCTTATCCAGATCAGCCAGCAACTCGTGCGCCAGACGCGCCATGCGCACTTCGGTGTAACGCATCGCTGCTGGTGAGTCGCCATCCACCGAGCCAAAGTTGCCCTGGCCATCCACCAGCATGTAGCGCATCGAAAATGGCTGAGCCATACGCACCATGGTGTCGTAGACCGCCGAATCACCATGCGGATGATATTTACCGATAACATCACCGACGACTCGAGCCGATTTCTTATAGGTTTTATTCCAGTCGTTGCCCAGTACGCTCATGGCATATAAAACCCGCCGATGCACCGGTTTCAGTCCATCTCGAACATCCGGCAGCGCGCGGCCCACAATGACACTCATCGCATAATCAAGATAAGACCGGCGCATCTCATCTTCGAGATTGATGGGAAACAACTCTTGTGCAATTTCAACCATGAATAATCTGTATTTTTATGAAGGCGTTTTGAGTAGTTTGCTTAAATAAAGGCCAATCGGCCAAACGCGCCATTTTAGCATACCCTGCATGCCTACCGCATCCTGACAGAAAACGCTTAGAACAGCACTGAAGCGCTCAGAGTGAAAAATACCGTCTGTTTTGGGGCTTAATTCTGCTTTGGCGGAAAAAATAGGTGAAATACCGTAATTAGCGAAAAGTTGCCCGCATACGTTCCCGGTTTGGGCATTCGATCACCGCCGTTTCGGTGACGATGCAGTCGATTAATTCAGAGGGGGTAATATCAAAAGCCGGATTCCAGGCATCGATATTCGTCACGCCAACCTGAATCTCTCCAATCTTGATCAGTTCCTCTGCGGAACGAAACTCAATCGGTATATCGCTTCCTTTGCCTATTGTCATGTCGACAGTACTATTGGGTGCAACCACCATAAACTTTACACCGTGCTGGCGCGCCAATACGGCCAGGCTATAAGTGCCAATCTTATTGGCAACATCGCCATTGGCGACGATACGGTCCGCACCTACAATCACCCAATCGACCCGCTGCTGCCGCATCAAACTGGCCGCAGCCCCCTCACAGATCAAGGTGGTGGGAATCCCCTCCTGCTGTAACTCCCACGCGGTCAGGCGCGATCCCTGCAGCCAGGGCCGGGTTTCGTCCGCGTACACCCTTTCCAGCTTGCCTTTTTCCCAGGCCCTGCGAATAACCCCCAAAGCCGTGCCGTAACCGCCGGTCGCCAGCGCACCGGTATTGCAGTGCGTTAGCACCCGACTGCCCGGCACTAAAAACGCGGCTCCCGCTTTAGCCATATGATAGTTAGCGGTGACATCTTCCTGATGAATGGTTTGTGCTTCTTGCAGCAGATCATTAACAGGATCGGTCATTTCAGCAAGCAGCCGTTTTCTCATACGCGTCAAAGCCCAGGCCAGATTCACTGCCGTCGGTCTGGAATTCTGTAGTATCTCTATATCGTCCAACACGGCTTCGCGCCAATTGGGAAGGTCACGGTGGGATTGCGCCGACAGTACGACGGCATAGGCTGCAGTGATGCCGATAGCGGGCGCACCGCGCACAACCATATCGCGAATAGCATCCGCTACATTACGACTACTGGTGAATTGCACATAGACTTCCTGATTCGGCAGCAGGCGCTGATCCAATAAATATAAAAAATCATTTTCCCACTTGATCGCCCGGATTTTTTGATCTGTCAATTTCATTTGGTTTTTTACTGAACAGGATGACGAAACACCCACATTTTGTTGAGTAGGAAAGTGATCACTGGAATGGTCAATACCACAACAGCCAGAGAAATACGATGTGAAAGCTGCATGCTGTTTTCAAGCGCGGCGAGCATACCCTCACTAGCAAGAAAAGTCGCAACCGAAACCACAACAAAGCGACGGAAAATATCTTGACTTAATGTGATCTGAAAAGTGTAGCGACCATGACCAAAAAAGGACACTGCAACGGCACTGCTGTAACCAATTAGATTGCAGACATACAAATTAATTTTCAGACCTTCATGGCAAAACAAGGCAACCAGATAATGCGTGACGGTAGCAGTAATTCCCACCAAACCGAATACGAAAAGCTGTCGCAAAATCCTACGGCTAATCATTATTAAAACCGATCTCACGTTCCACTACATAAAGCGGACGATTCTTTACCTCTTTATATATTCGGCCAATATACTCACCCATCAAACCCATAAAAAATAGTTGCACACCGCCAAGAAACAACATCACCACCATGATCGATGCATAACCCGGCGCATCGCGACCGAACAACAGTGTTTTTGTAATAATGTAAAAACCATAACAGAATGAAATACTCGCAATCATCAACCCCAGGTAAGTACCGATTCTTATCGGTAATGTGCTGAAAGAAGTGATGCCGCTTATCGCAAAATTCCACAGATTCCAGTAATTGAATTTTGTGCCACCTTCTGCTCGTTTTTGTCGTTCATATTCGACAGTGGTGCTATTGAAGCCGGGCCAGGAAAACAGTCCTTTCATAAATCGAACTTTTTCCGGCAACTTTTTAATCGCTTCAACCACTTTTCGATCCATTAATCGATAATCACCAACATTTCGCGGTATATCGGTTTCACTCATTCGATTAAATAAAGCATAAAACCAGCCAGCCGTTTGCCGCTTAATAAGGCTATCCGTCACCCGTGATGAACGTTTCGCGTACACCACATCAAAACCTTCGCGCCACTCAGCGATCATCTCGTGAATGAGTTCAGGAGGATCCTGCAAATCGGCATCTATTGGTATAACAGCATCACCGCTGGAGTATTCCAGTGCCGCGGTCATAGCCGCTTCCTTGCCAAAATTACGTGAAAAGGATACAACCTTGATGCGTGAATCTTTGGCAGCATATTCTGTTAGCTGCTGCAGCGTGTTATCACGCGATCCGTCATTGACACAAATGATTTCGTACTCAAGATCCAGCTGCGTCAGTTCCTTTTCGATTGTGGTAAAAAAAAAGGGAATCACCTCCGATTCGTTGTACATCGGCACCAGAATGGATATTTTTTTTTGTGTCATCTTTTCCTCCGAACCAATCAGTTTACTGACTCGGGTCTTTTTTGAGATTGATACGTTCCTAGCAACAATACAACCTGCGCGATCAGCAATCCTTCAAACGGTTTACGATACCTGCCTTCATTCACCGCCAACGGCAATAGACCCTGCACAATTATCCAGCCCAGAATAATCGAAGGTAACAATAAATGCCGTTTTTGACTGCGCCAGAAAGTGGCGGTAATCACAAATGCCGCAATACCCAGCGGCGCCCAAAGCCAGCGCATCCAGTAGCTTACAACGTGCAGCAAGTAGCTATGATCACAGTCCGGCCAGGATTCAGCGAAGAATAGAAAAATCAGATTCTCTTTGGTGATCCACAAATATTCAGAAAACGTTAATTCGTTCTTCTCGAATACTGTCTTCCAGTCTTCGCTACCTTTATCAATATTGATATCAGCAATAACTCGACCCGTGCGCCGGGTTTTCCAGTCACTCAACGGTGCAAACGGGCGCTGCCCGGTTGCCGGTGATCCAAATCCGTAGTACCACACCGCTCCTTGACGACGATAAGTAATTTTCACTTCCTGTTTACCGGAAATTGCATAGAGCACATTCATCTTGCCCATGCCGTGTGGAGCGAAAACACCCATCTGCTGATAGCCGCGCACGATTAACGGCCCCAGTATCATCAGCAAGATTGTCGTAGCACCCAGGGCCTTTTTGATTTTCTCCGCCTGCTCCAGCCATAACCAGGTCGTCGCTATCGCCGCCATTGGAATGCAAATACCGCGGGTCAAACCGGCAATAGACCACAGAAATATGACGAGTAAAAATGAATTCACCGTTTTTTTACGTTTACAGCGCCAGGTCATCCATAACGCAAGACCGAGCAATGGCAACATCAGGGTTTCCTGCATGAAATAGCTGTAGATCCCCAACCATGACGGTAACCAGATCAGGATCAGACCACCACTGATGGCGACCATTTTGGATGGTTGGAGCTCGCGAAAAAACCGATACCAAATCCAGGGCGCCAGTAAACTTAGCAGGATAGTATAAAAAGCCACCAAAGCCGGATCTTTGAAAGTCAGTTTTGCCAAGGTGGCAATATAAAGCTGATATATAACCGGATCCGTCATAGCCATTGGGTCATTGCGTTGAGTATCAATTCCCTGAACCCAATGGCGTTCCGGATCGCTCCAGATATGATTAACCGGATTGTGATCGATGATATAAAAAATATGCAGGAGGACACCGATCAGAGCAAGCGCATATATCGACCATAACAGCGCGGTACGCCAGTTAGTAATTATTGTTCTGAACGATATCACTACGCCTTCCTTAATGTTGCACATTAACTCTCTCCTCCGCCTGAGGTTGCAGAGTTTGCCGTTTGCGGGTGTAAGTGGTCAACCTTGATCTGCCAACAATCTGTACCAATTCTGTCCAGAGGCATCCAGCCACGCACTGAATTAATCAGCCAAACTCGAGATGCCTGTAATAACTGGTCCCGGCTGATCGGTGCTTCAGTAACCACATCCTTGGTAAGTAAATGCTCACGAAATACACCCGCGAGCAGTCCGGCATTTTGTGCCGGCGTAAACAGTCTTCCTTCCATTTCCACAACAATATTGGCCACGGCTGTCTCGGTAATCAATCCATCCAGGTTGAAGAGAATAACATCGTCAAAATCTCTATTTCTGAGTAAAGCATTTGTATACAGACTTCGCTGGTTGGTTTTATGAAGGCAAAAAACAGAATCAGTGTTACTTCGTTGGTTGTCAAGAACAACTGTTCTACCATGCAGACTATCGACAACGTCTGCGCGTAATTCAACAAGATTTTCAGCCGCTACTGTTAAGCGAACCCTGCTGTCTGATTGAAACGCAGAGGAAAATTGCTGTAACTTTTGTTTGATATAAGGCAGATCAATTTTTAATGCAAAAAAATCCGCGCCGGCCTGCAAACGTTGTAAATGCTCATCAAACAGAAAATACCCATCATCGACTCGCCATAATAAAGTTTCCAGTAATTTAAAATCTGAAGAAGCACGCCTGAGCGCGCCGGCTTTGACCTCACACTCTTCGTACTCGGAAGCGGCATCCGAGTCCCAGACAATACCACCGCCTACACCATACTCGGCGATATTTTTTTCCGAATCGATTAATGCTGTTCTGATTGCGACATTAAACTGCGCGCTACCGTCCGGTTTTATAAATCCAATTGAACCGGTATAAATGCCACGCGCATCTGGTTCGAGTTGTTTAATCAGCTGCATTGTTTTGGCCTTGGGGGCGCCGGTCACCGAAGCACACGGAAACATAGCGGCAAATATTTCAGCAATGGATGCTGATGAAATCGATTCGACGCTTGAAGTCATCTGGTGTACGGTGGAATAAGACTCGACATCAAACAAACTGCTGATTTTGACACTGCCAACCGAGGCAATTCTGCCCATGTCATTGCGCAGCATATCGACAATCATCAGATTTTCAGCGCGATTTTTTTTCGAATTCCGCAACCAGTTGACGTTGGCTGCATCCTTCGCGGCAGTTAATCCTCTCGCAGTTGTGCCTTTCATGGGTTTTGACAGCAGGTGATCTCCTTTTCGCTGTAAAAATAATTCCGGTGACACTGACAGGATCTGATAACGGCCCAGATCTAGATAGGCAGAATAGTGAACACACTGGACATCACACAGCTTGATAAAAAACGCCCAGGGATCGCCATAAAAATCCGCCTGGAGTTTGTGCGTGTAATTAATCTGATAACTGTCTCCGGCACGGATGTGCTGCTTGATTTTGTTGATCGCTTCAAAATATTGCAACTGAGTAACAGAAGGTTGCCAGTCACCAGACGCATAATCCGGATCAAGCGCGTTTGGCAGACTATCCAGTTTTTTACACTGTCGATATAGCGAAAACCAGAGATAAGGGAATTGATACAAGTCATGGGTGGATAACGACGAATCAAAAGCGGTTGCCGACTCATAGCTAACAAATCCTGCCGCGTAGAAACCCCGGCTAATTCCGGATTCGATAGATTGCCAACAATCTGATACTTCAGACAGGTTGTCGGCAGATACAATCTCGACCGGTTCGGAGAACTGTAACCAACATGGATGCTCCGTTGTGCTATCACGAATAATGACACTGCCTTGCATAGCGGGGCTGCGGTCTTCTTTATTTTTTAGGTTCCGGTTTTTCCATCCCGTAAAACAATAAGGCCGATTTAAGTTTTGTATTCAACAAGCCGGCAATATCATCCCGTAACCGAATTTGGGACTGCTGCTGCGACTGGCCGGAAGATTTTATCGGCCATTGCACAGATGCACTGACCTTACCCGATGCAATTTTGGTCAAAGTCACCTGCAGACTGCCACGATACCAGTACCAACCGTCTTTCCAACCGACATCCTGAACATCCAGCTTACCCTGTAAGTCATATTCTGGCGTCTCGCTCGCATAGCGCATGCCCGCAGCCGTCACTGCGCTTTTCAATAACTGATCGAGTTCGCCCAGTGCATCCTGCGCGACAGACTCACGGACAACCACTTTCGATAATGCTGCATCAATACGCGCATCCAGCATTTTCGTTGTCCACCTGGTCGGCACACCAGCGCCGGACTTGTCCACGATCTGCAAATCTTTCTGCAACATTTCACGTGTTACCAGCGCTGATCTGGCACTGTATATCATCTGCGCCCTGGCAACAGGATCCTGTAAAAGATCAGCATTGGATAATCGAAGCTGCACATAACGATCCGAATTACCAATCTCGCTGCGCAATCGGGTGCTGATCTGTGAACGCGATATGACCGCCAGCGAATAATAACGTTGCTGTTTTTTATCAAACCAGTTTTCAACGACACTCGCACCTTCCAGCAATTTGCTGGTATAAGCGTCAATATAGCGTGCGGTTAACCGACTAACACCCTGTTTAATTCCTGATTCGTTTGACTGTTGCCAGGCACTGGATTCATCGCGACTGGTTTCTTCCACTTTAACTTCAAATATCATGGCCAAATTAGCCAGCGCCCGTGATTTGGCGTCTTCCGGGTTAGCAGCACTACCCGCCGCGGTTAGATACCGCGATTGTGGATACTCACCAGCAGCGCCTTCTATCCAGTCGGGTTGGCCACCACTCGTTGCACAAGCTGTTAATAAAAAACTGACCGCTATCGCTGTCAAAGTAAGCTTTTTCATCGCTCTTCCCTCTTAATAAAACAACATCAATTGACAATATCGTGCACAGAGACTACGACCTTTTGCTTCGGTGCCAGTGAAATCATACGCTCCACTCCAAAACCACCGATACCCTTTGCGTTCGTCGCAGGCATTACCTGTACGCGGTATTCACCTGGCGGAAGGTTGATACGCGCTATTTGAATAGACGCCGGCAAACTTGTCCAACTGCGTGTATCAGCCTGCTCAGTTATCAAGCCGGCCAAATCGACAATAAACCCAGCCAATGCATCCTGATCATTGGCGCTTTTCGCCGCGGCTTTCTTGGCAACCACTCGCAACATGGCGCGAGCAGCGATGCCAGGACTGCGCGCAGCAAAATTTTCGCGCGCCAATCGATCAATATTCTCCAGAATATCGGTCCTTTGCACCTGATCCGCGACCTGCAACTGCGCGTATCCAATCCAGGGCGCTTGCAAAGGATAAACCGGCACGGAAATCCGCAAGTGTTGATGTATATCAGGACTGAAATTGGTAATGCTTTGCTCAAACAAACGCGACACCAGGCCCTGATGAAAAATCAGAATGACTTCCCCCTGCTCACGCATGGATGGAATTTCTGTAGCGGATATCGACGGGAACATTTCCAGATATTGATCGTATTCCCCCTTCAAACCAAGATGGCGTGTTAATCGTAGCAAGTCCAGTTGCAGATAATACGGAATCTGAACAGATTTCTTCTGCAATACCTCGTAAGCTCTCCGGTACGCAATCAATGCCTCACTCCATTCTCCGCTCAATTCAAAAACAATCCCGGATAAATAGCGTATAAAAACAGAAGCATCAACACCTTCCCATTTGGCTTCGCTTATCCACTCCCGTATTTTTGCATCAGCTTGCAATACTTCAACGCGAGCATCATCGATATCGGATAACGCCAGATAATTGAGTGTTTTGTATGCGTACAGTAGTAACTGCTCGTAGGGCTGGCCGACATAACTACGACTGGTTTCGTTGATTGTGACGGCCGCGATATTTTCGGTAATACTTGTTGCGCTAAGACCTTGCATTTCCTGTTTGGCGCTTTCAAACAACTCGTTACTGCCTGAAAAATCACCGATCATGCGTAACAGCATACCCTTATTAAGGTCGTACAGAACCCGGTCCCGATGCCAATAACCGGTTTTCTCCAGTTCCAGTAATGCGCTCTGCGGATTGCCATTTGCAAGGTATCGATAAACTTCCGCATTTTTCTGGGTGAAACCGGTACACGCGGTCAGGCCAAATACAACGGCGCCAAAACCTAATAACTTAAGCTGTCGACAACACACAAACCAATACGATGCAACTAAGCACACCGATCTGTTATCTGTTACCACCGTACAACATCGCACTTATAACAAAACCACTAAAATCGATACTGCGGATTCTTAATCGCTTTTTTGATTTTTTTCTGACCCACCCAAACCTTTCTATTGTCGGCAAGACTGATCAGCGTTAAATCAACCTGGTAATAACGGGTTTGTTTTTTTGCAACAGTGTCCAGAATGGTACTGATATCACCTTTCAGCATAAAATCCGCACCCAATTCCTGACCGGCCGGATTGCGCGTTTCATTGCTGGCATGCAAATCCTGATCCTGCCGTTCATCACGAACTTCCTGCCGCTCGTTACTGGATGCGACAAATTGCACGCGTCCGGAATTAATCAATACACGCTCGATATCGTTAACGAAAGTTGTCACGTTAATATGTTCGTGCGACATATTTCTTATTTCACCGACAATCAGCGCCGGTTGATGACCATTGACGCGGATAAACGAAGCAATCCATGGGTGAGACAGGGCATCCTGCACCATTTCTTCGGATACCAGCCGGGAATCGGTATCGTTCCAGTCGCCGCTTAAATCCGTGGTTGTGTCGGCTGCAATGCGCTCCACTTTTGGATTGGTACTGCAACCAGCGATCACTCCAATCAGCACAATTGCCGGCAACAATATTAATTTGCTTTGCATGACTTACTTCTCCGCTACAAATTTGTCAAATACAGCGTCGCCTTGAGTGGCCAGGTAGCGTTTCAAATCTTCGCTCATGTTTTTGTTTGCCGTAACAACATCCTGAACCTGCTTTAAATCCAGTTCAGCAAATGAATAAATAATATCGGTACGTTTATCTTTCCAGTTACCGAGGATCTTTGAACCATTCAACACCACTTGCGAAATACTATTGATCTGTTGTTGAACAGAAGATTCAGCAACCGCTCCGCCGGTTTCCTGTCCGCCATTGCTGCTGGCGAGAAAATCATTCATAGCCACATCCAGATAGGATGAGAGTACGCGCGCGATTTCAGCACGTGCCCGGTTATCTGCGGTCGCTTTTTGCAGGGCCGGATCGCCCAGATTAGGTGCCGAACCAACACCTTGTATCAAACGACCTTTCTTGTCGTTGATCGCCTGACTGCCTTCATTCACCCAATCCGGCGCGCCTTTAATACCCAGGTCGCTTTCAACCTTCGTCTGACCGGCGCACGCCGCTAGCAGCGCTACCGCAACGGCCGAGGCTATCAACTGATAGAACCTCCCACGTAAATTCGATGTTATCTTTTCCATAGTATTCTCCCGGCAATTAAGGCAATAGCGCATTATAGGATATTTGTTCAGTTTATTGATGAAGGATTTCGATAACGTGTAATTCCTTTATTTAGTAGTACCTTCGGCGTACCACCCAGACCGTGATACTTGCTGTGTTTTGAATAGACCGGTATTGTTCCGCCACTATGGAAAATATTGATACTCTGATCAAAGCGCGCTGGATTATTCCGGTCGCCGATGGCCCGCATCACATTAATCATCAAGCCGTGGCTGTCCATAACGGTCGCATTCTCGAAATATTGCCTGTCGACGCTGCCACAACCCACTATCAGGCAAAAGCCGTTATTGAGTTACCCAACCATGCCCTGATACCCGGGCTGATAAACGCGCATACCCACGCCGCAATGAGCCTGTTTCGTGGTATGGCCGACGATATGCCTCTCAATGACTGGCTGCAAAACAAGGTCTGGCCGGCCGAAGCGCGCTGGGTCAACGAACAATTCGTCCATGATGGCACGGCGTTGGCGGCTGCGGAAATGATTCGTAGTGGCACCACCTGTTTCGCGGATATGTATTACTACCCGGATATCGCCGCCAAAGCCGCCAAACAAGCAGGCATCCGGGCCTGCGTTGGCCTGATTGTGCTGGATTTTCCGACCATCTGGGCGGCAGACGCCAATGAATATTTGAGCAAGGGGTTGTCCCTACGCGACGAGCTGGCCAACGACGCACTGATTTCTACCATTTTTGCACCACACGCGCCCTACACCGTTTCCGACGAGCCGTTGAAAAAAATCCGCATGTACGCGGATGAACTCGATTTACAGATCATGTGCCATGTGCATGAAACCGCAGATGAAGTGGCGCAAGCCGTAAACAACCACGGCAAACGTCCACTGCAGCGGCTCAACGAACTGGGGCTGGTTTCACCGGCTCTAAATGCCGTACATATGACCCAGTTGAGTGACGAGGAAATACAACTTGTCGCCGATAGCGGAGCACACGTAATTCATTGTCCGGAATCCAATTTGAAACTGGCGAGTGGTTATTGTCCGGTGCATGCGCTGCTGCAGGCCGGTGCCAATGTAGCATTAGGTACCGATGGGGCAGCCAGTAACAATGATCTGAATATGATAGGCGAAATGCGCAGCGCTGCGTTGTTGGCAAAAAGTGTTGCTAACAATGCGGGTGCGGTGCCGGCTTATGAAGTTTTAAAAATGGCGACCATCAACGCCGCAAAAGCTTTGGGTCTGGCAGACAATCTGGGGTCGCTGCAGGCAGGCAAAGCCGCTGATATCGTCGCGATTGATCTGAACGCTCTTAAAACCCAACCTGTGTACGATCCGGTTTCCCAAATCGTTTACTCAGCCGACAGCACGCAAGTAAGCGATGTCTGGATTGCAGGTAAAAGAGTCTTACATAACGGCGTACTCACCACATTGAATACCGATGATCTGATTCAACGCGCCCAACAGTGGCGTGACAAAATCATTCAACCGGAGTGAGTGTTGTGATTGAAAATATTGATGCCGAGGAAGTTGCCAAATTCAATCACCAAGCTGATCAGTGGTGGAATCCTGAGGGTGAATTTAAAACCCTGCATCGAATTAATCCATTGCGGTTGGACTATGTAATAAAACAAACGGGTTCGCTCAAGAATAAATCCGTACTGGATGTTGGTTGTGGCGGCGGAATACTGGCGGAGAGCCTCGCAACTGCCGGCGCGAAAGTAACCGCAATTGACATGGCTGAAGCATCCCTGCAAGCAGCCAGAGACCATGCGCAAGCGCAATCACTTAATATCAATTATCAATTACTCACAGTTGAAAAACTGGCCGCACAATCCACTCAAAAATTTGATGTTATAACCTGCATGGAATTACTGGAGCATGTTCCAGACCCGGGCGGCGTTATTTCAGCTTGTGCAACACTATGTAAGCCGGGCGGGCATATTGTTTTCTCAAGCATTAACAGAACCTTGAAAGCATTCGCTTTAGCCATCGTGGGTGCTGAATATTTATTGAAATTATTACCGTCTAGCACTCATCATTACGACAAATTTGTACGTCCCTCTGAACTGGCTGCATGGGCACGCGATGCGGGTCTTGAAATCAGTCACATCACGGGTATACGTTACAATCCCCTAAACCATCATGCCTCATTAATAGAAGATGTCTCTGTTAATTATTTTATGCACTGTCGAAAATAAAAAATGCCCGGAATTAATACAGTGTTATTCGATCTGGACGGTACTCTGGTGGATACGGCACCTGATATGGTCAGCGCCTTGAACAAGTTATTGCAACTGGAAGAAAAACAACCCCTGCCGTATAACCATGTTCGCAATCACGTGTCAAAAGGTGGCAGCGCACTCGTTAAGCTGGGCTTTGGTGAAGACATCGACGAGTCTCGACGGCTTCAATTACTGGAAAAATTTCTCGATATCTATTCTCGCAACCTGTGCGTTGATTCAAAACTTTTCAATGGCTTCGACAAGTTACTTGATTTGCTTGATCAGCAAAAAACCGCCTGGGGCGTGGTGACCAATAAACCGGGTTGGCTGACCAATCCATTAATGCAGCAATTGGGCCTACAACATCGCGCCGCCTGCGTCATTAGCGGCGACTCATTGGAAAAAAAGAAACCGGACCCGGAACAATTGCTGTTGGCTTGCAGAAAACTTGGTTGCGAACCCGGACAGGCAGTTTATATCGGTGATCACGAGCGCGATATCGCAGCCGGCAACGCGGCGGGCATGCATACCCTGATTGCCGCCTATGGTTATATCAGCGATGATGAAGACCCGCAAACCTGGGCGGCGGATGGTATGATTACGACAGTCGATGAACTACGAAACTGGCTGGTCAATCACACCGCTGAAATTGAATTATGAATATTGATGCCAACCTGATCATCCCCATTATTGTCGCGCTGGTTATCGGGCTATTAATCGGCTTCTTGCTTGCTTATCTAATAACCATGCATTACAAATCCGCACTTGCAACCGAACAACGCATCCATGCAGAAAAACTCAAATTAATTGATCAGGCCAACGAAAGACTGAGTGACAGTTTTAGCGCCCTTTCCAGTCGCGCCTTACAACAAAATAATGAAACCTTTTTAAGACTCGCCGAACAAAACCTGAACAAACATCAGATTCAAGCAAGCAATGAACTTGAAAAGCGCGAAAAATCAATAGAGACATTGGTCAAACCAATTCGCGAGACACTGGAAAAAACCGAAAGACAATTACATAACATGGAAAAGGAACGCAAGGAATCGTTCGGATCTTTGTCGGAACATTTGCGACAAATGAGCGATGGCCAGCTTCGCCTGCAACGTGAAACCAATAATCTGGTTTCCGCTTTAAGGCGTCCGGAAGTGCGCGGGCAATGGGGAGAAATGACTTTAAAGAGGCTGGCGGAACTGGCCGGTATGACAGAATACTGTGATTTTTATGAACAGGAATCAGTAAGCGGCGAAGCCGGGCTGCTGCGTCCGGATATGATAGTGCGTATGCCCGATAGGCGGGAACTGGTCGTCGACGCCAAGACCCCGCTCGACGCTTATCTCAATGCCGTACAAGCCGATAATGACCAACAGCGTGAAATTGAGTTACAACGCCATGCCCGGAAATTGCGCGATCGCGTTAAAGAACTTGCCAGCAAAGCTTACTGGTTACAATTTAAAAACTCACCGGACTATGTCATTTTATTTGTACCCGGCGATCAGTTTCTGTCAGCCGCGCTCGAACAGGACGCGAGTATTCTGGAATACGCACTGAGCAACAAGGTGATTCTGGCCACCCCAACCAGTTTGATTGCATTGTTGCGTGCAGTTGCCTTTGGTTGGCGCCAACAGGCTGTTGCACGCAACGCCGAACAAATTCAGCAACTTGGCGAGGAGCTGCACAGCCGCATGCTTGCCTTTACTGAGCATCTGACCAAACTCGGTTCGTCTCTAGGTAATAGCGTAGACCATTTCAATAAAGCCATTGGATCACTTGAGCGATCTGTGCTGCCGGGAGCCAGAAAATTTTCTGAGCTCGGCATAGAAAGCCGCAAGCAGATTGAATCGATGGATCCGATTGAAAAAGCACCGCGAAAACCAAATAGCTAATCAGCTATGACACCTGACGAATATTGCCAACAAAAAGCATCTTCCAGCGGTTCAAGCTTCTACTATAGCTTTTTATTTTTGCCGGAAGTCAAACGTCGCGCCATCGTTGCTTTATACGCGTTCTGTCGCGAAGTTGACGACATTGTTGATGAGCTTGACGATAAAAAACGTGCCGCTCAAAAACTGGATGGATGGCGCGATGAAATCAATCGCCTGTATCACGCGACGCCGCAACATCCTGTCACGCAAGCGCTTGTCTTACACCTGAAACAATTTAATCTTGCCGAAGAATATTTTTATGAAATTATCGACGGCATGGAAATGGACCTGAGCAACCACACTTATCAAAACTTCAGTGAATTATCGCTCTATTGCTACCGGGTCGCATCGGTGGTGGGTTTGCTCTCCGCTGAGATATTCGGCTACAGTAATCGCAATACACTGAAATATGCCAATGATCTGGGAATGGCATTTCAGTTAACCAATATCCTGCGTGATGTAAAAGAAGATGCCGACCGCGGGCGCATTTATATACCGCATAATGAAATGCTGGAATATGGGGTAACCGCCGATATGCTCAAACTGACCCACACCACACAATCGATGCGCAATCTCTTCAGGCAACAAGCCAGGCGTGCTAACGAATACTATGTGAGTGCCTTGAACTGCCTGCCAAACGAAGATCGTTATGCGCAGCGCGCCGGACTTATTATGGCTGCTATCTACAAAAAAATATTATATAAAATCGAACGTAAGAACTATTGCGTACTTGAACGGCGGATTAACATACCGGTATGGCAAAAACTCTGGATTGCGATGCGCACCTACCAGCAAGAAAAGAAATTGTCGAAATCACCCAATCGTTAACCAAGTTAAATGCAAAACTACCATCCCATTGCCGGCGTTTTACGAGATAAAGTCATTTTAATAACCGGTGCCGGTGATGGCATCGGCGCCAAAGTGTCGAAAAGCTTTGCTTCATATGGGGCAACAGTTGTGTTGCTTGGGCGCACAATCGCAAAACTCGAACGCGTTTATGACGAAATTGTATCGGCGGGCGGACCGCAACCGGCAATCTATCCGCTGAATCTTGAAGGAGCCGGTCTCAGAGATTATCAGGAACTTGCAACCGTTATAAGATCGGAGCTTGGTCAGTTGAACGGACTATTGCATAATGCTGCATTGGTCGGCGATCTTACCTCTATCGAACTATATGATGCAGCCGTCTGGCAACAAGCACTGCAAATTAATTTGACTGCTCCTTTCCTGCTAACACAGGCCTGTCTTGATTTACTTCGATCTTCCAGTAATCCGCGAATTGTTTTTTCCACGCATCAAATTAAATCCGCATATTGGGGGGCTTATAGCGTTGCAAAAGCCGGTGTTGAACGGTTAATGCAAATTCTGGCGGACGAACTGTCAGGCGAACATCAAATAATTCATGTTAATGCGATCGCGCCCGGCGATCTGTGTTCGCCCCTGATAAAACGCTCCTTCCCTGGAAAAGATACCAGCCGGTTACCGGCTATTGAAAACGCTATCCCGACTTACATCTATTTAATGAGCAACGACAGCGATGGTGTTAACGGCAAGATTCTGGACGGCCAGGGCAATATTCTGGAATAGACGATCTAACCCGGGGTTATCCCATCGGCCTTAACGTCTGCATCGCCAACGCAGTCTTATTTTCATCATAAGAATGCAAAATAACAATCTTATGCCATATTTTTTCCGCCAGACCGGTGGTCAGGTTTTCAACTTCCGTTACCGCCGCCATAACGACTGTATCGCGGAAATTCTGCGCGTAGAGCGAAGCGACCTTGCCCGTTAGGGACAACATTTCAGTGCAGTAATCCAGATAGCGAATCAATTCAAAAGGAGTCATATCGCTGCCCGGTGAAGACGCCGTTTTGGACTGCCGGCTCATCACACGGCTGGGATCCTTAGTTAACTGATGCATATCAATTACATGCGCAATCACACGCAATTCATGAATCGCTTCCAGAGCACGCGAGCGTTTTAAACGAACTTCCGCCGTTACCAAAAAGAAAATGACAACGCCGGTAAAGAATATCGTCTGCATACTTGCATCCACTGCCTGCATAAATTCGCTGATACCCAACTGCCCCCAGGCAATATCGAGCAAAGAAACGCTATACATAACCAGCGAAAAACCGAATAAGATAACCAAAGCAATACCCACGCGAAGTGGGATATTGGGTCTTGCGATCCACACCGATTTGCTCTTTGCTTCATCGGCGATGCCACTCAACACTTCACAGACGTGACTTAAATTCGATTTTGGAAAACGCTCTTCAATACGTTTGTTCAATAAACGGATTGTTTCAACTGTTTTAACGGGACTTAGACTTCGATACATAATATGTTTGGTTTTTTCTCAATGAGAATGATCAGCGATATCAGGCCCGATTTAACCGTAAACCAACCTGTAAAACAAGTAAGAGATAGTACGTTGAAACAGATATTTGCTGTTCATACATGAACCAGTATTTTGCATATTAACTATATCAATCGGATGAACACTTCAGAAAAACACAAACCTCAATTGACCGGGAATAATTCCAAAAACCTGAGACGTTTTCTCAATTTATCAACTCCGCACAAAATCCATCAATAAGGAATAATCATTTTTATCCGCTGCGCGTAGCGCAGCAAGGTAGTTTTTCCTGGCCTTCGTTTCTTTGTCGAGGCTTTCTCGTCCCCAGCTGAACCGCGGTTGCTCAAGGGATGCCAGTACCAGATCTCCCATAATGCGGCTGATGCGCCCGTTCCCATTTGGGAATGGGTGAATTTTAACAAGTTGGTGGTGAAACCGCGCAGCCAATTCATCCGGTTGGTAGCTGGAATGCTTGATTTGGTATTGGACATTGTCACAGAGCTGGTGCAATTCCGGGCCAATATTCCAGGCGATTACGCCGATATTTTTCTCGGTTGTGCGGTAGCTGCCGGCCCACTTCCAGACATCGCCAAACATCTGTTTGTGGAGGCGCCGGATAAATTCCGGCGTTAGCAGGTTTTTGTGCTTACGACCAAACGCCCATTGCTCAGCCTTACGAATATTAGCCGCTTCAAAGTAATCCAGCTCACCGCGAGTGGTAATATGAGCCAGCTTCAAACCTTTGTTTTCATCCGGGTCGAGAGGCGTTGCGCCGGGTGGATATTGCATCGTCATTTGGCCTTGTTCCACAGCCAGCGGGGAAGCTCGCGAAGGATGGTCTGTGCATCGTCTTCGATATAATGCTCCAGGGTCGCCTTGTCGAGGCTCTGCGCTTCCAGCGCCATGTGATGGTCAACATAGCTTGCACGCTGTTCAGCTGCTTTACGAGCCTGCTGCCCGACAAATTCCCGCAGACTCGTCCGTGGCACTAAGGTATAAACCAGTTCACAACCCATCGCGTCCGCTGCGCGTTCCAGGCTTTGCAGGGTGGTTGCACCGCTGACTTCACTGGATTCGAGTTTCGAGATCCGTGAGACTGCAACACCCATACGCTCAGCCAACTGGCGGTTGCTCATCCCCAGGGTTTTGCGGACAGCAGCAATCCAACCGGCGCGCGGACGCTGAAAACTGTCTTTCAGCGACTTGATACGCAACAGCTTCTCATCCAGTTGCCGGATGGCCTGTAATTTAACGGCATTCGTACTCATTGATCTACCATATATATGTGGCAATATTTTCGATTATTTTACATATATATGTGATATAAACAACTCGATTTTGCTATTTATATGTGCGTGGTTTCAACTTGCAGCCAATCATCTAAACCAGCCAAGGCCCGCCGGACTCCCAACTCCCCGCAAAACTCCTGGTTTCGATCAACGCCGTTACAACCGGCCAAAGCATAGCGTGGATGATTTTGACAGCGGACTCCAGAGTAACGGAATTTTTCAGATTGTTACGTTTTATGAATGCGTTCCATTGTCGTTGCTTGTCTGCGGTTACAAAGGCGTTCGTCAGTGAAACCGGGATTTCTGTTGGTAATGGCGTACTGCGGCGTTCAAACGTTGTACGAATGGCCGCCGCCAGAGTCGCGCCATCGAAAATTTCCCGCTCCGCCAGCATCGCAATATCAAAGAAATCCTTCATTCGGCTATTAGCCATGCCCAGTATGCTCATGGCATGGAATTTTTCCGCAATGCTGGTTTCCGGACGATAGACACGTAACCGCGCCGATGGCATATCCAGCAGACTCGGATAATCAAGCCATTCCGGTTCGGGTGTCACGGCATCGCCGATGCCGATATCCACCTGGATCGGCAATCTGGCGTTGCCGAGATGGCTAAGCAATGCGATCCGGCGTCCCCCGTAAGGGTCATCTTCGCGAATATCTTTTATTGTCAGTGTTTCCGGCGCGAAACTCATACCGTCGGGATCAATCGGTACTTTGCAAATCGTGCGAAAGATATCGAGCAGCGCTTCACTGCTTAATTCACCAAAGCCGAGAAGATCGGCGTCGCGTGTTGGGCGAATATCTTCACCGAGCCAAACCACCATCATCATTGCACCTTTGAGCACGAATCGTTCCCGGTAAGGAGAACAACTTAAACGATAGAGGAAGCGCTCCAGTGCGTAACGTTCCAGCACGCGGTTGTAATCAAGACTTCGTTTCCTCGCGTGATTGAGAAGCCGGGCCTGAACCGATACCACCAGGCCTTCATTATTTTTCTTCATGTAACCAGCGCCTCCAGGTAGGGCTGCATTACCCGGCTGACCCGGCAAATTGCGGCGTGTTGTTCAATGTCACGCATCGATACTTTCTTATTACGCCAGGCCGTTTGCAATGCTTCGAGGGCAACATCCAATCCAATTTTGTTGCGGTATTTAAAACAGTCCGCGATGGTTTTTGCCACGCTGTAAATTTTGACGGGCCGGCCTTCGATACGGTGGGCTTCCACCCCGGCGCTGAACGCCGGTTCTGAATAATGGCAAATCCTCAGTGGTGGATAGTCGAGCTTGGGACGGCGGGCGCTACGTGGCAGCGCCAGCCAGACGACCGACGGCTGTTGTGTGGTGATTCCGTGAAAAGCCAGCGCCGATAGTAGGCATATCACCCCATCGGGCACCCGCACGGCCACTTGCACTAAAGTATGGTGTGCCGATTTGGAAACCGATGCCGGTGTATAGAGTCCCCGCCCCTGATGTTCAAGCAGCCCCCGTTGCACCAGCCGAGCCAGATATTCCCGAGGGATATTATGCTCATCGAGATCCCTGGCCCGTAGAACACCGGATTTCTGGGCCAGGGCAAGGACTTTGTCAGACGCGGTTTTAGGCATTCCGCCAGTTTGTTACAAAACGTCGTTATTTGTCAATATATGAAGACGTTTTGTAACATCGTCTGGTAGCACTGGTATCACGAGTTGATAGCGGGCTTTTTTATTGGTATGACAAAAACGACTACACGGAGGTAGAAGGTAGAATGCGTCGGGAACAAGCAGTCGAGAGGGAGGCCGCTCTCGCACATCCTGTGCTACGCGGCACCTGCACATCCCTGTGCATTGGGATTGCTCACCACTTTTTTATTTCCTCGGGTTCGAATTCTTCCTACCACAACTCAAAACAAAGGGGCTTTTAGCCCCTTTGTTTTGAGTTGGCGGAGAGGGAGGGATTCGAACCCTCGGTACCTCGAAGAGGTACAACAGATTTCGAGTCTGCCCCATTCGACCGCTCTGGCACCTCTCCAAAATCTATATAAACTTATCTGGCCGTTGAACAACGTTCAACGGCAGTACAACAGATTTACTCGCACCATCCCTGGCGCTCGCCCTTCGGGCCAGCTTCGCTACGCTACGCTGTTCAAATTCGTTCCAGACGAAATTTGTCGAGTCTGCCCCATTCGACCGCTCTGGCACCTCTCCACACTTCCTGAACACCCTTTAGGCCAGAAATCAGGTATGAGCTCGGTCACGGCCGGTCAGTATACTCGCGGCTCTGCAGCTGGCAACCTCAATAAAACACTGTAATAGCTCACCCTGCTTCAGACAGGACCCCAACCCGACATTGGTCAAAAATGAACCAATTCAGCAACTTCGTATACGAATTGGTCCGATACGAGTTCATTTTTAACGATATCGGCCGTCGAAATAACATAATTAACCGCCAAGTAGTAGCACGATTAGTATCATCGCCGGTCGATTATCGGGTATTTTACTCAAACTACATACGATATGAAAAAAGCTCTTTATGCCAGTATTTGAAGCCAAAGTAGAATCGAGCCCGGTAGGGGAAGGGCGCCGTGTTTTTGAGCTGTTTCTGTATCTTGGTATGGCTGCGATTATTGTGCTTATTATCCTGAACGCAAAGCGCGACAGTCTGGATAAAATTCTGCAACGAGGCGAACTGGTTGTTATTACCCGCAACGGCCCTACAACCTATTACGAGGGACTGGACGGCAAGACGGGCCTGGAATATGACCTGGCAGAGCAATTCGCCGAGTATCTTGGCGTCGATTTGCGCATTATTGTTTCTGAAAATCTGTCCGATATGATACCAATGCTAAACGGAGATCAGGCTGATTTTATCGCTGCCGGATTGGCAGTGACCGAAGCTCGCAAAGCGCTGGTTCGCTTTACACCGGCTTACCAGGAAATTACCCAGCAACTTATCTATTATAGAAAGGGTAAAAAACGCCCGCGCGCTATTGACGATATTATCGGCGGCAAACTGGAAGTGGTCGCCAGCAGCAGTTTTGATGAGCGTTTGCGCGAGCTGCATAATGAGCATCCGGAATTAAGCTGGAAAACCAGCGATGGTTCCGATGTCGAAAAATTGTTGCAACAAATCGTATCAGGCAAAATTGATTACACAATTGTTGACTCCAATGAATTCGAACTCCATCGAAGATTTTATCCCGGGCTGAACGTCGCTTTTGATATCAGTGAACCTCAACAATTAGCCTGGGCATTTCGAACCGATCAAACCGATAACACCCTGTATCAACGAGCTGCTGACTTTTTTGCAGAAATTCGCGAAAACGGCACTTTGACGGCCCTGCTTGAACGCCATTATGGTTATGCGCGAGAGTTTAAACCGGTCGAAACCACTTTGTTTCTGGCACATGCTCAGGAACGTTTGCCACCGTATCAATATATGTTTATTGATGCCGCTGAAAAAAATGGTTTCGACTGGCGCTTGTTAGCCGCTGTGTCATATCAGGAATCGCACTGGGTCACCAACGCCGTCTCACCTACCGGGGTTCGCGGTATCATGATGATCACCGAAAAAACGGCCGGTCAACTGGGCGTGCTCAACCGGCTTGATGCACGGGAAAGCATCAGCGCCGGTGCCCGTTACCTGAAAAGATTGCATGGCCGAATTCCAGATGATATCGAAGAACCTGATCGCACCTGGATGACATTAGCAGCATATAACGTTGGTTTTGGACATCTGGAAGACGCTCGAAAAATTACTGAAAGCCAGGGCGGAGATCCGGATAAATGGCAGGATGTCAGAAAATACCTGCCATTGCTCAGCGAAAAAAAATGGCATCGCAAAACAAAACATGGTTATGCACGTGGTTGGGAACCGGTGGTTTACGTCAGAAATATTCGCAGTTACTACGATATTCTCGTCTGGATGGACGAAAGAGAAAATCAGCAGAATAGCCAATCACCCCGACCGGATCCAAAGACCATTGCACCACAGACTCTGTAACAACCAACATGCACTTTCAAAATATCCGCCTGTCGGTCTATACTCTCGCTCGCAATCGCTGATTAGAGCGAGATTACGATTTATCCCGAATTCAACAATATACCCTGCTTTCCCGGAGTAACATGCAATTTAATATAACAACCCCCGCCCTTCTGTTTCCGGCAATCACACTGCTGCTGCTGGCCTACTCCAGTCGATTTCAAGGTTTGGCTTCGATAATACGTACTTTATGCCAGAAACTGGCGTCAGATGACCAGGAAGGATTGATCCGTCAGATAGCGGGATTACGCGTTCGCCTTAAGCTTATCAGAGGAATGCAGACGTTTGGCATGCTCAGCCTGCTCGGCTGTATATTGTCAATGATTATGCTTTTTTTGCACTGCAATGTTGCCGCTCCGATAATGTTCGCAGTGAGTCTGGTATTAATGGTTATTTCACTTATCTTTTCTCTTTGGGAAGTGTTAATCAGTGGAAACGCATTGGAAATTGAGCTGGAACATGTCCCCGACCCGCGTAAGCGAAAGTAACAGAAGACTTTGTTAAATTATTGCTAAACCAAATCAGCGAGATATCGCTTGCGCTCGGATTCCGAAAACTTTTCAATTGCATAGCGCAGCATGGTACGCGGCATTTTCTTGTAGTATTTTGCCAGAAAATCTTTCTCTATCTTGACGTCGCGTTTGCCTATTTCTCTCAGCATCCAGCCTACCGCCTTATGGATCAGGTCCTCTGTGTCATGAATTAAAAGCCTGGATACTTTAAGAGTATCTGCAAATTTATTTTTCCGAATAAACCAGAATGTGGAAATAATTGCAATTCTCCTTTCCCATAGATTTTCCGATTTAGCCAAAGCGTATATTGCGCTTTTATTTTTATTCTCCAGCCATGACCCGACGATTAAATGTGCGGAGCTGTCAACAAGATCCCAGTTGTTAATATACCGAGTATGATCAAGATAAAGCCGACAGATTGTCTGTTTTTCGTCATTTGTTCCAATGCGAAATTTTTCAACCAATAATAGCAATGAAAAAAGTCGCTCTTCATGATAGCTTGACTTTAGTAATTCAGTTATATCACTCAACTCGAGTTTCGCGTTAACCCTAACCAGTTTTCTTAAAACCGGAACCCGGATACCCAGAAATTTATCACCTTCGCCGTACTCACCTTTTCCGGTTTTAAAGAAACGCTGCGAATGTTCTGCAATTTCCGGGCTGGCCAAACCTCGTAAAACCCGTCTTGTCTCGCGCAGCGACATACTTTTATCTTAATTACTTACTAGAAAATCAACCCCAGCTTTTCAAGTCGAGATCTGGTTTCTTCGATTATGCGCTTTTCTTCATCAATATCTTTTGCTTCAAAAGCAAGCGAAAATCTCAAGTATGCTCCGGCATCATCCCATGGTACGGTCGAGACCAATGCTTCCTTAATAAGATATTGTGACGCATCTTCAGCACTATTGAATGTGACTCCGTGTTTCGTGCCGCGCGGGCTTTTTACATAGCAATAAAACGTACCTTGCGGTTTTTCAGCAGAAAATCCAACACCGTTCAATGCGTTGACCAACAAATCAGCACGTCGGCCATATTTTTCAAGTGTTTTCTGCGTGATTTCAGGATGTTCTAATGCGGTTATGCCGGCTTTCTGAATGGCCCGGAATTGTCCTGAATCGGTATTGTCTTTAACAGTTCCATAGAGTTTGATCAGCAATTCGCTGCCAACGATAAACGCCAGTCGCCAGCCGGTCATATTAAATGCCTTGGATAACGAGTGTATTTCCAGCGCGACATCAAATGCGCCATCAATGGAAAAAATGCTTAATGGCTTATTGTTAAAAGCCAGCGCTGCATACGCGGCGTCCGAGACAACGACCAACTCATGCTTATGCGCAAAATCGATGACTTGCTTAAAGAATTCTGAGGTTGCCACCCGGCCAGTAGGGTTATTAGGATAATTGATATACAGGAGCTTGCTCTTCGCAAGAACGTCTGCGGGTATGGCATTCAGGTCCGGATAAAAATCGTTCTCTTTGACTAAAGGCAGGCTATAGGTATCACCGCCAAGATATTTTGTGTAGGTTCCCAGCACCGGATAACCGGGTATGGTCATCAATGTGATATCACCCGGGTTTATAAAACAGGTTGGTATCATTGACAAAATCGGTTTTGAACCAAGACCGTGAATAATATTTTTCTCGGTCAACCCGTTGATACCGTAAATCTTCTGCATATAGCGCGCTGCCGCCAGCTGAAAATCCACAATCCCATTATCGGCATACCAGCGGTTTTCCAGCTTGCCTGCTTCCTGCTTTAACGTCTCAACGACCAATGGATCAGCCGCATAGTCCGGCTCGCCCACCCCCATATCGATAATCATCTTGCCTGGATTATTCTGAATCGCTTCAGCTTTGGCTTTCTTGATCTTGGCAAATTTATACAACTTCGTATCCGAACCAAACTCGGCACCGCCCATTCTGTCCGCAATATTCTTTCTTATACTATCAACCATGTTTTTTCCTGTTTTATCTGATCCGGTTTCACTTCACTTGATACGGTTACCGCCAACCGCATTCCTCACCGCCCGGTATTGTTACTGTCTGGGAAAATAAGTCAACCCACGTTTTCAATAACACAAAAAAAGGCGCGCCCCGAAGGACGCGCCTTTGAACTACATACTAACTAATAAACAACTTCTTCCGACCTAGAACCGTCCACGAACTCCCAGGGTGTAACGGGTTTCCAGGTAATTCTGGTAAGCAAACTGATCTTCCCATTCCAGATAGAAGTCTTCGTACTCGCCAGTCACATTAGATCCAGCAAAATATACGGTATATTGGTCAGTTATATCGTAACTTGCTGATATATCCATATAAGCTGTTTCATTCTGATACAGGACAAGGTTTCCACCAGCATTACCAGTAGAGATCAATTGATCACTCCGCTGGTTATAGGCAATACGGGCCTGGAACGGTCCACCCTCGTACCAGAGGACCAGGTTGTACTGATCTTCTGAGTTACCTGGGAACGGAAGTTTATTACCTTGGATACCAATGTCGTCTGTTTCGCTCGGTGAATGTGTCCAGTTAACGTCAACACCAAAATCAGTCAGAATACCGGAATCAAGGATATCACTCAGCGCCAGTCTGGCACCCAGTTCATAACCTTTAATCTCGCCACCCTCGCCTTGAAGTGGTGCGGAAACAGAGGTTGTTCTTCGTATAACACCGTCCGCATCAGGTAACTGCATGTCGATCGTATCGTTTTTAACAAAACTTTCCACATCAACCTTGAAGTAAGCAGCATTTAGCATACTGGCATCACCCAGGTACCATTCCAAAGCCAAGTCAAAATTATCAGCCCGGAAAGGATCGAGGTCAGGGTTACCGTTCAATGTCGCGCTACTAATGATGAACTGGTTGAAGGTCGGATTAGCAGGATTATTGTCAATCACGTAATTCACAGCCATACCGTCGCCCCACTGGTTCAGGTTTAACTGAGTCATGGTCTTAGCATAGGCAAAACGCAGTTTTAACGCGTCGGTAAAATCATACGCCAGATTCAACGCAGGTAATTTATCGTTGAATTTTCTTTCAGAGTAGGTATCACCGGTATCAGGGTTGGTATTACCGTAAGGCATTGCAGTACCGATTACGTTTTGTTTAACCTGCAATAAGGTATCGATGTAACGGAAACCCAGATTACCCGACAAACCACCAACTTCAAAATTGGTTTGTAGATAGAAAGTATCCTCATTCAAATTAATGGTATATGAGGTACCGGGAATCGGGGCTTTAACCGTCGAACCAAATACACGGTTATGGAATGCTGCCGGGTCATCGTAGGTTTTTGGATCAACCGCCCAAACACCCGGAACGGAGCCGATCGGACCAAAATCATCAACCCAGATCACGTTCGCGTACTGATCCAGATCGGTTGGAGGTAAGGCAGTGTAACCCTGGAATACGCCACCCACATCTTCGCCAGCCGTGCAAGCACCGGGATTCGTCGAATTCAACACAACATCCACAGCCTTCCATTGCACCAGGCACCCTTCATCATAAAACGGTGAAAACAGATGATAACGGTCTTCTGTAACCGAACGTTTGCCCTGACGGATACCGGCATCAATACTGGTTATAAACGGCGTATCTTCGAGTGCATAACTCATATCAAATCGAGTCGCTTCGATTGCACCTTCACTATTGGCATTATTTTCCGAAGAAAACGCGCCGATCTTATAGCTGTCCAGATTCGCCATGTACTGACGCAAGGTAGAGTCTGGACCCAAACCTCCACCTATAGGCGTATCGAAACCACTCCATACTGGATGAGCGCCCTGTGTGTTATAGCGAATTTGTGGATCTGCACCATAACCTTCCGGGTTCATCTCAATATAACAACCACCCGCTGAACCAACGCGAGCATAGGTTCCGTTCGTCAGACCACGCCGTGCTTCAACTGCGTCACAAACCGAGTCAGGATAGAATCCATTGTTAGTAGATTCGTTCAGAATAAAACGCATGTCGTTGTCATCGCTGCCGGGAGTCGCGCCAGGAGCCCAAGCAGTACCATTCCAGCTGCTCAGATCACCTTCATTATAACCATGACGTCTTTTTTCATTGGCATTACCTCTGACAGCACGCGCACTGAATGTTAATGCTCCGCCATTATCATAATTCAACTCAACATTCGTATTACGTGAATCACGATAAAAACTGTCGTTCTGGGTAAACGATTTCACACGGTAGGCATCAAAATCATATTCCTGAATCGAGTACCAAGTAGAACCTGCAACACCAGTATCACGGTAGATACTAGGCTGGAACCAGTAAGGTGACTGCCAACGCATGGTCGCACTCGCGCCCACTTTACGATTGTATTCATCTTCATCGGTATAAAACCATTCAGCAACCAATTCAAAGCCCTCGCCTAAATCAGCCTGGAACGCTGCGTTTAAACCAATACGCTCGCGCTCGACAACCTGATTCCAGGCAACAACGCCCTGAGGTGAGGCGGAATTCCAGGGGACTTGAGGACCCCAACCATTGACGTTTTGCCACCAACCGGCATCGCCCTGAGGGGCTGCTGTATTACCACCATTGTAATAGTTTGCTAAGTTAACGTGTGCCTGGGCTCCCGCCAACATGAAACCCACTTTGCCGTTATTCCAGTTAATCAAACCACTGAGCACAGGATCCGTTTCAGCGGTTTCCTCTCCTGATTGTAACTCTATGCTGGCAGCACCCGTCATGCCTTCTTCAAAGTCAAACGGCCGATGCGTTTTAAGGTTAACAGTACCGGTGATGCCGGCGTTAACCATTTTAGCGGTAGTGCTCTTATGAACATCCGCGCCTTTAAATAACTGCGAAGGAATGTCACCAAAATCAGGCTGGACGACAGTGATTGAGCTGGCTGGAATATACTGCTCACCATTTAACTGCGTGACGACTTGTGGTAACCCGCGAATCGCGACAGTCCCACCTTCACCAGCAGATCGGGTGATTTGAATACCAGGAATACGCTGCAATGAATCTGCAATCGTAGAATCTGGCAACTTACCGATGTCTTCAGCGGAAATCGCATCGACAACCGAATCTGCTTCACGCTTGGTATCGATAGAACGCTCTATTGAACTCCTGATACCCCGCACGATAACTTCTTCTAATGCACCACCATCGTCCTGCGCATAGGACACCGGGGATATCCCGGCGGCCACCGCAGCGATGCTGGTGATTAGGAGTTTTCTTGGATTTAACATTAGTTTTCTCCTCAGCACTTAGGCCTACTATTGTTGTAAAAACCCGCGTGCCGCCCGCAAAAAATGCGCGTGCGCCACACGAGAATACAAAATCCACCGAATCCCCAAGTGTCTTTTTTGTTTTAAATTCAGTGGACTCTAATTCTTTATTTTGCCAAAAGTGAACATCAGCGCCGGCATAGAGGGGGGAGTACCAACGCTTACAACTTGCAATCAAGGCTTACCATTTGCATTACATACTACGCAAAAAAACAAGCACTCGTAAAACTCTGCAACGCTAGATTAAAGGGTTGAATAGCGTTTTACAAGCAGCTCAACCGTTTTTAAGCAAAGACAACGCTGTCAGCAGAATTGTGCTATAAATGTCGCGAAAATTATTTTACTAAAGACAACGCTGTCAGTTAAATAGCGTAATAAAAGTCGCCAAAACCATTTAATCATAGACAACGCTGTCATTTGTAAACTCACTCTTAAACTGGAAATATCACAGTAGCATTTCAAAATATTCTAATAATAGTCATCAAGACCATTAGATAAACCTTTCAATATTTTCAATTCAGAAACCCTGTTTGTAGTAGTCTTTACAACGCGCTCGAAAATAAGCGCTCGTCACTTTGCTCATTTTTATGTAAACAGATTTCCGTAACTTCGTGGGGTTTAAATGGCGAACAAATTATTCGTCATCTTTCTTCCATAAAAAAGGCAATACTTTAAAAAGCATTGCCTTACTCACTAAAAAAACTATTGGATATTTAGTCGGTCTTCTTTTGCTTACGTATCTGAATCGATAACTCACGCAATTGTTGCGGACTGACTTCCGCCGGTGCATTAGTTAACAAACAACTGGCGGTTTGTGTTTTTGGAAACGCCATTACATCGCGAATTGACGTCGCACCCGTTAATAACATCACCAGGCGATCCAGACCAAAAGCAATACCACCATGCGGTGGCGCACCGTAACGCAGTGCTTCAAGTAAAAAGCCGAATTTTTCCTGCGCCTCATCTTCTCCAATGCCCAGAATCTCAAATACCGCACGCTGAATACCCTGCGTGTGAATACGAATAGAACCACCGCCCAACTCAGTTCCGTTCAACACCATGTCATACGCACGTGATAAGGCTTCACCCGGTTTATCGAGTAACGCTTTCGCATCGCCAACACTCGGTGCCGTAAAGGGATGATGTAATGCCTGCCAACGCTTCTCACGCTCATCCCATTCAAACATCGGAAAATTGACAACCCACAGGAATCGCCAATCACCTTCAACCAGCCCTCTATCCAGACCCAACCTGACGCGCAAGGCACCAAGCGCATCATTTACGACAGTCGCCTTATCGGCACCGAAGAAAATCAGATCGCCGTCTTCTGCGCCGGTGCGCTGGAGAATCGCAGTAATAACCTCATCGGGCAGGAATTTCAGGATAGGTGACTGCAGGCCATCACGACCCCTGGCGATTTCATTGCACTTGACGTAAGCCAGTCCCTTGGCGCCGTAGCGGGCCACAAACGAGGTGTAATCATCAATTTCCTTGCGTGTCAGCTCGTTGCCTTTGGGTAAGCGCAAAGCGGCAATACGACCTTTCGGATCTTTGGCCGGCCCGGAAAAGACTTTGAATTCAACACTGGCCATTACGTCGGTCAGCGAAACCAGCTCCAGTGGAATCCGCAAATCCGGCTTGTCGGAACCAAACCGCTCGATAGCCTCTGTATAGGGCATGCGCTGGAACGGACGCGGAATCTCAATTCCCTTTACCTCCTTAAACAGCTGCACCATCATCGCTTCCATGCTATCGAGGATGGCATCCTCATCAAGAAAGGAAGTCTCGATATCAAGTTGAGTGAACTCCGGCTGCCGATCCGCACGCAAATCCTCGTCACGGAAGCAGCGTACGATTTGATAATATCGATCCAGCCCGCCCATCATCAGCAATTGTTTAAACAATTGTGGCGATTGCGGCAAAGCAAAAAAACTGCCCGGATAAGTTCGACTGGGAACAATGTAATCACGTGCACCTTCCGGTGTCGCCTTGGTCAGCATGGGGGTTTCAGTATCCACAAAACCATGGTCGTCCAGATAACGGCGCAGGCTTTGCGTAACACGCGCGCGTAGACGCAGCTTCTGTTGCATTTCGGGACGGCGCAAATCCACATAACGATATTTCAAACGAATATCTTCACCCACGGTATCGTCATCGAGCTGAAAAGGCGGTGTTTCCGCCGTATTCAAGACGGTTAATTCTTGTGCCAGCACCTCAATTTCACCGGTGGGCATGTCCGGGTTGACCGTACCTTCAGGCCGATTCCGCACTTTGCCGGTCACCTGCAGAACGAATTCATTTCGAATGCGTTCGGCCAGGGTAAAAATTTCAGAACGGTCAGGGTCAAAAACAAGCTGAACCAGGCCGGTGTGATCGCGTAAATCCACGAAAATGACGCCGCCATGGTCACGGCGACGGTGGACCCAACCACAGAAGGTTACGATTTGATCAATGTGCGACGCATCAACGCTGCCGCAGTAGTGTGAACGCATAACGGAATCCGATTGGAATGACATTTCAGGGCGCTAGCTTTAGGCTTTGCGGTGAAGGCGGGAATATTACGGATTGCGGCGCCGCTACGCAACTCGATACGGACTGATCCAAACCGATCATTCGCCGGCTGCTTTCTTGCTCTTCTCCGCCGGCTTACTGGTTTTAGGTTCGGCCTTCGGTTCGGCTTTTGACTTATCAGCGCTTTTCCCGGCGTCATTGCCGGATTGAGCGATATTTCGTTTTTTATCCTTCTTAAAGTCCGTTTCATACCAGCCACTACCCTTGAGACGAAAACCGGCCGCTGAGACTTTCTTCTGCAACTCCGGTTTCTTGCAGACCGGGCATTCAAGCAGCGGTGCATCACTCATTTTCTGCAATACTTCCAGTAGTTCGCCACAAGCCTGGCACTGGTACTCATAAATCGGCATAGCTCTACTCCAATATTTCCCATAGCAGGAACAATCGCGGATTATAGATATGGGGATGCTGTTGGCAAATCTCAAGCACGCGTTTTCGCAGCAATTTAACAACGACTCTGCAGTGGTCGCTCGAGAACAGTTAAGCTAAAATCGCAGCCCGTCAGGCTGAAGCCGCCAATGGTATCGCCTGCTGTGATCCAATGGTCAGAGATCGAAAAAAGCCCATAAGAAATCCGTGAAGCTGCACTACCGCTATTTCGCCTGCGACAAACCACAGGATGATGCCCTGCTGATATTGCACGGTCTGTTTGGATCGCGTAACAATTGGGCTCCATTGGCACGGCAATTCGCCCGTCATCAGGATGTGTATGCGCTGGATCTGCGCAATCACGGTGATTCGCAGCATGCCGACAGCATGAGCTACCCGGAAATGGCAAACGATATTCTGTGGTTTCTGGAATCTGAAGGTTTAGCGCAAGTTTCCATTCTCGGCCACTCGATGGGCGGTAAGGTCGCCATGCAAACTGCACTGGATGCGCCGCAACGGATAAAAAAACTCATCGTTGCTGACATCGCACCAAAAGAATATGCCCCGCGGCATGAAAAAGTTTTTGAGGCCGTTGATGCAATCGATCAAGCGCTGCTGACTTCGCGCGCCGATGCTGACAAACTCATCAAGGAATTCCTGCCCGATAAAGACATGCGCCTGTTTTTATTGACCAGTCTGAGTCGGGATGAAGATCGTATACTCGGCTGGCGAACCAATATGCACGGTATACGTAAAAATTATCAGGCAATCAGTGCTGCACCGACTGTAACAGCTGGCAATCAATTCAAAGGTCCGGCGCTTTTTATCGGCGGCACGCAATCTCCCTATGTAAAGGAAGAAGACCGGGAAGTTATTTTGTCGTTGTTCCCGAAAGCCCGCCTTGAAATGATCAATGCGGGCCACTGGATGCATGTTCAGGCGGCGGAATTATTTTTTCAACTGGTCAGCACGTTTCTGCAACAAACCAATACGGAATCGCGGAATACCTAAAAACGCAGTTAATCAATCAATCTGCCACCACTTCCTGACGCAAGCCCAATTTCTTCAAGATCACCATCATCGGGCACCAGCGTGTAAAAGCCGATTGCATCAGATTAAGGCCTACAAAAGCGGTTAATAGCAACCAATACTGGCTAACCATATAAGCCAGGATAACACTGGCCACTATCACGATACCGGCGACGAGCCGCAAACCTTCATTCACTGTCATCTGTATTTACCTCTTTCTATACATGATTTGATTTACCAAATTGGAATCCTTGCTGGTTTATATCAACCTGTACCGTCTCACCACTGACAAATTTGCCTTCCAGAATTTCGCGCGCCAGCGGATTTTCAATTTGCTGTTGAATCGTTCGCTTTAACGGCCGTGCGCCATAAACCGGATCAAAACCAGAATCACTCAATTTATCCAGAGCCTGCTCTGAAATCTGCAATCCCATATCGCGATCGACTAATCGCTTGCGCAGATATGAAAGCTGGATATCAGCAATCTTGCGGATCTGTTCTTTTTCGAGCGGATGAAAGACCACCACTTCATCAATGCGATTAACAAATTCCGGGCGAAAATGTCCACCGACTGTCTCCATCACTGCAGACTTCATTTTGTCGTAGTTCGCTTCGCCGGCCAGTTCCTGAATCGCCTGACTGCCAAGATTGGATGTCATGACAATTACCGTATTGCGAAAATCCACCGTACGACCCTGACCATCAGTTAAGCGACCGTCATCCAGCACCTGTAATAACACACCGAATACATCCGGATGCGCTTTTTCCACTTCATCCAGTAAAATCACACAATACGGTCGACGACGTACTGTTTCGGTCAGATAACCACCTTCTTCATAACCAACATATCCCGGCGGTGCACCAATCAATCTTGCAACCGAATGTTTCTCCATAAACTCGGACATATCGATACGCACCATCGCTTCTTCGGTATCGAATAAAAATGCCGCTAATGCTTTGGTTAATTCGGTTTTTCCAACACCTGTCGGACCGAGAAATAAAAACGAACCATTGGGACGATTCGGATCTGACAATCCGGCACGCGAACGTCGAATCGCATTCGCGACAGATGTAACCGCTTCAGTTTGACCCACTACGCGTTTAGCCAATTCATCTTCCATACGCAACAGCTTTTCGCGCTCACCTTCCAGCATCTTCGATACCGGAATGCCGGTCCACATGGATACGATCTCAGCCACTTCTTCATCCGTTACTTTGTTCCGCAACAACTGATGACCGTCACCTAAAACATCGGTCTCTGCGACAACGGCCAGTTTTCGTTCCAGTTCCGGTATGCGCCCGTACTGTAATTCGGACATGCGCGCGAGATCACCGGCGCGTCGCGCTGTCTCAAGTTCCAACCGGGCCCGATCAAGCTCTTCCTTAACATGCGCGCTACCCTCAACAGCTGCTTTTTCAGACTTCCAAATTTCTTCCAGGTCTGCATATTGCCTGCTCAGTTCCTTAATTTCGGTTTGCAAATTTTGCAGACGTTTTTTTGAAGCGTCGTCTTTCTCCTTTTTCAGCGCTTCAAGCTCTATCTTCAGCTGGATTAAACGTCGATCCAGCTTGTCCATTTCTTCCGGCTTGGAATCGATTTCGACGCGAATTCTGCTGGCTGCCTCATCAATTAAATCAATCGCCTTGTCCGGCAACTGGCGATCAGTGATATATCGATGTGACAATGTGGCCGCCGATACAATCGCCGGGTCGGTGATATCAACACCGTGATGTACTTCGTAACGCTCTTTTAATCCACGCAATATCGCTATCGTGTCTTCAACACTGGGCTCGTCAACCAGAATCTTTTGAAAGCGACGTTCCAATGCTGCATCTTTTTCAATGTTTTCACGATACTCATCCAGCGTCGTTGCACCGATGCAATGTAATTCGCCGCGCGCCAAAGCCGGCTTCAACATATTGCCCGCGTCCATAGCACCTTCCGCCTTGCCGGCGCCGACCATGGTATGAATCTCATCGATAAATAAAATGATCTGCCCTTCCTGCTTGGCCAGATCGTTTAATACCGCCTTCAGCCGTTCTTCAAATTCTCCACGAAATTTGGCTCCGGCAATGAGCGCACCCAGATCCAGCGACAACAGACGTTTATTTTTCAATCCTTCCGGTACTTCGTGATTGATAATGCGCTGCGCCAGCCCTTCAACGATCGCTGTTTTACCAACACCGGGTTCGCCGATCAGTACAGGATTATTCTTTGTGCGGCGTTGTAAAACCTGAATCGCCCGGCGGATTTCGTCATCGCGGCCAATGACCGGATCCAGTTTGCCCTGCTCAGCGCGCTCGGTTAAATCGATGGTATATTTTTCCAGCGCCTGCCGATTTTCTTCGGCATTCACATCAGTAACCGATGCACCGCCGCGTAAGCTGTCAATCTGTTTTTCCAGTTCGCCTTTAACCGCGCCGACGTTTTTCAATATTTCCGCTGTTGCGCCACCCGTTTCCAGTACCGCCAGCAGGAACAGTTCGCTTGAAATAAATTGATCTTTACGCTTTTGCGCCAGCTTGTCAGTTACGTTCAGAACACGCCCGAGTTCCTGCGAAATCTGCACATCACCAGCCGTGCCATGCACTTGCGGCAAACGATCCAGTGCCTCATCCAGCCTGGAACGTAGTTGATTGAGATTGACCTCAGCACGGGCCAGCAACGGTCGAACACTACCGTCACGTTGATCGAGCATCGCCACTAATAAATGCGCCGGTTCGATGTATTGATGGTCACGACCAAGCGCCAGCGACTGTGCATCACTGAGCGCCATCTGAAACTTATTGGTCATTTTGTCCATGCGCATGGCCGGAATCTCATGTTAATTCAATATATCCCTTTTATGCGGACGACAATTGAAGTTTCAAGTGGGCTAAGGAATGGAAAGATAGGAGGACAACTCCGCTCGTTGTTGAATGATCCAGGTTTCGGCATCCTCCCTATCCCGGAAAACGGCGCTGATAACGTGCTCATCATCGGACAATGCCAGACGCATGCGTGACAAACCAAACACATGATCCCGATTGGCGATAACGGCGATCAATTGTCTGCTATTGGTTTCGGTAACGAGTTTATCCTGTTCGATAATGCTTTGAACTTCTTGCGGAGACAGAACAAAGTTTTCTACGTTTAAAAAGTCGCAAAGTTGATACTTCAATTTCGAAATCATTTCCGGTGTCGAGTAAATATGGTGATTAGCCTGCAGCAAGTCGGCACCTGTCACCGTACCAAATCCTTTTAAAACAACACCGCCATCATCCCGATATATCGTACGAATAGGCATGACACTCCTCCGTGACCCTTTAACTATAGTCTCTCCTTAAGAAGTCACCGATTTGTTTTTTGAATTCCCGAAACAGTCGTAGATACCATCTATCCAAATCAGGCTGGCCATACGGCCGCTATGAGCATCACGCCGGTAGGAAAAGAAAAGCTCTTCTTGTTGATGAGTGCAGAATTCGCCACCGAATAGTCTTTGTACACCCAGTGAATGAAGTTGCTGTCGGGCAATCGCAACCATATCCAGATACCAGTGCCCAGGCCGGCTGGGTGAAAAAGCCGGCTCATGCCCTTGGTCGGCGAACTGTTTGTACACTGCCTCATCCACCTCGTACACAGCGGCACTGATGGCGGGTCCCAGCCACGCGATCAAATTTGCCGGAACAATATCCATACGTTGAACAGTTGCTGTAATGATATTTTGTTGCAGGCCACGCCAGCCCGCATGAACCGCCGCGACCGCCCTGCCATCTTGATCACAGAGCAGAACAGGTAAGCAATCCGCTGTCAGTACGACGCAAACCAGGCCTTTTAATCGAGTAAAACTGGCGTCTGCCTGCACCGGCTGCAAAATCGGTTCGTCCAGTTGCAGTACATTGCAACCATGCACCTGCTGCAACCAGGCCGGCTCAGATGGCAGATCAAGCACCTGACCAAGTGCTACGCGATTGCGCTTTACCTCTTCCGGATCATCGCCTACATGCGTGGCCAGATTAAAATACCCGAAACCAGAGGTTGCATCAGGGTGATTGCGCGTCGTGCAAAAAGCCCGGATATTTCCCGGCGCCGGCCAATCGGGTTTTATTAAACATTTATCGGGGTGCATCAGGTACTTCACCATGTTGTGCACAATCATTGCGTAGTGCCGCTATCAACGCCTGCATATCATCCGGAATGGGAGCCTGCCATTGCAGTGCTTTGCCATTCGCTGGGTGCAGCACGCCCAGACTAGCCGCGTGCAGCGCCTGACGCTTAAAAAGGCCCAATTGCCGTTTTAGCGACTCGTCGCTGCCGGCCGGAATGCGCAAGCGACCACCGTATACCGGATCACCAACGATGGGTTTATTGATATGCGCCATATGCACACGTATTTGATGAGTACGACCCGTCTCCAGTATCACCTGCAGGCACGTATGCTGACGATAGCGTTCGCTGATGCGATAGTGCGTGATGGCCTTTCGACCCCCCTGCCGAACGCACATGCGCTTACGGTCCTGCGGATGTCGCCCGATGGGCGCATCGACTGTCCCACCCGCCACCAGCCTGCCCTGTACGATGGCAACATACTCCCGGCTGATCGTCCGCTGCCGCAATTGCTCGACAAGACTTTTATGGGCCGGCAAATTTCGTGCGATCACCAGCAAGCCACTGGTTTCCTTGTCCAATCGATGTACGATTCCGGAACGGGGTAAACCAGCCAGTTCCGGAAAATGATGCAACAAAGCATTTTGCAGGGTACCACCGGGATTGCCTGCCGCCGGATGAACCACCATTCCCGCGGGCTTATTAATCACAATCAGATCCGGATCTTCAAAAACCACTGATAAGTCAATCGCTTCGGCCTGGACGTCGCCAGTTTCTCCCTGCCGTGGAATATCGACTTGCAACCATTCGTCCCCCTGCACTTTCTGTTTTGAGGTGGCAGGCTTATCGTTTACCGTGATATAGCGACTTTTTAGCCAGCCCTGCAGACAACTTCGCGAATACTGCGGAAACATTTCCACCAATACTTTGTCCAGTCGATTACCGGCTTGCTCGGCAGCAAGTCTGATTCGAATCGTTTTTTCCAGGCTCATTTGTTCTGTGGTTCTGTTGTATTCAACCTTATGTAGCCGGATAGGATACAATGCCGCTTTTTTCGATGCGAATAAGGTTTATGAAACAGTCAATCATCGTCACCCTTTTGTTCATTTCCCATCTAAGCCTGATGACAGGCTGCAGCCGTAATGAAGTTCAGTTTGAGGACGCAGATCAGAGCATCAATAAGTTATATGCGACTTTCAGGAAAAATGTCGATAAAGGCCGCTTTGAGCTGGCTGTCAAGTATTTTGAAGAACTTGAGACTCGTTATCCCTTTAGTCCTAATTCGCTACAAGCCCGGCTGGATCTGGCCTATGCCTATGTGCTTTACGGTCGCGCTGAACAAGCGGTCTCAGAAGCCGAAAAATTTATCCGTTTCAATCCGACTCATGAACACGTCGATTACGCCTATTACATACGCGGTATAGCCAACTTTGGCCAGAAAAAGCAGTTCCTGGCACGGCTGTTTCCGCGACACTCCTCGGATTTTGAATTGACTGCGGCGCATGATGCCTTCAATGATTTCGCATTCTTATTGAAAAATTATCCCAACAGCCCTTACGCCGCCGATGCCAGACAAAGGATGATTTTTCTGAGCAACACCTTTGCCGAACACGAAATTCATGTGGCGCAGTATTACTTAAAAAAGAAAGCCTGGGTTGCGGCCGCTAATCGGGCCAATGCCATTTTGCAGCTTTACCCTGAAACACCTTCCAACCGTGACGCGCTGGCGATTTTGCTGCAAGCCTACCGAAATCTGGGGCTTGATAACGCCGCCGCAGACACTGAAAAAACCCTTCGACTGAACTACCCCGACCATCCTCTGTTAACGCAGAATCAGCCGTTAAACGCCAACATTGAATAGTGGTTACTGATAGCGGCTGGTAATCGGGTAACGCCGTTCGCGCCCCAGAGCGCGACGGGTGATTTTGACGCCAGGTGCCGCCTGGCGGCGCTTGTATTCGTTGCGATTGACCTTGCGGACCACATCGCACACAACAGTTTCTTCAAAACCGCTCTGGATAATCGATTCAATCGATTTTTCCTGCTCCAGGTACAATTCCAGAATCCTGTCCAGAATCGGGTAAGGCGGCAGACTGTCTTCATCCTTTTGATCGGCTGCCAGTTCTGCAGACGGTGGTCGCGTGATGATGCTGGCCGGAATCATTTCCTTATCACGATTCCGGTACTGACATAAGCGATAGACTCTCTCCTTACTCACATCTTTCAATGGCGCAAAACCGCCGGCCATATCTCCGTAAAGCGTTGCGTAACCCACGGACATTTCGCTTTTATTGCCCGTAGCCAGCACCAACTTGCCCTTCTTGTTGGAAATCGCCATCAACAGAATGCCGCGACAGCGGGCCTGAATATTCTCCTGCGCAGTATCCGGCGCCCAGTCTCCGGACGAATCTGCCAGTACCGGTGACAGCGAGGCCAACAGCGACTGAAATGATTGTTCGATGGAAATTTCGTCATAGCGTACGGCAAAATTATTTGCACAGACTCGGGCATCATTCAGACTCATTTCGGAGGTGTATCGTGAAGGCATCATTACCGCTTCAACCTGATCCGCACCCAAAGCATCCACCGCGATAGCCAGCGTCAATGCCGAATCAACACCGCCGGAAAGCCCGATGACCACACCACGAAAACCGTTCTTGGTCACATAGTCCTTCACCGCCAACACCAACGCCTGATAGATTTCTTCGTCCTCATCCAAAACAGCATTCGTCAACTCTTTTGGGCAATTTTCCAGATCAATCATGGCAAGCTGTTCTCGGAAACCCACCATCTGTAACAGCTTATTGCCTTTGGCATCAACCACCATGGAATGTCCATCAAACACCAGTTCATCCTGACCACCCACCAGATTGACGTAGATAATAGCAACAGATGATTCGGTACAACGTGCTGTAAGGGTCTGCAAGCGCTGCTGTTGCTTGCCGATATGGTAGGGAGAGGCATTAATATTAATAATGAGTTCCGCTCCTTTTGTCATCGCTTGCTTGACTGGCCCGCTCTGCCAAATATCTTCACAAATCGTTAAGCCAAGCGTGCGTTGATTGATCTCGACGACGACTGACTCGGTACCGGCAGTAAAATAGCGTATTTCATCAAATACACCGTAGTTCGGCAGCAACTGCTTATGGTAAATACTTTTGATTTTGCCGCCGGACAAGCAAACAGCCGTATTAAAGAGGGTATTATTTTGAAAACATGGACAACCAACAACAATGCTGATCTCATCGGAAATTTCTGCCAATTGATCAATCAGCTGCTGACATCGCTCGACAAAACCCTGCCGAAACAGCAAATCCTCGGGTGGATATCCGCTCAAAGCCAATTCCGGAAAAACAACCAGGTTGGCTTTCTGCTCGATTGCCTGTTGAATATAGGTAACGATCTTGTCGAAATTACCGGACAGGTCGCCAACGACAGGATTAATTTGTGCCAATGCTACTTTCAATGCTGATAGTATCCAACTGAGGTACAAGTAGTTGCGAAAATCGCATTATAATACAGGGGAGCGAACTTTGACGGACCCTGGCAAAAAAGGCCATCAATTAAACACCATGTCGGTATCAGAGCATATTTAATGCGATTATTATTGATTCTCCTTGCTGCCGTATTCTTCGTGCTTGCTGTTCGCGCATTGCTGACAAAACCCGCAGAAAAACGTACGCCAAAAAAAGTTAAAGGCGAAGCGGTGGTGCCTTGTAGTCTATGTAAACTGCATATTCCAAAATCTGAAGCATTCTATTCCGATAATCATTTTTTTTGCAGCGCAAATCATCAGCGCCAATGGCTGGAAACACGAAAGCATAAACAATAACGAAAGGGAGCCACGCACTTGTTAAGCCTGCTTAGCCATTACATCAAGGAAAAACTATTACCCCCCAGCGAACGCGAGCTGTATGCGCCCGAAGTGCGCCCCTGGTATCCAGTGCGCCTGCTGGCGCTGTATCGTCTGTTTGTCGCGGTATTACTTAGCAGCACTTTCTTTTCCGGACTTGCAGTTAAGACTCTGGGCACAACTCATCCTGCACTGTTTTCTAATTGTTCCGTTGTCTATCTCGTACTTTCGCTGCTGTGGTTATTGCTGTTGCGCTTCAAACGATATGGTTATTCCGAACAAGTTTATCTGCAAATTACCAGCGATGTTGTCCTGCTGGTTCTGATGATGTACGCCAGCGGCGGCTTAAGCAGCGGCCTCGGTATTTTGCTGGTTGTTAATGTTGGTAGTGCAACCTTGATTATCAGTGGACTGGCTGGTTTATTTTTTGCTGCGCTCGCCACCATTCTGGTTTTACTGGAACAGATTTACACCCACTGGCAAAGCGGATTTGTAACCAATAGCTACCAGCTTGTCGGTACATTGGGTGCTGCCTACTTCGGTGTCACACTGGTTATGCTGGTGTTGAAAAGGCGAGTACAGGAAAGTGAACTGCTTGTTGAACAACGTGAACTGGATATTGAAAATCTCGCTCAACTTAATGAACAAATCATCCAGCATATGCAGAGCGGCGTTATGGTAATCGATAGCATGGCTCAAATCAGACTGATTAACCGCGCTGCAAAGATGCAACTGGGAATCAGCAACATAAACCCTCCGACAGCATTAACTGATGTTTCAAGCGAACTGTCTTCACGTTTTAGTTTATGGCAAACCGCAGCCCAACAAACACCGACACGTATTCGCTTTCCAGGCAGTCCGTTTGAATTGCAGCCACATTTCACGCCTTTGGGTCCAGACGGCGAAGCCGGCACACTTGTTGTGCTGGAAGACACAACACCGTATTCGCGCGAATTTCAAAATATCAAATTAACTTCACTAGGACGACTGACCGCCAGCATTGCACATGAGATTCGCAACCCACTGTCTGCCATTCAACACGCTGCTCAATTACTTTCCGAATCAGATTCACTCACTACTCCTGATCAGCGGCTTACACAAATTATCAGCCAACAAACATTACGTGTTAATACGATTATTGAAAATATATTGCAGTTGTCGGTTAAAGAAAAAACCGAGCCGACACAGATCGATCTTAACTCCTGGTTGCTTGAATTTGTGGATGAATTCAAAGCACAGCACACCGAAGCGGCCTATGAACTCCATCTGAATATCACTACTTCAGATCCGCTTGCCTATTTCGATCCGACACAATTACATCAAATTGTGTGGAATCTTTGCACCAATAGCCTGAAATATGGCAAGGATTCGCAAGGCAGGATCAAGATAGTAATAACCGCAGGATGTGACCGGGCAATTGACACCACTTACCTGGACATTGCAGACTATGGTCGCGGGGTACCGCCCTCCAATCAGGATAAGATATTCGAACCCTTTTTTTCCAGTGGTGGTAATAGTCCGGGGTTGGGTTTATATATTGTCCGTGAGCTATGCGAGTTTAATTATGCAACCATACGCTATATTGATGATCCGGGTTTTGGTGCAGTATTCAGAATCCAGTTTAGCAATCCGCTGATATTTACACACGCAACAGAATAAAGACGCGATATGGATCAAACACTTGTATTAATCGTCGATGATGAACCTGATATTTGCGAGTTACTGGAAATCACGCTTGCGCGTATGGGTCTGGATACTTTATCTGCACAAAACGTGACTGCGGCAAAACAGCTTTTTTCTGAACATCATTTTAATCTGTGCCTGACCGATATGCGGTTGCCGGATGGTGATGGCCTCGATTTACTGGACTGGATTCAGGCTCATTACACCAATACGCCCACAGTGGTGATCACCGCCCACGGCAATATGGAAGCGGCGATTCGCGCTTTAAAATCCGGCGCTTTTGATTTTGTATCCAAACCACTTGATCTCAACAACTTAAGATCACTGGTCAGTGCAGCGCTGAAACTCAAAACTGATAGCATTCTAAAATCACCCGGCAGCCAGAAATTACAGCTGCTCGGTGAATCACCGATTATGCTGGATTTGAAAACCACCATCGGCAAGCTGGCCCGCAGCCAGGCACCGGTTCATATTCACGGCGCATCAGGTACAGGCAAAGAGCTGGTGGCGCGTCTTATTCATGAACAAGGTGCCAGACGCGATCAGCCTTTCGTACCGGTCAATTGCAGCGCTATCCCGGCTGAATTGATGGAAAGCGAGTTTTTTGGCCACCTTAAAGGTACATTCACCGGTGCACATGCCGACAAAAAAGGTTTGTTTGCCGCCGCCAATGGCGGCACACTCTTTCTGGATGAAGTGGCTGACCTGCCCATCGCGATGCAAGTGAAACTGCTAAGAGCCATCCAGGAGCGCGCAATTCGACCGGTTGGAGCCCCCGCGGAGATTCCAGTGGATGTTCGAGTGCTTAGCGCTACACACAAGAATCTGGAGCAATTGATTGCTGAGGGCCACTTTCGTCAGGACCTCTATTACCGTATCAATGTCATTCAGATTGATGTTCCCGGCCTGCATGAAAGAACCGAGGATATACCCGTACTGGCGCAACATATTCTGGCCGGCATCGCGCTGAAACAGGGCGCGCAAATAAAATCATTAGCACCAGACGCGCTATCTGCGCTGCTCAAGTATCCTTTTCCAGGCAATGTGCGCGAGCTGGAAAATATCCTGGAAAGAGCCGCTACGCTCTCGGAAAATAACACAATCTCTATTGCGGACTTGCAGCTATCTGCGGCAAAACCACATAGCGAACAGGAGCCGATTAGCAAAACAACCACCCCTGCAACCGAAACAACCGGCGCACTTGACGATATGTTGCATGATCAGGAACGGGAATCCATCGTGCAGGCCTTGGAACAGACCCGCTGGAATAAAACCAAGGCCGCCGAACTGCTGGGCATCAGTTTTCGGCAACTGCGTTACCGAATTAAAAAATTGAATATTGAGTAACTTGTTTTGTGTCAGTTAGTGACAATTATTGCCGTCAGAACCTGCCCTTAGCTGCAGAAAAATTTATGCAAAGATTTAATAATGATATAAAAATCAAGAGGTTATCAGAATTATATCGACTGGCATGTGTCCTGCATTTATTGAAGCATCAATTATCTTTCCAAACCGAATTTGTAATAATCGTTTAACCTGGAGGTTAATCATGAAGAGAGTTCAACAGGGTTTTACATTGATCGAACTGATGATCGTAATAGCGATTATCGGTATTCTGGCAGCCATCGCACTGCCCGCTTATCAGGATTATATGATTCGTGCCCGCGTGTCGGAAGGCTTGTATCTGGGTGGCGGTCAGAAAACTACCGTTTCTGAAAATATTGCCAACGTTGCTACGGTCGATGCCACGGCTTGTAACGGCGTCAACACAGCAGTTGCTGGTAATGTTAGCTCAATCGCCTGTGCCAGTGGCGTACTCACTGTCGTCATGAATGCCACTGCTGCCGGTGTCCAAATGACACTGACACCGAACTGGGTCGATGTCAATACACCAATTGACTGGGCTTGCCAGGTTTCCGACGCCGCTAACAATAAGTATGTTCCAGCGGAATGCCGTATATAAGATTAGTCTAAAATACCTTTAAAGCCCCGCCCTCTGTGCGGGGCTTTTTTGTCTGCAACACATTAAGTTCGACAAATTTAATTATTAGTATATTTACTCTGGCAATAACTTATATTTGGAAAGCCATTCAACACGCACCCCGGGAACACTTACAAGCGATGCGAAATAGCGGGATTTAACTTCTGCGTGAAAAGCGGATGGCGCTAATTCGATCAGGTTCGCAATGGCTTTATAGGTTGCTTCCCGATCAGGATCGGCGGCAAGAATCCTTTCAAAATAAGTTAGCTGTTCATAACCGTTACCTCTGGCTATTAGTACCACCGGAAACCATATCGGATCCAGTGGCTCTTCTCCAGTTTTCCGCAAAGACTCAATGAGTAGCGCTCTGGCTTCCTGCCGCTGACCCGCCAATAATAACCGATCATGTTCAAAAAGAATTCGATGCACTTTGTCATCATCATTCTCCGCAATTAACCAGTAACCAAACAACACGCTCATAGAAAACACTATTAGCAACACGACTTCTGCCAAACCGAATTTAAACATTTGAAAATTCATCTGACTTGTTCCGGCAAACTGTTGATGACGTTTCCGTCTAAAGCTGATAACGGCAAAAATTCTTCTGATTTTATATAACTAACGGATGTCGAACTCAGGTCGATATTCTCTGCCGTAATGCCAAATAACCGCTTACCATCAACCGTGCCGCCGAATCCATAACGCGGATTCTTTTGATAAAGCGAGATCGCGCTCTTAATATTCTCCCTGAACTGAAGATCCTCAATATACGCCCGCGAGTTATCTTTGACAGCTATGCCAATAGAACAGTTGGAGATTTGACTGTTGAAAATATTAATATCACTCTCCTCCCCAACAGAGAAACATTTGTCGCCGGTGCCCTGAATTCTCACGTTATTAACATTAATTTTTGAAGTCATAATATCAAGCGCATCATTGCCACTATTAAAAAATTCCAGGTTCGATAGTTTAAGTTCGGATATATCAGCATCCAGCGCGTCAAATGCGGTATCTTCAAAGCGACAGTTTTTAATCTCACCCTTACTATAAGCAATATGCAGAGCGTCATCGCCAATCACATTGGCTTTTATCAAACAGTTTTCCAATTTGAAATTATCAACATCATGAATATTAAGCTCGCCGGAATAATCTATCATATGACGTGATGTGACGGAGCCACCCGATACAACAATATGCCGTAAATGAGTACCAGAGGCCTTTTGGCCCTGAATAACGATGCTACCCCAGGGCTCACCTTTGACGCTTTGCATAAATTGTATCGGCGCTTTCTTTGTCCCTTCTGCCGACACTTTGCCATAGAAAATCAATGAACGATTCTTGGCAATCCTGAAAACCGTGCCCGGCCTAATCGTAACCTGCTGACTCTCTGTAAACACACGATCATCAGTCACGTTGATCAATCCGGATAAAATAACCTTCTCAAACCTGTTAGACTCCGGCAGCTCCCTTGGATGTATGGATGAAGTATTTGCATCGCTCGGTGGATTATCCGTGTAAGATAACTCAACCTCACTACCTGTGATGGAATTAGTTGCTTTCAAAGTCTTGGATAAATCCAGATCGCCTGCACTAGTACCCTGGATTATGTATTTGTAATGAAGAGGTGTTGGCCGTGGTTTTTCGCGTCCAAACGCTAATATCGCCCAAACATCGACCCTATCTAATACATTACCCGCTACCATTGTACGCCCTGGATACAATCGTTCAACATCATTGAAAGCAACCGGGATCATACGACCGTTACGTTCATATGTGATGTGAACTCCAGAACGAAACTTATTTGGCAATAACGACCAGGGTGAAAAATCAATTGGGCTGTTTCCGAAAACGGAAACAGTTAGTGCAATGTTATTATCATCAATTTTCGACATGGTATACGTTGCAAAAGCATTTGCATAAACCTGTTGTAAAAATTCATATCTCTTCCGATAGCTTTGCTCCAACTCTTCCAATGCGTAATCATATTCTTTCATCGAAAAGGGAACTTCCTTGTTGAATTTATTGAATGCAAAGCGCCCATACCGTTGATCAGGTGCTTGCCGTAACGGATCCGCCTCCAACTCCTTTCTTAACTCCTGGCCGGCTTGCTCAATACGATTACACACTTCTTCAACCGGAAATTGCCGCATAAGCTCAAAGACGCGTTTATCTCGCTGATACTCCAGCACTGGATTCAAGATAATCTGACGTAGCAAGGGATAAATTGGCAAATCTTTTGTTAAGAAAATACCCGACCAGTAACGTATATCCCATTCAATCGGTTCAAATTGCCCCTTATAGGGATCAAAATAAATTTTGTGATTATGAAAATTATCGTGATGATACGCTCCAACCAGCGTATCCAAACCCCAAAAAGTGTAAAACTTATCTTTGTTAAAATAACGCTCAAAATCTCGCATAAAATCTAGTGGATCCTGCAAATTGATAATCTGAATGTACTTCTCAATGTCTATCCTGTCGTTCTTTTCCTCCAGATTGCGCGCAGAATCCTTGCTCCATAAACGCGAATCCTCCCAGATCAGTGACTCCGAATTCTCGTCAATAAAGTTTCTCTCTGCATTTTCGCCATGATCCAATCCAAAAGGATCAGGAATATAGATAGTATCACCAGAATAGATACTGCCCGGCATTCTATGATTCTTGCGTAGAAAGGACTCATCGATACGGCTCAAAAAGAAGTGCAATCCGTTAGTTTCGTTATTAACGAAAACACGCGCCGGGAAATAATCGGGTGTAAGCAAGCCCAGTGAACGCGCCATATCATAACTAACCCAATCAGTAACTGTATGTATGCTTGACGGATTAACAAGGTTAAACGATCTCTCTCCCCGATAGGTGATAAAGGGCGGCAATTTAATTCTGAATGACTTCTTTTTGTACAGCCAGTGTAACGGCAGACCACCACGATATCGAAATTTCACTTCGCTAGTAAACGGGGATTTATCTACCTTTAGAAAGCCTGGTATAAAACGTGTTTTGGCGCTATCTGGAAGATCGGACACTAGCGAATCCAGATCCCATTCAGTAGCGTAAAATCTAAATGATGGCAGTGTTGTTTGCTCGGGCAATTTTCTCACCGTCAATTCAAGATAACGCCGAAGAATATATTCCTTGGTAAAAAATCTCAGCGTCGACGTGTTGATATCTGTACTGGGATCGGCGCTATTTCTGTACATCAAAAGCGCTTGTGCACCACCAAAAAGAATGCTCAACATTACCGCAAGCAGCAATATAGATAGAAAATATAACGGCCATTTCCTGGTGTGCGAACCAATCACTTTATTGCTCATCTTTTTTTACGGTGATACACCTAAAATGATGCGTTTTCTGATATCGCCCAATTATAATATATAACAACAAAAATCCAATGATTGACAGGACCATCACATTACCGATTTTAAACAGGGCAATATTTTTTTTAAAAAACTTCCAACTCGGCAATATTTCCGACGCTAATCCGAAATAGTCTTTATACCCGTATGACACCGCAGGATCAATATTAGGAAATTGTTCGACAAAACCCCTGTACACAGCGCAAAAAACGCCGTTTAGATTTACTTCCTCTTCTCTTGTAAGTTTATCTTGTTGACCACCAAATATTTCCATTTTTAGCAAAGCATGCGTATTGGGTATGCCAAAGCTTTCCAAATGAAATTTGCTTAAAACAATTTCGCCATGCATCACACCATAATGTGTGAGTAAAAAAACCAGTTCGTCATGCTTCACTTCAATTGACGGCTCAATGTTTTCGGACGGCTCATTGCTAATGGAACTAAGTATATCAATCAATATGGAGCGCTCTTTCCTTTTGATCAACCCAAACAAAGGATGTCTATCCAGAGACCCGGTACTTCTATTATACTTTTTAGTTTCAAATGCCCGAAGTTCAGCGGACCCATGCAAAGTTTTCTTAAAAATGATTTTGTCGCGCTCCGTCCGGTAATTCGGCAAGTTTTCATCCGTTAAATGAAAAAGCTCATAGTCACCCATTAGCAACTGATACCGATTAAAATCATAATATTTTATTGTCCTTTTTCTTCTACCAATGGTTCCAGTAATATCCTTGATATCTTTAAAATATTTTTCAGGCATTCGCTGATAAAATTTAGATACTTCAACAATATCTGCCACACCAATAAGAAAGTATGCGTTTTTAAGGCGTCCATCTGAGCATGACTCAAGATACTCCGGGCTCGATCTGGCTGGCGAAACTAAAATCATAAGCAATAATATTATTGCGTTACTAATTTTAAACATCGAAGCTAAATCCTGATTCCGCAGAACTGCTAAATGGATGACATATCCTGATCATAAGCAACCATCGTTACGCGATTAATGCCATTTTCTTCGCGTAGCTTATTGATAAAACTTGTGTCACCACCTTTCACTCGTAACTCCAAGGTTAGTTCTGTGCTGGAGTCTGATACCGTTTTCGATTTGATTGAAAACCGATCAACATTCTCCCGGATTTTTTCGAGTATGTCTTTTTCGGCTTTTGGTTCAAGCAATTGAATTATCAGTAAAAATGTATCCGCCATGCCCTTCCCCTGTCTGGCCAAAATAAGCAGGAACGCCGCAATCATAATAGAACCCACAATGGATATATTGTAGTAGCCTACCCCATTCGCTATCCCTACTGATATTGCCCAGAATAAAAATACCAGATCCATACTATCCTTTACCGGTGTGCGAAAACGTACAATTGACAGGGCACCCACCATGCCCAGGGAAAGTATCAAGTTTCCACTGATTGTCATAATAACCAGCGCTGTCACGGTACTGGCAAGCACCAGGGAAATATTGAAACTACGTTGATAAAGCACACCCTGGTAGGTTTTTTTGTAAACAAAAAAAATGAACATCCCAACCAGAAATGACATGGATATGTTAATCAAAATATTTAATGTCGTTATTCGGTCGGTAGCCCCCATCGACATTGCAATAAAACTTTTTTGCAGCACATCTGCAAATGTTATCTGATCCACGACTAGTTGTCCTCCCACTTATGGGTTTTATGAAATCGTCTGGCAAGGGTGTATTTACTGATTGCCATTCGTTCTGCATTGATACCGGAAAGAACTCGGCTCATATATTTCGGTATAAATTGATCGTATTTAATCTCCAAAATCTGCTTGCCCTCAATAATAACAGGCATCACATCTTTTACCGGAGAAAATAAATCGAGATGATTAATATTGGAGTAAAGGTTTTTATCAAAAGTAATTCTGATATTGGAAATGGGTGAGACAAATGCAGTTCTTTGGTATTCAACAATAACTCTAGGCCTGTACCCTTTTGTGGTAAAAATCGAATATATCCTGTCGAGCACCGGGTGTTTGTTTTTAAGTAGCAGAGCATAGTCTCCGCAGCATATAGCTTGCGCCGTATCCCTGTCGATAAGAGCAGAATCTTTCCTAACTAACTGGCCACATTTGCTCTTTATCTCAAATTTAACAGCCTGAGTACCCAAATCTCCATAGGTTCGTAAACGTATTTTTTTTCTTTCCAGAAGTCCGGATTGCTTTTCATATAGACATTCATCATCTAACGAATCGAAATAGAGACTACGAACACGGTAACCTGAAAGGTTGGTACAATTTTGATCGAGATCCATTAAACTACTTAATTGGCTGGACAGCCCCGAAATTTGTATGTCATTCAGATAATATTTTAATTCATGTCGTTTGAAATGCATTGCTTATCAAGCCTGAATAAAATTGATATCAGATCCGGTCTACCGACGATTGCGTAGAGATTATATCAGGCATTTCAGTATTAACCAGTATCGATTAGTAACTTAAACATCAGGTGAAAATAGTTAGATAGCAGAGGCCAGAGGAGACAACAATTTATGCAGTTTCCAAATAAAGACACCAATAACAACCTGTACGACAGGGGTACTGGAGTCCTATATCGAGTATCATTAATGAGCATTCGCGAACCCTTTTTACTGTGCAAGTGTTCTAACTGCACGTCTACTAAAAGCTTCTAGCATCCGAGCCAATATACACTCGCTCTTCTCCAGCTTCTTGGCTGTGCATGCACAAACAACCGGGCGATGAATATAGTTGCCAACTTTCACAAACCTTACCCAACGATGGATATTGATGCCTTCTAACTGCGAATTTGCAGGATAATAAGCAGAACGAACGGCTGATCTCCAAAATAGCAAATATGTATTACGGTGTGATGCTCAACCAGACGGCTATCCGTCAAACCTGAAAATTAATATAGAAACGGGGCATTCTAACCCTTCGTATAAATACCGCTTAATACCCTATACCTAACCTTTCTTAACATTGCGCAATACTCTTTCCAGCGGAATAACATCACCCCAATAGAAATCAGGCACTATCCGACAATGACAAGTCAAAAATGCCGGAAATCTTCGTTAAATCAATAGGCTAGAATAGAAATCTAACTTGATCTTTCAGTTGACATACTCCAAGATTCAAATACTATGAATCATCAAAACTTGGCTTAATTATTGGGTCGAATATGTCTAGTACCCCTGCAACTAAATTGAGTGGTCTCGCACGACGTTTGGTGTCGGATGGCTTGCTTACTGAGCAAAAAGCGATTGACGCCCAAAATGTCTCAAGGCAAAAGAAAGTCAGTATTTGCTCCTATCTAGTCGAAGAACTAAAACTCAACGCCAGACGCATTGCCATCGCGGCCAGCGAGGAATTTGGTGTTCCGCTGATCGACCTCAGCGCCCTTGATATCGAAACCGTCCCCAAGGATCTTCTGGACGAAAAACTAATCCAGGCCCATCAGGCGCTGCCAATCCAAAAACGCGGTAACCGCTTGTTTGTAGCAGTCAATGACCCGATGAACCATATTGGACTGGATGAAATCAAGTTTAATACCGGAATACCGACCGAACCCGTTTTGGCCGAAGTCGACAAGCTGACGCGTTTTATTGAGGACGCCTTAAGCGCCTCCGATACGTCAATGCAAGATATGGCCGGTCTTGACGAAGACCTGGAAAACCTGGACGTTACCTCCGGCGAAGAGGACTCGGGCAAGGATGACACAGGGGACGGCATAGATGATACCCCGGTCGTGCGCTTTGTGAACAAGGTTCTACTGGATGCCATCAATAAAGGCGCCTCAGATATCCACTTCGAGCCCTATGAATACCTCTATCGCGTGCGATTCCGAATTGACGGGATTTTGCAGGAGATCGCTAAACCGCCCATCAATATGGCGGCCCGAATAACCGCTCGTATAAAAGTCATGTCGCGGCTGGATATTTCCGAACGGCGTGTACCCCAGGATGGCCGAATCAAACTAAAGGTCTCAAAGAAGCGCGCCATCGACTTTCGTGTCAATACCTGTCCAACCCTGTTTGGCGAAAAAGTGGTACTGCGTATCCTTGACCCGTCCAGCGCCAAGTTGGGTATCGATGTTCTGGGTTATGAAGAAGAGCAAAAGCAGGCTTATCTGGATACACTGGCAAAGCCTTATGGCATGATTCTGGTTACCGGACCAACCGGCAGCGGCAAGACCGTCTCACTCTACACCGGCTTAAATATTCTCAATACTGCCGACAGAAATATCTCAACCGCGGAAGACCCGGCTGAAATCAACATGCCGGGAGTCAATCAAGTGAATGTCCATGCCAAAATAGGCTTAACTTTTGCCGCCGCCCTGCGTGCCTTCCTACGCCAGGATCCGGACGTCATCATGGTGGGTGAAATACGCGACCTGGAAACGGCTGAAATCGCGATTAAGGCCGCCCAAACCGGACATATGGTCTTGTCTACACTTCACACTAATGATGCACCACAGACTCTGTCCCGTCTCCTGAACATGGGTGTGGCACCGTTCAATATTGCGTCTGCAGTTTCTTTAATCATTGCGCAACGTCTTGCTCGTAGATTATGTGAAAACTGTAAGACTCTTGACGATATTCCAAAGGAAGCACAGCTTGAGGAGGGCTTCCGAAAAGATGAAATTGGCAAACTTAAGATTTATAAAGCCGTTGGCTGCGATAAGTGTAATGCCGGTTATAAGGGACGTGTTGGAGTTTACCAAGTTCTACCTATGTCTGATGCCATTGGCCGAATCATCATGGAAAACGGTAATGCGATGCAGATTGCCGATCAGGCAAAGAAAGAAGGCATCAAAGACTTACGCGAATCTGCTTTGCAGAAAGTTCGCGATGGTTTAATCAGCCTCACCGAGGCCAACCGCGTAACAAAAGATTAGTTTCAATTGAGGTTCTAAAATGGCGCAAGTTGCTCGTGAAAAAATCTATTTTCTCTATGAGGGCACTGACCGAAAGGGTGCACGCGTAAAGGGCGAAATCGAGGGTTTTAACGCAGATTTGGCAAAAGCGTCTCTGCGTAAACAAGGTATTAATCCGCTCAGAGTTAAAAGAAAACCTAAACCTTTATTTGGTGGTGGTGGAAAAAAAATCATTCCGAAAGATATCGCCATATTTGCCCGACAATTAGCTACCATGATGTCTGCCGGGGTTCCTCTTGTGCAGGCATTTGAAATTGTCGGGCGCGGGCATGAAAAACCGTCAATGCAGGATTTGATACTAGGGGTTAAGGCTGACGTAGAAGGCGGCTCTAATTTATCTCAGGCACTGGCCAAGCACCCAAAGTATTTTGACGATCTATTTGTCAATCTGGTGGATGCCGGTGAACAATCGGGAACATTGGAAACACTGCTGGATAAGATCGCAACGTATAAGGAAAAAACCGAAGAGCTTAAGGCTAAAATTAAAAAAGCATTATTTTATCCCGCCGCTGTCATGATTGTAGCCGTTATCGTTACCGCCATTTTATTGATTTTTGTAGTTCCGCAATTTGAAGAACTATTTAAAGGATTCGGCGCTGATTTGCCTGCTTTTACACAGATGGTTGTCAACATGTCACGCTGGTTGCAGGCCAAATGGTATATACCTCTTTTTTTTATTGTTGCAGCTATTGTGGCTTTTACACAGGCAAAAACTCGATCCAAAGCTTTTTCCCGATTTCTGGACAAGATTTCTCTAAGGGCGCCCTTATTCGGCAATATATTGACCAAAGCTGCGATCGCACGTTTTGCGCGCACGATGTCCACCATGTTTGCGGCTGGCGTACCCATGGTTGAAGCTATGGAATCGGTCGCTGGCGCATCGGGTAATGCGGTTTTTTATGATGCTATTATGAAAATGCGCGAAGAAACTTCCACCGGCGAGCAATTACAAGCATCGATGAGACGAACCGGATTGTTCCCTAACATGGTAGTTCAAATGGTCTCCATTGGTGAGGAATCAGGTTCCCTAGATGCTATGTTAGCCAAGGTTGCTGATTTTTATGAACAGGAAGTCGATAACGCTGTGGATGCTTTAAGTAGCTTAATGGAACCCATGATTATGGCATTTTTGGGCGTAATTATCGGCGGTCTCGTTGTCGCCATGTATTTACCAATATTTAAAATGGGATCCGCGATTTAGTAAAAATCAAAATACCAATTAGCCGTTTTTTATAAAAAATGCATGAACTCGCCGATAATTTAGCTGGCTTATTTATGGCCCACCCTGTTGTATTGTATTTTTTTGCATTTCTTTTGGGGTTGATTGTTGGAAGTTTCTTAAATGTAGTGATTTTTCGGTTGCCCATGATGATGGAAAACACTTGGCGTGAACAGTGTGACGAGCTTTCGGGTAGGGACTCGACTGAAGAACCTAAAGAGCATTTTAACTTAATCGTTCCCAGATCTCGCTGCAGGGAATGCGGCAAACTGATTAAAGCCTGGCAAAATATCCCCATCATCAGCTATTTGATTTTGAAGGGCCGCTGTTCATCCTGCGGAAGCAAAATATCGCTGCAATACCCCTTGGTTGAACTGATAGCCGGTGCGCTGTCTTGCTGGGTTGTGGTCCACTTCGGACTTTCGTATTCCACTTTGGCCGCCTTGTTCCTTACCTGGGCGCTTATTGCGCTCAGCGTGATCGATCTTAAGCACACCCTGTTACCGGATGATATAACCCTGCCCTTCTTATGGCTGGGATTGATATTAAGTATGACGGGGATGACGGTTGAGCCGACAGAAGCCATCGTAGGCGCGACCGCAGGCTATCTGATTTTGTGGTCGGTGTATTGGTTATTTAAACTGATCACCGGCAAGGAAGGTATGGGTTATGGTGATTTTAAATTACTCGCCATGCTGGGTGCCTGGATGGGCTGGCAGGCGTTGCCCGCGATTATTTTACTTTCTTCCGTTGTCGGTACACTTGTGGGAATATCGTTGGTAGTGTTTGTCGGTCATGACCGCCGCATTCCAATACCTTTTGGGCCCTATTTGGCCGCAGCCGGCTGGATTTATCTTCTCTATGGGAAAATGATAACCGGTGCTTATCTTCAATGGCTTTCTTACTAGACACTTTTTAATAGCCCTTCACATACTTCTATTTTTTAATTTGGGCTCTCTTGCTTAAATCCCTTACAATCACCTTACTTTCGTACTACTTTTTGGATAACTGATGCTTGTTATTGGATTAACAGGTGGCATCGGCAGCGGTAAGAGCACTGTTGCCAAGCTGTTTGCCGAACACAACATTCCGATAATTGACGCGGATCTAATTGCTCGTGAACTTGTTGAACCCGAGCAACCCGCTCTTCAGGAACTGGTTAATCAGTTTGGTCCCGATATTCTACAAGAAAGTGGTGAGCTGGATCGCCGACAATTACGCGAATTGGTTTTTTCTGACGAACATCAAAGAAAGCGCCTGGAAGATATCCTTCACCCTATAATACAGCGATCGATGCTGGAGCGACTCGATAAAGTAGATGGCCCCTATGCGATTATGGTTGTCCCCTTGCTTATTGATACCGGTCGCTGGGAAATGATTGATCAAATTCTCGTTGTTGATATTGATGAAGAGACGCAAATAAAAAGGGTCATGCAGCGCGATGGTGTCAATCGCAGACAAGCAAGAGCCATTATTGATACTCAGATCAGCCGTGACGCCCGTCTTGAAGCCGCTGATCAGATTATCAAAAATTCCGGTGATATCACTCTTTTGCGCGACCAGGTCACAGTTTTGCATCAGGCCTATCTGGCGGAGGCAGAAGCAGAAATCTGCAAATATTCCCAGCAAAACAACACCTGTAATTTTACGATTTATGAATTACCTTTAGTCGAACGCATCAGAATTTTTTTGAGACTGGAGCAATTGTTTGAACGTACCAGGCATCACATCAAAATCAATACCGCCCACGCTGCCCACTCTGTTATTCTTTCTCTGGTTGAAATCAGCGGTCTTACCGGTCGTGGAGATCTAAAGAGTGAAATCATCAAAGAACTGGAACGTCAACACGCCTCACTCAAACGACATCTTGATCTCCCCGGTATCAATCAGTCTATCCTTGATGCTCTGTTAAAAAAGATTAATGACAATATCTCATCACTTCATGAAATCAGAGAACAACTGGATCAACATTTACAGAATGATCTTCTTTTTAATAGCGTTCGGCAGCGTTTGAGTATTCCCGGTGGCACCTGCAATTTTGACTTGCCGCTTTATTCTCATTGGCTCAATTCCAGTGACAATCATCGTTTGAGCACTATGGAATCCTGGTTTAAACCCTTTATCTCTCTACAACAAGCCATCGAAACCTGTCTTGATGCCATCCGCAATAGCTCGAATGCGGTTCAATGTACTGCGCGAAATGGTTACTATGAACACAAATTGAAATTAAAAACGGATATCCAGATGGTTCGTGTTTTCGTTGACCGAAGCAGCAATAGTTACCCAACCATCAGCGCCAGCAAACACCGCCTTAATATTCGCTTTATGGAATGGAGCCCGGGCGAACCAAACTCGCCCCAGGTTACAAAAGATGTTGATTTTGAATTAATGATCTGTGGTATTTAAGTTCTCTCAATCGTCAACCTGTTGGGCTGACCAAAACCCGGTTATACCGGCCACCCCTTGCGCACCATGTGATTGCGCGACGTCAATATCCGTTTTATTCATCCCCCCCAATGCATAAACCGGAACGGAACAATTTTGCACCAGATCAGAAAATTTTTCCCAACCCATGCCTTCAGTATCCGGATGAGAACTTGTTTTTTTTACCGGGGAAAGCAATATAAAATCAGCTCCAATTTTCTCAGCTTGCCTAATTTCATTGAGGTCGTGGCATGCTGCGCTCAGAAAAAACTTATTACTATTTGGCCTCTTTTCGCATTGCATTAAACGAAAAGCACTCATATGGATATTTTTTTTCTTAAAATCTGCAAGCCAGTCTATTGGAGTATTCAACATACAGGTCGCGTTATAGCGATCACAGAGCTCAATGATTTCTACTGCCAACTGTCGATATGTCAACCTGTCTAGATGATGGTCGCGGAATAAAATAAGTTTTGCGCCTCTATCCAGAACTTGGTGCATCTCTCTTAGATACTGTTCTTCAGATCTATTCTGAATATCTGGTGTGATCACACAAGTGTCCGGCAACTGTAATGCACGTATGATTCCGTGATCAGCAGCCGGAAACAAATCCGGATCTAATTCGGATACAGCTTGCCAGAGGAGCGGCTGGCTTTCTCTGGCATGAGGTATGCCTGAGTATGATCGCACCTTCCAGACTGACAAAGTCACGGTTTTTTCGGGATAGGCGTGGGTTAGTGTAATGAGGTGCGCAGGCTCTATTGGGTTGATACCCAATTCTTCCATTAGCTCGCGATCAAGCGCCTCTTTAATTGTTTCACCTTTTTTACACTTGCCTCCTGGAAATTCCCATTTACCACCCTGATGTGAATTTTTGGCGCGTTGAGTGACTAAAACTCTGTTTTGTTCATCAACTATCGCAGCTGCAGCTACCAGAATAGGTGCTTTAGTCATATTCTTAGTGATCAGGTGCGATACTCCGCATTAATACGTACGTACTCATGACCAAGGTCGGTTGTCCACATTAAATACTCTGCCACACCACAGCCCAAGCTGATTTCTATGACTATTTCATCCTGCGCGACTGCGGCACTGCCGGATGCTTCGGTGTAATCATCAGCAAGCTGGCCATTGTAAAATATCAGCACATCATTGATCGTCATTTTAACCTGATCAATATCCAGCCTCACCCCGGCTCGGCCAACCGCTGCCAGAATCCGTCCCCAATTTGCATCAGAAGCAAATAACGCGGTTTTAACCAGTGGAGAATGCGCGACAGCTCTTGCGACGGCTTCACAATCTGTTTCGGTATGACCGTTAATAACCTTAATAGTAATGAATTTACCAGCACCCTCACCGTCTCGGATAATTGCCTGAGCCAGATGCTGATAAACTTCAAGCATTGCCTGCTCAAATTCTTGCCATAAGGGGGTACCTGGGTAAATTTTTTCCTTTTGTGCGGTTGAAATACATACACAAGCATCATTGGTAGAAGTGTCACCGTCGACACTAATACGATTAAATGACGCAGCAACCAGTTTTTTGTGTAGCGTTTCCAATTCGGTCTGCTCTATATCGGCGTCGGTTGCAATAAAAGACAACATGGTCGCCATATTAGGGCATATCATTCCGGCGCCCTTGGCAATACCGGTGATAGTAATAACGGTATCGCCAGTCCGGACACTTCTCGAAATCGCCTTTGGCAGCGTATCAGTGGTCATAATAGCGCGGGCGGCTTTTAGCCACGCGTCCGCTTCCAGCGCTTGCAACAGAGCCGGTATGGCAACTTTAATTTTTTTTACATCCAGCGGCTTCCCGATAACACCAGTAGAAAACGGCAAAATCTCCCGCTCCTGTACACCGGTTGACTCGGACAGATAGCGGCAACATTCCTTTGCATCCAATAATCCTTTATTCCCCGTGCCGGCATTGGCATTGCCTGCATTGATGATTAGATAGCGGGGAGGATTACACTTAATATGTTCCTGAACAACGATTATCGGCGCTGCGCAAAATAGATTTTTCGTTAAAGTGACCGCGACACGACTACCGGCAGCCAATTCTATAAGTAGCAAGTCAGCAGCGTTTGTTTTTCTTAGGCCCGCGTGGGTTGCCGACAGTTTTACACCGGCGACCGGATTGATTTTTTCAGGCTGTTTCAGTCCTACCGACATACTAATAGTTAATTCAATTTACCATGACACTGTTTATATTTTTTGCCTGAACCACAAAAACAGGGTTCATTACGACCAATCTTTTTTTGACTGCGTACAAAGGGTTGCTTCTGATCGGCTCCCGATTGACGCTCACCCGGCTGCAGCGCGCTTTGCGCCTGTGGATGATTAAACTGCATCTTTTGTGGTTTTTGCGCTCTTCTAAGATTGGATACATCATCATCCTGACGAAATTGTATACGAGAGAGAATGCGGATAACTTCGGTTTTGATGCCATCCAGCAATACCGAAAACATAGCAAACGCTTCGCGCTTATATTCCTGTTTGGGATTTTTCTGTGCATAACCTCGCAATCCGATACTCTGACGCAGGTAATCCATCGCGGCCAAATGCTCTTTCCAGTTGCTATCAAGCACCTGCAGCGTGACCGCTTTTTCCAAACGACGCATTTGCTCAGAACCGATCATTTCCTCTTTCTGTTTGTAAGTTGCAGTAATTTTATCCTTGATACGCCGGCGAAGTGGTTCCTCATGCAGATCCGCTTCATTTTCCAGCCATTCTCGAATCGGTAAGCGCTCTCCAAAATCATGTTCAACAGCGTCTTCCAATCCACTGGCATCCCACTGCTCCTCCATACTACCGGGGGAAATATATTGATCTATGGTGACATCAACAACGTCCTCTCTGATCATATCGATAGTCTCAGAGATATCATCGACTTCCATCAAATCACTGCGTTGCTGATAAATGACCTTACGTTGGTCGTTTGCTACATCATCGTATTCAAGAACATTTTTTCGAATATCAAAGTTATGCGCTTCAACCTTGCGTTGCGCATTTTCTATGGCTCTGGAAACCCAGGGATGCGCAATCGCCTCCCCCTCTTCCATGCCCAGGCGCTGCATAATGCTGGCGACTCGTTCACTGGCAAAAATCCGCATCAAATTATCTTCCAGTGACAGATAAAAACGCGAAGAACCTGGGTCGCCCTGACGACCGGAACGCCCGCGCAACTGGTTATCGATGCGTCTTGATTCGTGTCTTTCCGTTCCGATGATGCGTAAACCACCTGAAGCGACGACTTCATTATGCCTTATTTGCCAATCTTCCTTAATGGATTTTCGTTTAGACTCGTCGGTAATATCGATTTCTTTAAGTTCTGCCTCCAGGTTGCCGCCTAAAACGATATCGGTACCTCGACCGGCCATATTGGTTGCAATAGTGACAGCACCGGGTCTCCCGGCCTGCACGACGATCAAAGCCTCACGCTGATGCTGTTTGGCATTGAGTACTTCGTGTTTTACATTCGCTTTTTTCAGTAACTCAGATAAATGTTCTGATGCCTCAATTGAGGCCGTGCCAACCAATACGGGTTGCTTGCGTTTAATACAATCGCGGACATCTTCGATAATGGCTTTATATTTTTCTTTTTGCGTCAGATAGATCTGGTCAACCTGATCATCTCGAATCATATCCAGGTGCGTTGGGATAACAATAACTTCCAGATTGTAAATTTGCTGAAACTCATAAGCTTCGGTATCCGCAGTACCCGTCATACCGGATAACTTTGCATACAAACGAAAGTAATTCTGGAAAGTAATCGACGCCAGGGTTTGGTTCTCGTTCTGGATCAGAACACCTTCTTTCGCTTCTATCGCCTGATGCAATCCCTCAGACCACCGTCTCCCGGTCATTTTACGACCGGTAAACTCATCGACAATAATGACTTCATCATTCTCCACAACGTAATGCACGTCTTTTTGATAGAGAAAATGCGCCCTTAATGCAGCATCGATATGATGCATCAATGAGATATTGGCAGTGTCATAAAGGCTCTCGCCTGAGTTCAAAATTCCGTTTTTGACCAACAACTCTTCTATTCTTTCGTGACCCTGTTCCGTTAAATAAGCCTGACGGACTTTCTCATCCATCGTAAAATCGCCTGGTTCTTCTTCGCTTTTTGCAACTTTTAGCTTAGGAACGATTTGGTTTATTTTCTGATAAAGTTCTGAATTGTCATTAGTTGGGCCTGAAATAATCAACGGCGTACGCGCTTCGTCTATCAGAATCGAATCAACCTCATCCACGATAGCGAAATTCAGTTTTCGCTGCATGCGATCGGCCGTACTAAAAGCCATATTATCGCGCAAATAATCAAAGCCGAATTCGTTGTTGGTGCCATAGGTTATATCGGCGGCATAAGCAACCTGCTTTTCCGCGTGATCCATGCCAGACACGATAACGCCGACTTCCAGTCCTAAAAACTTGTATATCTTCCCCATCCACTCAGCATCGCGACGAGCCAGATAATCATTAACCGTTATAATATGCACTCCCTGTTCCGGTAGTGCATTGAGATACGCGGCCAATGTCGCAACCAGGGTTTTACCCTCACCGGTACGCATTTCGGCGATCTTGCCATCATTCAACACCATGCCGCCAATTAACTGTACATCAAAATGCCGCAACCCCAAGGTTCGTTTACTGGCTTCACGCACTACTGCAAAGGCTTCAGGAAGCAAGTCCTGAAGCGATTCACCTTCTTTAAACCGCGCTCTAAACTCCCCCGTCTTGTCGCGTAGCTGCTCATCAGAAAGTTTTTCGAGGTCTGATTCGAATGCATTGATCTGGTGAACAATATTTCGTAATCGCTTTATGACTCGATCGTTGCGGGTGCCGAATATTTTTCTGAATAATTTCTTTATCATTAGGACAATTCTTGTAATAGCTAAACAATATGCTAATTTTTTCTACTTTAGGAACCCTCGGTTAAATCAGGAATTCCTGATATTTAGCATGCTTGCAGAAAGTGAGCTTCCGCTTCCACTATTCCCGAAAACAAAAAACGCAGCTCAGAAGGCTGCGTATTATATATGTAGACATCTTGTGTAAAAAACAAGTTAAAAATGATCAATTTGCCGCGTATATAAAATCGAGTGGATTCACCTGTTGACCATCCTGCAACACCTCAAAATGCACGTGTGGGCCGGTGGAGCGCCCTGTCGAGCCCATAGTAGCAACGATCTGGCCTTTCTTTACCGCTTCGCCTTCCTTGACTAATATCTCCAGACAGTGTCCATAGCGCGTCGAATAACCATTGCCATGATTGATTTCAAGCAGATTTCCATATCCCCAACGCTGATCAGCCCAGGTAACCACTCCACCCGCAACAGCGATTATCGAGCTGCCTTGTTTGCCTGCAATATCCAGACCCTTATGAAAAACGCGACGCCCGTCAAACGGGCTCGTGCGGTAGCCATAGTAGGATGAAATCCAGCCTTTTTTGACCGGCCTACCTGCAGGATGTACTTCTTCATGCAATATGCGGGAACGTAAAACCTCTTCAAGCACAAATAACTGGTATTCCCGATAACCCAATTCCTGCCCCAGACTGGTAATCGCCTGATCTAAGGTGCTTTGATCATTGGTGTCTAGCGGGTTTTCATTCGGGCCACCCAATCCTGGGGGATTATTGAATTCGAATTCCTTCTCATCGATTTTAGCCATTTTGACCAGCTTTGTACCTAGCGCGTCCAGGCGAGTGATATGCCCTTGCATCTGACCGATGCGCGTGGTCAAAGCCTTTACGCGGGCTTCAGCGTTCTCTCTGACATCGAGCAAAGCTAATCTCTGCTCTTCCAGTTCACTTTGCCAGGCCAAAACGTAGCTATCAGACTGGTTACTGGCGCCATACCAGTATCCTAAGCCTGCACAAAACATCGCAGAAAACAACACAATCACCGACACCAGAACATACTGCGTGGCGGTACTGACTTCCAGATTGCGCCGACTGCGCCCTTTCCGGGTGATTAGAATGATATTCATTTTCTTGATTTTCCCGGATTATCAACGGGATATCGTGATAATATACCGTAAAATACTAAGGACGCGAAGTCCAGAGCTGAAAGTAAGCTAACTTTTGCAAACCCCATCACGCTTCTGCGCCCCCTGGATGAAACCTCTCGGATCAAAATTACCAAGCATCCTTAAGCAACGAGCCAATTGGCTCCTGGAATTAAACCAGCATTTGTACACTGTACTACCCGCCGAATTTCATTCGCACGTGCAAATAGCTGGCTTACACCGCAGTCTCCTCACCCTGGAGGCCGACTCGCCCGTCTGGGCCGCTAAAGTACGTTACCAAGGTAACGACTTAGCACGTCAATTGTCGGTCAAAACGGGCCTAACAATCAAATCCGTTAAATTGCTCATTCAACCCAAAAAAACCATACCTGAAGCTGTAAAGCGTAATCCGCTCACTATTTCAAGCCATTCGGCCCATCAATTTGAGTCGTTGGCCAAGTCAATCAAACATCCCGATCTCAAACGGTCCCTGCTAAAACTAGCCAGGCGCGGCGATCGCTAGAGTCATTCTCAGTCAACTAACCGCTAATGGGTGCGCATAAGATATCGGCGCTTTACCTGCGTCTTCGTAGGTAACCTCTTCCCATGCACTGGTCTGCTCCACCAGCTTACGCAAAAGCATGTTATTTAAAGCATGGCCGGCTTTATAACCGGCAAAAGCGCCTATAAGACTATGACCGAGCAAATATAAATCCCCGATCGCATCCAGAATCTTGTGCTTCACAAACTCGTCTTCGTAACGTAATCCATCTTCATTCAGGACCCGGTAGTCATCAACCACGACCGCGTTATCAAGACTGCCTCCAAGTACTAGATTCTGTTCACGCAGACGCTCAACGTCGCGAATAAAACCAAAGGTCCGGGCTCGACTGACTTCTCTTAAAAACGAAGTGCTGGAGAAATCGATCTCCGCGCTTTGTTTGGCAGATTCAAATACGGGATGGTTGAATTCGATGGTAAAACCTACTTTGAAGCCGTTAAAGGGGTCAAATCTGGCCCATTTACCCGCTTGTTCAACGACAACAGGTCTTTTGATGCGTATAAATTTCTTTGCTTTGTTTTGTTCAACAATGCCTGCTGATTGCAGCAAAAATACAAAAGGTCCGGCGCTGCCATCCATAATAGGCACTTCCGGCGCATTGAGATCAATATAAGCATTATCGACACCTAAACCCGCCATGGCAGACAAAAGGTGCTCAACGGTGGAAATCTTCACATCACCGTGGCAAAGCGTGGTGGAAAGCGTGGTTTCACCGACATTTTTGCATACCGCCTTGATCTCAACAGCGGGATCAAGATCAACCCGGCGAAAGACAATGCCGGTATCAGGTGATGCTGGGCGTAACGTCAGATAGACTTTTTTACCGGTGTGTAAACCTATTCCAGTGGCTCGTATTACATTCTTCAGTGTTCGTTGTTTTAACACGCAGAGACTTCTCCCACAGCATTGGTTCTCTAACGGACCAATGATTGCTACACACGGTCGTAAAAGGGGTAGGTTTGATGTTGAACCCAATCCAGCACCAAAACCGTGCAATCATACACAAATCTTAAATAAAACGTAATAATTTCAACGATGTTTCCGTAAAATCTGAGATTACCCGTTATATGGCGTCAACATCATACAAACCTTTAAAGGCGTCCCAATAGCCACTACCGCAGCAGTAGTCGTCCATTTGTCCGGCATCAGAACTCTCAACGCATAACATTAAAATTCCGCTGCCAGGTGCGTACCATCGTACCCGCAACAAGATTGGCTATCGATACGTAGTTATCGACCTCTAATCAGCCTGGCGGCGCAGAAACGCCGGGATATCCAGATATTCCGAATCGAAGTCCTTATCATGAGATAAGCCATCACCAACCGCCTTTTTGTCTCGAATCGCAGTGGGTTTATCGTATTGCTTGTAATTAACTTCCCCGGCGTTGGAGCGTTCCACAAGGCGGATAGGCTTGGCTTGCTGTGATTTCGCACCCAGCCCGGTAGCAACCACCGTTACTCGCAATTCGCCCTCTAACGCACTGTCGATTACGGTACCGATAACCACCGTTGCATCTTCCGATGCAAATCCCTTGATGGTTGAACCGACTTCCTCAAATTCGCCGATGGACAAATCCCTGCCAGCCGTTACATTAACCAGTATCCCATGCGCACCCGCGAGACTGACATCCTCCAGCAAAGGACTTGCAATTGCAGCTTCTGCGGCGTCACGGGCACGTTGCTCGCCTCTGCCAATTCCAGAACCCATCATGGCCATACCCATTTCGGACATTACGGTCCGCACGTCCGCAAAATCGACGTTTATAAGCCCGGGACAGGTAATTAGTTCAGCGATACCCTGAACAGCACCTTGAAGCACATTATTGGCCGCCTTAAATGCGTCCAACAGCCCCATATCCTTTCCCAGAACGGTCAACAATTTTTCATTTGGAATGGTGATCAGGGAATCGACGTGTTGCTCCAACGCCCGGATGCCTTCTGCAGCCACATCCATACGTTTTTTACCTTCAAATGGGAATGGCTTGGTGACGATCGCAACGGTCAATATGCCCATTTCCTTGGCGATCTGCGCGACGATGGGTGCGGCGCCGGTACCGGTTCCACCGCCCATGCCCGCAGTAATAAACAGCATATCCGTGCCTTCTATTACGTTCTGGATTCGTTCGCGATCTTCCAGTGCCGCCTGTCGCCCAACTTCCGGATTGGCACCGGCACCGAGTCCTTTGGTGATATTACAACCGATCTGTAAATTGGTTTTCACGCTGACGTTTTTTAACGCCTGCGAGTCGGTATTTGCACAAATAAATTCAACACCTTCTATATGTGCATCAACCATATGACGTACGGCGTTGCCGCCCCCGCCCCCAATACCGATTACCTTAATCACTGCGTTCTGACTATAGGTATCCATTAGTTCAAACATGGCCATTACCTCTCAATTAACTAAAAATATTAAAATCGAATTCGTTATGCATATACATCAGGATTTAAAAATTGCCTTTAAACCAGTCCATCATGCGTTGCCACACGCCGCTAATGCCTTTTTCTCCGAAAAACTCGCGACCTGACTCGCGATTCGCGTGACCAAATAAGAGCAAGCCAACACCGGTTGCGTGTATGGGATTTCGTACCACATCTGCCAGCCCGCTGACGTACTGCGGTACCCCCAGTCTGACCGGCATGTTGAAAATCTCTTCCGCCAGCTCAATTACGCCTTCCATTTTTGAGCTGCCACCGGTCAACACAATACCGGCTGCAATTAAATCCTCGTAACCACTGCGTCGCAGCTCGGCTGCAACAAGGTCCAGCAATTCTGCATACCGAGGTTCAACAACATCAATCAATGTCATACGCGACAACTTGCGGGGTTCTCTTTCACCAACACCCGGCACTTCAATGGTTTCATCCGGATTTGCCAGTTGTCTGAGGGCGCATGCATACTTAATCTTTATTTCTTCTGCATGTTTCGTCGGCGTGCGCAATGCAACTGCGATATCATTCGTCACCTGATCACCGGCAATGGGAATAACCGCAGTATGACGAATTGCTCCTTCGCTAAACACTGCGATATCTGTGGTGCCGCCGCCGATATCTACCAAACAAACCCCCAGGTCTTTTTCGTCATCAGTCAATACCGAATAGCTGGATGCAAGTTGTTCGAGAATGACGTCGTCCACTTCAAGTCCACAACGACGCACGCATTTGATAATATTTTGCGCGGCGCTGACTGCGCCGGTAATTAAATGTACCTTCGCTTCCAGTCGTACGCCGGCCATGCCGATCGGTTCACGTATACCTTCCTGGCCATCAATCACAAATTCCTGCGGCAATATATGCAGCGTTCTTTGATCTGCAGGTATCGCAACCGCTCGCGCTGCATCGATTACCCGGTCAACATCAGCAGCGGTAACTTCACGATCTTTAATTGCAACGATTCCATGCGAATTAATACTGCGAACATGACTGCCGGCAACACCGGTAAAAACCGAATGGATCTGCACACCGGCCATTAACTCGGCTTCTTCGATTGCACGTTGAATGGACTGCACTGTCGATTCAATATTAACCACAACACCCTTTTTTAGTCCTCGCGAGGGATGCGAGCCGATTCCGATGATATCGATTTCACCGCTACTATTTATCTCGCCGACAATTGCGACGACTTTTGAGGTGCCGATATCCAGTCCAACAATCATTTCTCTGTCTGCTTTTTTAGACATGCTGTCGGGCCTCTCTACCCTTGTCGGTTATTTTGTTCACTATGCCAGCGCACAGCAAATCCATTACTATGTCTTAAATCAACACTGGCGATCTTGTTCCAATCTGTTTTACGATCAGACTTCATTACCGCAAGAAATTGCTTTAGTCTTGATTCATAATCGTGGCTGCCAAGCCGCATAATCACGTTATCGTGAGTTGTGAGCACCCAGCTATTTCTCTCGTCCACTTTAAGTTCAATAATCCGCATATTATTCTGTGCCAGCAACGGTTGTAATTGCCTATATCGATTCATAACCACAATCGCTTTATCATCCGGGCCGACAAATACCGGCAATTCGCTCAGATCAACGCCATACGCTTTTTCAAAAATCAATCCTTCGGCATTGACCAGCCGGCCCGCATTCCAGCGTGCAACAGGCACCTGCTCATCGATATTGACTACGATTTTATTGGGCCATCCACGCTGCAAACGCGCGTTTGCAACCCACGCAAGATCTGTTACCGCCCGATGTGCTGCAGAAAGATTAACGGTAAACAAATCGCCCACTAAATACTGTTTTAATGCTTGTTCGATTTCCCGTGCCTGTTCATTATGAAATTCACCCTCAATCAACACGTGCTCAATTGAAAACGACGATGCAAACTGTCTCAGTGACAATGCGGATGTCACTACAAAAACCAAAATCAGCAAGGCGATAACGATAAATCTGCGACTAACTCTTTTTGGTTCGCCGAATAGTGTCGGTTGCAGGTCCAGCGTTACGGCCTGCAAATGGCGACGTTTGCAATTCTTTTCGCGTTTTTTGATATCCTTTAAATCGAGTAAGGCTTCAGCTCGCATTCGCTTTACTCCTGTCCCCTAAGCTTGTTCGTAAGATTTTCAACACCAACTCATCAAACTCAATGCCCGCGTTTTTTGCCGACATCGGCACCAGACTGTGATCAGTCATCCCCGGCACAGTATTCACTTCGATCAACCAGGGTTGATCCTCGTTGTCCAGCATTAAGTCTATCCGACCCCAGCCGTATCCATCGATCGCATCGAATGCGGCTAATGCCAGCTTCTGTATTGATTGCTCAGTTTTTAAATCCAGACCGCAGGGGCAATAGTATTGAGTACCGGATCCATCCGCATACTTGGCTGTAAAATCATAAAACTCACGTGCAGGTTGCAGTCGAATTGCCGGCAAAGCTGCGCCGGCAAGAATTGAAACCGTATATTCAGTACCTTCGATCCAACACTCGGCCATCACTTCGCCATACTTTGACGCTTCACGCCAGGCAGGAAGTAATTCTGATTCAATTTTAACTTTACTGATGCCGACGCTTGATCCTTCAAATACCGGCTTCACAGCGAGAGGTAATTTCATCGACATCAATGCTTTTTCACAATCCTTTTCACCTTTGATTATCATCGCCGCAGGTGTTGGCAAGTCTTTACCCTGCCAAATATTCTTGCAGCGCATTTTATCCATACCTAATGCACAACCCAGTACCCCAGTACCGGTATAAGGTAAGTTTAAAAATTCCAGTAAAGCCTGAAGTTTGCCGTCTTCACCGCCACGTCCATGCACAATATTAAAAATTCGACTGTAATGACCTTCCTGTAGAACACGCACAATATCGATATCCATATCAATCGCTTCAACATTAATACCTAACCTTCGCAAAGCTGCCAATACTGCAGCGCCGCTTTTAAGCGACACATCACGTTCGGCCGACCAGCCGCCCATTAATAATGCAACCAAACCGAATTCCTGCTGCATAATGGCACTCACACAGATTCTCCTACAATCTTGACTTCCCGCTGCAATAAGACACCGGTGTTTTCTTCAACTTTGGCCTGCACGTACTCAATGAGTTGTTCAATATCGGTCGCAGTTGCATTAGCGTCATTGAGTATAAAGTTTGCGTGCTTATCGGAAACACGTGCACCGCCGATCCGATATCCTTTCAAACCGCAGGCTTCTATCAACTTTGCAGCATAATTGCCTGCTGGATTTCGAAACACTGAACCGCAGCTGTAACTGCCGATCGGTTGCGTCTCGCTACGTTGATTGAGTAATTCACGAACGCGTTCGCGATCAGCCTTGCCCTGATTCCTGGTAAAACGAAACCAGCCTGCGACGAACCACTCCCGTGCCGGAAATTTGACCGTACGATAACTAACATCAAACTCTTCCGGCTGCCGCAGGGTTGACTGTCCTTTGGCGTTAACCATTTCAACTCTTTCAACGTATTGCCAGGTTTCACTACCGTAACAACCGGCGTTCATCGCCAGGGCACCACCAATACTGCCGGGAATACCGACCAAAAACTCGCTGCCGCATAAACCCTGTTTCACGGCAAATCGTGCCAGCTGTGAGGAGTTGACACCGGCTTCAGCATAAATCAGTGCCCCTTGTTGATCATCTTGCGCAAGTTCCAGTCGATTCAGGCAGTTACGCAGATTAATCACCGTACCTTTCATGCCTCCATCGCGTACAAGAATATTGCTGCCCATTCCCATTACGAACAAAGGCTCATCCTCGGGCAAGGTAGAAAGAAACTCGATAAAATCTTCGCGATCGGCTGGTTGATAAAATTTTTCCGCTATACCCCCAACGCGCCAGGAGGTATAGCGCGCAAGCGACTCTTGCTGTTTCAAGCTGCCACGTAAACCGGATTTTTGAGCTGTATCGTTCATTTACTCGCTCTTAACACTTGTGGCAGCGATGCAGCCATCGCGCCGATATTGCCGGCACCCAAAGTCAACAAAATATCCTGATCTTTTAAAATCGCATTTAAACTATCCGGCAGATCCGCTATATCCGCTACAAACACCGGATCAACCTTGCCGCGAGCACGAATCGCCTGGCTCAAAGACCGGCCATCAGTGCCCGAAATCGGTTTTTCACCGGCCGGATAAATATCACACAAACACAGAACATCGGTTTCGCATAACACGGCTGCAAAATCATCAAACAAATCGTGTGTTCGGCTATATCGATGCGGTTGAAATGCGACCACCATACGCCGATCCGGCCAGGTTTCACGAACAGCGCGCAAGGTTGCCTGCACCTCGGTGGGATGATGACCATAGTCATCGACCAGCTCCACTTCTCCCACTGCGGTTTGAATGGTACCGTAACGCTGAAAACGCCGACCAATGCCGGCAAACTCTGATAATGACTGCTGAATCGCTTCTACGCTTACACCCAGTTCATATGCAACCGTGATAGCTGCCAATGCATTCAGCACATTATGTTTACCCGGTAAATTCAAAGTCACGGTAAATTCAACTGCTTTGCTTGTTTCGTTCGCCGGCAGATTGACAGTAAATCGTGTACGACCGTGCCCGGGTATTAGATTACTGGCGCGTACATCCGCGGCTTGCTCAATACCATAGGTTAAGACGGGACGACTGAATTCAGGTATCAGTTTACGAACAATCGGATCATCAATGCACAAAACCGCCAGGCCATAAAAAGGCAGGTGGCGAATAAACTCTACAAAGGTTTGTTCCAGCCGTTCGAAATCACCACCATAGGTACCAAGATGATCGGCATCGATATTGGTCACAATCGCAATAACCGGCTGCAAATACAAAAATGAAGCATCGCTCTCATCTGCTTCAGCCACCAGATAATCACCGCTCCCCAGACGCGCATGTCCAGCGATATTATTCACGAGACCACCGATAATGAATGTTGGATCCAGACCACCTGCTGCCAAAATACTGGCTACCAGACTGGTAGTGGTTGTTTTGCCGTGCGTACCGGCGACTGCAACGCCCTGACGAAACCGCATTAGTTCGGCCAGCATCTGCGCACGCGGCACCAGCGGTATGCGCGCTTCTTTGGCTGCTAGCAACTCCGGATTGGTGTCCGCTATAGCCGTCGATACGACGACTGCGTCAGCGCCTTCAACGTTGTGCGTATGATGCCCGATAAAAATTTCCGCTCCTCGTTTCTTCAGTCGCTCTGTTGTTGCACTGACACTCAGATCCGAACCACTAACCTGATAACCAATATTCAGCATGACTTCGGCAATACCGCTCATGCCAGCACCGCCGATACCGATAAAATGCACACGACGTATTCTGCGCATGGGATTACGCCAGATAGTTTGTTCGTTATTAGTCTTTTTACTCATTCCTAAAAACTCTCCGCCACAGCCAGGCATTCTTGCACAACCAGTTGTGTCGCTTCTGGTCTTGCAACCTCTCGGGCTCGTCTTGCCATATTCAATAAACGTTCGCGATCAACGGCTAATTCACTTAACCAATCACCCAGTCTTTCCGGGCTCAACTCCGTTTGCTGCGCAATCAATGCAGCATCTCGCTGCGCAAGAAATCGTGCATTCGCTGTTTGATGGTCATCCACCGCATGTGGAAAAGGAACCAGTATCGCAGGTAACCCGGCTGCCGCCAGTTCAGCAACCGTCATAGCACCAGATCTGGCAATTACCAGATCAGCCCAGGTGTACGCCGCGGCCATATCATCCAGAAACGGTATCACTTCTGCTTTAATACCCAGTCCCTGATAATTTGTCGCAGTTTTCTCACAGGCATTGTGACCGGCCTGATGACGAATCTCCGGTCTAATTGCTTCCGGCATAGTGCGTATTGCTTGCGGTACGATCTCATTCAAAAAACGCGCACCCTGGCTGCCGCCAATAACCAACAGATGCAATCTTCCTTGACGACAACCCAAACGTTGTTCTGGCACAGGCAACAAACTGATTTCATTTCGCACCGGATTACCGGTGTGGTATGCATGCAAAGATTTTTTAAATGTTCCCGGGAACGCTTCCAACACCGAATCAGCAAGATGCGAAAGAATGCGATTGGTAACACCGGCAATGGCGTTTTGCTCATGGATAACCAAAGGACATCGCAATAATTTACACATCAACCCACCCGGGCCTGTGGTAAAACCACCCATACCCAACACCAGCCGCGGTTTGACGCGCAAAATAATCAAAGCAGCCTGCCAACAGGCAAGCAGCAATCGAAAGGGTGCCAGTAACAAAGTCAACGCATCTTTGCCTCGCAATCCGGAAATACTTAACCACATCATTTTTATACCGGCTTCGGGAACGACTCGCGCCTCAAGTCCTTTTCGCGTACCCATCCACACCACCGGAATATTTTTACTATTCAACTCTTTAGCTACCGCCAAAGCAGGATAAACATGGCCGCCGGTACCACCCGCCATAATCAGAATGGGTCGTGAATCAAAAATCATGATCCACCCCGCTTTGATTTTTTGGGTTGTAGTCTTTTGAGTTCCTGTTTGTCGCCGCGCAAGGCTTGTTCATGCGCCAGCGTCGTTTCCAGATTAATTCGCAGTAGCAAGCCGATTGCCGCACACATCACCAGCATGCTGCTGCCACCCGCGCTAACCAGAGGTAATGTAAGTCCCTTGGTTGGCAAGACACCCATGTTCACGCCGATATTGATCATGCTCTGAATCGCAAACCAAAGCGCAAGCCCATAAGCGAGATACGCGGCAAACAAGTGACCGGCGCGTTCAGCCTGTGCAGCAATCACCAATGCACGCCAAACCAGAATACCGAACAGACAAAGCACCAGTACTACGCCGATCAGACCCAGCTCTTCTGCGAGTATGGCGAATAGAAAATCATTATGTGCTTCTGGTAAATAGAATAATTTTTGCACGCTGCGTCCAAGGCCGACACCGGTCCAGCCTCCACTACCGAAGGCAATGAGTGATTGCGTTAATTGAAAACCGGTATTAAACGGATCAGACCACGGATCAAGAAATGCGGTTAAGCGTTGCAATCGGTATGGTGAAGAAACTGCCAACATCGCAAATACGGAACTTGCACACAGCAGCAATGAAGCAAACTGCCACAACCGCACGCCGGCCAGATACATCATACCCAAGGCAGTTAACAATAATACCACGGCGGAACCAAAATCCGGCTCAACCAGGATAAGGATACAAGCCAGACCAAGCAAAAACATCGGCTTTAAAAATCCCTGGAAAGACTGACGCACTTCATCGCCACGTCGTACCAGGTAACCCGCCAGATAAACAAGTAGTAACAGACGAGCAGGCTCAGATACCTGCAATCCAATAACACCCAAATCCAGCCAGCGCGTCGCACCATTAACAGTACGACCCAGACCAGGAATTAAAACAATCCCCAATAAAAACAACGCAAATAAAACCATCGTTGCACCGGATTTTTCCCAATGCACCAGTCGAATACGTTGCATCATTATCGCCAGCAATACGCCAAGCCCGACATACATCGTATGACGACGAACAAATTGCAGCGGATCCCCCAATTGACGATCAGCGATACCCATCGACGCTGAAGCCACCATCACAATACCGATTACCAGTAAAAACAAAGAGCAAATAATTAAAACCTGATCCACGCCCAATTGCATGGCCGGTGCCTGCCGCTCAACTACCGCGCGTTTAAATCCCTGCATATGAACGACGGTATTCATGCGCCCACCAAATCCTGCACATAGCGAGTAAACAATTCGCCTCGCTGCATATAATTTTTAAACATATCCAGACTTGCGCAGGCCGGCGCCAATAGTACGGTATCACCCGCTTGCGCCAGTTCATTCGCTCGAATTACGGCGGTCTGTAAATCATCGACACGATGACACTCCGTTATATCGTGCAAAACTTCCTGCATGCGTGCAGCATCTTTGCCGAGCAATACCACGGCTCGAACTTTATTTTTTATGGAAGAACGCAATGGGCTGAAATCAGCGTCCTTGCCATCACCACCCGCAATCAGAACAACCGTGCCCGGCATGCTTTCTATAGCGACCTGTGCCGCGCCAACATTGGTGGCCTTCGAGTCATTTATCCAGCGCACATTATTGTGTTCAATCACCCATTGGCAGCGATGCGCCAGACCGGTAAAACGCTTTAACGCAGGCAGCGTTTTTTCAATCTCAATTCCAAAACCCTTCGTCAACGCCAGGGCGGCCAGCGCATTGAGCAGATTATGTTGACCAATTAATTTCAACTCATCGGCTGCAATCAACTTTGTGCTGCCATAACACAAAAAAGTGTCGCTGTTGACTTTGCGTAAACCAAATTCATTTTCAGAAGGCGCATTTTTGGTGAAATAGATTCGTTGCGCCTTATTGTCAAACGGCATGGAAGATACACAGACATCGTCGCGATTAATTACACAACACCTGGACCGCGAATAAACGCGTGATTTGCTTTCCGCATAAGCTGCCAGGCCGGGATAGCGATCCATGTGATCTTCGCTAACATTAAGCACAACCGATACGGCGGTTTTCAAACTTGTGGTGGTTTCCAGTTGAAAACTGGATAACTCAAGAATGAATACATCCGGATCTTTCTCTCCTAATAAATCGAGCGCCGGGATCCCCAGGTTGCCACCTACCGCAACCGAGAGTCCGGCAGCTTCAAACATTTCACCTAATAGCGTCGTGACAGTACTCTTACCATTGGAACCGGTGATGGCAATAACCGGTTTCTTAACATTCCGTGCAAACAACTCGATATCACCAATCACTTCAATACCGCGTTGCATTGCGGTCTGAATAAGCGGCTCTGCCAGTGCTACTCCTGGACTGAGCAATATCCGATTTACATTCGTCAATAACTTTGAAGTAAATGCGCCTGCATGCAGCTCACAATCTGCAAACTGACTACGAACATCCGCCCACATCGGCGGCTGTTCACGGCTATCAACGATACGCAACACAACATCCTGTTGCTGCAAATAACGCGCACAAGACATGCCTGTCACGCCCATTCCAACAATAAGCGTTACTTTGGCTTCAAACTGCTGTGCGCACATATTCATCAACGAATCTTTAGTGTACCCAGTCCGATCAAAACAAGAATTACGGTAATAATCCAGAAACGCACAATAACGCGCGGTTCCGGCCAACCTTTTAATTCGTAGTGATGATGTAAAGGCGCCATATGAAAAATACGACGGCCGGTTAATTTATATGAACCTACCTGCAAGATCACAGAAATCGTTTCAACAACGAAAATGCCACCCATAATAAACAACACCAGTTCCTGCCTGACCATGACAGCAATCACGCCTAATGCAGCACCTAACGCGAGGGCACCAATATCACCCATAAAAACCTGCGCCGGATATGCGTTAAACCAGAGAAAACCCAAACCGGCACCCATCAATGCACTGCAAAAAATAATCAATTCGCCGACACTGGCGACATAAGGAATATTGAGATAACTGGAAAAATTGACATTGCCCGCTGCGTAGGCAAATACCGCCAAGCCACCAGCAACCAGCACACAGGGTAAAATTGCAAGACCATCAAGACCATCAGCCAGATTCACCGAATTACTGGTACCAACAATCACGCAGTAAACGAAGGGTATGAAAAACCAACCCAGATCGATGGTAATATTTTTAAATACCGGTACCAACAAGGCGGTTTCATCTGGTGTACCAGCTACATAAAACAAATATAAAGCGGCGCCAAGGGCGACAAGTGACTGCCAAAAATATTTCGCGCCTGCCGACAGCCCCTTGGCGTTGCGTAAAACCAGTTTTTTGTAATCATCAACCCATCCGATCGTACCAAACAACGTCGTAACGATGACAACAACCCACATATAGCGATTGGAATAATCGGACCAAAGTAAGGTGCTGGCCAGTATTGCCACCAGAATCAGTGCGCCACCCATTGTTGGCGTGCCGGCTTTGGATAAATGTGTTTCTGGACCGTCATGCCTAACACTCTGACCGATGTTGTAACGGCTTAAGCCGCGAATCATGGCAGGGCCAACGATAAAAGAAATAAACAGTGCGGTTAAAGCACTGGCAATGCCTCGCAGTGTCAGTGACTGAAACGCACCAAAACCACTGTGTACATTGTGTTGCAACCATTCAGTTAAATATAACAGCACGATTAGTGTCCCCGAACCTGGCGCGGCAAACCTGCCGTTCGTTGTTCATCAAGTAATTTCGCCACAACCTGTTCCATACGCATGGCGCGTGAACCTTTAACTAAAACATTAACTTCGGAACCAGCCTGCTCGCATAAAGCAGTGATTAACTCGTCGGCGTTGTTATACAACCTGGCATTTTCACCAAAAGCAGCAACCGCTTCCGCAGCCAGCGTACCCAACGCGAACAAACGCTCAACGCCCAATCCTTTTGCCAGCAACCCCATTTCATAATGCAACTGCCTGGCATCCTGTCCCAGCTCTGCCATATCACCCAGCACCAGCCAGGCTCGGCCTGGCATGGCACGCAGTACATTGAGTGCAGCCTTTAATGAACCGGGATTAGCGTTATAGCTATCATCCAGAATTTCCATTCCAAAAGGGCCTTGCCGAGGATACAAACGACCTTGCACCGGTTTCATGGATTCCAATCCCTGTTGTATCTCCTGTGGACCCACACCAACGCTTAACGCCGCTGCTGCTGCCGCCAATGCATTACTGGCATTGTGCTGACCAAACAAAGGCAGGCGAGCCTCACAAACACCCAAACGTGTTTCGATCTGCAAAAGATTTTCACGTGCAAACCAGTCACCCCGGACATCAGCATCAGCGCTAAAACCAAATTCAACACGTTGACAGTGGCTGGTTTGTTCACGCCAATAGGATGCAAACGCATCATCAGCATTGATAATTGCCTGCCCTGTTGCTGGAATCGCAGAGTAAATTTCAGCTTTGGATTCTGCTACGGTCTGCAGACTGCCAAAACCTTCCAGATGCGCCGGTGCCGCGTTGGTAATAATTGCGGTCTGTGGCTGTGCAATGGATGACAGATAGCGAATCTCGCCGGCATGATTGGCACCCATTTCGATTACCGCGTAACAGTGATGCGAACGTAAGCGCAGCAAGGTCAAGGGAACACCGATATCGTTATTCAAATTACCTTCGGTAGACAGCGTTTCTCCAAGTCGCGACAAAATGGCCGCAATCATTTCTTTGACGGTTGTTTTGCCGTTGCTACCGGTTACTGCTATAACTGGTATCGAAAACTGTTGCCGCCACAGGCGTGCCAGATTGCCCAACGCTTTGCGTGTATCAGCCACCACAATTTGCGGCACTGCAAGTTTTGATTCAGAGGTCACCAGCAGTGCCGCAGCACCTTTGGCAATCGCCTGATCTAAAAACGAATGCGCATCAAAACGATCACCCTTTAATGCAACAAACAAGCTGCCCGCCTGAATATTGCGCGTATCGGTACTGATTGATTCATAGATTCCGTCCTTGCCAATCAATCGACCGTTGAGCTCTCGGGCAATGTCGCTGTAACGTAATGTGGTCATGTTGCGATCCCCAAACAACGCTCAACAACCGCCTGATCACTGAAGGGTAAAAACTCGTCACCAATTTGTTGTGTCGTCTCATGCCCCTTGCCGGCTAATAAAATTAAATCATCCCTGTCAGCTTGCTGTATAGCCGCGGCAATTGCTTCAGTTCGATCTAAAATCACGAGGGCACCGGAACCATCTCGCATCCCTTCCTGAATTTCTTCAGCGATGCGTTCCGGTGCCTCGTGGCGGGGGTTATCGTTTGTGATGATTGTTCGATCAGCCAGTGAATCCGCAATTCCACCCATCTGCGGTCGTTTTCCGGTATCACGATCACCACCACATCCAAATACACACCACAGTTTTCCGCGGCAATGCCCACGCAACGCGTTGAGCGCAGACCGCAACGCCTGTGGTGTGTGCGCATAATCAATCACAACTTGAGCTTTATTCGGTTGACTAATGAGTTGCATGCGTCCCGGCACACTTTTCAATTGTGCTAAACGCTCAGCGATTAACTCCGCAGACCAACCCAAACGACGCAGCACAGCAGCTGCGGCTAAAACATTAAGCGCATTAAATTCGCCAAGTAGATTACAAACCAGATCAAACGCTGCATCCGGCATAACAATATGCATATGCAATCCGTCTGCTGCACACTCCAATCGTTCCGCGCAGACCCAATCTGCTGCAACGCTTTGTTTTAATTCGTTAAGCTGACCAATGCTATAAACGGAAATCGGATAATTCGAACAATACGTTTCAAGCAATAACTGGCCAAATGGATCCTGCCAGTTCAGTACCGCTCCTTTTAATCCCGGCATGCTGAATAAACGTTGTTTTGCCTGCTGATAGGATTCGATATCGCCGTGATAATCAAGATGATCACGTCCCAGATTGGTCAGCACTGCCAATTCAAGCTGTGTTCCATTAATGCGTCCCTGCTCCAGACCATGCGAGGATGCTTCCATGGCGATATACGCTGCACCATTCGCGTACAATTCCGCCATGCGTGCCTGTAATGCAATGGGATCAGGTGTGGTATGTGTTGCGCTGCGCAAATCATCAAAAAATCCCGTTCCGACTGTACCGATTACGGCCGCACGCGCACGATTATCCTGGCCTGCTCTGTCCAGAGCTTGCGCGATAAAATGTGAGACAGATGTTTTGCCGTCTGTACCCGTTATAGCGATTACCTTCATACTCTGCGAAGGTTTGCCATAAAAGCGTGCGGCGATTTCGCCCAGATGACTTTCCAGATCCGGATCATAAATCAACGGCACATTATGTTCGCGCGTTAATGCAACGCTGAATTCGTCAGCCACCGATTCGTGTACGATTGCGACCGCGCCCGCCTGCAATGCATCTCTGGCAAAACGCAGTCCTTCTGCATAACAACCACTGAGTGCAAAAAATACATCACCTTTGCGGGTTTGACGACTATCCAGACTAAGTCCTGATGGCATTATCGACTGCAAAGATTTTTCGACAGCAACGATGCCATCGAGTAATTCATAAAGCGAGAGCCGTTCTGTTTGAGTCACGGCCGGCATCATGTGCGGCCTCCCACCTTATCGATACGATCAACGAACATCGCTTTTGGATCATCAGGTGGAATATTCAGCAATCGCAAAGCATCGGCAATCACATTACCAAATACCGGTGCTGCAACCTGCCCGCCATAATACTGTTCGCCGCTCGGTTTATTGACAACAACAACCATCACCAGGCGTGGATTCGACAACGGCGCCATACCGGCAAAAACCGACATATGTGATTCGTTGCTGTAACCACTTTTTGTCAGCTTGCGTACGGTACCGGTTTTACCGGCGATTCGATAACCAGGCACCTTGGCCAGGCGACCGCTGCCATCATCCACGACACTGGATAAAGAATTTCTCAATGTCTCCGCAGTTTCTGCGCTGAGTACCCGCTGCGCGACAGCGGGCTCGTCCTGTCTGACGAGTGTAATCGGACGATCAAATCCACCATTCGCCAGAATGCTATAAGCATGTGCAAGTTGCAGCGCGGTTACTGACAAACCGTAACCGAATGACATAGTCGCCTGTTCCAATTTGCTCCACTGATCAAAATGATTCAGCGTACCAATTGACTCACCGGGAAAACCGCTACCGGTACTGTGACCAAAGCCGAATCGATTGTAGGTATGCCAAAGTTCGCTGGCAGGCATACTCAGTGCAACTTTGGTTGCACCGACATTGCTTGAATGCAAAAAAATACCCTGCAGATCCAGCACACCATAGTTACGTAGATCTTTTATATCATGCCCACTCACTCGCACGAGGCCCGGGCTGGTGTTCACTTTTGAAGTCGGTTTTAAATAGTCATATTCCAGTGCTGCGGCAGCTGTGAACGGTTTCATCGTTGAACCCGGTTCGAACACATCCGTTACTGCACGATTACGGTAACGATCACCGTGCAGCTCATCGCGTTTGTGTGGATTAAAAGCCGGCTGATTGACCATTGCCAGCACTTCGCCTGTAAAACTATCCAACAAAACCAACGAACCGGATTCGGCATTGTGCTTTTGCACTGCTGCTTTTAATTCACGGTAAGCAAGAAACTGTAGGCGTCTGTCGATGCTAAGCGTTAAATCGTGGCCGGGATTTGCCGCTTCGATGCTGTCGACGTTTTCAATAACCTGACCGAGGCGATCGCGTACCACACGTTTCGCACCGGGATGTCCGGCCAGCCACGCGTCATAGGCCAGCTCAATACCTTCCTGACCATGATCATCAATATCGGTAAAACCAAGAATGTGCGCAGCAACTTCCGCAGTCGGGTAATAACGTCGATATTCACGCTGCAGATAAACACCAGGCAAGCCTGATTTATTTATCTCAGCGGCACGGCTGGGGGGTAATTGCCTTACGATATAAATAAACTCCCGATCTTCGGTACCCGCCAACTTACTTTGTATTGATTGCGGGTCTAATTCAAGTTGCTGCGCTAAACGGTACAAAGTACTCGGATCACTTAAAAACTCTTCCGGATTGACCCAAATTGAATCAACCGGTGTACTGATTGCCAATGGTTCATTGTTGCGATCGCTAATAGTGCCGCGATGTGCCGGAACCGCTACAACTCGCTGCTGACGCGCGGTACCCTGAGAATGCAGAAAGTCACTATTCAGTACCTGCAATTCATAAGCGCGAGCGGTTAGTAAAGTGAGACCGGCTAATATGCAGACAACAACGCTGTAACGGCGAATGGCAAAAACAGGATTTTTATGTTTAAAGTTTTTCATCTGTCTCGCTGTAAGCAATTTCAACGTCACCAATGCGTGGTATATGCATTTTTAATTTTTCTCTTGCAGTATTCTCGATACGACCATGCGTCGACCAGGTACTTTGTTCCAGTTGCAGCTGACCATACTGGGTCAACAACTGATCCTGTTGTTCACGTAATGATTGCATCTCCACAAAAAGCCGCCGACTGGTGTATTGGGTATAAACAACACCCAGTGCGCTGGCGAGTACAGCCAGCAACGCGATCAACATCATTGTCCACTCTTTCATTACAGTCGTTCCGCAATGCGTAACACCGCGCTGCGTGACCGCGGATTATCATTAACTTCGCATGCCGTAGGTCGCTGTGCCTTGCCGAGCAAGCGCAAAGTCTGGCCGCTGGTTCCAGCCATGACTGGTAATCCTCTCGGTAACAGTTGGCCACGTGCTTGCTCGCGCATAAAACGTTTAACAATTCGATCTTCCAATGAGTGGAAGCTGATAACAACCAACCTCCCACCCTGTGCCAACACTTCCACGGTTTGCAGTAAGGCGTGTTCCAGTGATTCAAGTTCACGATTGATAAAAATACGAATTGCCTGGAAGCAACGCGTAGCCGGATGCTTGTGTCGATCACGCATCGGACTGGCTTCAGCAATCAATTCGGCCAGTTGCCTGGTGGTCTCAATTGGGCGTCTTTGTCGCTGCTGCACGATGTGGCGTGCAATCCTGCGCGAATTACGCTCTTCACCATAACGCCACAGCACATCCGCTATCTCTTTTTCATCCGCCTCTGCTAACCACTGCGCCGCGCTAAGGCCGTTACTATTATCCATGCGCATATCCAAAGGCCCGTCGACCTGAAAACTAAAACCCCGTTCAGCGTTATCGATCTGCGGCGAGGACATTCCCAGATCCATCAAAATGCCGTTAAGCCGACCTGCGATTTCCTGTTCTTTGCAAAATTGCGCCAACATATCAAAACAGCCATGCTGTATTGTGAATCGAGGCTCGTCGGCCAGCTTCTGCCGGGCATACTGAATGGCTTCCGGATCGCGATCGATCGCCAGCAACCGCCCCTCTGGCCCGAGTACCTGAAGGATCGCCTGTGCGTGACCGCCACGACCGAAAGTTGCATCGAGATAGATACCGTCCGATTGCAGTTGCAATGCTTCCAGGACGGCTTCCAACATGACGGGTTGGTGTGGCAACTTTGCTCCTCACTTTTGACGCTCCAGTCTCGCGCCGTATCGCATACGGCTACAGTGACAGCGAATCCAGTTCGGCCGGCAATGATTCTGTTTCATTCACCGCTTCGTCCAACCAGGCCTGACGAGACGTATTCCAGGTTGCCTCGTCCCAAATCTCAAACTTCTTGCCCTGACCGATCAGGACCACGCGCTTATCCATATGACCGAATTCCCGCAGCGCCGCCGACAGCAGAATGCGTCCGCTGGCGTCCATCACCACATCATCAGCATGACCGACCAATAGCCGCTGCACTTTGCGTGATGCAGGATTAAAACTGGATAAAGCATCGATTTTGGTTTGAATGGCTTCCCATTCAGACAAGGGGTAAAGCAGTAAACAAGGTTCTTTTACAGAATTGGTGGGGTCGATGGTGACAACCAGATTGCCCTCGCAGCCTTCAATCAGGCGCTCGCGATACTTCGCCGGTAACGCTAACCGGCCTTTGGCATCTAGATTGATCTGATTGATTCCTCTGAACAAAGCCAGCCCCCGCTGCTAAGATTTACCCACAATTTACCACTTTGTCCCACATTCAGACACTATAGGAAGCAAATTGCCTTTTTGCAAGTTAATTTCAACCCAAAAAGTAACTATTTTTGCTTTAAAGACAGGGACTTAGCGCGATCCCGCGGGTATGGAAAACTGATTACAAAATGGATTCAATCTGTTACTTGTGAAAGCTAGAATTTACTTTAAGAGAAGGGGCATTTATGTCATTGAGGCAAGTAAAAATAATAATTCCTGAGCGAACCAAAATAACGCGCTTTTGATCGCATAAAACAGAAGAGAAGCCGGCCTGTAAGCCGGGTTCTGTCGAGGGTAATCATTCATCTGGGATGAGCGTCGCCGCCCACCTCTAGCGACCTACCCGAAAGCTACGCGGGCCGCGTATAGGCTTTCCTATTTGGTCTTGCTCCGGGTGGGGTTTGCCCTGCCACTACTGTTGCCAGTAGCGCGGTGCGCTCTTACCGCACCATTTCACCCTTACCCAGCCGTTGGCCAGGCGGTATATTTTCTGTGGCACTTTCCATAGGCTTGCGCCTTCCAGGCATTACCTGGCACCCTGCCCTGTGGAGCCCGGACTTTCCTCCCCGCAGTAAACTGCGAAGCGATTACCCGGCCGGCTTCTCTAACTCGCAACCATACAGCATGCGCCGCACCCGGAACAGTCTCCAGGCAGGCGACTAGTCATCGCCTTTATAAACAAGTTCTACTTCTCAGCAACGATATACACTACCCAACCGGCATCGGCATCGAGTTTCTCAACAGGATAAAACTCGTCGGTTTCCTCGTCCTTCTCGTCATCCCAACCTTGGGAATAGACGGTGACTTTTTTAAACCCGGCTTCTGCCAATAATTCCCGAAGCTCAGGCATCGACCACAAGCGCCAGTCGTAAGTAAACGCTTCGCGCATTTCAGAACCGTCATCAAACAAAAAATGGATGTGCGCACGCATATGCCCGCTCAGCGGATCATATTCAGCCTGATCCCAGATATAGGAGAAACCATCCTGTTCAGTTTCCTCTTCCATCTCTTCGTACGCTTCATATCCGCCAAAAGCATCCAGAAAAAAGATACCGCCATCATTCAAAGCAGCACGTACTTTTGCAAAATACTCACGCAGCAACGGTCGTGTTTTAAAGCACCAGTAACTGAAATTCATCGCTAAAACCGCATCGACCGGTTTCACGTCAACTTCCAGTACATTTTGATTCAATAATGAAACACGCGTCGCCTGTTCGGGTTTAAGTTTGGCGATATGGTGCTGACGGCCCCATTCGAGTACATCAGCATCCAGATCGACGCCGATGGCGGTATTGTCTTCATGTCGACGCACCCACTCGCAGGCTGAGTTGGCGGTACCACAAAAATCTTCGCGCATCGATCGCGCATCACGACCTCGAATTGCTTTAAACGTGTCCTGAACAAAATCCGTTTCAAATTCAACATTTTGCACCGACGCTTCGTACAAAACATGGCGATCCGCTGTTGCCGCCATGCCAGGCTTGTTTCTTTTCTGTTTTTTGTGTTTTTTACGACTCATTAACCATTGCTCCTGTGGTATTTTCTTGCGGCATTCTCACTTTTCTCAACGCCTCGGTTATTACCTCAATCCCCGCATCCGGTTCAACCGCATGTTCGCTTAAATGACGACGCCATTGTTTTGCTCCGGGACAACCCTGAAAAAGCCCCATCATATGCTGCGTCATCCGATTCAGGTGTACACCCTTTGCCAGTTGTTCCTCAACATAGGGCAAATAACGCGCGACTATTTCCGCTCGCTCGGGAATAACAGTACTTCGATTGAACACGGCGCTTTGTACATCAATCAATGCGTAAGGATTCTGATACGCTTCACGGCCCACCATCGTACCATCTACAAAACCAAGATGCTCGACAACATCCGCGGTGTTCATGATACCGCCGTTAATTACAATTTCCAGTTGTGGAAATTCCTGTTTCAGACGATAGACATAATCATAACGCAAGGGCGGAATTTCACGATTCTCTTTAGGACTCAACCCCGACAACCAGGCCTTGCGTGCATGCACAATCACGGTTCCACAACCCGCCTTGGCGATACAGGCAACAAAATTCTGCAGTGGTGCATGGCCTTCCATTTTATCGATGCCCAGTCGCGTTTTCACAGTAACCGGAATGCTGACCTTAGCTTGCATCGCAGACACACAATCGGCAACAAGATCCGGTTCTGCCATCAAACAGGCACCAAATGCGCCTGCCTGGACACGATCACTCGGGCAACCGACGTTGATATTGACTTCATCGTAGCCGAAATCCTGTGCGATTTCTGCGCAGCGTGCCATAGCATTCGGTTCGTTACCACCCAGCTGCAATGCCAGCGGTTTCTCAAAAGGATTAAACATCAACAACTGATCGACATCACCATGTATGAGCGCCGCCGCTGCAACCATTTCCGAATACAGCAACGCATCCGGAAAAAGCAATCTTAACCAGTAACGGCAATGCTGGTCCGTCCAGTCCAGCATGGGAGCAATACAAAAACGTCTATCCAGATTATCAGTCACTTTTTTCGCCGTAAGCAGTAACAATTACTTTGCGACTAGACGCGTGATAACGATGCTCATAGACGAACACACCCTGCCATACCCCTAAGGCAAGCCGACGATTGGCGATCGGCAAGACCAAGTCTGTTTGCGTCAGAACTGATCGAATATGCGCCGACATATCATCCGGTCCCTCAGTTCTGTGTTGATACATCGCATCGCCATCGGGGGCCGCCCTGGCAAAAAACTCTTCAAGGTCTTTACGCACAGTTGAATCGGCATTTTCACAAACGATCAGCGATGCACTGGTATGCTGGATAAACACATGGCACAAACCTGTTTCAATTTCGCCGGCGGTGACCACGGCCTGAATCTCACGGGTGATTTCATAGGTCCCGCGTCGGCCCGTTGCAACCTGTAAATTTCGTTGGTAGAACATCATTAAAACCCCATGCCGGGCGGCAATTTACCCTGCATCGTACGCAGCATATTTTGCATGCCACCCTTGGAAAATTTTTTCATCACTTTACTCATTTGCTTGTGTTGTTTCAGCAAGCGATTCACTTCCTGAATTTGCGCGCCGGAGCCATTTGCGATACGCCGCTTGCGCGAACCGTTAATGACTTCCGGCTTGCGACGTTCACCCGGTGTCATGGAATTAATAATAGCGATCATTTTGCGATTGTGATCATCGCCCATTTGCTGTGAGACAGCCTGCTGCATATTCGCCATGCCGGGCAACTTCGACATAATGCTGTTGATACCGCCAAGTTTTTGCATCGAAGCTAATTGCTCGCGCAAATCTTCCAGATCAAAGCCCCTGCCCTTCTTTAATTTATTCGCAAGTTGTTCAGATTTTTTTTCATCCAGTTTGGTTTGCGCCTCTTCAACCAGACTAAGTAAATCACCCATCCCCAGAATGCGGGATGCCAGACGTTCGGGATGAAATAATTCCAGTGCATCAATTTTTTCACCCATTCCCAAAAACTTAATCGGCTTGCCGGTAATGTATCGAACCGATAACGCTACACCGCCACGCGCATCGCCGTCCACCTTGGTCAGTATGACTCCGGTCAATGGCAAGGCTGCATCGAATGCCCTGGCAATATTGACAGCATCCTGACCCACCATACTATCAATTACAAACAATGTTTCGACCGGTTGTGCTGCCTGATGCACAAGCCTGATCTCTTGCATCATTTCCTGATCGATATGCATCCGACCCGCGCTATCCAGAATCAGCACATCAACACTCTTCTTGCGTGCGGCATCGATAGCCGCTGAGGCGATTTTTGCAGGATTGTCTTTGCTGCTGCTCGGAAAAAATTGTACCTCTATCGATTCAGCTAAAATCGCCAACTGTTCAATTGCAGCCGGTCGATAAATATCACAACTGGCGACCATGACTGATTTCTTTTGCCGCTGTTTTAAATAACAGGCCAGCTTGGCAACCGATGTAGTCTTACCGGCACCCTGTAATCCTGCTACCAGTATTACTACAGGAGCTTGCGCCTTTAACTCCAGCGGCTGGGACTCCGAACCCATTATTGCGATAAGTTCATCATTCACAATTTTGATAAAAGCCTGCCCGGGAGACAGGCTCTTCATCACTTCCGCTCCCAGCGCGCGTTCTTTAACACCGGCAATAAAGGCTTTGATAACCGGCAATGCCACGTCCGCTTCCAATAGTGCCTTGCGCACATCGCGAACGGCCTGTTCAATATTCTCTGCAGTCAGCCGGCCACTACCGCCGACCGAACGAAGAACAGATGTCATGCGATCGGTTAATTTGTTAAACATGTAATTTCACTTTGGTCTGAGAGTAAATATCAGGATCAGGATAATTAAACACTGCAGGTGGGACTAGAGAATCAATATTTCGTCACCCTTTAGTTGCCGCAAATTCAGCGCAGGCATTGCAGCACAGCATTCCTGCATAATCAGCGCCTCATTTCCCGGCTTTAAATGCGAAATTAAAATTTGCGTTGTAATTTTAAGTTTCGCCAGGTCATCTTGTAGTGTTGCGGGGCAATAGTGCCTGGACACATCCGCCAGGTGCCGGTCTTTGTTGGCAAACGCGCACTCCACTAGCAGATATTTCAAATCATTAATCTGGTTGAGCGCATGCCACAATCCGTCATTCGTTGAAGTATCTCCGCTAAACGCAATAGACCCGGCATCGGTGCTAATGCAATAACCCGCCGCCGGAACCGTATGGCTGGCCGGCAACATGGTAATTTTACGACCACTAATCTCTACACTTTCGCCAAGTCTAAGCGGCACGTAACGCATACTGGGGTGTTCTTTATCGGGTAATTCTGCGAAATCCGGCCATATCTTCCAGTTAAAAATGTGCTGCTGAATCGCTGCCAGAGTTTCCGGCAAGGCGTGTACGGTCAAGGCTTTGTCAGCGAAGCCAAGCAAGGTATCCACCAATAGAGGTAAACCGGCAATATGATCGAGGTGAGAATGGGTTAAAAATATATGCCGGATAGCACGCAATTCATCCAGGCACAAATCACCAACGCCCGTACCTGCATCAATCAAAATATCGTTATCCAACAAGAAACTTGTTGTGCGTAGCGCGGAACCAATACCTCCGCTACAACCCAGTACTCGCAGTTTCATCGCCCTGACTTTGCTCTCCATGGTGTCCAACATGCTAACACAACGACAGATTCTGCCCCATATCCGGGACAAAATTGTATCCCAAAGCTCGTACTTGATCACAAAAAATGACGTGGAGCAGACAAACTATTAAGCTACCATATTGGTTTTAAGGTGAATATTTCACAGAAAAATTCCATTTTTATATAAGGCGCAACTATGGAATTAAACATCAGTACAATAATGCTCGCGATTACGGCGATTAGTTTTTATACACTGGTAATCATCCTGGCCACATTACGCTGGAAACTCGCTAATGCCGGCAGGGTAAGCGGCCTGGGAACCACGCTATCACCACTATGGATCGCATTAATTCTGCACGCGCTGTTGTTGCATAACCTTATTTCAGTAGGCACCGAAATTAGTCTCGGTTTTGCTTCAAGCCTGACACTGTTTACCTGGTGTATTACGCTGGTTTCTGCTGTTGTTGCATTACGTGCCCGCCTCTTATTCCTTATCGTTATCACGTGCGTTTTCAGCTGTCTGAGTATTGTTGCAGCCCTGGTACTGCCCGTAAACACGGGCGTGATTGAACCGCTCTCTTTCAGTCTGGCCGTACATATCATTTTGTCAATATTGTCTTATAGTCTGCTCAGTATTGCTGCACTTATCTCCATACTGCTGGGTTTTCAGGATTACCAGTTGCACCACCACCAGCAAGGACAAATTTTAAAACTATTGCCTCCATTACAGAGCATGGAATCGCTGATGTTCCGTTTGATCGAGACCGGATTTGTCTTACTGAGCTTTACCGTCATCAGCGGCTTTTTATTTGCCGATGACTGGTTCAATCACAAAATTGTATTTTCCATTATCGCCTGGCTGGTATTTCTGATTTTGCTGCTGGGTAGACATTTCGCCGGTTGGCGCGGCCGGAAAGCCATACGCTGGACTCTGGCCGGCATCGTCTCTTTGATGCTGGCTTTTTTTGGTACCAAACTGGTATTTGAGTTTATCCTCTCCTGACAGGAATTATTAAGCGTTCAAACAACCCGGTAATTCCGCTACACTGCGGTTTGGTACAGGTCATTCGGAGGATCGCTCTACTTGGAAAATATTCCGCTTAGCATGTTGTTCGGTATTCTGGCCGGACTCATTCTGTTGTCTGCATTCTTCTCCGGTTCCGAAACCGCTTTGATGTCCATCAATCGATATCGCTTGCGCCATAAAGTACGGCAGGGGCATCGCGGCGCCATCCTGGTTAATAAGCTGCTCGCGCAGCCGGATCGCCTGATTGGTTTAATTCTGCTTGGAAATAACCTGGCCAATATCCTTGCCTCAATGATAACGACTATTGTTACGTTAAGGTTTTATCCAGGTGAAGGCCCGTTGGCAATCGCCGCCGGAATACTCACTCTGGTTATTTTAATCTTTGCCGAAGTCGCACCAAAAACCCTTGCAGCACTACAACCTGAAATTCTTGCCTACCCGGCCGCCTATATCTATACGCCGTTGCTCCGTATCGGTTATCCGCTGGTGTATGTTGTTAACTTGCTGGCTAATGGCGTATTAAAAATATTGGGCCTTAATAAAAACAAATCCTCCGGTTTCAGCTTGAGCCGCGAAGAACTCTCTACCGTGGTAAAAGAAGCCGGGGCCATGATCCCTAAACGGCATCGCAGCATGCTGTTAAATGTACTGCAGCTGGAACATGCCACCGTGGAAGATATTATGGTGCCGCGCAACGAGGTTGTCGGTATCGACCTGGATGACGACTGGGAAGACATCGTTGACGAATTGCAGCGCGTAAAACACACACGTATCCCTGTTTACCGCGAAAGCATCGATCACGTTATTGGCATCCTGCATATCAAACATATCATTCGTTTGATTGCGGATGACAAACTTAACAAAGAACTGCTGACACAAGCAGTCACTGAACCCTATTTTATTCCGGAAGGCACACCTCTCACAACGCAATTACTGGCGTTTCAACGACTGAAAAATCGGCTGGCACTGGTGGTGGATGAATACGGCGATTTACTGGGACTGGTGACACTGGAAGATATCCTGGAAGAAATCGTCGGAGAATTCACTACCGACGTCCCAACTAATGTCAAGGAAATCCACCCGCAATCCGACGGCTCCTACCTGATTGATGGCGGTGTCCATATCCGCGATATTAATCGTGTTCTGCACTGGTCACTACCAACCGACGGACCTAAAACACTGAACGGAATGATCCTTGAGCATATGGAAATGATTCCGGAACCGGGCACCAGTCTGATATTGCATGGACAGGCGCTGGAAATTACCAAGACCTATAAAAACGCAGTGAAAATGGTCAAGGTTATCCCCGACTCACTCGCCAGAGTCCAAAAACAATCGGGCCTGGCCGGCAACCCGGTAAACGGCGGCTAGTTAAGCAATACCCAATGGCAAAACCCAAACGACAATATCGTTGTAGCGAATGCGGCGCCATAACATTGCAATGGGCCGGACAATGCGGCGATTGCGGCTCCTGGAATACATTAGAGGAAGCGCAACTGGAATCCGCGACAACAAAGAAACGTCCGCAAGGCCTGACCCAGGCCGGCAACAAACTCTCACTGTTAACCGAAATCAATCTGGAGCAAACCATAAGACGTTCCACGGGTATCGATGAACTGGACCGTGTTCTGGGTGGCGGACTGGTTGATGGCGCGGTCATCCTGCTGGGAGGCGATCCGGGCATCGGCAAATCAACTCTGTTATTGCAGGCGTTGGCCAAATTATCGCCTGAGCGACGCTGTCTGTACGTCAGCGGTGAAGAATCCTTGCAGCAAATATCGCTGCGTGCGCAGCGCTTGCGTCTGCGGGTACCTGACCTGAAATTAATGACCGAGACCTGCGTTGAGCGCATTGTCGATATGGCCAAAGAAGAGGCGCCGCAAGTGGTCGTCATTGATTCCATTCAAACGATGTATACAGAAGAACTGGGTTCAGCTCCCGGTTCGGTGGCGCAAGTGCGTGAGTCGGCCGCGCAACTGGTGCGCTATGCCAAGAGCAATGATGTTGCTGTGCTGATCGTGGGTCACGTTACCAAAGAAGGCGCGCTGGCCGGTCCGCGTGTGCTGGAACACATGGTGGATACGGTGTTGTATTTTGAAGGCGATGCCGGTGATCGCTATCGCGTGATTCGTGCGGTTAAAAACCGTTTTGGCGCCGTCAATGAGTTGGGCGTCTTTGCGATGCTGGACAGCGGTCTGAAACCGGTCAGCAATCCTTCGGCCATTTTTTTGTCGCGCCATGAAAAACCGATTCCCGGCAGCATTATCACCGTAACCATGGAAGGCACCCGTCCTTTGTTGGTTGAAGTACAGGCGCTGGTTGATGAAAGCTCGCTCAGTCAACCTCGGCGGGTAACGCTCGGTTTGGACCAGAATCGACTGGCTATGCTGATAGCTGTGATGCACCGGCATGCAGCACTGGCACTGTTCAATCAGGATGTCTTTGTCAATGTCGTCGGTGGCGTGCGTGTTAACGAAACCGCTGCTGATCTGGCCGTGATGCTGGCAACCTTATCCAGTTATCGCGATCGCCCCCTGTCGCCGCAACGGATCGCCTTTGGCGAAATAGGCCTGGCAGGCGAGATTCGCCCGGTACCGAATGGACAGGAACGCTTGCGGGCTGCAGCCAAACACGGTTTTAAGCAGGCAATAATACCGCAAGCCAATCGACCGAAAGACCCGCCTAGGGATATGGAAATCATCGCCGTTCAACATGTCAAAGAAGTGCTGGATTACTGCTAGCCAGTTCATGCAATTTCGGATTATTTGACCATTTAATGCGTAGCCGGTAAGTTACGCCCTCCGTGCGGGAATCATAGTAATGGCAAATAAAAAAACAGATAGTTTTGAAAAAAATCTGACCACGCTTGAATCGCTGATCGACAAGCTCGAACAGGGCGATTTACCGCTGGAACAGGCATTAAAAGAATTTGAACAGGGTATCAAGCTCGCACGTCAATGCCAGAAGGAACTGCAAGTCGCTGAGCAAAAAATTGAAATTTTGCTGCAAAAGACTACCGATGCAGCGCCACAAACTTACTCAGCGGATAGCGGAGCAGACGAACTGGATGACTAGCCTGCAGGATTCAGGTGCCGGTACCCTTGTACAGATTCAACAGCTCGCGGAATTGGCTGAGCAGGCGCTGGAACGCTACCTGCCCGCTGCCGCCAGCGCACCGACAAGATTACACGAAGCCATGCGTTACGCGGTCACCGGTGGCGGCAAACGTATCCGCCCGGTATTGGTCTATGCGACCGGCCAGGCGCTTGAAATGCCGGTTGAGCAACTGCATGGCCCGGCCTGCGCAGTTGAAATTATTCATGCCTATTCGTTGATTCATGACGACCTGCCTGCCATGGACAACGACGATCTGCGACGCGGACGTCCCACTTGCCATAAAGCCTTTGATGAAGCGACAGCGATACTCGCCGGTGATGCCCTGCAGGCACTGGCCTTTGAAGTATTGATCCAGGATCTCGCCGAACAATCACGTGCCCGCTATGGTTGCGAAATGGTATTAATGCTGGCCAGAGCGACAGGCCATCTCGGGATGGCCGGCGGTCAAGCCATCGATTTAGCTGCGGTCAACCAAAAACTCGGCCTGGAAGAACTTGCGAATATGCATCGCCTGAAAACCGGTGCCCTCATAGAAGCCTCCGTGTTATTACCCACTGTTTTTTGCGAAAAGATCAGCGATAAACAGAAACACGCCCTGCAGAAATACGCCCGTCAAATCGGTTTGGCATTTCAAATTCAGGACGATATTCTGGATGTGGTTGGCGATACCGAGACTCTTGGCAAGCCACAAGGTGCTGATCACGCACTCAACAAGCCGACCTACTACTCGCTGTTAGGCCTGGAGGGCGCGCGCGCCAAGCTGCGCGATGTTCACAAGGCCGCGTTAGACGCTTTATCAGAGTTTGACCAGCCAGCAGACCTGCTGCGCGGCATTGCCGATTATATTGTTGAACGCAGCCATTAGATTAAAACCAGGTAATCGGAAACCGTGACTTTGGAGTTAAAATAACGCGATGACCGACGACCGCGATAAGTACCCCCTTCTTAATCAGATCGACAGCCCTGCTGACTTACGGGCGCTCGATGAAAAGCAATTACTGCCTTTGTCAAAAGAGTTGCGTGAATTTGTCATCGAATCCATCGCCGCCTGCAGCGGACATTTTGGTGCCAACCTGGGCACGATTGAACTCACCATTGCACTGCACTACGAATTTAATACGCCGCACGACCGTATTGTCTGGGATGTTGGTCACCAGGCTTACCCGCACAAAATCCTGACCGGGCGTCGTGAAAAGATCCGTACCATTCGCAAAACCGGTGGCGTCTCCCCGTTTCCGAAACGCAGCGAAAGCGAGTACGACACCTTCGGGGTTGGTCATTCCAGCACCTCAATCAGCGCCGCGTTGGGAATGGCGATTGCCAGCAAGCTCAATAATGAGCAACGGCGTTGCGTTGCAGTTATCGGCGATGGCGCCATGACTGCCGGGATGGCATTTGAAGCGCTCAACAACGGTGGTGATATGGGCGCCGATTTGCTGGTGATTTTGAACGACAACGACATGTCGATATCGCCCAATGTCGGAGCCCTGAGCAAATATTTAACCCGTCTTTTGTCCGGCAAGCTCTATACCAGCGTCCGTGAAGGCGGCAAGAAAATGCTGGACAGTGTACCTGGACCGATGCGCGAACTGGCTCGTCGCGCTGAAGAACATGTCAAAGGCATGGTAACGCCGGGTACCCTGTTCGAAGAACTGGGGTTTCAATATTTCGGTCCAGTTGATGGCCACGATTTACCCGGTTTGCTGCATATATTGCGTAATCTGAAGGATCAGAAAGGGCCGCGTTTGTTACATATTGTGACCACCAAGGGCAAGGGTTACGCCCCGGCGGAAGAAGATCAGGTGAAATACCACGCGGTCAGTGTCTTTGATCCGGATCAGGGTATGCATGGCGGGAAATCCGGCAGCAAACAAAATTACACTCAGGTATTTGGCCAGTGGCTGTGCGATATGGCCGAGCAGGATCCACGCCTGATTGGTATCACTCCGGCAATGCGTGAAGGATCCGGTATGGTGGCATTTGCTGAAAAGTATCCTGATCGCTATATCGACGTCGGTATCGCTGAACAACATTCCGTCACGCTGGCAGCCGGTCTGGCCTGCGAGGGCGCAAAACCGGTGGTAGCGATCTATTCCACCTTTCTGCAACGCGCTTATGACCAGTTGGTACACGACGTTGCGCTGCAAAATTTGCCCGTGCTGTTTGCGATTGACCGCGCCGGGCTGGTTGGTGCGGATGGCCCGACACACGCCGGCAGCTTCGATATCAGCTATATGCGTTGCCTGCCCAATATCATCATCATGGCGCCATCCAGTGCCGATGAGTGCCGAAAAATGCTGACCACCGGCTTTCGGTATAACGGACCCGCGGCGGTTCGCTATCCACGCGACATCGCGTCAGAAACGAATTATGAATCGACTCTGGAAACCCTGCCGCTCGGCAAAGCTCGGCTGGTTCGCGAAGCCGGCAAACTGGCTTTGCTGAGTTTTGGATGCATGCTGGAGCGCTGCCTGCCCATCGCCGAACAATTGGATGCCACCCTGGTGGATATGCGATTTATCAAACCGCTTGATGAGGAACTGTTGTTAAAACTGGTCGCAACGCATGATCAGTTTGTTACGCTAGAAGAGAATTCAGTGGCAGGTGGTGCCGGCAGCGCCGTCAATGAGTTGTTGGCAGCGCACAATTTTCAATTCCCCGTACTCAATATCGGATTACCGGACCGCTTTATCGATCATGGTTCCAGAGACGATGTATTGGCACACGCCGGCTTAAGCGTTGAGGGCATCTTGCGGCAGATTCATCAATGGCTGGCGACCATCACACCGGCAGCTAAGAAAACACGACAAATATCCTAGTGTTTTACTCAGGAATATCCTATCATCGCCAAATCATGCTGTACGCAAGACAGTTCTTTCACGTTTACGAAGAAAAAATTTAGCTATTAATGGAAAACAAAGTCACTCAACTTGTCGATAATACGAGCGAAAACATTCCCGATGTTCAAGGCAGTGCCGACTCCCGGCATCTCGCTATCAACCGCGTCGGCATAAAGGATATCCAGCACCCGGTGGTGGTAAAAGACCGCAGTGACGGCATCCAGCATACTATTGCGCGCTTTAATATGTACGTTCAATTGCCTCAGCATTTTAAAGGCACGCACATGTCGCGCTTTGTGCACATTCTAAATAATCACGACCGGGAAATCTCGATCCGCTCCTTTAAGCGTATCTTGCGGGAAATGCTGGTTTCACTGGAAGCCAAAGTGGGTGTGATTGAAATGAGTTTCCCCTACTTTGTTAACAAAGCGGCACCCATTAGCGGTGTTAAAAGTCTGATGGATTACGAAGTTGCCCTTATCGGTGAAATTAAAGGCAAGGATATTGAAACAGAAATTAAGGTGGTTGTTCCAGTTACCAGCCTTTGCCCCTGCTCCAAGAAAATTTCAGACTACGGTGCACACAACCAACGTTCGCACGTCACCATCACAGCCTTGATTAAGGAATTTGTCTGGATAGAAGAACTGATCGAAATCGTCGAAAAAAATGCGTCTTGTGAATTGTATGGATTATTGAAACGTCCGGATGAAAAGTACGTGACTGAAAAAGCCTATAATAATCCAAAATTTGTTGAAGATATGGTACGCGATATTGCCGGTCAGCTGAACCAAGACCCTCGCATCAGACGATACAAGGTTGAATCGGAAAACTTCGAGTCCATTCACAACCATTCGGCGTATGCCATGATCGAACACGACAAAGAGGCGGATCCAATCAATATGGCTTAGTCTTTATCTTCGTCTTCATCTTCCTTCGGTAAGGGCACGATGCGTGGCGGCTTTACGATTTGATTAACATCGTATTTCTGAGTAGCCACCTTTTTTGGTATATCGTATTCGGTCGACTGATCGGGTACGTCCAGACCCGCCGGATATACCAATGGCTTACCCGTCTTTGCGTCCAGATAGTCAAGCGAATAGCGATCTTCTATCAGAGTCTCACCAGCGCAGGAAATCAGCGTGCCCACGGTTACAAGTAAGAATAACTTGCTTAAATCCATCAGTTTCATAATGACTTACTTATCCTTGCAAAAATGTTTGGCGACAACGTCCGTGCTCAGACCACGCCTGCCTGCTTTAGTGCCGCCCGCACGCGTTCGTTCTGATTTTCAGAAAGCCATGTTAAAGGCAAACGAATACCGCTATCGATCTTACCCATCTCGTGCAAAGCCCACTTAACCGGAATCGGATTGGCTTCAACAAACAAATCCTTATGTAAAGCGGCCAGGCGATGGTTGATCTGTTCCGCCTGCGCACGATTATTGGCAAAACACGCTTCGGCCATGGCGTGCATCTCTGCCGGCGCAATATTAGCAGTCACGGAAATAACACCGGCGCCGCCCGCCAGCATGGACTCCATCGCGATACCATCGTCACCTGAATACACAGCAAAATGATCTGGATCCAGCGCGATCAATTCACGCATGCGATCCATATTGCCAGACGCTTCCTTGATGCCGATGATATTTGAAATTTTCGTTAAACGCGCGACCGTCGCCGGTAACATATCCACTGCCGTACGGCCCGGAACATTGTAGAGAATTTGGGGAATATCGACGGCCTCGGCGATTACCTGATAGTGACGAAACAAGCCCTCCTGTGTGGGCTTGTTGTAGTAAGGCGTCACCAACAAACAAGCATCAGCACCGGCCAGTTTGGCCTGTTTTGTCAAATGCACGGCTTCGCTGGTTGCATTGGCACCGGTGCCGGCAATCAGAGGCACTCGGCCATTGACCTGTTTTACGCAAAAGCGGATCACCTGTTCATGTTCAGCAAAATCAAGCGTGGCCGACTCACCTGTCGTGCCCACCGCAATGATTGCATCGGTACCTTGTTCGCAGTGCCAGTCGATCAACTGCGCATAACATTCGTAGTCGATACTGCCGTCGGCGTGCATGGGAGTGACCACCGCCACCATACTACCTTTCATCATGGAATTAACCTCGTAACGTGGGTTGTGCATGGTACTTATCTGATCGTTTAATGACAACCGGCAATCTGATCTGCAGCAAATGACCAACGCTGTTTTGTTCTGTACAGCGCACTAAATCGTGAGTTTGCAGGTCTCGACGGCTTGTGTAAACTGTCAGCCATAGAATTGAGTGGAGTAGTACAACGTGCCCGGCATCGCTATTGGCAAACCCATACCAGCCTTCAAGCTGGAAAGTACCGGCGGCCTTATTAGTCGGCCGTCACTTAAAGGCAAAAAAACCGTCTTGTATTTTTACCCTAAAGACAACACCCCCGGCTGCACGCTCGAAGGCCAGGATTTCCGTGACCAACTTGTCAAGTTCACCCGCGCCGGTGCACAGGTTTTTGGCGTTTCGCGTGACAGCATTAAGAGTCATGAAAAATTTAAGTGTAATCAGGCCTTCGGTTTTGAATTAATATCCGATCCGGATGAAGTGTTATGTGCAATATTTGACGTCATTAAAATGAAAAACATGTATGGCAAAAAAGTGCGCGGCGTAGAGCGCAGCACCTTTCTGCTCGATGACAAAGGCATCCTGCGACGGGAGTGGCGCAAAGTTAAGGTTGCCGGTCACGTCGATGAAGTCCTAGCCGCCGTAAAGGCGCTTTGAAAACTCAAAAATCGATTATTATGACAAAAACTAATCCTCGCATTTTTGTGCTGGACTCGTCTGTCCTTATGCACGACCCGGCCGCGCTGTTCCGCTTTCAGGAACACAATTTATATCTGCCAATGGTGGTACTGGAAGAACTGGATAATGGTAAAAAGGGTATCTCGGAAGTAGCACGCAACGCCCGACAAGTCAGTCGTTTCCTGGACGAATTACTTAGCAAAAACAAACAGTTAAATATTGAAGAGGGCCTCTCCCTGGATGGTATTGGGTTTGCCGGCAACGGCCATAGTGCCAGCGGCAAATTATTCTTCCAAACCCGTCATAGTGGAGCCAGATTACCTGATTCCCTGGCCGGCCATAAAGCGGATAACAGCATTCTTGCCGCGGCAATTGCCTTGCAGGAAACTCATCCGGATCGCAGTGTTACGCTGGTCAGTAAAGACATCAATCTTAGAGTCAAAGCGCGCGCGCTGAATATTGCCGCTGAGGACTTTTACAGTGACCAGGTGCTAAGCGATGTAAATTTACTACCAACGGGTATAGCGCCATTACCAGCCGATTTCTGGGAATCGCATGGTAAGCAAATGGAGTCCTGGCAGACTGAAGGCCGGACTTACTATCGAGTCAGCGGCCCCTTAGCGTCCGGCTGGCTTCCTGGCCAGTGTGTACATCTCGACGATGCAAGCGATTTTCAGGCGATTGTGCGTCGCATCGAAGAACAGGACGCCATTATCGAACTGGCCACCAATTTCCGTAACCCAAAGCATTCGGTCTGGGGTATCAATGCCCGGAACCTGGGGCAGAATTTTGCGTTGAATTTCCTGATGGATCCGGATATCGATTTTGTGACTTTGATGGGTAATGCCGGAACGGGTAAAACGCTGTTGACTCTGGCCGCGGGTCTGGCCCAGACACTGGACAATAACCGCTATCGAGAAATTTTGATGACCCGGGTCACTGTCCCGGTCGGTGAGGACATCGGTTTCCTGCCCGGTACCGAAGAGGAAAAAATGACCCCCTGGATGGGTGCCTTGATGGATAATCTGGAAGTACTCACTGGTGGTGAGCATGGTGGTAGTTGGGAACGGGAAGCCACTAACGATTTGTTACGCAGCAAAATCAAAATACGCTCAGTCAATTTCATGCGTGGCCGCACCTTTGTCAATCGCTTCGTTATCATCGATGAAGCACAGAATCTGACCGCCAAGCAGATGAAAACGCTGATCACCCGGGCCGGGCCGGGTACCAAAATGGTTTGCCTGGGGAATGTTGCCCAGATTGATACGCCCTATCTGACCGAGACCACATCCGGTCTCACCTATGTGGTTGATCGCTTCAAATCCTGGGAACATAGCGGGCACGTGACGCTGCAACGCGGCGAGCGTTCGCGATTGGCTGATTTTGCATCAGACGCTTTATAGAAAAAAGCTATTCTGCAATCGATAGCGGGTCACCGGATTGATCTGTCGTTCTTCGCGGCCATACCCCTATAACGGTATCGATCAGGGTCGCCAGAGGAATCGCGAAGAAAATGCCCCACACGCCCCACAAACCACCAAAGAAAACAATCGAAACAATAATCGCGACCGGATGCAGGTTGACGACTTCCGAAAACAGTACAGGGACCAGCGCGTTGCCATCCAATATCTGGATTAAGGTGTAAGCACCCACGACAAACCAGAAATCAGGACCGATCCCCCATTGAATATAGGCAATAATCGCAATCGGTATCGTTACCACAATGGCGCCTACATACGGAATAATGACCGAAAGACCCACCAGAAAACTCAGTAACATCGAGTAATTCAAATCACACCAGGTAAAAACAACATAGCAGGTTAACCAGACAATCAGAATTTCGATTATTTTGCCCCGAATGTAACTGCCAATGCGTACATCAACATCACGCCAAACACGCCTGGTTAACTCTCTTCTTTCCGGCAGAAACCGTTCGAACCAGGCCAAAATACGGTATTTATCTTTCAGGCCGAAAAATACCAGAATCGGTACCAGAACGATGTAGACCAATACGGTCAACACTCCAACGGCTTTGGCTAACGAGACGGATACGATCTGCTGACCGGTTGAAAGGAGTTCGTTGCTGATCCCTTCAAAAAAGGATCTGATTTGTGTTTCAGAAAAAACCGCCGGATAGCGCTGCGGTAATAATTCAAGATAACTTTGCCCTTTACCGAGCATTTCCGGTAATTCGGTAAAAAAACGAGTTAGTTGGCGAGTTAACATCGGGATAATACCGAATACCGCGACAAAACAGGTTGCCAGAAAAAGTAACATTACCAAAACCACCGCCAGCAGGCGTGGGATTTTGAGTGACTCCAGCCTGGAAACCAGACCCTCCAGAATATAGGCCAACACGACTGCGGTAATCACCGGTACCATAATCTGACCGAAGACAACAATAACGGCAAAAACTGCCAGTAACACCAATGCCAAGATGATCGCCTGCGGATCAGAAAAATATTGGGTATACCATTGTTTGATGTACTGCCACATGCTACGGATTAATCCTGTTTGATGACCGCTGAGGTGTAAACGAATTCAGATTCGTGCAAGTATACGCGTTGGGGCAGATTTCGTCTGCGGCTAAGGTATAATCATCCCAACTCGAGCTTTTAATAAGAAGTGACATATCATGACGTCCCTGTTCACATCCAGAAAGTGCGTTCTGCTGATGCTTTCCGTCGTTACGACTCTTGCCTTAACCGATGGTTGGGCGGAAAGAATATACAAATGGAAAGACGCCGATGGCCAAACGGTCTATTCACAAACACCGCCACCGGAAGGTATACGGGCTGAACGTCTGAGCGGCGCGCCACGCTCGCCGGAAGACCCTGTAGAAGCGATGAATCAATTACGGGAACGTGCAGAAGCGTTTGCCGGGAGGCGTGAAGATCGCCTGCTGGTTGAAAAAGAAGGTCAACAAGCGCTCGAGGAAAAGAAAAAGCGAGACGAGATCTGTGCAACTCTCAGAAAAAATCTTGAAACCCTGCAGAATAATCCCCGTGTCCGCGACCAGAGTGAAGGCAAGGAACCCGTTGTGATCACCGAAGAGCAACGCCAGGCAAATATTAAATCAACCCAGGAACGCATTCAGAAAGAATGCACGAATAATTAAACAAAAAAGATCATTACACAATGCGAACCAGCCAGTTCCCCTTATCAACCATAAAAGAAACTCCCGCCGACGCAGAAATCATCAGCCATAAGTTGATGTTACGTGCAGGCCTTATCCGGCGTCTCGCTGCCGGTCTTTATACCTGGATGCCATTGGGCTTGCGCGTATTGCGTAAGGTTGAAAATATCATTCGCGAGGAAATGGATCGTGCCGGCGCACTGGAATTACTCATGCCAACCGTGCAACCCGCAGAGCTATGGCAGGAATCAACGCGTTGGGCTCAATATGGACCCGAGTTGCTGCGAATCAAAGATCGGCATGATCGCGAGTATTGTTACGGCCCTACCCATGAAGAAGTCATTACCGATTATGCCAGGCGTGAACTCAGCAGTTACAAGCAATTGCCGGTTAACTTCTATCAAATCCAACTGAAATTTCGCGACGAGGTGCGTCCGCGTTTTGGCGTTATGCGAGCACGGGAATTTCTGATGAAAGACGCCTATTCATTTCATATTGATCAGGCTTCAATGCAGCAAACATTTAACCAGATGCATGCCACCTACAGTCAGATTTTTACACGACTTGGGCTGAAATTTAGAGCGGTAGCCGCCGATTCCGGCGCCATAGGCGGCAATACATCAGTGGAATTCCATGTGCTGGCAGAAAGTGGAGAAGACGCCATCGCGTTTTCAACTGCAAGCGATTACGCCGCCAATCTGGAATTGGCCGCTACCATACCAGCATCGGATAAAAGACCCACCGCAACGGCTAAAACCAAACTGGTTGATACGCCGACACAAAAAACCATCGAAGAAGTGGCAAAACACCTGAAACTGGACGCCAAACGCTGTCTTAAAACGCTGCTGGTTAAAGGTGCCGAGCAAGAAGCAGTCGCCTTGGTGTTACGTGGCGATCATAGCCTAAATGAAATAAAAGCAGCCAAACTTCCGGAAGTCGCACAACCCCTTAGCTTCATCGATGACGATCAAATAAAAGCACTTACCGGCAGTCCGGCGGGATTTATCGGACCAAAAGATTTAGCTATCCCGGTTATCGCCGACTACGCTGCCTTACAGGTTGCCGATTTTGTCTGTGGCGCGAACCAGGTTGGCAAGCATTGGCAGGATATGAACTGGGAACGCGATCTGCCATTACCGAAATCGGCTGATTTACGCAATGTAGTAGAGGGCGACCCCAGTCCGGATGGTAAAGGTACATTACAAATTGTCCGCGGAGTGGAAGTTGGCCATATTTTCCAACTCGGTGAAAAATACAGTAAAGCTATGAACGCAACCGTGCTGGACGAAGACGGTAAATCGGTTGTAATGCAAATGGGTTGTTACGGTATTGGTGTAACGCGCATTGTTGCGGCGGCGATTGAGCAAAACAACGATGCTCAGGGTATCGTCTGGCCGAAACCCATTGCACCGTTTCAAATTGCCCTGCTGCCTATCAATATGCATAAATCACAACGGCTGGCCGACGCTGTAAACGGTCTTTATACGCAACTCGTTGATGCCGGTTTTGATGTGTTGCTGGATGATCGTCAGGCACGACCCGGAGTCATGTTTGCCGATATGGAGCTGATCGGCATTCCTCATCGTCTTGTTCTCAGCGAAAAGGGACTGGATGAAGGAATGATTGAGTATAAAAGCCGGGATGGTAACGTTGACACGAAGTTGCCGTTAGACAACATCACTGATCAATTGCGCGGCATAATTCTGGATTAAACGGTTTGATGGCGAAATGCGTTTACACATCTTCACAGTAATCATCGTGCTATGGCCAGGCTTTTTTTGCTCAACGAGTTACGCGCAACAAGAGCAGCGGGCAATCACACCTGAACTGCGCGAACTGCTTGAACACGCTATTCAATCAACGGACAGCTTTGAAGATCGATTTGAGGCGGAGGTATGGCTCACCGATATGTCCACTCGTCTCAAGTTACGCGTCTCCGACGACAGGGAACGCCTGACAATATTGCGTGCCACCCATTACGAAGCAACTCGTGCTGATCTGGCACCGGAGCTGGTATTGGCAGTGATGGAAGTTGAAAGCGGTTTTGATCGCTTCGCCATTTCAAAAGCCGGTGCGCTGGGGCTCATGCAGATCATGCCTTTTTGGTTGCGGGAATTAAAACAACCGCAGGCAAATCTGTTCGACATTACCACCAACTTACGTATTGGTTGCACGATATTGAAATACTATCTGGATATGGAAAAAGGCAATCTGCACCGTGCATTGGCGCGCTATAACGGCAGTCACGGTAAACGACACTATCCGGATAAAGTATTTACCGCGTTAAGCGAACGATGGTTTCGAAATTAATTAAACACACTCTTTCGCTAGTTACCAAATCCCGACGCGGGCGGTGTCACTTTCAGCACTTCGGCAATGGTCGTCAAGCCGGCCGCAATTTTTTGTGCGCCGCTCAGGCGTAAAGGCAACATACCTTCTTTCACTGCCAGTTTGCGAAATTCCGTGAAGTCCATATTCGGCTTGTTCATGGTCTTCAGGGCATCGCTCATGATAAATATTTCGTATAAACCGATGCGACCGCGAAAACCGGTTTGACGACAATCCAGGCAGCCAACCGGCTCATATACCGTTTTTGGCATCGCCGTTTTCCATGGGCTTAGCATACCTTTCCAGGCATTCTCATCCAGCTGGGCCGGCTTTTTACACTTGGGACATAAGGTTCGCACCAGTCTCTGCGCCATCACACCCAGTAAAGTAGCGTTGATTAAATAAGATGGAACACCAATTTCCTGCAAGCGGGTAATGGCGGATGTTGCATCATTGGTATGCAAGGTGGATAAAACAAGATGCCCGGTCAGGGAAGCCTGTATCGCCATTTGCGCGGTTTCCAGATCACGTATCTCTCCGATCATAATAATATCCGGGTCCTGACGTAATAAAGTACGGACTCCAGATGCAAAATCCAGATCAATATTGTGCTGCACCTGCATCTGATTAAATTTCGGTTCAATATTTTCAATCGGGTCTTCGACCGAACAAACATTTACCTCAGGCGTTGCCAGCATCTTCAGCGATGAGTACAGCGTGGTTGTTTTTCCTGAACCGGTAGGACCTGTTACCAGAATAATACCGTTAGGCTGGCTGATCATACTTTGCCATTTTTCGCTATCCTGGTTGCTGAACCCTAAATCCTCAAAGCCCTTGGAGACAACTTCCGGATCAAATATACGCATCACCAACTTTTCGCCAAAAGCGGTCGGCATGGTAGACAAACGCAATTCCACCTCGCCGCCACCTTGATCCTTGGTCTTTAAACGACCATCCTGTGGACGACGCTTCTCCGCGACATCCATACGACCGAGAATCTTGATACGGCTGGTTACTGCCGTCATAACGACGGGTGGCATTTCATAAACTTTATGCATCACCCCGTCTATCCGAAAACGCACATTCCCCACCAAACGGCGCGGTTCCAGATGAATATCACTGGCACGCTGATCAAATGCATACTGCAGTAACCAATCAACAATACTGACGACGTGCTGACTATTGGCGTCGAGTTTATCCTTACGCCCCATCTCAACAAGCTGTTCAAGATTCTGTATCGGGCTGATAGCGGATTCATGCAAATTTTTTGCGTGCTGAACACTCTTTGACAGATTATAGAGTTCGACTTGGTAGCGCCGAATATCATCCGGATTCGCTATCACCAGTGATATTGTTTTGTTTGCGATCCGGGAAATCTCCCTGCCCCATTCGATATCAAAAGGCTCTACGGTGGCGATGATGACGGTATCCAAAGTTACCTTGACCGGCAATACGCCAAATCGTTGCGCATAAGCGTATGACATTACCTTAGTCACAGCATCAACATCGATTTTCAAAGGATCAATGGTAAAAAATTCAAGGCCAACGTTTTCCGCCAGCCACTTACATAGAAAATCAAGATTGAGTTTCTGTACAGGCTTTTTGGCATTGGGTAATTGTTTGCTGGCCAATAATTCAATCGCGCCCTTCGCCCTGCAATCTTCCGGCCGAATAACATTACGCATTAAGGCAGCTTTGTCCTGGCTAAGGAAGCCTTGCTGCTCGAGCTGATTTAACAACGCAATCGCATCGAGACGATTACTATCCCGTGTTATGGATGCAGCTTCAAACACATAACCCTCCTAAGTCCAGCAACAACAGAGCTTTCCTAGCGTATCTCAAAACCGTCATATTTCACATAATCCATTTCTATCGCGATAACAGAATCCACTCTGGCCAGTTCGGGACCGTCGTTCAGCCAACGCTCAAAATCGGTCAATGGCTGTTGATCACCACAGGCAAACACTTCAACCCTGCCGTCGATGAGATTACGTACCCAGCCGCTCAGACCCAAATGCAGGGCACGTGACCGTGTCGAGGTTCTGAAGCAGACACCTTGTACACGTCCGGAAACCCAGAAACGCCGGCATTGCACGACTCTCTTCCTCTTCAATGACTGGATAAACAAAAACAAAAGGGGGGCACCTGGCCCCCCTTCTTCAAAACACTACTATTTAAAAAATTAAATATATCTATTAACGCGCCAAATAAGCTTCGTCCGACGCTTCGACCGAGCCAACTGACCAGGCACCGCGTGATTTAGCATGACTTACAGCTGCTTCCACATCGCCAGCTGAAGGAGATACTTCATAATCAAATACCTGTCCGGGGTAAATCAGATCAGCGTCTTTGATCTTGGCTTTATTGGCTTTGTAAATCAGCGGCCAACGGAACGGGTCGCCATAAACCGAGCCTTTACCTGCGATATCCCACAAATTATCACCAGCGACGACCTCATAGGAGCCGGCTGACGATTCTCCAGGAACCTGCGCATCGGCAATAGCCTGACGCGCCATGGCTTCGGCTTTATTAGCCAATTCTATCGCGGTAGGGTAATCCGCAGCCTCATAAGCCGCTTTTGCTTCGTCCAGAACCGCTTGTGCATCACGCCATTCAGCACCCAACGCCGCAGCTTCTTCAATCGCTGACTGTGCAGAGGCAATGGCTTCCGCAGCCAAGCGTTCATTGTCATCAGTGGGCTCAGGAGTACTGGCACAACCAACCGCTAAACCCAGCACTAAAGCAAGAATACCCAAGCTTTTTAACCAACTCATCATTTTCATATTTTAATTCTCCCAGGGAATCTGGATGGCCAAAATCGTTATCACCAAACGGGAAAACTACCCTTCCTGTAGCACGCTGTCAAGCGGTAGCCTTAACAGATAAGTGGTTTTCAAAGAACCGACTTAAAACTGTGACATAATCGATGTTTTGCAGTAGATGACAGGCATTGACTGATATCAATCGCGCTTTTTTCATCAAATCACCTGTCACAAAGATATTTCGCGAAATTAGGATTGTTGCATATATGGATATGGCTTGATCTTTAAGCCAAATCAGATTAATCAGCGGGACTCCAGCACCGTTTTTACAAACGGGATGGTTAACCGGCGCTGAGCCGCAAGCGATGCCTTGTCCAAAGTATCCAGCAAATCACACAATTGACACATATCACGCGGATAATGACTCAATAAATACTGGCCAACTTCGTTACTCAGCTCCAGACTCCGTTGCCTGGCACGCGCCTGTAATACTTTTATTTTGTCAAGATCACTCAATGCCTTGATCTCAAACAACGGCCCCCAGGCCAGGCGTGATCTAAGATCAGCCAGATTCAGACTTAATTCCCCGATATTGCAGCGTGCTGCAAAAACGATCGGGACCGCGCCGGCACGACAGCGATTAATGAGTGAAAAAACAGCTTGTTGCCATCCATCGACGGGTACGATCTGATCCAGATCATCAATGGTTATCAGATCGAGTGTTTCCAGCCCTTCAAGAAGTTGCGGACTATGCTGACTCATCACACTAAAGGGCAAATAACAGGCTTTACGTCCCTGCTCTGACGCTGCACGACACGCGGCCTGCAATAAATGAGTTTTGCCCATACCGGTGGCGGACCAAATATACAGCTGTAACTCACCACTGTTACTTACGGTTTTTTTAATTAACTCCACTAACAAGCGGTTTGAGCCAGCCTGAAAGGAATCAAACGTTGCGCTCTCGGGAAATTCAATCGCTAGCGGTAACTGCATATCGGTTACAAGGGAAATGGACAGGTAATCGCGCTACTACGGATTAAAAGTAAAATACAAATCGGTTTTATATCGATCGGGAATACCGCCAGTCTCAGCATGGTCTGGATTAGTGGGTACAACATCAGTCCTGGGGACCACATCAAGCTCCTGTAACTGCTTGGCCAACGCCAGCGCCCGAGCCAGCTCCTGCAATTGTCCATGCATGGATACCCGGTAATAGACTTGTGAACCTTTTGCACGAATGGAGGTAACGCTCTCAACGAATACCAGTTTCTGCAAGATGCTGAGAACTATCGCATAATGCTGCAACGTTGTTACCTGATCAACAGCCAGTACATATTCTGAAAGTTGACCTCCCGGCGTTGAAACAAATGCATAGCGTGACGACAGGATATCCGCCAAACCGTCAATACCAGACCGCATGACCTGTGCCAACGGCAAGTTTGATTCAACCCAACTACTACTGATACTTTCACACATAACTGTCCATTTCACCGTCCAGCCACTACTGCCAGAAGATTGCAGTGCGCCAACCAGTATGATGGGCACATTGTAACGCTCGGTTGCCTGTTGCAATCGACTACCGAATCCTCCCCGGATATCGATATATTCAACTTGCTGTCGATCTGTTTGATCCATTAATGGAATGATGATTGGTAAGCCACGCTCTGCCGCCGCCTGCTGCAATATCGGCAAAACAACCGATTTCGAATTTTCTGCAAGGATATATCGGCGTTGACTATCCTCGACAGCCAACCAGACTAAAGTTGATGGTCGCGTACCGCTCCACACCGGCAGACCGACTGCGACTAATGCACGTTCCAGCGCAGGGCCATCAAAATCGACATGCAGAATAGTATTGCCGGCCGGATTTGATGATAAGTCGGGAAAAGTGCTCTCTGATGCTTTGTTTTTACGATAGGACTGCACATAGCGGGGCGCATCCTCAATAATTTTTCCGCTCGCAGGTTCCTCAAGAATCTCCCTTGTGCCTGATAGCTTAATCAGTACTTTGGCAAGCGCTTGTTTGAAAGCGTCCTGCCGTGCAGTTGATGTACCATCTGCCAATTCAACGTCGGCAGAATAAATATCAGTGCCAATTGATGGTGCTGCCACCGCAAAAAAGTTCGGGCTGAAAACGATGACTGCCAGCAATAGTGAGAAAAGCAATCGGCCACAAAGAGTTGATTTAGTCATAACAGTTTGTTTTATCTAGAAGAGTATTGCGCGCGGCATAGTGTACCGTCGCCCATCGATATTGAACAGTTGCCTAATTACAATTTACGCATGAATGGCCCGCTTTAGAACACCCCAATCTTACTTACTCGCACTGCAATGTGTACAATCGCATCTTCCAGTAATCACAGTTATTTTTTTAAATGCCAGATAATCACAAACACTCTCCCCTCAGTTACCGTGATGCCGGTGTCGATATTGATGCCGGGGGTGAGCTGATCGAACGCATCAAACCCCACGTACAACGGACTCAGCGACCCGAAACCATCGGTGGTCTGGGTGGTTTTGGCGGATTATTTGCTCTGCCCGTAGATCGATTCCGGCAGCCGATACTGGTTTCCGGAACAGATGGGGTTGGCACCAAGCTCAAACTGGCAATACAGCTCGGTGTACACGATAGTATCGGCATTGACCTGGTTGCCATGTGCGTAAACGATATTCTGGTCAGTGGTGCGGAACCACTGTTTTTCCTGGATTACTATGCCACCGGCAAACTTGAGCTGGATACCGCTGAAGCCGTTATCGCCGGTATCGCCAGAGGATGTGAAATGGCCGGCTGCGCGCTTATCGGCGGTGAAACGGCCGAAATGCCCGGCATGTACAGTAAAGATGATTATGACCTGGCCGGCTTCGCCGTGGGGGTCGTTGAACGTGAAGAAATCATCACCGGCGAATCAGTTAAACCGGGTGACAAACTGATCGGTCTGCCGTCTTCCGGACCTCACTCTAACGGCTATTCCCTGATACGAAAAATCATTGCGCGCTCACAGGCGGATCTCGACCAGCGCTGCGGTGAAACGACGCTCGGCAAGGCACTGCTACATCCGACCCGCATCTACGTCAAAGCCATCCTGCAGCTCCTGCAACAATGTCGCCCCAAAGCGATGGCGCATATTACCGGCGGCGGCTTGACCGAAAACATCCCTCGAGTTTTACCGGTCGGCATGCAGGCGGTACTGGATGAAAATCTATGGCCCGCTTTACCGGTGTTCAACTGGCTGGTTGAGGAAGGCAATCTTGATCAAACAGAATACTGGCGCACTTTCAACTGCGGCATTGGATTTGTCATTTGCGTAGCGGATGAAGAGTTGGATTCCGCGATGAATACACTTTCCAACTCCGGCGAACAACCGATTCAAATTGGCTGTATCGAGCAGATGAGCGATAGCAATACAGTGGTGCGAATCACTCCTCGAAATAAATGACGAGCACTGAAAAAGCATCCGTTGTTGTTCTGATTTCCGGCCGCGGCTCCAACCTTCAAGCCTTGATAGATGTCTCCCTACGCGAGCGACAATTCTCAATTGCTGCGGTTATATCAAATCACGCCGATGCCTATGGTCTTAAACGCGCGAAAAATGCCGGCATTCGTGCTGCGTGTATTGATTATCGTAATTTCCCCGATCAAGATTCATTCGACGATGCACTCATAGAAAATATTGATTCATCCAAACCTGATTTACTTGTCCTGGCCGGTTTTATGCGCATTTTAACGCCACGATTCGTGCAGCATTTTCAGGGCCGCGCGATTAATATTCATCCTTCCCTGTTGCCAAAATATCGCGGCCTGCATACCCATCAACGCGTTCTCGATGCGGGTGACAAAATTCATGGCTGTAGTGTCCACTTTGTAACCGATGAACTGGACGGCGGCCCGATCATCATTCAATCGCGGGTCCCGGTATTCGCTAATGATAACGAAGATACATTAGCTAAACGGGTATTGAAAAATGAACACATTATCTACCCGATGGTCGTAACCTGGTATGCACAAAAACGTTTACGCATGCGGAACGATCAAATCGAATTCGACGGCAAGCCGCTGACGCAACCACTTATCTTGCAGGATATCAGTGATGCACAAAATCCACTTCCAACCTGATTGGTTACTGCATAGTCTGCTGATCTTGATGCTGTTGACTTGCGCAGATGCTCGCGCCGACAAAGATGAAACAGATCAAACCACATCTCTTAAGCCCTTTACAACCGAATTTGTTTTGCGTAAGAGAGGATTCAATATTGCGCAAATACGTTATCAACTAATACAACAAGATGCACAATATGTTTTTTCTGCAAACGCGAAGCCGAAGGGCGTGGCGGCTCTGGTCAGCAACACACCTATCAATGAAGAAAGCATCGTCGACTGGCGCAATAACCAGCTTCAACCCAGACAGTATCAACGACTGTACTCCGGCAAACCTGATGCAAAAATACAGGATATGCAAATTAGTTATAATCAACAACTGGGTACAGCATCGGTAATATTGGGTGACAGCGAGTTCGACATTGCGATTGAAAATGGACTGTGGGACAACTGCTCATTACAGGTCGCACTCATGCATGACCTCAGACAAGGCTTAAAAAATCTTGATTACCGGGTTATTGACGACGGTGAGCTCAAACAACAGCATTATTCGGTTGAAGCGATCGAAACCATCAATACAGCGGTCGGCCAACATCAGGCACTTAAGGTTGTATACAATCACGGCTCACGACAAACGCTATTATGGTTCGATACTGACAAGGGTTTTGTACCCATCAAAATACAACAGTATAAAAAAGATAAACTCGATTCAGAAATGCTGCTTCAGTCTATTACGGTTGATGAAGTGACCCTGTAAATAATTCTGTGTAACTGGGTTTAAACATAATCACTGATCCGGCCTTCGAATTCAATCATAAACCGATTTAAAG